>JAUNSK010000002.1 GCA_030539275.1 Oscillospiraceae bacterium | reverse complement strand
TACATATATATACGGAATCGGATATGGAACTGATCTGATCAATGATTATGAATCCTCTGATAAAATTAATAATATTATGAAATTTGAGGAAGAAATATCAGCATCAGATATAAAAGTAAGTACAATCGGAAACTATATGCTTCAGCTCAGTGTCGGTGAGGACAGTAATGATAAGATTATTATTCCTGACTATAGATACTCAAGCGGATATCAGCATTTTGAACTTCAGTTTGCTGATGGTACAACAGGTACTGTAAATTCTGAGTATAATGGTCTTGATTTGGTAATTCCACAAATACAGCAGGATATGTTTGACGATCAGACACAGGCCGGTGCAGAGGCAATACAGGAGGCATATGACAGCCAGTATATACAAGGCGGTGCCGTAACAACACAAGCATCTCAGGCAATTATTACTAATTCAACTGATTCTGATATCGTTAATGAAAATTCATCAACAGTAAGTAATATGACGGATATTCAGGCTATTATACTTGCAGAAAATATGTCCGCATTTGCATCAAACGATAATATATCAGACAGCATTACTCCATTGGTAATAACAGACAGTATGCAGACTAACCAGCTGTTTTCTTCAGCTAAGTAAGTTCTTCGGAAATTTTCAGACTTCTGGCATCAGCAGATACTAAGCTGCTGCCAGGTGTTGAAAATTAATTTAATCAGGATATTTATGCAGACATACAAGGAGAATCAGAAAAACTTAATACACAGGACAACGGACTGTCATGTTTAATGATAGTATTTAAATTTTACGGAATACCTATCACTCATGAGCAGGCTGTAACATTATCAGTTCTTGAAAAATAGGACAAAATATCAGAATTAGATATCATTCAGGCAGCAAAATTACTTAAATTAAAAGCAAAGTTATGCAAACTGAATGTTGGAAAACTAAAAGAAGCAGTCCCCCATATAATAGCTTGACACTCAAACGGAGAATTTTTTATTGTAGCTAAGTCAAAAGAAGATAAGTTTATGATCATGACACCGGATAAAACATAGCCGGAGATAAAAACAAGGAGTGAACTGTCAGGGATCTGGGACGGTAGAGCAGTACTTATCAATAAGAAAGGCATTATGGATACCGAAGCGGTGTTCAGCTTCAAGTGCTTTATCCAGACAATACTCAAGATAAAAAGGAATATATACAGATACTCATAGCTGTATTTACAGTGCAGATCTTTGGAATACTTACTCCTGTAATGACCCAGGTAGTAGTGGAGAAGGTACTTGTACATAACAGCATATCAACATTTAACATACTTACAATAGGAATAGCAGTTGTATATATTTATGAGCTCATACTCGGATTGCAAAAAACTATGTGTTTACGCATACAACAAACAGAATTGATGTAATGCTAAGCTACAAGCTGTTCAGACATTTGTTTTCCCTGCCGTTTAAATATTTTGAGTCAAGGCGTGTAGGTGAAACAGTAGCAAGGAATACAAACAATAAAATAAATATAATCACTGGCTTATCAGGAAGTGTTGAAATAAAAACCGGAACACGAAGCGTAATAAATTATTTTCTTGATCCTATAAAGAAAGAATTCGGGGAGAGTCTGAAAGAGAGATAAATTATCTCTTGTATAAAGTATTAGGAAATGGAGAATTAAAATAATGACTGTAACAATTGAAAAAATACAAAACAAGATAGCAACAATTCTGTTTAATCTTTGTCCTGTTCCATGGGATTCTATCTATTTATTTGGTGAAGGCACAGATTTTAATGCATGTCAGTATTTCTGTGTTAAAGAGTCGCAAACAAAGGTAATAATAAGCAGTAATTATTTTTTTAATAGATATGATAAGGAAACTGAAAGTAAAAAAGTTGATTACTATGATGAAGTAAATGGACTGTTAATAGAGTTACATCAAGCTTATACAAAAACATTTGGCAAAGAAAAAAGTTGGACAACGGCAACTTTTATAGTACAGTCAAATGGTAAATTTGATATAGATTTCACGTATGATAAAAAACTATACAAAACCCGAACTGAATGGGAAATAAAGTATTTTGGAGAGCCAGTAAAATTTATTCAGGTTAAATATCCAGGAACCACAGCAATAAAATAGTATAGTGAAGAATCACATAGCTAATAGCAAAAGTCTTGTAAGGTGGTAACATCTAACAAGGCTTTTGTGCTATTATATCACATTTTCATCGCATGCTTTGAAGGCTTAATTATACTTTCTGCCATTTCACGATTAACAGTATCAACCTTAATTAAAAATTTGCCATTATGAGCTTTGGCATCACATGGAATTCCAGCATTTTGAAGGCTACTAAGCTGTGCTTCAGAGACTTCAAAGAAATAATCATTGCTGTCTGTCTGTTCTTGGATTTCTTCCTGAGCTGAAATATCAAGCAGTTTAGTAAGCTCCTCAAGACGCTGTGTCTTATCAGTCAGTTCTTTCTCATAAGGAAACTCCTGTCCCAACTCAGCTTTTGCATCATCAAGCTGTTTCATGCAGTTATCAAACTGATGCTGTGATTTGACAAGCTCCTTATCAATACTGCTTATTACATTATCCAGCCTAGTTATATTGCCAGTTTCACTGCTGCCAAATTCAAGTCTGTATGACGTACACCTTTTTATCTCGCCAACATATACTTTGCTAAAAACATCGAACGCAGCTGTTATTGTAAAGCCTTGATACTCTCCAATTTCTTTAAACCTCGATGAGTCATTAAGTGCCGTATCTCTGACTGCTTCAAGAAGAGCCTTGCCAGCTTCAGTTTTATCATATATTTCTTTATTATTTAAAATTATGCCGGGGAAGACCTTATTTTTATCTTTGTCATACTGGACAGGAAGAGATGAAATAAATTTTATGTCATCTTTCAGGGCAGCAATTCTGCTATTAAGTACAGAGATCTGCTTTGGTAGTATTTTAAGCACACGATCTTCAAGCTGAAACTGATCATTTTGATGGTTTGCCTTCAGCATTCGTAGTTTTGCTACTTCAATGTCCAGATCCATTTTTTCTTTGATAAGAGGGTTACCGGCTGACAGTGCCTTGACCTCTGCAAAGCTCAGTGTTACATCATCAACATCCTGGCATGAACGTACAGGTGATTTACTGGTCATAACCTGACTGATGAATTTTTGCTTATTTTCAAGCATCTGATACAAATAAGCATCAAATGTTCCTTCAGTTACATATCTGAATAGCTTAACATGTTTGTTTTCGTTGCCCTGTCTGACCATTCTGCCGCGGCGTTGTTCCATGTCAGACGGTTTCCATGGTGCATCTAGATCATGGCTGGCAATCAGTTTATTCTGAACATTTGTTCCGGCGCCCATTTTTGAAGTAGAGCCTATAAGAATTCTTATTTTTCCTGAACGGACATCTGAAAAAAGCCTGTCTTTTGCAGTTTCAGTTTTGGCATCATGTATAAAGGCTATTTGGTCAGCCGGTATGCCTTTTAATATTAGCTTTGACTTAATATCATCGTATACACTGAAACGTTTTCCTTTTTTCTTTTCATCGGCTGAACTCTGTGGGACACCCAGATCGGAGAAGATGAGCTGAGTCGAACAGTCATCACTTGTTTCATTCCAGATACTAAATACATTATCAACGCACAGATTTATTTTTGTATCAGGTTCATCTGGAAGATCAGGATTCATAAGGCGCTGATCCAGACCAATCTTGCGTCCGTCATTTGTGATCATTGGCATGTTGTCATCCTTGGGATCCACTGCACGCATTCTTATAAGCTTAGCACGTTCTCCAAGGTGAGCAATGAGCTCCTTCTGTATTGCTGTAGGTTTGGCAACAACCGTAGTCATTTCACATTCCGGAGTAGGGAGATGCAGCATATCAGCAGTCTTAATATCTGCGCATTCTTTGAACATATTCATAAGCTCAGGCATGTTATTGAAGTTTGCGAATCTTGTTTTAAGCTGATATCCGGTACCTTCGGGTGAAAGCTGGTTATCGGTAACAGTTTCAGCAAAATTGGCTGCCCAGGCATCAAAATGTTTGAGTCCTTTTTCATCAAGAAGGGAAGACTGCAGATATTTCATCATAGAATATATCTCAGAAATTGAATTTGAAACAGGAGTGCCTGTATTCACACTCTAACAACTCAAACAAATGCCAATTTTGCGTTGTTCAAAAAACATGAGGCATACAACTGCAATCATGCAATTTGTATGCCTCATATTTTTTATTTAAAGTTTCATAGCAATTTTACTTTTTATAGCTATACCGATTATATACAGTAAAGTTAGAATCGGAATTATAATCTGAATCGCAGAAAAGTCATTTAACATTACAGTAATACTTAAAAGTGGGTTAAATCCAATGTTTACCATGATCTTTGCGCCAAACAGATAAATAATAATTGGGAGCGCAAATATCAAAAAATTAACCAGCGTAGATACTGTATTATTTTTGCAAAGGTTCGATATCAACAGCATTAGCAGAGCAATCGATATCATCGATATCAACCTCAAACAAAAAACAAAAATCAAATACTGAAAAACACTAATATTCAATGGAAACTCAATGAAATCTGCTATACTATGAATGGACGCTGATAGCCCACTGCTGCCATAATATCGATAAATTGACAATCCATACGGAATCATCCATAAGAAAGCTGATATGAAACCATACAAAGCAGAAACAAAAATATTCCTTCTCATATAACTTCGTCTACCTGACTTTGTTGAATTTATTACAGAACAAATCCTATGGCGATTATCGTTTGCAATCATTGGAGATACAAGGAAAATACAGAGTAGTATGCAGACAAGAGCATATTGCATATCATCATCATACCCCATAACGCCCAGTGCTCTTTTATAACCTGTATCATAAAAGATCTCCACATTTTTCATGTCTTTGATCACAATCGTTCTCTCTTGCATTAAAGAAAATCCCAAACTTGGTGCAACCTCTTTGTATAAAGTTTCCAATTCAGAGGAATGAACACCACTTTCTTCAATTGAATCTATTTGTGACTGAATAACTTTAAACCGATCAGATTCGTTTTCTATAAAATCAAGCTTTTCCTGCGTTAAATCACCTTCCAACTGTTCAGAATAAAATTTATAATAAACGTCTGAAACATCATACTTTTTTATAAAGCCGCTGCTCATAAAACTGATGACCACAATAAAAATCAATATAATAATGGCTCCTTTTTGCATAATAAGTGACTGATAAAAAGTATAGAAAAGATTTGAATGAACCTTATGTTTAAAAGGAATCATCGCTTTCATTGAGAAACGTGTATATTCTAAATTTCTCTTTGTAGAATAGAGAACACCTGATAATATACTGCAAGTTCCTACAATGAGTATCATTACACATACAGATGTTGGCACCAAAGCAATCGGGTAATCAAAGAAATTGATGTTTTTAAAATTGCAAAAAATATCATTACAATTTGTAAAATGAAGAATATTGATATAATAAAAAATACTGTATTGAGAAAGAGGTTGTATTTGAGTAACGGTAATACCTTCAAAAATAAGAACGATTGCAGATATACCATAAAAAGAAATTGTATTTTTGGTATTTATTGCAATGAGAACAAGAATTGTCCCAATCGCTAAAAAAGCTAAAAATTTAAATGCTGCGTATATAAAAAGATAACCGAGCACGCTGATTTTTAAATTACATCCAATAAATCCAGACAGTGATTGGATGGGTCTGGAAAGATCCCCCAAGCCATACAGTTGAGCAGAAATCACTAGATTTTCTGCATAGAGCAACAGGATTACTGTAAATATTGCAACTGCTAATGTTCCAATTTTTATCCATATTAATGTACGCCGTCCTTTTTTTAATGAGAAAAGAAGCCCGGATATTCCTTGCTCACGATCTGAAATAACAAATGAAAGCACAGAAAAAAGAATAAGAAATGCGATGAAGGCATCAGTAAAATTGTTATCTGTTGCAAGTGTAATCCCTTTGGATATATCAAAAGTTGGAGTAACATCATGCATATTTTCATATTTGGATGGCATTGTCATAATACTTCGATAATTGAAAGTATCAGGATTTGAAAATATGGATATACTTGACATTGACTTCGCCTGCTGGTCAATACCCGCAAGATATTCCTGATAGTTTACAATACGACTACACTCTTCTTGAAGCTCATACAATACTGTCCAATTGTACAATTGATTACCAGAAAAATCACTACATTTATCATCAAGCCAATTCATTTTTTCCTGATCAGTCCTATCAGATAATTCTGAATATATTGTTCTGTAATCTTCAGGAGATGATTCCGATGTGTTCGATATTCTGAACATAAGATAACCATTTAAAATGAGTATAGCACCTAAAATCAACAGAAAAATATGACCTCTGAACAACTTTTTAAGTTCTGTCAGAAATATTCTCATGATTTTATCTCCCCATAATATTGCATATACAAATTTTCAAGTGTCTTTTCATTTGTAGTTACTTTTTCAAGCAATTCGGGAATCGTACCGCTATCTATAAGTGTTCCTTCTTTTAGGAAAAGAATCTCTTTGGCGATACTTTCAATGTCAGAAACAATATGTGTTGAAATAATAATAATCTTTTCTTCTGATAAACTGGTGATCATATTGCGCATAATTACTCGTTGTTTCGGGTCGAGACCAGCTGTCGGTTCATCAAGAATAATGAGATTCGGATTCCCCAAAAGAGCAGCTGTAATTAAAACTCTTTGTTTCATCCCCCCTGAAAAGCCACCCATTTTTTTATCAATACTATCTGTAAGTTCTACTCGTTCAATCAATTTAAAGATTTCATTTGTGGCACTTTTTCTATCAAGTCCTTTCAAAGCAGCAATATAATTTAAAAAAACATGAGCTGTCATGTTTTCATATAAATTTTGTTGTTGTGGCATAAAGCCAAGAGAACTTCGGAATTTTTCTTTTAATATTCGAGTTTCCACACCATCCCAAACAATTTTACCACCATCTTTATCTGGTAAAAGATTGTCTGTTATAATATTCATCAATGTAGACTTTCCGGCACCATTTGGACCTAAAAGTCCATAAATACCATTTGTAAATGAAAAACTAAAATTACACAATGCATGTTTCTTCTTGCCATAATGTTTATTGACATTTTGCAACTCAAGATTATGATTCATTATAATGACTGCAGCTCCTCTTCTGTCAATTTTGCATTTCTTCCACCATTGATAAAAATGTAACTGTCATTATAATAAGCGACAGCTTCATACCCTTCATATGCTCCATAACCATGCCTTGACATATTCGATAAGTCATACCATTCATCATAAAAAAAGATTTTATCGTTAATCACCCTTGCACTTGTTGACATAAGATCATAATGGGGAACAGTATATGTCTTATCCGGTGTAATTACAATGGTTTGCTTAGAATCATCATCCAAGTAAGCATATATATCATCACTTGCGTACATTGCAACAGGTAATTCACTTTCTAAAAGTTCCTTAGATTCAGTATCAAATTCAAAATTTACCTCTGTCCAATTTTCTTCAGCGGGAATGCCTAAAGTAGTAGGATCTTCTTTCATAAAGACATACTGAATATACATTTTTCCATTATAATATCCGGTTATATTTGCACCACTCGAATTTTGAGAAAATTCGTATTCTTTATCGCCATCATAAACACTTCCATAATTCGTATATTCCCCTGTGTCAAGATTGATACTGCATAAAAAATGCGTTCCTCCTGTATTGCTGTAACTGATTACGCCATACTCATCTTGTACAGGACACATATCATCCGCAGTAAAAAAGACTTCGTTGCCTGCTAACAGAAAACAGCTTGGCTGACACGGCATACAATCTGTAAACTCTGTGATTGTTTCTGTTTCGGACGAATCAATTGTTGCTTTCATAAATTTGGAATCAATATAAAACTCTCTTCCATCAGATTTTTCATTTACTCCAGTAATTGCATTGAAATAATAAATGTTGTTATTGTACATGATCGGTGTATTGCCAATTGTATGTGCAAGACATCCGCTGTTGTCATGTGTGCAATTTGGAACAGCACAAAGTGGTGCTTTTTCCATTGAGTCAAAATCAAGAAAATATGCGGCGTCATTTCCAAAGATCACACCATTTCCATAGTAGTCTGCATTACTTTTTATATATTGCATATTCTCACCATATGAGTTAGAGGTGGCAGAATCAGATGAAATAGAAGTGTTCTGCTGGCTGGATAAATAATCTGAATCATTACTTGCATTATTTGTGCCACAAGCTGAAAGAGCAAGTGCTGATATCATTAAAATAAGTAATCCCTTTTTTCGCATGATAGATTCTCCTTTTCTTGTATGATTTATAACAATAAGACCGTTGCTCACATAAAAATGTTTTTACTTGCAACGGTCTATTAAATTGGTATTGAAAAAATGCGACACTAATTATCTAGCAAGACTAATCGATGAGCCACCAGCTTGATGATAAGATGTTGCATATGTAAAGCCACTTCCAGTATAATTCAACGAAACATAGCCGTTATAACCATATCTATTCTTTACCCCTGATGCAGACGCACCACTTGTTCCAGTTAGTTCAACATAAACTGTTGATCCGCTATTCCATTGCGTACTAATACTTATTTGTGTAGAAGAACGATAGATTCCTGCTGTTGCTCCTGAACCAAAAGAAACATATCCCGTAGGTGCACGCTGAATGACAGCAGCATTTGCACTAAATCCTCCCATTCCAACAGCCATAGTTGCGGTTGCTAATAAAGCAGCCATTGTTCTTTTAAAAGTCTTTTTCATTTGAAAGTCCTTTCCGATTGATTTTATCAATCATAAAAATATTTATCTTGCATGTTTTATTTGTATAAAATATGTTTGATACCTCAATGCCTATTACTTATTCAAGATTTTTGCGGCTTTGGATTCATCCGGCTGATATGAACCCCATACGGAAGCTGCTCCACATGATTTAACAGCCATTGCCTTTGCAATTTTTGCTACAGCATTTGCAATCATTTCTTTAGCTTTCATGATACCCCTCCTTTTGCATATATATTTCAATAATAATCATTAACGCCACTACAAGCAATGTTAATGCAATTACTGCCCCATAATAAATCCTAAGTGATTTTAGTACAATAGATACAACAGTTAAGCTTGAATATATAATAATAGATACTCTTTTACATACGCTCTTCTTTTGCTCTGTTAAAGGCTTATGCTTATTATTAACAGGAGAAAATATGATTACAACAATTAACCCTATAATCAATAATCCCTCAACAAAGCTTAACGGTAATTTTGCAATGAAATTACTGATAAAAAGTACACACAGGTATGAAATTGCTAATGCTAAATTACATTTAAAATAACTTTCTGCATGATATCCCCCTGTGAATTGTCTTAGTAAAATAAAACAAAACAAAAAGCATAACCCAGATATAACATTGTTGAATATCAGACTTAATATAAGTATAATAATAATGTTCAATAAAGAGGATATCGTAATTTCAATGCCATATTTATAAACTTCAATATCATCTTCGGTAGTGTTTATATTTGCTTTTAAAAAAGATAACAGATGCTGTGTAAGTAGGTTTATCATTTCATTCACTCACTTATATCAAACTCTGCTTTTATTATAACATTTGGAATTATTATGTCAATATTTCTGGGACGAACGGTAGGATCTTGGGACGGATAACAGAAATCCCGCTGATATAATGAAAATATCAGCGGGATTTAGTTTTATTTATCTTGTTGCCTGTATAAAGTCATCGTGTTATAGAACATATTATCTTCTATGTAAAAATCATACTGTCCATGGTACTTTTTTATGATATTTTTTATTATCTTTGTACCAAAGCCATGCTCTGAAGAGTTTTCTTTCAACGAAATCAAATTATTGTCCCTATCATTTTCTATTGATGACAATGTGTTTTTTATTGTAATATCCACCTTATCGTTATCAGTTTTTATCTGTACATCAATATAAGTGTCAGATTGACATTTACAGCATGCCTCTATTGCATTATCAAGGAGATTTCCCAATAAGCTGCACCAATCAATATCATCTATTCCAAAAAAATCCCTTGATATGCTGAACATTACTTTTATTCCATTTTTTCTTGCAAACGATAGCTTTGAATTTAGTACAGCGTTAATAATATCATTTCCCGTATCAACAGATATATCAACCAAGTCATTATCTGCAATGACATCAGAAAGATACTTTTGTGCTTCAGAAAGCTGTTCTTTTTTTATAAGAGCCATAAGGACATTATAGTGCTGTTTTACATCATGTCTTATGCAATGAATTTCTTCGTATTGTTTTTTTAAATCATCAGCATAAAGTTTTTGATACTCATTTTGCTGTTTTAATGTACGATTTTCGGATTCAGTAATGTTTGCTTTACTTAATTTATTGACCATAAAAAAACAGACAATATTTATAATAGCCATTCCTGCTTTAGCAGCAAGCAAATACAATGTATCTTTTTCAGACAGTTCATTGTGTATTTGTACCATATGCATTAATATAAACACAATTATTGATATATCCAAAACTGAAAAAATCAAAAACCATTCTGAAAATTTTAACGACATTGATTTTTTCGTGGCTATTTTCAGAATTATTTGATAAACATATGTCACAGTTATTTGTACAAGTACTATCATTATAAAGCGATAAATATTCCTGCTGTTATAAATACTTTCCAGCTTGCTGTCTGTTACTGTAGTTAAAGTTGCTGTAACAATTGTATTTACCATAATAATACACGCAAATGGTAAAATAGAAGCGACGGCTTTTTTCAATATGCTTCCATCTAAAAATACAAGTGTAAACACAAATACTGCAACAGGATAAATTAGACCAATAACCCCTTCAAAAAATGTAAGACTATTTATTATCGTTACCAGTACAACGTGTCCCAAAACGCCGACTAAATAAATAACTTTATTTTTTTGATTTTTAATATTAAAATCTAAAAAAGTACATACGAAATGAAAAATAATAAATCCCTCATATACATTTACCAGCAACTCAAATACATTCCAAATTGCATCTTTCATCTTAGCGACCTCAAATATAAAGTATATTGTTCGTTTAAAGCTTTTTTATATGAACGCCCTATAGAAATTATTGAATTATCTTTCAACCTAATCTCGTCATTTGGATAATCAATAAAACGAATATTTTTCATATTTACCAAAAAGCAATTATGTACCCTAATAAAATCATATGCACTGTATTTATCTGCTGTTTCAGCAAGCTTTCCTCTTACTCTTATCTCTGATTTTAGGAAATGATAGACTAAATAGTTCTTTTCACTTGAAATATACAAAATATCTCCCACACAGATTTTTTCCTTTTCAGAAAAAGCAAGCTCGAGAACTATACTTTCATTTTGCCTTATATGGCGAGATAATTTTTTTATGACATTTTTTAATTGGATTTTCAGATATTCAGATGGATACTTTCTTATAAAATGGAATGGTTGAAAATCAAAAGAACTAAATACAAGTTCATTTTCTGTTGTCACAAAGATAATAAAAGTTTTAAATGATATTTCTCTTAATGCTGCAGCAATTTCAAATCCACTGATCTCCGGCATTCGTATATCAAGGAAGATTGCATCATATGATTTTTTTGAATATTCCTCCAAAAGTTCATATCCAGAATCAAACACATCAACTTCATCGCAAATAAAATTGTTAATTTGTAATTCTTGTAAAATTATACTTTTCAAATTGTCTAATGTAACTCTATCATCATCGCAGATTGCTATTCTCATTTTAATCACCGTCCTTTTGTATATTTTACCACAGAATAATATATTTTTCAATGATAAGCAAGACATTTTACAGCCGAATTCTCATTATTGTGGGAATTCGGCTATTTTTTGTCCTGCCTTATGAAGAACGTCACAATATATAACAGATTACACAAAAAAAGTAGTTAAAAATTGTGCAATACAGAGAACTGAAAAAGAAATATTTGAAATTGACCGTAAAATTAAGCATTTTTGTCCTAACTTATGAGAGCAGTTGTTCTGCAATAGATTTCACAAGTTGAAGCAATCACTTTTGTGTCTTTCTACAAAATATTTTCAGTAGGTTATAAAAAGAATTGCTAACTGTCCTTAACTTGTAGAAAAGGTAAACTGCCTTTCAATATATTTACAGGAGGTCATTATATGACAACGAAAAACAAACAGGAATTAATCGCACAGGTAGTCGCTCTGTTGAGTGTAATGATTGAGGTGAACGAACCCTCATCGCAGATTACGATTACCGAAAACAAGTCCCAGTCTATCGAGATGCTTACTGTAAAGGAGTGTACAGAAGCCATCAAAGGCTTATCCGAGCATACTGTCAGACAGCTTGTTGTGCAGGAGAAACTGCCATATATCCGCACAGGTCAAGGACAGCGTGGTAAGATACTCATTTCGAAAAACGCTCTGCTTTCATATTTCGGAGGTGCTGCTTGAACATTTTTGAACAGGTAAAATCAATGCTGTGTATGTCTGATGTTGTGAAATTCTATGGCTTGCAGATAAATCACAGCGGAATGTGCAACTGTCCGTTTCATAATGATAAAACTCCGTCAATGAAAATTTACGATAATAATTTCTACTGCTTTGGCTGTGGTGAACACGGTGATGTTACTGGATTTACCGCAAAGCTTTTTGGAATTTCACAGCTTGAAGCGGCAAAAAAGCTGAATTATGACTTCGGCTTACATATTGAAACGGACAAGCCCCTTTCGCAAAACCAAATCACCATATACCATAACCAACAGGCTGAACAGCGTGAATTTTCGGAATGGGAACAATCTGCATGGCAAGCCTTATCCGAATATTTTAAGCTGTTAAGGGATTGGCGGTCGGCTTATGCTCCAAATAATCCTGATGAACCGTTTGATCATAGGTTTGTTGAAAGCTTGAATAATTATGACTACTCGGAATATCTCTGCAACTGCTTTATCAATGCAAGCAAAGATGAGAAATTGAAAATGAAAGATGAGGTGACAAAAATTGAGCAACGATTATGCAAACACAAGCGAGAGCAAATCACCGCAGTGGCTCACAGAGAAGAACATCATAAACGAGGTCGAGTTCTGTAATGAATTTCTGCAAGCGATGTTGACCTTTATGGCGGTTACTTTTTATGGTGCAATCGCAATGCACTGACAGCATTAAAAAAAGATACATTTATCGGCTGGCTTCACAGCAATGAAGAAAAATACAGCATAAAATACGATACCCATATTCGCAATCGCAACAATGAAAGAGTACGAGGCTTTCGAGGGTTAAAAACAAGTGATGTACCAATTGTCATTTAAGGCGTGCAGGGTGTGCAAAGCACAGGGACTGCACACTGCAAAATCGTTTAACTATGCGGTTTGCACACCTGCACACCCTTTGAGCAAATCAGCGCATATATGTGTGCAGCAACCGTGCCACCGCACGGATACATTTGCAGGCTCAAGCCTGCAACGGTTTGCGGTCTGTGACCGCTTTTAAAGGGGTGCAGAGGAAAGCTGCCACACTCGGTCTATTTTCGCAAAAATAGTCCTAGTGTGTTAGAACTATTCCGTGAATAGAGGTTGCCGCTTCGCTCCCATTACTTCACTCAAAGGAGGACTTCATATCAGCTACGCAATAATTAGAAATGAAAACCACAAGGTAAATGCCGTCCCCCTACTTGAACGTCACAACGAACGGCGCAACAAAAATTACAGCAACAAGGATATTGACCTTTCACGCTCACACCTGAATTACCACCTGAAACAAATTCAAGCAGAGTCATATCTCAAAGAATTTGACAGGATACGCACCGGACAGAATTTAAAAGGCAACCTCCGTTTGCACGGCGAAAAGCAAAGTACTGTTCTTTGTGAGTTCATAATCACCTCTGATAATGAATTTTTCGACAGGCTTGGTGCGGATAAAATAAAACGGTTCTTTGAACACGCATATGACTTTGTAACTGCAAAAGTTGGCGGTGAGCAGTATGTGGTGTCCGCTGTGGTTCATATGGATGAAGCCACTCCTCATATGCACATTTCATTTATTCCAGTCATTCAAGGTAAAGACAGAAAGGGACAGCCCTGCAAGCGTATTAACTGCTCGGAATTTTGGAAAGGCAGGGACAGCTATTCCAGATTGCAGGACGAATATTTTGATTATATGGCTAACACTTGCGGTTATGCTCTTGAACGTGGGCAGAAAGGAAGTACAGCTGAGCATTTATCTGTTGAGGAGTACAAGCTGAAAAAGACGGAGAAACAACTTTCCAAGGCAACAAAGCAGCTTTCGGAAATAGGAAACATTGAAAAAGTGTCTGTAAAAAATCTTCCGTTGAATACAATAGCCTTAAAAAAATCAGATTATGAAACGCTCGCCACTGCTGCAAAAGGTTACGTGACTGCTAAAGCTGCCGAGGAAGAAAATATTTCTCTTAAAGCTAAGTGCTTGTCTTTGCAGAATGAGAATGAATCCCTGAAAAAAGAAAACGACACAATTTCGGGGCAACTCCATGAACTTGATTACCACTATAGTCAATATTATGCCGAAACAGCAAACGAGCGTGAATTGCTGTCAGAGAATCAAAAGCTGAAATCCGAGAATGACAATATTTCCAATCAGATACATACTTTATCTGCTGAAATACTGACTTTGAAAAGTGAGAACAGTAATTTAAAAACCGAGGTAGAAGAAGTCAATTCAATTGTCGGCGAAATGAATTTGAAAATACAGCAGCTTAATACTGAACTTACCGAGAAAAACACACTACTCCAAACCTTACAGAAAAAATTTGATAGGGTTATGGAATTCCTTAAGCTGAAAAATCTCAAAGAGGAATGGGAGAAGATTTTGAGCTATGGAGTTCGGCATAAATCACGATAACAGGAGGTTACATATACATGAAAAGAATTATGATTATCGAAAACAACGTAAAGGTAACAATACACATTCCCGATGATGTTTCGGAAACGGTCAGACAGCAAAAAATAAACCGTCTGTATGATATTCTGAAACCGAAAATCATTATGGAACGCAAGGAAAAAGCAGCATAAAAATATATGTCACTTTCACGCTTTACCACTTGAAATCACGAGTCGATTATGATATACTAAAGAAGCGCTGATTAAATCAAATATCCTCCCTTTCAGTAGAGTATTTTCAAGATCGGTATTTGATGGCTACGCCTTTAATCAGCATCTTCTTATACATAGAACAACGCATTATCGGCTCAATATTTTGGAGGCTGATAATATGAAAAACACGAAAATCACAGCAATATATGTTCGCCGTTCTGTAAGTGACAAGGACAAGGGCAACAATTCCTTATCCATTGACGCACAGAAAGCGGAGTGCATGAGATATTTGGAGAATGGGGGTAAACTTAAAAAGGACAGCTACAGGATTTATTGCGACGACGGAAAAAGCGGCAAGGATATTGCTCACCGTCCTGCTTTTCAGCAGATGATGTCCGACGCTAAAGACGGTCTTATTGATAAGATTATTGTGAAAAAGTATGACCGTTTCAGCCGTAATATGAGGGAATATCTCAACATTACAGACGAACTTGATAAAATGGGAATAGGCGTAATTTCTCTTTCTGAGCCGTTCAACACCTCAACCAAAGAGGGACGAATGATGAGAAATAACCTGCTGAACTTTGCAGAATTTGAGCGTGAAACCATTGCGGCAAGAGTTGCAGACGCTTATGCCACCCGTGCAGTTGAAACAGGGTTTTATCAAGGCGGTAAAAAATACTACGGCTTTGAATCGGAAAGACGCACCATAAACGGGAAAACAGGCTCGGTGCTTGTTCCATCTGACAGGGCAAACGTCATTCAGATTGCTTATGAAATGTATAAAGCGCCGTCTGTTTCGCTGAAGGATGTTATCGACTATTTTCGTGAAAACGGAATTGAAACCTCGTCAAAATCATATAACAGCAGACGTGAAGTGTCGATTATGGACAGGTCGCATTTGAGCAGGCTGCTCGATAGTCCGTTGTATGTTCGTGCCGATGTTGAGGTTTACAAGTTTCTTTCCGCAAAAGGTTACCGAATGATTGATGATGTGGAAGCCTATGACGGTGTTCACGGCCTGTTTATGCACAAGGATGAAAACGGCGGATTTTTTATCAAGGTCGGTTATCATGAGGGACTTGTAAGCGCTGAAACATGGCTTGCGGTACAGGACAAAAAGGAGCATAATTTTCGTATTCCAAACAACGGAAAGGGCAATAATTCGTGGCTGGTAGGGCTTGTGAAATGTGCTCACTGCGGTTATTCCATTCATGTTTATTACGGCTGGAATGCAAGTCATACCAAGCAGTGGCGGTATTATCGTGACACAGGGGCATACAATGCGGTAGGCTGTAAATCCAAATCCCTGAAAATTCGTCCTGATTATCTGGAACAGGTGGTTTTCAAGGCAATGCAGGAGCGACTTGACACGCTGACTATCATCAAAAATGAACAGCAAAAGCCTGACACCGAAACAGAAAGCATAAAGGCTGAGATTGCCCGTTCTGACAATGAAATCCGTCAGCTTATGGACAAGCTTGCAGAGGCTGACGAGATATTATTTGAGTACATTCAGAAGCGTATTACGGATTTGCACAGCAGAAAATCCGATTTGGAGGACAAGCTTGCTGCACGAGAGCGCAGGAAGAAAACCATTGATACATCTCCGCTGATTGAGCCTTTGAGCCGCTGGGACGAACTTACCGTTGAAGAAAAACACGAAGTAGCTGTAACCATCATTGATGTTATAAACGTTTCCGATGATACGGGAATCGACATCAGATTCAGTATTTAATGAAAAATCCCCGATAGTTGCTTCTATCGGGGAAATATATGAAAGTAATCGTTGATAGGGTGTGGATATGGGCGTGCCGGTTGCAAATATCAAACCTTTGCCATTTGTTATTTCATCAATATACTGACACTTCATATACAGATCGGCAGTTTTCTGAACATTGTCATTAGTTGATATACCTGATATATTACGCATTTTTGTGGAGAAAAATAAATTTTTAAATAAATGAGCTTCATCAATAATAAGTTTGTCTATGCCAAGCTGTTCAAAATCTATAACATCATCACGTATGGGGGCATTCAGCAGTTTGTCAAGCTTAACTTCAAGCATTTTCTTTGATTTCTCCATCTGTTTTACCTGGAATGACTCATGATTAGCTTCTTTAAGCTTTGCAACGCCTTCAACTATTTCATTGATCAGATTTTGTATGAATTCTTCCTGACGCTGTACAGAAACCGGAATCTTTACAAGCTGTGAATGGCCTATAATAACTGCATCAAAATCACCGGTGGCTATCTTGGCAAAAAGTTTTTTTCTGTTTTCTTTTTTGAAATCATCTGCAGTTGCTACAAGAATATTTGCATTTGGATATAGAGTCAGAAAATCGCTGCCCATTTGCTCAGTAAGATGATTTGGAACTGCTATCAGTGACTTATTATGTAGTCCAAGTCGTTTTCCTTCCATTGCTGCGGCTATCATTTCAAATGTCTTGCCGGCTCCAACTTCATGTGCAAACAGCGTATTACCACCATACAGAGCATGTGCAACAGCATTTTTCTGATGTTCTCTCAGAGTGATTTCATTATTCATCCCAACAAAATTAAGGTGAGAACCGTCATATTCTCTTGGCTTTGTACTGTTGAATATGACATTATATTTTTCTACTATCTGATCACGTCTGTCTGGGTCCTGAAAGATCCACTTTTTAAATTCTTGCTGCAGCAGCTTCTGTTTTTCCTGGGCAAGTTCTGTTGCCTGTGGATTTACTACGCTGTATTCTTTATCGTCTTTAGTTACTTTGTCCATAACTCTGGAATCGCGAAGATTCAGACAGTCCTCAAGCAGCTGATATGCATTTTTGCGTGCTGTACCGTATTTGTTATTTACCAGTATATTTGATTTATCTAGTGATTTACCGGAAATCTGCCATTCACATGTGAAAGGGGAGTATTCCACTTCTATTCCTGATTTCTGAAAGTAATTTGGAGTATGCAGCGTATCATACATAAACTGCTGTACTAATTTTGGTTCTATCCATGTTGCACCAAGCCTTACATCAATATCTGCAGCCTCTATTGTTTTAGGCATAGCTATTTCTAATGCGTTAATATTAATTGCATAACGCTGAATGTCTGGATAATTTTCTTTCAGGAAGTCTAACTTTTTTCTTATATTTCCGGACAAATATTCATCTGAAGTTTCAAAACAGGGATTGCCGGATCCATCAGTATGCATTGGATTTTCAAAAATTACTCCTTTAAGATCGTCAATTATCTTTTCTCTCGACTGACTGCAGAGTTCAGACATGAAGTCTATATCAACACACGCTTTTTGCGATATTGAAACAGCAAGTGCTTCAGCTGACGTATCGACATGAGTTATCTGTACATTAGGGTTGATCGTTCGTGTATAGAAAACTGCAGCTTTTCTTGCAGGCTTATCTTTTTCAATTATCTCTAAAGAAGATAACAATGGAAGTGAAGCGTCATCTTTAAAAACTTTTTGATTAATTTTGCTGTTGACCGGACCATATTTAATGCAGAATGAATCATATAGATCGTTAAGTTCTTTCTGACAATCACGCACAGAAATATCACTGGCATTGTCAAGCTCCAGATCTATCAGTTTTCGAAGTGTATCTCTCATATTGATCATCGCTTTTATTCGTGCTGTATAGTCGCTGGCATATGTCTGCATTTGAGATCCGTTTCTGTAGTAAACATGATCATTTATTATAGCGAAGCTGAAATTTTTTAGATTTGCAGGTATTTCAACAGTTTCTGGTTCATAAACAGGCAACAGAGAATCGTCCTTTTTGTCTATGTCGAATTTTATTTTTTTTGCTGCAGATTTGAGAAGTGATTTCAGATCTTTATCTTTGTAAGGAATACATGTAGTGTCTTCGTCCAAACGTCCGTAGAGCTTGTTTCCGCGAACCATTTGTCCAAGGATCATCTGTGGGTTATTAATAAAATACTGATTTATTGGAAGTCCGTCTTCGTTTTTGCCTAAGTATACCCAATCTGGTTCAGTTTCGATTGGTTCAGGCCTTTTCTGCAGGAACAATATATCGGAAGTTGCTTCTGTTCCAGCATAATTTTTAAAAGCATTGTTAGGAAGTCGAAATGCACCGACAAGCTCAGCTCTCTGAGCTAAATACTTTCTTACATACGGATTCTTTTTGTCAAGAGTTCCTTTTGATGTTATAAAAGCTACTATACCGCCTGGTCTGATTTTATCAAGGGCTTTTGCAAAGAAATGATCATGCACTTTAAAGTTGTGCTTATTATATCTTTTTTCATACAATTCATATCCTCCGAACGGAACGTTTCCTATAGCCAGATCAAATAAATCATCAGGGAACTCTGTCTTTTCAAATCCACATATGTCTATGTCCGCATTTTGATACAATTGTTTTGATATTCGGCCGGATAAAATGTCACATTCTACTCCGTTAAGATGAGAATTATTTTTTATGTCATCAGGCATCAAAGAGAAGAAATTTCCGATACCCATACTTGGTTCAAGAATTTTTCCACCTGTAAAATTATTTTTTTTAAGAACTCCATACATTGCAGTGATAATGTCCGGAGAAGTAAAGAACGAAGTAAGTGTTGATGTTCTGGAATACATGTATTCTTTTTCAGTAAGCAGAGACTTAAGCTCCTGATATTCGTTTGTCCATTTAGTATTGTCACTGTCGAAAGCTTGTGAAAGTCCGCCCCATCCACTGTATCTGGCAAGTATGCACTGTTCTTCAGGTGATGCAAGACGGTTTTCTGATTCTATCTTTTTAAGCAGTTTAACAGCTTCAACATTATGTTTGAATTTTGTCTTGGCTCCGCCTTCAATAATATCATCTTCGTTAAGACGATAATCTCTTGTTTCTGCTATATCTTTGCTTTGAAAATTTGTGAGAGCAGGGAACCCCATAGTATCAACGTAATAAGCTGTTAGTTCTTTATCCTTGCTTATTACTATCACATCACTGACTGAGATAGAATGTCCTTTAAAGTCATCAGGTCTGTTTATATTAAATTTTATGTATATAGAGTTAAGCTTATCTTCAACCGTGTCTCCGGAAATGTCAGACAAACGTCCCTGATACGTAAAATCAAAGTCTGAAATATCAACAGAAATATTATTATCTTCAAGATATTTATATCGCTGAAAGCGTACCACATGATATTTCTCATCTTTTTTAAACTGATATATTCTGTAAAAATCAGAGCTTTCAGAGGTTGGAGATACGTCTGCTTTTGATTCTGCTGTTTTTACTGAGTCCGCTGCATAAGGCTGTATTTTATAAGATTCTAAGATTTTTTTAGCCTTCTCAATTTTTTCAGTCTGTTCGGGTTTTGCAAACTGAAGTATAAACTGGGCCTGTTTGATTCTTGACTGTCTATCAGACTCGGAAATGTAGTTTTTTGAACTGATCATGGATTCTATGCGTTTAGCTGCATTACTCCATGAAAGCTTAACTTTCTGAATTCCATCAAGTGCTTTAATATCAAAAATAATTCCTTTTGAGTCATGGCTGCTGGATGAAACATATCCTTGTCCGCTGTGTCCTCCAGTTCCGTACTCATTTTTTAAGAAATCTGCAAATTCTTTTGTTGATGGTTTATTGCTTTCATAATATTCATATATTCGGAATTTTCCATCGGCAAATCCGCTTCCACGCAGAAGATCATCGGTAACTATTTCTTCAATTACTGAATCATCAAAGAAAGACTGTGATTTATTATCAGTCTTATCACTCCCGAATAATGACAGCTGCTGTGTATCAGACGACAAAAAAACAGTACCGGATGTTTCAAATTCCGATACTGCATAATTTTCTAGATGAAGATCATTTCCTTGATCACTATTTCTTCGGCTGTCTGTCTGTAGTTGTTCATCAACCCCACCCATCTGAGCTGATCTTTCTCTTTGATTTCCTCCGTTAGCCCTTTCTTTTGAGCCATTTGCTTCACTATCAGATCTATCCTGTTCCAGGCTTGTTCGTCGATCTGGATCAGATGCTCCGTTAGTGTGTTGGTCATAAGCATCTCCATGTACTGAGCGTCCTTGTTTTCCTTCAGGTATTTCTCTCTCATTCTGCCATACTTGCCTATCTGTATTTCCGGCTTTTTCTCTTCCAGGAAGGGGAGATAAGTCTGCGTTTTCTCGTCCAGTGTGTAAACTATCCCATTTTCGATCATCTTTTTCGGTAACTGTGTCTCTGTTTTTTTGCTCATTTTCAATACTTCCTTTCTTAAGATCAAGACCAACAACAGTTTCAACCTGACGAATAGCACTTCTTGAAATTACATTTAAAGACTGTCCCAGAACAGCTGTGAGTCTTTTATCGATTCGGTTCATCAAATTAAAAGTTGCAGGGATTATTAATTTTTCTGCATCTAATCCACTGCGCTTTAAAACAATATATGCGGAGCTTACCTGCAGTAATTGCTTAAAATCATCAGCGAGCTTTGGAGTAAATGCAATTGAAAGCTGATTTGCTTTTTCCTGAAGCTGTGCAGAATATCGTGAAATAAATTTATCGGTTTCAAGACTTGCCATAGTAATCAGACCTTTTGCCAAATTGTCTGTTTGAACACCATAATGAGATTTAATCATTTCAAGAACATCCTGTTTTTTGACATCTTTCATCTTCCAGCGATAATTCTCAGGGTTTCTGGATTGTCCATCTGTCTTTGGTACAGCATCTTCTACGGCATAAACATAGTGGAGCTTCCTGTTGGTCTTATCAATCAGGGCTACTCCTTTTGCACCCTTTGTAATTTGCATATTCATCTTCTTGCCTGATGTCCAGAAATCGAAGCTTGCACATGCAGCAGTATCAGGACGCTGAGCGTGTATTAGTACTTGTTCGTCAAAACTATACTTGTACATATTGGCTGCAGTGTTTAAAAAACTGATCCAATGAACTTGATCTGAAACAATAATATTCAACGTGTCATTGATAAGCTGCTCAAGGTGTTGGTATTTTTCATATTTTGACTGCATATTTTCATCCCTTTAATTGTAACACTTTAAAGTGTAAAAGTCAACGTATAATAATAATTTATTTTGTATAGGTTAAATGTCGTTTAGAAAAGAAAAAGTTCTCAACAAAGATTTTAACACGTTTCAACACTTTAAACATTATGTTGATATATGAGTTAACAGTATAGTATTTATATTTTTTATTCTCTAAATGAAAAGTTAACTTGGGTCTATAATATGAGTTTAATCTGAGGGACTACCCCTGATTGCAAACTGTTGACATTTCATTCCTCTTGTGTTATCATATTTTATATCGAGATATATTTTTATTTTTTTGCGGCCGTTTCTTTTTTTAGGAAATGGTCTTTTTTTTATCTTCATATGGACAACAAAAATGATCTGATAGTGATTGTCGACGTTTATTCTCTTATTTTTTTTCGATTTTCTTTTGATCTTGACTATAAGCTTTAATTTACAGAGTTCTTGTACAGTCTGAATGACTGTTTCACGTTTCATATGTATTTGTTTTGAAATATCATTGTAGCTGTTCCAGCATCGTTTAATAACAGTGCTGTAGCTTTTGCACATAAAAAGATATACTGTAAGCTGCCTGGCATTCAGAAGTCCAAATACATGTCTTTCAAAGAAGAAGAAGCTTTTGTTGGTATCAAGCTTATTAATACGATATATGTATGTTCCGTTATGTCTGTTGTCTTTAATATGTCGGCTGTATCGCACAACAAGGCCAATATCTTCAAGACTTGAAATTATCTTACTAACTGTCTGAACTGCTTTTATTCCGCATTTCTGTGCTATTGTCGACTGCTTAATAGTAATCAAATTGTCTAGGGCAGGGAGACTAGACATATATGCAAATACAGCAAGTTCTTTTTGATTCAGACCAAGATTAAAGACTTCGTTGCTGAGCTTTATTCTGCTCATTTTTTCACATCCTTTCAAAAAGACCGCCTGAAGGATTCAAACGGTCTTTAGTATTGCTATTGTATTATCTTTTTATATCTGATCTTTTATTTTGTTTTGTATTGCACGCCGGCGGAGGCTTTTTACCAACAAACTCAATCAGATCTTCATTAATATCTTTATTTTTAGGACAGCAGCTGCTAACTTTATAGCCTAGATCATGATATTTTTTGCAGTGCTTCTCTGCCGCGTTTCTACCGGCTTCGTCGTTATCAAGATAAAAGATTATTTCATTTACATCCGCATGTGTTTTCAGATAATTATTCAAAGCGACATCTGACGTGCCGGCAAGACAAAGCCTGGAATGAACCTTCCAGGCTTTTGGATTTTGTATGATCTTATTGCTCATTGTTGCATGGCTTAACAGATCAATAGGGGCTTCAAAGACGAACAGCTTTTTTTTATTAATCCCGGATAATGAAAATGCAAATCTTTTGTCGCTGTTGTCACAGTCTGCTCTGAATACTTTTTCTGTATTTGTTCCTCTGATGCATGCAAAGCGTTCAGTTTTGTTTTCGTCGAAACCTACAAATACAATGTTGCTGTATTTGTCCTGGTAAATCAGTTTTTTATGTATAAGTTCATTGACTATATCAGGATCGATCATACGTGTTGCTGTAAGATAAGCAAAAAGGCGTGAATATCTGCCATTATATTTATCAGGCAGTTTAAGTATCTTCTCTTTGAATGTTATAGTCTGATCAATCATTTTTTCTGAATTACATATATATGTGTTGTTTGTAAGAGCACAAACAGCTTCCTGAAAGTTCATGCTCATGTTTTTTTCAAGAAATGAAATGGCATCACCTCCGCTTTCTCCATTGCTCCATCGTTTCCATCCTTTTCGGTTTGCATAAACAGATAAACTTGACATATCTCCTGGAAAACGGTTTTTAATATTTAGTTTATAACTGTTTCCGCGTTTAACAACCTCATATCCGCAGCTGCTGAGATAATCGACAAGATCTGTGTTTGATGCTTGTTTTATCGTGCTTTCAGATAAATGCACATGACTTGTTTTCAAGGTTATACCTCCTGAATACTGAAACAGCAGTTAAATACAACTGCTGTTTCAGAGTAATAAGTGTGCTGAAGCAGTACACTTATTTGTTTGAAAACTCAAAGTTTATTTTCCCAGACTGTCTGTCAAGCTTCAGGGCCGCATCAAATGACCTCCCTGACTTTCCGGTAAAGCCTTTTATTATGTTTGTTTTGCCTTTTGTAAGTAATGCCAGAGCTTGTGGCTCGGTTATTTTCTTTGAACATATTTCACTGTTTAATGAAAATTTGCAGCCTTCCTGATATCCGCTGCATCCGTAGCCCCACTTCATATGACGCAGTTGTTTTCCGCATAGGGGGCATATCATTTTAGCTTCTTTTTCTGATACAAATGTCCCGGATGAGCTGCCGGCAATCTCTTTATACCATGTCATAGTTGTTTCTTTTATCATAGAAACAAAACTGTTAAAATCAGCTTTACCACAAGCTATGTCATTAAGCTGTTTTTCCCATTCTCCGGTCATGTCTGCTGATTTAATATCTTCGACCGCAAGATTATCAATAAGATAAATTCCTTTTTCAGTCGGTATTATTGTTTTGCCTTTTCGTTCAAGGTAGCCTTTTGAAAAAAGACCTTTCAGAATTGCAACTCGTGTTGCATCAGTGCCGAGGCCTTTTTTCTGGAGCTTCATTAACGTCCTTATCTCTTCATCTTCAATATTTGCACCTGCAAGTTCCATAGCAGCAAGAAGTGCTGCTTCAGTAAATCTTTTAGGCGGCTCTGTCTCACCCTTTTTTATTTTATATGAACCAGAAAGTTTATCACCGATTTCGATAGCAGGAAGAGTATTTTTATTTTCCGGTTTGGCATCAACAGTGTACCATCCTATATTCGTAATAACACTTCCAGTGGCTTTAAAGTTGCTGCCGTTAACACTGACTATGACACTCGATTCGTCAAGTTCAGCTTTGGGATAGATGATTCTGATTATAGATTTTGCAAGCAGATCATATAACTCTTTTTCATCATCAGATATATCGTTGAGATTTTCAGGAACATTAACAGTTGGAATAATAGCTGGATGACTTCCGACTTTTTTGTCATCAAAATGACGTGATGAAAATGCACTCCACTTTTCTTCAGGGAGTGCAAACTTATTATATTCAGGCATAAGAAGAATTTTCTGTATTGTAAGTTTTACTTCAGGCTCCATTGCCTGTGTCAGGTGTTCTGATGATGTTCGTGGATAAGACATAAGCTTATGCTCATAAAGGCTTTGCATAACGTTCATAGTCTTGTCAGATTCCCAACCTAGTTTTTTGGAAGCTGCTATCTGAAGCTGTGTTGTGTTATAGAGCAGAGGAGCAGAAACTGTCTTATGCTTTACTTGTTTGTCTGTTACGGTACCGTCATGACCAATGCAGGCTGAGAGGATTGTATTGGCTACAGTTTCGTTATCATAATTTCCATGTTCATGATCTGCTTCAAAGGTTCCCTTTGCTGCAGTGAATTCTGCTGTTACTTTCCAGAACGGTGTTTTAACATGCGATAAGATCTGTTTCTCTCTATTTACAACCATTGCAAGTGTAGGTGTCTGAACACGTCCTACAGAAATAAGATTATCATATCCTCCGTACTTCCTTGTAGCTGCAACAGTCAGATTATTTCCAATCAGCCAATCTGCAATATCTCTTGCTCTTCCAGCTTTCTGCAGATCAGCAGCGCAGCCTTCCGTCTGATCTGAAAGTATTTCGTTGTGGGCTTTAAGATTATTAAATGCTTTTCGGATTTTTTCTTCTGTAAGATCTTCTATCCAGGCACGTTGAATTGGTTTGTGAAACTTGCAGACATCACAGACATAAGCAAAAATCAGTTCACCTTCTCTGTCTGGATCAGTTGCGTTCACTGCCCAGTCCGCCTTGTCAAGAAATGCTTTGACTGCTTTTATGCATTTAATTGTTACTGCCTTTGCAGCAATGTTAAACACTTCAGGAATGCACGGATATATGTTAAGATCCCATTTTATATACTTTTCATCATATGATTTTGCAGGAACAAGCTGAGCAAGATGTCCTACTCCATGACAAAGCACAGCTTCTTCTCCTTTAAAAGTAAATCTATAATAACCGACGGTCGGTTCATCTGCAAGCGGTATACGTTTTCCGGCTCCCAAAGCTCCAGCTATAGCTTTTGCGAGACTTGATTTCTCAGCATAAATAACAACCATTACTATTTACCTCCAATAAAAGAAGTCAGTAGTATTTTTCCTGCTGACTTCTGTATTTTATACTCAAAGAGATTTTACAGAGCTTATAAATGTAAGCTCATCTGATTACTAAGTATGTTAGATGCCTTTTCTTTATCTTCTTTTTCTATTACGATAACATTGCTGCTGGGATTTTTGGATTCAAAAATGATTCCTGCATTATTCAGATCTGCGTACTGGTCAGGTGTGGCTATTATATAATATGGATTGCTGATCTTTGATTCAGTTTTTGTTGCTGCAGCTGCAGAGGCAAGCGTACATATTTTTTCAGGAAGTTCGTTTATTATTGCTGTTCCGCCGGCTAGAACTGTTTTTTCGGCCTTTTCACATTCATCTGCTGTTCTGTTTAACATATCAATATCAATGTTATGCGGCATTTCTATACTGCATTTTCTTTTTTCTATATCCTTCTTTTTCAATTTCTGTTTTCTGAGTTTTTTTGCGATATCAAGTTTATCAGCTGCGGTATTTGCTGATTTGTATTCAGATGAAAGAGTAATAATCTTATTTTCACACTTTTGAAGCTTAAGATTCATCAGTCTGTGTGTTGATTTATTCATAGCTGAAAGAGATTTTTCGAATTCATTTAGTCGTACTGAGTTATTCTTAACAGAAAAGTTTCTTATCATATTGCTTAAGTTAATCAGTCTGGCAGCTTTGCATTGCTGAACTGAAATATTAAAATTCAGTTTAATAATTTTTGCTGATCGATATGCTATTTTTTCTTCAATCGATGGGATCTTATTGCATTGAATATTATGTATCTTTTTTTCATTCTTTTCAATAATAGCAGATATAAATATTAGTTTACTTGAAAAATTACTGAGAATAGCATTTGTATCACTAAGATGTTTAGCACGGTTCATAAGTTTGTCAATCCTGGCATAACCAGTGTTTACCTTATCTTCAAGTCTCTCTTTCTTATCCGCAAGCGCTGCAGACTTATCTAAGTGCATACTAACAAAAGCATTAATTATAGGATATAATGGCTTGTCTTCAGAATAAATGTATGGATTACCTTTTTTCCACTGCAGTATGCATTTTGTATCTTCAGCATGATTCATAGAATAATCATTTGCTGTATCTGTGCTATTTTTAGTTTGCTTATCTTTTTTGGTATATGCATCTGGATCCTGTTTGTATTTTTCGTACTCAGCGTTATCTTTGAGCATTATTACATCATCAAATCCAAGCTTTTGTATTTCATCAATTATGTTAAGCCAATGTTTTTCGCCAATAGATGAAGTATTGTCTCCGCCTTTTGTATGATATCTATTAAATTCGCCATGTGAAAATTCATTGCATTTTTGTTTGCAGCCATCCTTATAGACATCCAAGCGAGTTGCTATGTAAATTCCGTTTTCACCTGATCGTTCTTCTGATGTTACAGAAATATAATTTTTGGGGTTTGCTCTGTCACAAATGATTCCTGATCGGTCATCAGATGTAACAGCATTTAAAGCTCTTCTTAACTCCATAATTTCATTCCTTTCGGTTTGTACTATAATAGCACATTTTTATTTAAGTTTTAATAGCTTTCGTTTCTTTTTAAGATTTGGTGCAGTCAGATCAACACTCTGCAGAATAACTTTATATACCATTTTATTAAAAACACACGGAGAAAAACAGTTATCACTGATATCGAGTCTGTATGCAGTGCAGTTTCCTTTAAGAAGTGTTTTATTTATCTGTACATATCGTGATGGGGAAGTAGTAAACAAGTAATTTATATCCCTTGTATAATCAAACTTGGGATAGTTCAGCCAGTTAGATAAACAGCACATATCCCATTCAGAAGCTGAACACATCATAACCTTTATATCAGCATCATTGTAAACAGGTTCAAAATGAATGCGGCTTAAGCCAATATCAATAATAATATAGCTGTAGATCTTTTTTGCTTCTTGATATGACTCAAAGGGGAGAATGTGTATACCATTAAGACTAAATCCGTTTACGGCAGCTTCTGTTTTATATTTATAGAAACGAAGCATATTATTGTAAGTTTCATCATCTGACATTATGATGCATGGATTTTTCCCATGTTCAATAAGATACTTGGCAATCTCAAATGACGTGTGTGTACAGCCATTGTGGTGCTGCAGCTGCATTAAAGCTACAGTTACACATTTTTCTTTTCTTTCTTCACCTTCATCTATTATCTCTGTGATTTTATGTATATCAAATGTCTTATCATTTAAAGAAAAAATGTCAATATGAACTGGAATATTGTCGTTTTTATGTGTTCGGTCAATGCTCTCGGTTTCATCATTCTGTTTTAGCAGCTGTTCTTGTTTTCGTTTCTCAGCAAGTATGTCCTGTATGTCTCCAAATTTCAGCGGATTTTCAAGTATTGATGTAACAGAACCGTCTTCTATAATGATATCGTATATCTTTTGCTGCTGCAGTATTAAATATGTTTTAGTAAATGTTTCATTATCATAATCTCTGACAGTTCCAAAATTATAGATGATCCTGATGTCCGGTACTTTCTTTTTCATAAGATAAATTATGTCCGATAAGTCCATATCTTTAAGACCTACAGAGTAATCAATGATTATGCAGTGAGGATTAATATTTTCAATTTTTTTTAAAGTTGCACTTTTAAAGCTGGTATCACAAGAAACTATTCTATAATCTGCAATATTTTTGAAAGCTGTTTCATAAATCTTCTGTCTTCTCTTTGACGAAAACAGCATTGCATTCATATGGTTTCACCAGCCTTTTCAATTTTAAGTATTTCGGTTATAATATCCTGGCTTACATATCTGAAAGCTTCGAAATTGTAACTTGACAGTATAATAAGAAAGACTTTATCGCTTATATGTATCTGTGTTATCAGTCTTGATTTATACATCAGGTTTTCTTTTAATCCAGTGGGATTTACAAGGATAGTTGTATTTGTGTAAGATAAATATTTTTCTAGTATCATTTTGCTTTCAAGCGTGCCGCCATACAGTCGTCGGAATTCAGCATCTGTATCAGAATATATATACACTATTGTGCTTTTAACAGGATATTTATTTCTTATACACAAGTCAAAATTACTGAATAATGCATGGATCTTTTCATCCATATGATTTTTATTTTTCTTTTTCGTTGTCAGCATGCTTCTCCTCCTAGCTGCAGCGTGAGAGAATGTAGTCGCAAAGATCCATATCATTTCTTAAAGCAATTTTTTTTAGTCTCTCAAGATCAGATTTGCTGAAATAAAGAGAAACTTTTTCTTTCTCTGTCCTTGCTTTCATTCGTTCCTGCTGTTCTTTGAAATTTGTCGAAATAACATCGTAGAATCTGCATTTAGGTATTTTCTTTGAAAAAGGAATTATCTTATTGCCGCAGATTATCAGCCCGGTACCTTTTTCACCTGTTTTTAGATAGACTTCCTGTGATGGAGACAGCTCAAACAACTCTGTAACCTGTTTTATCTCGCTGTTTTTCTGCTGCAGCAAAATAACAAATTCTGCGTTGCCAAGCATCAGAGATGCCTGTCTTGAAGCTAGGACTTCTTTTATATTCTGAGTTGCTCCGGTAACTACACCGCCATGTTTTCTGATACGTTTATATACCTGGGCAAAAAACTCTCCTGATTTTGTTGTTTCTCTTCCTGATCCGTCGGTAAACATAATAGAAAATTCATCAATCCACACCCATGTTCGAACACCGCGCTTTTTATTGTATATAACTCTCTGCCATAAGTATTCAAGAATTATCTGCAATCCGACAGCTCTTAATTGTTCCCCCATCTCAAAGAGATCAAAAACCAGGAATCGTTTATTCATCTGCAGGTTTGTCTTGCCGGCGAAGCACTTGAATGATCCAATAGCGTAGATTTCAAGTGCAAGGGCGATTCCTTTAGCTTCAGGTTCAGGCTGTTTATTGAGTATATCATATAGAATAGTCAAAGTCGGAAGATCATCTGCATTTAAAGATTTTGCGTATTTTTCATATGCAAGACCTACACATCTGTCTACTACAGAGCGTTCCTGAGCAGTAAGAGGCTGGCCTTTAGCAGTTTCAACGACAGTAACGATAAATGAAGATTTCAATGCTACTGCACTCATTCCATCTTCTGAGTATTCCATATCAATATCAAAGATGTTCATAGTAGTATCAGAATGAGCTGACAGCTTAAATACTTCTCCATCAAAGTTTTCTGATTTTATCAGTTCCAGATACTCTCGTTCCGGATCGATTACTATGATCTCATCTTCAGGATATCTGAATAGGACATCTGCAATTTCTGTTTTTGTAAACATTGATTTTCCTGAACCTGACGTTCCAAGAATAAACCCATTTGAATTGAGTTCATCAGTTCGGTCGAGTACAATAACAGAGTTTGTAATTTGATTCTTTCCGTAACTTAATCCGCATTCAGTAAAATATGATCTGTATGAGAAGGGAACTAATACACCAACTGCATCTGACAGCAAATATGAGTTGACAGCATTGCCGAATCTGCTGTCAAATTTATTAAAGGCAAGAGGGAGGACCGCATCCATGGCTTTATCCTGCTGTCTTATCAGTATATCAAGTCGGATCTGATGTCTTCTTGCCTTATTGATCAGAGATTGTGTTACTTCATCAAGTTCCTCTTTTGTCTGTGCTGAAACAGAAATGAAAATACTGATTTCAAACAGCTCCATCGTAGAGGAAGAAAGCTGATCCTGTATGTGTTCAAGTTCCTGAAGGCGTTCTGTCAGACGAAATGGAATAAAGTCAGTACCTTCTTTTTTATTGTTAGCTTTCTTTTTCTGAATAGATGTCTGAACATCAAATATTTCTTTCCTTACCTTTTCAGCAGCAGCAGCTTTTTCTACACGTTTAATGTGTTTTGAAACAGCAACTTTAAAATTATTATCAACCAGATCTTTAATAAATTCATCGTCAAGTTCTCTGTCGTAATGCTTCATAAACAGAACTCTTGTAAATGCTGCTCCAACTTCAATTTCTTTTGCTTTGAATGCAAACATTGAAGGGACGATATAATCTTTAATTCTTCCTCCGTTTTTGAAAATGTTTTTTGGAAGTTTAAAGTCCGCAGAATCAAAGGGATGATAGTATTGATATATAACGGCCAGTACTTCTTCTGTAAGAAGCTGTTTGGTATTTATTTTGAGAAGATCAAAAAATGTCTGGAGCTCTCTGTAATACTTGAACAGGATATTAACGTTATCTACTTTTGTTTCTGGTTTATAGCTCATTGCAATAAGCATGATTTTTTCTGCTGAAGCGCCTTCAGCTTCCTTGATAGATTTCTCCTGAATACTGCAGTAGTCATCATAAAGATCACCATACTGCATTTCTTCGGGTACGAGGATCTTTCTTAGCTTTTCAGGATCTACCTTGCTGTTCATTATAAATTCCTGATAATTGATATCAGCCGGCAACGCATTCATAAGTTTGGTGTACTTTTTATAAATATCCTCCTGTTCTTCATCTCTCATCAGCGAATAATCAATATTATCGAAAGCAAAAACTAATGTATATGTATTCTCTGAGATTAGGAATAACCCGTTATCATATGCTTCTATAAATGGAACAGTGTCCTGTGCTGTTTTAGGGACTGTCATAGTTTTTCCGAAAAACAGTCCCTTTGTTTTACTCTTTTTCAATACTGTCTGAAAATTCATCATTGTTATATACTCCTTTTCTGTCAAATGGACGTTTATCCACGCCTTGTATTCCTTTCATAAGGAAACTTATAAAAGATACACCATTGATCTGAATAACACCGCAAAATATTATAACAGCCATAGTAACAAATATTATTGTCATGAGCAGGTCTGTGCTGACTATATTTCGGAGCAGAAAAAACAGCAGGCCGCCAATGCAAACTGCTGTAAATCCGATAATTACTTGTTTTGTATCCAAACCAAATGCAACATTGCCCTTGCGGATAATGTTTTTTGTTACTTTAACTTTTATCATCTGTCATCATTATCTCCTTATAAATTCTGTGCTATAGTAGCACATTTTTTTGCACGAAAAAAGGACCTATTTCTAAGTCCTTTTAATGTTTTAATTATTTACTTCTATGAGTTTTTCATTTTCAGAAACATGAAATTTCATGAGATCATTGTAGCATTCATCCAATGTACTATACGATATTACAGCACCCGCATATTGCGCAGCTTCATCAGTATTTTCATCTTTAACAACAAGTCCAGTCATACTTAATTGTGATTTTACTATTGAGTTATTTTCAATAACAGGAGATACATATCCATATGTATATTCATTAGTATCAGGGCTTTTTAGAATATAAAATACCCCATATGAATATGAATCAAAATTATCTGAAATATAACCCTCTTCACGTGAAGTAACATTAAGATTTTGTATTGAATAATTATCATCAGCAACCAATAGATATGTTTTTTCAATCTGATAATTTTCTAATATTTTGCTCTTTTCTCGTGCTGTTTCAATAACATCTTGAAATCCTGGTATATCGGGGTTTGAAATATATTTTAGATAATCATTAATATATGATTTAAACAAATCAATAGATTGTTCAGTTATCTGAGAAGAATACAAGCATTCATTTATAAGCAGAGAACGTAATTCATTGACTGGTATGTGATAATCATTTTCATAGGAGGAAATTTCATAATTGTTCTTACCTAAAAAGTCTTTAATATATTTATCATCAAATTTTACTTTTACATCTATTCCATCTCGTGTTCCTGAAGCAGACTCAATAAAATATGATTCTGATGGATCAATTTCAGAAATATAGGATTTTGCTGTATTTTCATTTTTAATTTTATCAGAAAATGCTTTCCAGATTGTATTTTTTTCAGGTGTTAGTAATTTTCTAAATTCTGTTGGATATACGACATATGCCTCAACTTCAGAATAACTATCAGTATTTGCACCATCAACCAATTCAACATTTTCAAACATATCCACTTTTTTTGAAACAGGCATTGTTGCCTTATTTGTGAATGAAGCAGTGTCTTTACTATTATCATTGTAATCTTTGTCTGTACATGACCATAATACTAATGAAATGCATATGCATGTAATTAATAGTTTAAATTTCATATAATGCCACCTTTCATGAAAATTATACCATAACGTCAATACTAATGCAATATACCATTAAGCATTCGAGGAGGTTTTACCATCATTATTGTCATTGCAATCATTATAACCAGATTAGGCAGACAATTGGTGAAATAATCTACAGCTGCTAATGGTGATCCATTGCTGCTGCTAACGCCGGACAGCCAAGATGTAAACACGGAATATACAATACCAATATAAAAAAGCTGTGCTGAAGCCTGTATAAATGTTAGAAAAAAGTTTCTGCAGTATTGTTTTGTCACATCTGATGACCAGCAGGCCACATATACCGGTGAAACAGCCGTTAGAATTGCAAGATCGATCGACCATAAAATAAGTTTAACCATAACTATGGCGGCAGTAATGCTTACAAGAAAACAGGTGAGCAGTACCGGTATTGCATACAGCATAGATAGGAAAAAATCAACTATCCAGCCAATTACCCATAAGTTGCTTTCTTTGGCTAATATCAGCCCCATATTTGGAATTACTCCATTATTTGTTACACTTGACAATGACAAACTGAATACCTGATTGTTTACTATTCCGATAATTTTGATACAAATTAACCCTCCGTTGTCGATTAGAAATTTTGAAACTGCTATTCTAGCTATCATTGCAATAACACTTTTCATACTTATCATTTCATATTTTACAGTTGTCTCAACAAGATTGATAGAGAAAAATAATAAAACCAAGCTGTACGCAAATAACTTCATAATTGAAAATACTTTTCCTTCTGTCGTACCGGAATCAGCAAAATTCTGAATGTTTATAGTAAATCCCTTATATGAAAGTATGCCTGTTGAAGCGGCTATCAAGACAGCACCTATGCTCTTCCATAGATTATTAGTTGCTTTGATCATTGAGTCACATAAATTACTCACATGACCTTTTGCATCCTTTGGATTCGTAGTCTCCTTATCTGCATAGAATTTTTCCATATCTCCTTTTACATCAATTTTGTCTACGGCATTTTTAACGTCATCAACTTTTTTATCGACGTTCTGAACATTATTATTAACATTGTTGATCTGATCCGATGATGCACCAACGTTATTATTTATCTGTGACTGCATTGCAAATAAGCGATTTTCTATATCGCAGAAATATCTATAGGCTCCTGGTGTCATTTTTCCGAATTCAACAACATCTGTACTGATTGCATCGTTTATCTTTTCCTGCGCGGCTGATTCAGCTATATCCCTTACATGAGCCTCATCCCATATAGATAATGCATGACAAGTCATATTGGCTGAAATATTAAACATAATGATCAAACATGTTAATACACATGTAAAAGATATAATTATTCTCTTCATGAATGATCCTCCTAGCTTATTAATTTTGGAACAGCTAAAGACAATACTTCAAGAAGAACACATGCAGTCATCATAATAATTCCTTCTGATCTCTCTCTTGTATCTTCATCTGCACGTCCTCGTAAAAAACGTATTGCACCGACTCCGCCCATAAGACCAAGTCCTGCCCTTGCTGCAGACATTAAAAGATTTGTTAAATCACCGATTGCAGTAAGTAATATCAATTTCATTTTAACATAACCTTTCTGAGATAGTGCGGATCAATTAAGATCCACACTATAATGTTAATTAAGCACCGGTAACAGTTTTAAATGCAATAGCTGCAACAAGGCAGATACCGCTTATAACAAGTGTTACAATACCATTGTTTCGTCCTCTGGGATCTTCTTCTGACTGAGCCTGCAATAATTTTATTACACCCATACCTGCAAATACACCTATGACGGCAATGATAGCCCACCATGCAAATGAAAGCATTTTTGTTGCAAATGCATTATCTGTTATACCTGCACCGCCGTTCTGACTTGCCTCAGCAGCAAAAACTGTAATTGCATTATTGCTTAAAGCTATGCCTGAAACAATAAGAGCTGATGCTGCATTTTTAATTCTTGTTTTCATTCCTTTTCCGCTTGGTTTCTTAACTGTCACTTCATTCTGTCTCATTTTTGAATCCTCCATTTAATAATAATATGATTTATTTAAATCATCAGAAGATGATGATTTACTTAGATTGTTGGCTGAATAAATTTTTTCCTAAGTCAGCAGCTTTTTTTACTATAATAATGCAGGCACCGGCTGCACCAAGTGATGCAGCACTTTTTGTAACAGCTCTGCCAATATTTTTGCTTAGTAGTTCGTTAAGTATTTTGCTTCCTTTTTCAGTAATACTGGCTGTTCCTTCAGCAGAGATGCTTATTAGTCCGTCTGAATTAAGACGATTCAGACCGGTCATAACTTTATTGCCTAACTCAGGAGATCCTTTGTTGCATATTTCACTGATATTGAACTCCGGTTTTGCATCAAATATCTTTAAATCTTCCTGAGTACCATTAAGCACAAAGCATTGATCACTGGTAAACTTCATGTATTGAAGATTTTCAATAGCTTGTTTATTAAAAGATGAACTTGAAATGTAATTTCGGCCTTTATTTGTAACAGCAATCATTCTTTTGTCAGTATCTATTACTATATGTTCTCTTCTTGCAGCAATATTGAACTGTTCCTTTACGGCTGATCTTAATTTTTCATCTTCAATATTTTCAATGAAATCTATCGGCATAACATTGCTGTGCTGAAAATAACACAGATCAGTAGCTTGTCCGGTAAAGATAAAATCCTTATCAGGGTTAATGATTTCCTGCATTGCTCGCTGCAAAGCTTCTTTTTCCTTTAATTTTTCATAATCATACAGCTTTCTAGCTAGCCGGTAAATTTCTGCTGCAGTTCTTGAACATGTTCTTGCTGCCTGCTGTATGTTGTTTACTTGTTCATTTTCATCATACATTTTTATCACCTCCTTAATAAGACTGCTTAATCAACATTAAACTTAGCTATAATAGGATTTACATCAGCGCTGATCTGATTTTCAAATTCGTCTTCATCTATTATGTCAATGTCAGTATCGGCATAACGAGCCGCAAGTTCCTGCTGTTTTAATTTCTCCTTAATGTTTTTTTCTTCATCAGATTTAATGATATCCTGTTTTTTCTTTTCTTCCGCTATAGCAAAAAAATCAGTAATTGATTGTTTATGAACTTTGCTTCGTTCCTCTTTGACGCTTGCATAAACAGATTCAATAGATGTGTTGTTAACGAAATCTTTTTCGAACGAACTTCCTGTAATATTTATCAGTGGATGATGAAGAGTGTCGTATTTGGGGATGAAGAAGGGCTTAAATTCATCAACAAATATAATGCAGCAGCCTCCGAACTTTTTGTTTTTTCCTTTAGGTTTTATTGCCTGAAGAATCTCATCAGGGGCAAGAAGATCACGCTGTATATAACTTTCACTGTCTGACCCGCCGCCGCAGTTTCCGCCTCTGTTATACGAACGGGAGTCTACACGAACAGTGGTTTTTCCAAGTTTTTTAGATACATATTCACGGCTGTCCATATCATTTGTACCTAAAAAAGTGAATATAGAGCAGTTGCCAATTATGCTTTCCCATGTTTTTTCGTACAGTGCTTTAAGCTGAGACAGTCCTTGAAGAACCATGCATATTCGTATATTGTGTGAACGAACTACAGCGACAGTTTCATTATAATTAGGTATTTTTCCGATATTCGGAAACTCATCAAGCTCACATGATACAAGATAGGGAAGACGTCCGTTGCAGTCTCTGTTTGCTACAAGCATAAGTCTTTCAAAGAGCTGAGAATAGAATATATTTGCAATTACCTTGTATGTCTGACGTGCTGCTGGAATAATAAGAAAAACGGCTGTTTTTTCTTTTCCAATCATGTCAAAGTCCATTTCATCTGTTGAAGTCAGCTCATCAACACTTTCTACTGCCCAGAGTCTGAGCCTTGTTGACAACGTTTTGCATATGCTTCCGAGTGTCTCCTGTGGAGTACCCTGTATGCTTGCCCAGTTTACAGATGCAACGTCATTTGGATAATCAATGACATGTCTTTTAAGACACATTGCAAGTTCACACAGCTCATCAATTTTGCTGTCTTTATACTGAACACTGTTAACCAGTCTTACGACTCTTCCAAAGGTTTTAAGTTCGTACGGCGTCTTCCACAAATAAACCATAATTGCAACAAGCATGTCCTGTGCTGCACCTGTCCAGAAGTCTTCTTTTTCTCCTTCACCGGCTGAATTCTTCATAAATAGATCTGCAACATTCAATACATCCTGTTCCTCAGACATATATGAAAAAGGATTGTAGGAATTAGAGAAGTTGATATTGATCAGATTAAGAACTCTTATCTTGTACCCGTTTTCTGATAGAAACTTTGCAGTATCTCGATATAACTCTCCCTTTGGATCAGTAACAACGTAACTTCCGAACATCTGCATAATATCGGGTTTTATTTTTCTGAATGACTTGCCGGCACCAGAGCCGCCAATTACAACTTCATTAAGATTATGTGAACTGTAATATTTCTTTTTGGGATTTGCAACTGTTATGTATGTATCTAGTGCAACCGGTATGCCGGTTGGATCTTTAAATAATTTTTCTGCATACTTATCTGACCAGGATGCAGATCCATGTTCCATGCCTTTGTATTCATCTTTTGTATTGGTTGTAGACATAAATATTATGAGCGCTGCAATTATGTACATCCACCAAAGTTTAGTTACCTGATATTTCAGTGCCGTTGCTATAACTGTAGGTGTTACAGCAACTGTGGGTGACGGATTGTCTGTCAGATATGAAAAAAAATTCATGATCTGATAAATGAACTGCTGATTTTCAGATAATGAATTTTCATAATTAATATACATGTAGGCTATGAACATGCCTGCTGACAGCAGAATAAGACCTGAAATAATTGATGCATATATTATTATGCTTTTATTCTTTCCGGGTCTCAGCTTATTCTTTGTGTTCAAATGGTCCACCTTCTTCAAATTCATAATCATCAAGATTTTTGCCAGTATAAGTAAGAATAAATCCGGAAGCAGTTGGTTCAATTTTTAGTAAGTCAAGAAATTGTAATCTGAAACGCCTTGCGATCACTTTTGGCAGCCAAACTCTGCCGTCGAACTTCTCATGTTCTTTTGTCTTCTTATGGAAGTCAATATATATTTTTGTTTTTTCATTTTCTTTAAGATATACATCGTAATCCTTCATAGTAGAATCAGTCATAAAGAATGGCAGGGTAATTCTGTTGCCATTATCGACTGCACAATAATTGTATCCGTCCGGAAGCAAAAAACATGAATGTTTGTATGTAACCGGTTTGATCTTTTGAACTATGTTTCCGCATTCATCTAAAGTATTATAAGTCACCATAAAATTTTCTCCTATCATTTCAAATTACTATTGCTTATATTCTTTTGTTTTAGTATGCTGTTAATCTGAAGAGAACTGTCTTCATCAAATGCAATATTATATAGTGAATTATCTTCACTGTTAATAAAATATGCGAATTCAATGTTACTTTCAGACAACATTTTCAATTGCTGTTTTGTAATCTTAGCACGATATTTTAATTTTACTCCTTTCTGTGTTGCCTTTTGTTTAAGACTGTTATACATATGTATATTTTTTTGAACATCATTTTCTTTATTTACACAAGTACTAAATAATAGTTTTTTTATCACCTGACTTTTATCAGGCAGAAAAGCTATATTAAATTTACTGCTTTTCTTAAAATAAGCTATAGGAATATAGTTTTCTTTTAATATCTTAAGTTGAGTTTCTGTAATTACCAGATACTGAATATTTTCATTATTCAGTTTTGCAGTCTTCTTTATTTTGTCATATAATACTTTGTTTGAAATCTTCTCATTCTGATTATCTAACTCCTCTTGTTTTATATTTATGTTCAGAAGTTTTGAAAGAAAATCTTTATCTTTTGCTTTAACTGTTATTGTTGCTGTGCCAGTTTTCTGATCTATAACTGCGTAATGAAATAATGGCTGATTTGCTAATTTAAGAAGATAAGCCGCATTTACTTTTATTGAGAAATTATCTCCGGAACTTTCAGTAAGCTTTCTGTAATCAATATTTCCAAAGTTATTATAGTGAACTGCATGTTCATTTATAGAATGATTTATCACATTATATTTTTTAGTTTTCTGTTTTTTGCTCGACTGCCCTGTGTAAGCGATAGCTAAAATAATGGCCTTTATTATTAATTCAAAAACATTTTTAGAGTAAAATAAAGAACGTTCAGCTGATCTCACCAGAGATTCTGATCGTTCATTTCTTATTACATGATTCATATCCGATTTATAATAGTTTCTTTGTCTGAATGTCCTTTGCTCATAATACTCCCAGTTGCTTTTGACTGATTTTGATTGATATGTTTGTGGATAAGTCTTTTCTTGATTAATAGCAGGTGAAATGTAAAAACCCATTTTCTTTTCTAGATTTTCTTTTGTATATTTGTCTCCAAATTGTCTAGCAAGCGTATTAACTCTTATTCCTTTTTTCTCTCCATTTTTTTTAATCGTAATATGAATATCTTTATACCTGACAGTATAATCATGTTCTTTTAAGTAACTAATAAATTCTTCTTTTGACTTACATTTTAGTACTGCCTGATCAAGATCATGTACAAGGTTTATCTTCCATGACTTGCATTTTAATCCGAGCTGATAAGTTGTTTTATCAATACTTTTGTATTTAGATTCTTTTTCAATTACTCCAAATCCATTCTGTAAACATAACTTGTCACTTTCATTTCTTATGTCGGAGAGTGACTTTTTATTGCTGTACCACTTTTGACCAGTTTGTATATTGCATGAGTTTACTATAAAGTGATTATGTATGTGTTCTTTATCAATGTGTGTCGCGATAACAACCTGATAGTTCTGAAACATTTTTTTTGCTAACTGAATTCCTATATCATGTGCTTGCTCAGGAGTAATGTCGTCATCCTTTTGAAATGATTGAAAGTAGTGATGTGCAATTACTCCTTTATTCTTATTAAATGCTTTGCGGATCAACTCGAATTCTTTTGAAGTATTCTGCGGATTGCAATTAATGTATGTAGCTCTTTCCCCAATTGAAGAGTCGATATTCTGCATGTGATCTATACGTTTTTCAAGTTCCTCTTTGAAAGTTTTTAAAGGCAAAGCTTTATCTTCGCGGCTGACATAATCTATTGCGTTTTGCATATGAGATGTATCTCTGATTGATACCTGACCTATGTATGCCATTATACTTCAATCTCGTCTTCAGAGTTGCTGACTGCATCAACTATTGTACCAAGCAATTCCTGAATATTTGTCAGCTGTACATTGATCAGTTCTATCTGTTTGATCGATACAGATTTATTCGTGTTGGCGACCATAGCAATCTGATTAACATTGGTTCCGATTTTAATAATCTGTTTTATCAGCATAGGCAGTTCTTTTATTACAATGATTTTCTTTTGCTCAGAAAGTGCCAGTATGTACTGAGCCATATTCATTCTGGCCTGCGTCGCTTTATTAAGCAGTTTCTCTTTCTCTAATGGAGTAAGCCGTATTTCAAAGCGTTCAGTTTTAATTCTTGCCAAATAGCATTACCTCCTGGTTTGAATAAATCATTATTAGTATTTCTCTCGAAAAATCACTTCTTGATTTTCTTTGAAAATCACAGTGTGGCCAGCATAGAATAAGTACGGACACGTCCGTACTTATTCGCTGGTTAGGGGAGTGTACCCCTAATACCCCAAATCAATGATGTGCAGCATCATTTCAAATCGCTGTGCTCATTTTAATTCAATAGGGAATAAAGATTTGTATTAATTCTCTGTACTTTCATTTAATGAATCTTCTGATGAATAAGTTATACCTGCGTCCTTTTTGTTTGTATCAATACATGTTGTTTCAGTTTTCATTAAATCATCTTCGATTTTAAGATCAGATAGAAATTTATCACAGTTAATTCCTTTTTGCTTTATCAGCTTCAGTACTTCGTTTGCAAATTCACGTTCTTTTTCGCTTTTAAGTTTTTTCAGCTCTGTTTTCAGATTCTTGATTTTTGTCTTGCTGTCCTCAATCAATAATTCTTCACGTACTATAGCTTCTTCTGTTTTTTCTATCCTCTGATCAATTGTTATTCTCGCCATTATGTAACTCCTTTATGATTATGTCAAGTTTCTTCTGCATACTTTCAATAGCACATAAGAAATCAAAGTTATCTTTTGCAGCACTAACTAAAGAATCAAATTCATTTCTTATGTTTTCTAATTTCTTGCGATATTTATCAATAACATCTGTGTCATCAACATCATCTACGAAATTATTTTGTTTAGTATTCTGTATATTCTCATCAGCATTTACATTTGTGGTAATGATAATATCGTGTATTTTGTTTGATATATTATCGTCATCATTATAATCATGCACAGTATTTGCAGCAATTGAGTTTTTCTGTATTTGTGAATCCTGAAAATCTGAAACTGTAATATCAACATTTGTATTTTTGGTACCAGAAATAGAATTATTATTTTTAGGTTCAGCTTTAACTCTGCTATTATTTATTTCATGTTTTGCTGATTTTTCATTTGATTTAATATGATCAGAATTACTCTTAGCTGCATCATTAGACTTAATTTTTGATACTGGTTTTTCAGATAATATTGATTTTTGCTGTTGAGCAGGAAGTTTTGCTAATTTATCTGCTGTTGCAATAGACATATCTCCGGTTTCAACAGCTTTTTTTACTTCATCTACACCATTGTGTTTTATATTTTCAATTTTACCTACCTGAGCTGGTGAAACACTCAGGCCTGCAGCAACTATTTCTCTTAGTCTTCCTTTAACTTTTTTGCCTTCAGACTTCAGTTCATCAAGAACATCTTTCAGAATTTCATATTGTTTGTATAACTCAGAGTCGCTTATTACTCTGGATGTTGCATTAAGCATAATGAGATCATACATACATTCAGACTTTGTCTTTTTTCCGTCAACAAGGCAAGGGATATATTTTGAATTATATCTCTCTTGAGAAATAAGCTGACAAATGGCTGCATATCTGCGATGTCCACTTTTTATGAAATAAGTACCATTGTCTTTTTCATCTTCATATACAACCAGGTTATGTTTAAGTCCCTGGCGTTCGATGTCATCAGCAAGAATATCAATGTCATCCAGAGAATAAAAATTTTCAATGCTCGGCTTAATTTTATCAGCGTCGACCATTTTGATATTATCCTTGAATGAATCATCTGCAGCTGATTTTATATCCATTGCTATTGATGAGTCAAAGTTAAGTTTTCTAGCCATAATATCAGCCTACCTTTCTTATGATTTCTTTTGTAAGATCTATATATTTCTTTGTTGGACTAAGCCAGTGCATATATTCAAAAGCAGTTAATCTGTAGTTTATACTGTTTCGAATTATATTGCTGTAGGGGATAACTGTATCGAATATTTTATTGCCAAGTGTGCTGCTTAGAAGCTGTTTTAATTCATTGTCTGCTCTGTTATGAACATCAAATTTTGAAATAAAACATCCTATGAAAGATGCATTGACTTTATTTATCGTTTCTGTAACTTTTGCAATGCCTTGTATAGCAAATGTACCAAGTTCAACCGGTACAATAACTCCATCTGATATACTTAACAGCTGTTCGGTAATGCAGTTAAGAGTCGGCGGCATATCAAGAAATACATAATCATAATCGCTGTATTTCAGATAATTTTTTATTTTTGTCATATTGTAATTCTTTTCTTCGGCTCTGAGTTCATTAAAAAAAGAAGCACATTCATTCATATCAGAAGTAGATGTCAGAATATCAATATTTTTGTATCTTGTATGCGAAAGGGAATGTACCGGAGAAGCAGCAGATGTAATAATGGAATGCTCTATTCCTAATCTGCTGATATTATCAGAAAAAAATCTTGATGCGTTTTGCTGACCATCACAGTCAATTATCAATATCTTTTTTTCCATTGTATTTGACAATGTGTATGCGACATTAATTACTGTCGTTGTTTTAGCTACACCGCCTTTGTTATTGAAAATTGCAATTGTCTTCATACTTAGACCTCCTTATTTTATAAGTGATACAATGTCTTCCATAGCATTTCTTTTTTGCTTGTCCATAACGTGTGCATATCTGTTCAGTGTAGTCTTGATATCAGAATGACCGAGCAGTACACTCAGAGTTTTAAAATCAACACCAGCTTCAAGAGCTCTTGTAGCAAAAGTGTGACGTAATGAATGATAATTTGCTTTTTGTATTCCAGCATGATCAATCAGTCTTTTGAAAGTTTCTTGCAGCGTACGTGGTTCAACAGGTGTGTTAAGTTTATGTGTGATGATATACTGAGGTGGTTTGATAATTTCAGAGCCATATAATATTTCCTGCTTTTCTTTATAATCCATTAATTCATCAATGATCATTTCCGGAAGAGGTATCCTTCTAAGTGACGTGTCAGTTTTAGGATCACCAACAATTATTTTAGTTTTATGACTATCTGAGCCATCAATATTTCTAATTCTCTGCAGTGTTTTTTCAATGTACATTTCTTTGTTTTCGAAGTCAACGTTACTCCATTTCAATGCACAAAGTTCACCAACACGTATACCTGTGGATAAGCATAAAAAAATACCGAAGGCAAACGGCACTTCGGTATTTTTTAATTCATGCAAAAGCTTTTCTTGTTCAGTAACTGTTAGAACACGCATCTCTTTTCTTTTAACAGGTGGAAGAATAACATACTCTACATAATTTCTTTTAATAAGTTCATTTTGATAAGCTATTTTAAAAGCTCTGTGAAGCATCATTCTGATGTTCGACATTGTTTTAGGAGACAGATGTTCTTTTTTGCTATTAAAAAATGCCTGTAAAATGTTTGCGTTAACTTTGTTAAGTTGTACTGATCCAATGCTTGGAACGATGTGTAGACGAATGTAGCATTCATAGCTTACTGCTGTTGATGGCTTAATGTTGGGTTTTGCATATAGTTCAAACCAGTCGTAAAGCCAATTTTGAAGTGTTAAATTTTTAGACATACAAAATCCTCCTTTAAAAAATAATGGTAAGAATAATAATGGTTATATTACCATTATAACAAAAAAGAAGGCTAAAATTAATCATTTTAGCAATATATTGATAAACAAATTATACAATATTTTTTGTAAATAATGTATAACCTATTAAACAGCTAAAAATTAATTAATTACATTATATTGCTTTTCTTTATTTGTTAGGATATAATTTAATATATTCCTAAATATTACAAGTGATATAATTTGGGTGCTTTTGAGTCCTCGTTGGAGATAGATTATTACCAGAAAAATACTCTTTAATGTTTTAAGCTCATAACCCGAAGGTCGTAGGTTCAAATCCTGCTCCCGCAACCAAATAAAACTGAGGTTTGATAGAAATATCAAACCTCTTTTTTTATGTTATAAAAAATATATTTGCATTATCAACTCAGAATGATTTTGTTTTGCCAGATGACCTATTTTATTAATTTCAAAGATGTGTGTTTGGCACAAATCTAAAGAATAATACATTTAATGTTGTCAGAAAATATTTTTTATGTTTTTGCATATACTATTGACAGATTAGCTAAAATAGAGTATGCTAAAGTTAGCTAAAACAGTATTGGAGGTGTTTTATATGCTGACAGTAAGTGCTACTGATATTCAAAATAACTTTGGACAATATTTGCAAGCTGTACAATCAGGCGATGAAATCCTTATTATGAAAAACGGTAAGGAAGTTGCAAGACTTATTTCTCATGAAGCAAGTGTCTCATTCCTGACAGATTCTCTGACGGGTGTATTAAAAAAAGACTATAACGACAAAGAAATGCGTCAGGAAAGGATAGAATCCCGTGAAAGTATTAATTGACACAAATGTAATTTTAGACGTTCTGTGTGACCGGGCTGATTTTGTTGAAGCTTCATCAAAGGTATGGAAATACTGTGAGTTGAAGAAAATTCAAGGCTATATATCTGCTCTGTCTATACCAAATATCGTATATATTCTCCGTAAGGAATTGACACCACAGAAAACCCAGGAACTCATTTCACAAATTATGCTAATATTTGAAGTCATGGATCTGAAAACCTCCGACCTTAAAAACGCAGGTGATATGTATCTGTCTGATTTCGAGGATGCTGTGCAGATGTCATGTGCCAATCGTATCAAAGCTGACTATATCATCACACGAAATATTCGTGACTTTAAAGAAAGCAAGGTACTTGCACTCAAGCCAAGTGAATTGCTTGACAGAATATAATAATTAATTATTACAATAGGCAGCTAATAATAATTTATAACAAAATTTATAACAAAAATACATTTACATTTCAATTTGCTTTTATTGAAATAAGGCTTGAAGTTACACATTTACGCAATCTATAACACTGCATAATTCTGTATAAACCGTAATAAATCATCAACCCAATTTCTCATAACCCGAAGGTCGTAGGTTCAAATCCTGCTCCCGCAACCAAAACGTAATAACCACTTGAAGTAATTCAGGTGGTTATTTTTTTTACTATGAGCCTGAACCTGAAAGCATCCGAACAAAAAAGCCTGCTGATTCTGAAGTGCGGTTTGAAGAAATTGTTTCTGATATTAAGTATTGAAGGCAGCCCGTTAATGCAAAAGTAAATTTTAGTCATAAAATGGCCTCGGTACTTCACAGTATTCTGAAAAAAGGATTTCCTAGTGCTGAAAAAAATTTTTATGTCACCGAAAGCTGCCAGGGTATCTTGTACATAATTTTTTTTTGTTTTTAAAATATTGTTTATGAATCAGAGCTGTGAGATGATCAAATTCATATTATTTTTTTACAGGATTTGTTTCATCATCTTATCCCTCATTTTTATTATTAAAGTCATTATTTGTTTAATTTAACTGTAAAGTCCTGATTTTATTAATTATTTTGATTGAACAATTTTTGAAAAAATGTTATAATCTATTTCATAATAATAAATAAAAAAAGGGGCAGGAAAATGATTATAAAAAGAGGCTTTCGTTGTAAGCTTGAAGATTACTGCGACTTAAACAGTGAAATTGAAATCGAAACAAAAATAGTGGGATCGGATACATATAACTGCTGCTGTTTTGGAGTTGACATTAACAATAAACTTGTAGCAGATGAATACATGGTGTTTTACAACAATTCATCGGCTGCCAATGGGGCAATAAAGCAGTCAGGTGACAGTTCATTCACAATTATACCGGGGAAAATACCTTCCGATGTTTACAAGCTCGCTTTTACCGCAAGTTCTGAAAATGAAACAAGGATGGGTAACATAGCTTCATTTAATCTTTTGATAAAACAGAATGGTGTTGTTCTTCTTGAAGCATCATTTACCGGAAAAGATTTTTCGGATGAAAAAGCCCTCACATGTGCCGAAATATATTGCAGAGACGGCGTTTGGCGAATTCAGTGCGTTGCAAGCGGATTTAACGGTGGATTACGCGATCTGCTTCTTTTTTACGGTGGTGAATGTGCCGATGATGCTGATTCAGGAGCAGGTTCACCTGTCGTACCAGTTACCGCTGCACCACCTGCAAAAATTTCTCTTGAAAAGAAGCTGGAGAAAGCACCTGCACTTATCAGTCTTGCAAAACCGCTCAGTATTTCACTGAAAAAACATAACCTTGAAAATGTTACAGCAAGAGTTGCTCTTGTAATGGATATTTCGGGTTCAATGAATCATATATATAAAGTTCAGAAAAAACGTTCCGGTTTATTAGGTTCATCCGGACCGGAAGAAAATGAATGTGTTGTTCAGCAGGTAATAAATCGTATTATTCCTCTTGCAATTCAGTTTGATAATGACGGAAGTCTTGAATTCTGGTACTACGGAACAAAATGTCAGCGTCAGAATGCATTAAACATAGATAACTTCATGTTTGCCACTGACAACTGGAAAGAAGTTCAGAAATATACAGGCGGGTGCAATAATGAACCAGTAGTAATGCGTGAGGTAATTGATGAATTTAAAAACAGTGACATACCGGCATATGTTATTTTCATTACTGATGGCGGAGTAAGCCAGGCAAGAAAAATAGAGAATCTTGTAGTTGAATCATCAAATTTTCCGATTTTCTGGAAATTTATTGGCCTGAAAGGCTCGTCATACGGTGTTCTTGAACGTCTTGATGATATGCCAAAGGTAGTTGACAATGCTGATTTCTTCTCATGTGATGACTTTGAAACCAAATCTCCGGAAACTCTCTACAACCAGCTCCTTGATGAATTTCCGCAATGGCTTATGGCTGCTCGCTCGATGGGAATAATCAAATGAATATTATAGCTTTTATGTATTTACAATACATAAGACGCTAACAAATAAAACACCTTCTGTTGTAGAATAAAAACCAGAACAGAAGGTGTTTTTCAATTTGCTTATGCGGATTTTTATAGAAAATAATCTATCCATGTATGGTGCACAGACTTTAAATGAAGTCCGGTTGCAGGAAAAATTGATCGTCGAGGGCAATGACGGAATTAATACCTCGCGCGCCTTTGAAGTATTTATATGGTATGTATTTTTTACCATTGATTATGGCTGGTTTACATCTGGCTGTGCTGCCGGAGCATGCTCTGTTTCTGCCTTTGAAGCTGCTGTAACTTTAGGAAAACCATTAAGGCCTGATTTCCTGATTATGTCCGGAAAATCGATGAAGCAGTAATCAACATCACAATTGCCGTTAATACCTGATATATGACCCTCACCGTAGGTGTCCCACTTGCTGCCTACAACTGCATACTGCCACATCCCATAGGGGAGGGAATATGTACACTCGCGGTTATACTGAGCAACCCACACTGTATAACGCTTTCTCACGTCTTTAGTAAGGTAAGAATCAAGCTGAGACTTGCTGGAATAGATACCTGCAAAATATCCTGCTGCTTCCAGAGTTTTGCAGAATGCCATAACCATTTCGCTGCAGTTAGCCGTGCCTGTTGCAAACTGGCGATTCTCTTCGATATCGAAATAAATCGGATACTCAAAAGTTTTGCCTTTAAGTACTTCGATACATACATTAGCTTCTGTGATTGCTTCTGCAGGAGTTGTTGCGTAAGAGTACCAATATGCGCCTACAGGAATATTTGCTGCTTTTGCGCCTCTGTAATTAGCTTCAAATCTTTCATCTTTCTGGCTTATTTCTCGTCCATAGCCCGCTTTGATGATTGCATAATCAACTTTAACTTCTGACCAATTAATATCACCCTGATGGTTGCTTACGTCAATACCTTTGTTTCTCAAAATAAATCAACCTTTCATATTTTTATTTGCAGGGTTAGATGCCTGAATCTGCGTTGTCAATACTATCAATGCTTAAACCGTTGAAAATATTACTGCCTGACATATTTTTCTATACGACATAGGCGTATCTAATGACATTGTGTCATCTAATGTTAAAGTTACGGAGAGATTATAATCTGGAATTTTTGCAGATTTATTTGTTTATGTTCGTAAAGAAAACCTGCTTCTCCGAGGAAAGTCAGGCAGATAGTAAAGAGTATACTGCACAACGCAGAGCATTTTATTGCACACAATAGAAATATATAGTATAATAATCCCAAAGTGCAAAAGAATATTGACTTGAGTTTACTTACCGCTAAGTTATTAACGAGTACAATAATAAATGAACGACTCAGAGCTTGAATTTGAAGAAAAAATCAGCCGTTTATCCAAAAGTAAAGCATATATGGATTATTGCGAGGCTGTTTGCGGTATTTGCTTTTATTTATTTGTCAGAAAATAATAAATAAATTTCTAAATATTACAAGTAAAATAACTGTAGCACTTATGACTCCTTGTTGCATTAAAGGCTATTACCAAAAAAATACTCTTTAATGTTGTAATCTCAAAATACGAAGGTCGTAGATTCAGATTCTGCTCCTGTAACCAAACAGAAACCACGTAAATAAGACGTTTACGTGGTTTTTCCTTTTTTTAATTTATGAAAATTGTTGGCTTATATCCTTACATATTTTTTATTAAATACTCTATTAAACCTATTGACTCTAACGTTACGTCATAGAGTAAAATAGAGATATCAAATAAATATGGAGGATGCATAAAATGAATATAAAACCAATTCGTTCTTACAAGGTATACACAAAAATGATTGATGCACCTGAGGAAAAAAGAAACGATATTTACCGATACGAACTTATGCAGCCCTTTGAGGGGAAATGGGCCTGCTATCATATTCCACTGAAATCCCCAACTAAAAATTGTTATGATGTTATAATGGCAAGTAGTATGTTGGGCTATATGGAACCAGTTAAAGTAGACGAAAGCCAGAGAGAAAACGTTATACGACTTTCGGAAGATGATTTCTGGAAACAATGCCAGAGTTCTATTGAAAGGTCATTGAAATGTTTCACTGACAGTGGGGTCGATTTACCAACCAGTGATTACCTTTTCACTGTACTTTTGGCTAACCCCGAAAGTCCATACATAAAACTAAGTGACGGTTACTGTGGAGATGGTGGCATACCGGGGTATATATTTGCATCGCTAACACCATCAGACTATACAATGGCACGACTTCCTGTTGCTCTTGCACATGAAACAAACCACAATGTTCGTTTTCAGTTTGAAAAATGGCATGATGATATTACCTTGGCTGAAATGATGGTAAGCGAGGGCTTAGCTGAAAATTTTGCAACATATCTGTATGGCGAAGAAAATGCCGGTCCGTGGGTAAGCAAAACCGATTTGCATACGCTGAATGAATACATCAAGCCGATTATTCAAGATGGACTTGATGTACAGGGACTTGATAATCTTACTGCTTATCTTTACGGTGATGAGATAGCAAAAGCGCAAAATTACTATCCTGTTGGGTTGCCATACTGCGCAGGCTATGCCTGCGGTTATCAGATGATAAAGCACTATCTGAACAAAACAGGAAAAACTATTATTGAAGCAACGCTGACACCATCAAGAGAAATATTGCAGGAGTTAAAAGACTTCTGGGAATAGAAAAACGACAGTTTTGACTTGTATACATGTTATTTTATATGTAGGAATTCAATACAGCTTTCCATCGGCATACTGAACCTCATTAATATCAGCTAACAGTATAATGTGTAGTAAATCAGCACTGAAATCATTTTTTATCGGTATTTTTGATGAATGCCGACTCAATTTATAGTATAGCACTTGAGTATAGATTATCAGGTAATTATCAAAAGCACCTATCCATAACATGCCAACGTGTTATCGATAGGTGTTTCCTGATTATATTAAGTTGTTTGAGTCTGATGCATTATATGTTTTAATTCAGTAGTTTCCCTTTTGTTCTTTTTTCTATAAGAAACGCTCTTTTATAGTTGAAACTGGTAAATGCATATGGTATAATTTGAGGAAAGATTAAAAAAGATATTTTAATTACAGGAGACTATAAATGAACGAAAATATTTAACAAGATGAATATAAAGCAACAATTCCAAAAATCATTAATTATGGTTGTATTACTGTCGCAATACTATCCTTTTTTATATTTTTATTTATACAGAAACCTGTATTTTTGTTTCCGCTATTGTTCTTGTGTGTTCCGTTTGTTTTATCCAGAATTCCAGGCAGAATCTACTGCAATGAGGATACTGTTATAATACAGGATTTGTTTCATGGAACGAAAACTATATCTATAGAATCAACAAGTAGTTTATTATCTGAGAAAAAGCATCGGTATTCACGTAGCTGACAATCGTATATGTAATTTTTACAGTGTAAAGAATAATAATCAGAAGGGGAATACAAAATGAAAAATTTGATCTTGGATCATGTTGAATATTCAATAGCTGATAGTGAAGCAACACTGACCGGCTGCTATGTATGTGAACCTGAATTTGAAATTCCAGAGCAGATAGAAGGTTATCCTGTTAAATATATCGGAGATGAAGCATTCAGCAATAATCATCACTTAGAAAAAGTAGTTGTTCCTGACAGCATCACTTCTATAGGAGACAGAGCATTTTGCAACTGCGACTATATTACATCACTGTATCTTCCGGACACAATAAAATCGATCGGTGATGAGGCTTTTATGGACTGCATAAAACTTGTGACAATAAAACTGCCCATTAATCTTACAGTGATAAACAGTTCTCTTTTTAAAAACTGCAGCTGTCTTTCAAATGTAGAGATCCCTGAAAAACTTGTATCAATTAAAGAAAATGCATTTTCTGATTGTAAGAACCTGTCTGAAATTTATTTGCCGTCAACTGTGAGTTCGGTTGATATTACAGCTTTTACGCACTGCATAGGTCTTAAAAAGTTTTCAGTAAACGAAGAAAATGAAAGCTACCTCGATATTGAGGGAGTACTGTTCAGCAAAGACGAGAGTGTGCTGATTAGTTATCCAAACCAAAATCGTGAATCAGAGTACATCATTCCTGAAGGTGTTGTTTCTGTTGGAAGACGTGCATTTTACGAGTGCTACAGTTTAACATCGATAATTCTAATGCCGGGATTAAAATATATTGAAGAAGAGGCATTCAGCTGCTGCAGTGGACTTAAAGAAATCAGTATTCCGGATACTGTTGTTGCTATTGGTAATGGGGCATTCGGTACATGCAACTGCATGATGTCAGTGGTATTACCTGATAGTGTAACCTATATAGGTGATGCAGCATTTTCAGGATGCATAAGTTTAACTAAAATCTATATTCCATCAGAAGTATGCACTATAGGTAAGGATTGTTTTGGATGGTGCATGTCTCTTAGAAACATTATTGTATCAGATAATAATGAGAATTATTCAAGTTCGGATGGCGTATTATTTGATAAAAATATAGAGCATATAATTCGTTATCCTATAAACAGAAATGAAAAAGAATACATAATTCCTGACGGTATTAAAACAATTGAAGATAATGCATTTCAGGATTGTACTAATCTTACATCGGTTATTATTCCTGACAGTGTTACTAATATCGGTGCCTCTGCCTTTCAAAACTGCAGCAGCATAGAGTCGTTCGTTATACCTGACAGTGTTATTACGATTGGAGACAGTTCATTTTACAGATGCAGGAAAATGAAATTGCTTACTATGTCTGCGAATGTAAAATCTATTGGCAGCAGTGCGTTCTATGAATGTAAAAGTCTTATATATGTTAATATGCCTGACAGTTTGAAATCTATCGAAAGAAGCTTATTTGAAGGTTGTCAGAGTCTTGCATATGTAACTATACCTAAAAGTGTTACAGCCATAGGTTACAGAGCATTTTCAGGATGTCGTGAGCTAAAAAAGATCAGTATACCACACAGCGTTAAATCTATCGGCGCTTATTCTTTTCAGAGATGTATTAAAATAATTTCAGTAATTATACCTGATAGTGTGTTATCAGTAGGTAAATATGCTTTTGCTGACTGTCCCTTTCTTTTTTCTGTAACAATAGAAGGAAAGGATACTGTAATTGAAGAATATTCATTTGGAAAAGATCCGGGTAGTTTAAATCCACTTATCAGTACAGTCAAAAATCTGTGTATAACAGGTCACAGCAATTCTACTGCTCAGAAATATGCTCAGAGTATGGGCTTTGAGTTTGTTTTGTTTGAAGAATTATAGAAAAAATATTGATCTTTCTGATCCTTGAAAACAATGGCTGAATTATTAAAATGGAACAGATATTCAATGGACAACAGCTGATTTTATGGTTTAGATGAAATAAAAAAAATAAACGAAGAAAAGTCACATGATGTTCCTGATGATTGTATTGAAAAAGGACAAATTGGAGGATGTGGTACAAGTATTTGTTTTTTAATTTAAACAGAATGGTTTTGTTTTTTGAAGCATCATTTACCGGAAAATCGATGAAGCAGTGATCAACATCACAATTACCGTTAATCCCTGATATATGGCCCTCACTGTAGGTGTCCCACTTGCTGCATTTGCGCTGCAGTAATTAGCTTCAAATCTTTCATCTTTCTGGCTTATTTCTCGTCCGTTAAAGAACTCGCAGACCGTAAGTTCATTCCCTGCTTGTTCAGCCAGACCAAACACCGTCAACATAAAGTTCAAGGTGTTTTTTTACTGCCATTTGCGGCTTATCTCAAGCAATTATCAAAAATTAATCCATTTTGATAATTACAGAAGACAAGCTGTCATATCACCTGACTGAATATTTGATACCTTTAACTTTATCAGATATTAAGCGATTGTTTTTTTTCAGTATAACACTCTGATTAACAATGTTCGTGAAAAGCCTGTTTCTAAGCAGATTATTGTTGTTATGGCATTTTTCTGATATAATGCCCAAAAATATATAAAAAACTATTGAAATAGTTTACATTATAATATATAATTAACTAAACGATAAATATATTGAGGTGATTTAATGCGTTCACCTGAACAATATAAGAAAAATAAAATAAGAATTATGGTAAATTGCTTCGAATGTTATTGTGAAAATGGGCTTGGTACCACTGGCATCAAAACACTGGCCCCGGCCTGCGGGATGACATCTGAAAATCTGTATGCATACTTCAATAATATTGACGAGCTTATTATAGAATCCACGACTTACTGCATGGCTAAGGTGGAGGATGAATTCATGGCTCTTGCTCAAAAGGACATCTCGGACATCAAACGGTTTTTAATGAGATCCCAGATGGGAATGATTTGGAAAATGTATTTATTGCATAAAGGAAAAGTAAAAGAGGGTGAAACAGGAAGATGAATGATTCACAAAAGGAAAAGCGTTGTACAACGAAAATTCTTATAATTATCCTTATTATTATTACACTTGCCTCGATCGGCGTAAGTATCTGGGTGCTGTTCTTCCGGGAGAAGCCAACGATACTGGCACCGGATTACGCACCACATGAGATCGAAACCAACGCAATCCCAATTGAAGACGATGACACATCCAAAATGGATTCACCATCTGGCGGGGGAGCGGTATCCCTTACTTATTCCAAAGAAGTTACCATAGACCTTTCAGATAAGAAGGCTGCTCTGATGTTTGCCAACCCATCAAAATCTACGCAGGATATAGTTCTGCAGCTCGTGATAAAAGACACAGTTGTGATTCAATCCGGAAGATTGACTCCCAGGAACCAGGTAACAAGACTTGATCTTCTGGAGGACACAGAAAATCTGCTTGTGGAGGGAGGATATGAAGGTAAATTCGTCGTTCTGTATTACAATCAGCAAAGCGGTGAAAAGGCAATGGTTAATACAGAAATCCCTGTCTCAGTCAATGTAACGGCATAATAAACTTTGTTTCCCGGCAGGAGCGATAACGGACAACCGGTACTCCTGAAAAATACAGAATATGAAAGAAGGTAAACAATTATGAAAAAGATCGTTTCACTCGTTCTTACAGCAGCAATGGTTCTATCAACCGGAAAAATTTCCGCTTTCGCGGCGACGCAGACTGAGCTTACATCAGTAAACGGTGATGTCAATGCGCAATACGTGCCGGGCGATCACACTGCCACATACAGCTTAGACATTACGTGGGGTGCGATGCAGTTCGATTACAACGTAAACGAAGCATGGAACACGCAATCTCACAAATGGGAGCCGAACGATCCGGCCTGGTCGGTTAAAAATGATTCAAATACGGTTACTGTTAAAAACAATTCCAGCGTTGCCGTGGATGCGGTCTTTTCATTTGCTAACAAAGATGAATACAACACAGTATCCGGTTCGTTTGCCTGCACTAGTCAGGAGTTTACTGCAAACAAGCTTTCAATGGAAATTGCCGCTGAGGATACAGCTGCGACTGAACATATCGTTACCTTTATGCCATCAGGTTCTATACCGTCATCGGTGGAAAACTATACTAATGTGGGAACAATAACGATTACTCTTTCTGAACCGCAGGAATAAGATCAGAAGCAGTGCCACTTGTGCACTAACTGCCATATTTATGAAAATTAAGGAGATTTGATATGAAGTATAAGAGATTAATAATCAGTATCGTTATTTGTGTGATGCTGGTCTCTTCAATGTCCACACAGGCTTTTGCCATGGATATTTTCGTAAAAACGCAGGACAATGAGACCGTTACCCTTGAGGTGGAAAACGCAGACACGATTGAGGACGTAAAACGAAAAATAATGGTTGAAAAAGGAATACCGGTAACACATCAGAGGCTTATGTTCGCAGGAAAAATACTTGTGGACGGCAGGACGCTTCAGGATTACAATATTCAAAAAGAAGCGACTGTTCATCTTACGGCTGTTCCTTCTGTTTTAAAGAGTGACCTGTCATCAGGGCAGTCGCCTGTATACGCTGCTTATAGCACAGGCACTCACAGTCCTACCTACAGCATAGATCTCACCTGGGGTGCAATGCAGTTCGACTACGAAGCACACGAAGCATGGAACGCATCCTCTCATAAGTGGGAGGCAGGCAGTCCGGAATGGACAGTCAAAGACAATTCAAATACCATTACTGCAATAAATAATTCCAGTCTTGCCGTCGATGCTGCTTTTGCATTCACAAATAAAGATGGCTACAGCACTGTTTCAGGTTCATTTACTTCCGATAGCCTGGCATTTTCTGAAAACAAGCTCTCGCTGCCGGTTGCTGATGAGGATACTGCCGCTTCTGAATATGTAGTTACATTCACCCCTTCTGGTTCGCTGCCCCCATCTGTTAAGGGTTATACAAGTGTAGGTACAGTTACCATAACATTTAATTAGCCGGATACTATACATACGAGTGTAATAAAACTCTCAAACCTTTATCACAATGGAGTATCGACTCCTGTATCAAAGTATCACTTATTTCAAAACGAGGAATTATATGAAAAGCAAAAATAAACTTATAACAATGTGTGTCGTCTGTGTTCTTTCAGTTATCGGAATGATCCTCACACTGACTTTTGGCGGCAAAAAGCAGAAAACGCCTGAATTTACACCGCCTCCGTTTGAAGTCTCCGCGCAGAACGGTATACCGGATGTCCGAGATAACAGCTGGACAAAGATATATCAGGATGGCATGAGTTTTACGGCTTATATTTGCGGGAGAGTGAATGTGAATGATATGTGTGCTGATTTGTATTTTACAAACATTGCGGAAAATACGGTCTGGCTGAAGCTTCGTATCTCTGACGGAAAAGATAATATTTTGAGTGAAACCGGTTTGATCAGACCCGGAGAGTATGTAAAATCGGTCAGATTTATTCATGTTCCTTCTGCAGGATCAGATATTAAGCTTAAGATCATGGCATATGAAGCTGACACGTATTACAGTGCGGGAGCTGTATCTCTTAATACAACGCTTGGATTCTGATAATATACGGACATAAGATGATAATAAAATCGAAGATGAATGCGTTTTATCTGAAAATGTTAATATATAAGAGAAGACAGCCTGAAGACCGCAGATTCAAATTATACCACTCGAATATCAGGCATTCATCCGGGAAAACTATCAGAGAGGTGATCACAATGGCATCATATGTCAATCCAAGACTCCGGCACCAGTTTGAATCCCTTTCTATCGATCTGAAGAATGAGATCCTATCGAGAAATGTACACATTAACTGTCTGAACGATTTAATTTATGAAGTGCAGGACATCGTTGATAAAGAAGAAGCCGCCCGTTAATCCGGACGGCTTCTTTTGTTATTATAATCCTTATCAATGTATGCCTGTACCAGTCTGACTTTAGCATTAAATCTTCCTTTACTCAATAGCTTTAACTCAGCTTTATACCCGAATATAAGCAGTACAGGTCAGAATGAGTTACAAGTGATCCGGAAAGATATTATATACACGATATATCAGACAGACACAGCAACTCAGGAAAATTACTTCTTGCCAAACAGTCCGAAAAGCTTCTTGCCTTCCGGTTTCTTTGCAGTCTCTTCTTCAGGCTGTTCATCAGCAGCTGAAGCGGCTTCAGTAATGTCCTTATGTTCTTCTAAGTACTTGTGGCCAACAGTGTCTACAACTCCGATCATCTTTTTATCGATAATAAAATTAAATCCGAAAGGATTAATTACAATGCCTGATTTGAGACCTGCAAAATATTTAAGATCTGAAAAGCTGACGATATTGCCTGCAAATTTTTTAGCTCTGTCATATCTGCGAAGTTCATTCCAGTCTGTGAAGAACGGAAAATAATCCTGGTTATTAACATTTGTGATAACAGGGAGTTTCTTTATTGTTTCCTCATCAATATTGACGTTCTTAGTTCCGTCTTCACTGGTCTCAAACTTAAGAATTGATTCGTCAGCCGGCATAAGAAATCTGGAAGTACAGATCTTGGCAAACATCTTTTCTTCCATATCTGTCTGAGGCTTTTTTGCAGCAAGGCACTGGAAAAACATACTTGCATTCAGAACCAGGTCAGGATTCAGCAGCGGACGTTCTGTCTGAGCAATGCCGTCAAAATCAGGTTCTGGTACAAGATCAGTTAAGTTTAATGAAATATTGTTTTCCTGACCGTTGTCAACAACTATAACTTCTATGCCGCTTCTGAATAAGTCACCGAACATGATCATTCTGTGTTCAAGTGTATTTTCGAGCGGGACTATGTAGTACAGATACTTAACTAAAAAACCCTGAAACATATCGAGATATTTTTTCTCTGAAAAAATATACATGCATGGTTTTTTATCATCACGTCCGATATAATAATTGTTTGTTGGCGGTGAAAAAGCTGCCCAGAGTGTCTGCTGGGACATAAACGCTTTGATTATCTCATCATAGGTGCTTTTGCTTTTGTCTGTATTATACTGTTTTATCAGTTCCTGTAGATTGTTCATAATGTAACTCCTTTATTTATCTTATTTATAGTTTTAGATATTATCTGGATTTAAATCTGATTACAGAGATTATACCATATAATTTATAATTCGGCAACCGCTTTTTGTGCAAAATATTAATATTATTGTACCAAAGACAGTCAGGGAGATAGTATTAAAAAAATTACTTACCAGGTACTAGAAAAAAATTATTATGTGTTATTTAATAGTTTCTGGTTGATTTTTTGTCCACAATATGTTATTATTATACTAACATAAAACATGTACGTTAATGTTAATTTGTGCAACATGATAATAAATATATTTTTTAAGTCAGATGGAGGACATAGTGTATGAACAAAAAAATATTAATTATAACAGGAAGCCCACGAGTGGACTCTAACAGTGACCTGCTTGCAGACTCTTTTGCTGAAGGTGCTTCTATTGCAGGTAATGAAGTAAAGATTTTCCCGGCAGGGCGAAGCAGAATATCCGGATGTGCGGCATGTAATACCTGCTTTTCTAAATCAACAGCTTGTTCATATAATGATGATTTTAATAAAGCAGCAGCTCTGCTTCAGTGGGCAGATGCGTTGATTATCGTATCTCCGATGTACTGGTTTACATTTACAACACAGATAAAAGCCGTTCTCGATAAAATGTATTCTTTTATCGTTGCCGGCAAACCACTTAATATTAAGGAGTGTTTTCTGATTGCATGCGGTGAGACTACTGACAGATCAGAGTTTGACGGGATGATCCTTACGTACAAAAATATTGCAAAATATCTTAAATGGACCGACAGGGGACAGCTGATCGTTCCGGGAGTAAAAAAATGCTCAGAAGTAAAAAATACCTCAGCACTTATTGATGCTCAAAATCTTGGTATGGATTTTTAAACTGACTTTCTCATCATTCTTTTATTACATAAAAAATGGGCCGTACACCAGCTGTACGGCTCATTTTTGCTTATGAATTTTAAATGCTAAATTTGCTTTTGTTTATGATCAAACCGGACCAGGATGTACAGGCTCGTGAATAATATATTGTTTGAGTGTTGAAAGATCTGCAAGATCAGTATTGCTATATCCTGTAACGTCAGAGTTTGCCAGTGCTATACCTTTATAAGTAACTTCCGGAAGCTAAAATAAATATTATTTCAAGCCTCTTTTATTTCTTTATAGAAGTAGGTTATGTAAATGAAAGTTTTATTATCACGTAAAATCTATCTCAAACCATTGTCCGTCAGATATCAGAACTCCGTCGGTCAGTTCTATTTTCAGAATGCATGTATTGACATCATCAAAATCATTGTGTCCGTTATCTATCCATATACTGAAAGCTTTTTTCAGACTGGCACCGATATCCGTATTTTCTTCTTTTCCGAAATAACCGAGGTTCACAGCTTTTCCATGACCGGTAAACCATTCTCCTGCTACTGCGACGATATTATTTTTTTCGATCTGTTTCATCTTGTTTGATAATCCGTGTGTGATAGTATAAAATGAACCATTTTCATAGTAGGCATCAACATTTCTCACATATGGAATACCACCCACAGAAGTAGCGAGTGCAATGATACTGTCCTTCGAAAAACGTGAACTCATTAAATCCTGAGTGTGCTTGTTTATCTTTTCCATTTATATCAGCTCCTTTAATAATATACTGTAAGTATACAGCTTATGGATTATTTATGCAACAAAAAAACATATAGAATTTTAAAATTCTTTAAATATTTTTATAGTCAAACCTAAAAAAAGTACAGAATAATTAATTAATATATATAAATAATTGTAAATTATTCTGGAATATGCTATAATACACTATATATTTCGGAAATCAAACTACATTATTTTATATGGGAAAGAGGAATTGCTTTGACAGTAAATGAGATCATTGAGGTCTGGCAGAAATGGTGCTCAGACAAAAGGATAAACAGCAGTTACGCAGATGAGTATGTAAAAGGTGATGACAGTAAATTCGGCGAAATCAGGTCAGAAGGTTCTTACTGGTTCGATTATGATAAGAAGCTTATAAAAGAGCTTGACGGTGATAATTCTGAAACTGCAAAACGCTGTCTAAGGGCAATAGCAGCAATAAAAAATGACAGTCTTATCTGTGAGCCTAAAGATATCGGACTTCTCAGCCGTCTTGGTTTTTCTCTGGAGTATATCCTGAAAAGCAAAATGGATTATTACAAGAGACATGTTTATCATTTAACTTATGAAAAAGATACAATAAACGGTTTTTTAAAATATTACTCTGCAGAGGCACGACAGCTTCTGACTGCCGGTTTTATAGAAAACACTTTAAAAGACACCTATCCTGCTTCATATTGTATTGCATGCGGTATAGCTGCAAACCTGATAAAAGAAAACATGTATTCTGATTCATGCAAACAGGAAGTTATTGAAGCTGTAGGAAAATATGCTGAGAAATTTAATGTTATTCAGGTACTTGCATGTATCTGCTCTGAGAATAAGTATTACGCTGATATTCTTATAAAAAAACTGTGCAGTTACAGAGAGATGGAAGAACTTGACAGATTTTATGATGATAAAAATGAGATCAGAAAACTTATGACTTATGTTAATATGCAAAAGGAATACAGGTTCTATGCATCTGTTAAAACATTCGGAGAAACAGCTTATAAAGAAATAACAGATGAGGTTATGAGTGATGAAAATAATCTTGTTAAATATTTAAATGACCTTTCAGAATCAAAATCGGATATGCTTAGGTTCCTTCCACAGGCGGCCGGATATGTTGAGAATTATCTGAGAAACGGACAGGGACAGAAGTGTCTTGAAATCATGGAAGAAAAGTTCTTCAGGACGGCTTTTTTAAAGTTTGACTTTTTTAATCACAGTCCCTCAGCTCTGTACGAATCAGTTATAGCTTCAGATTCATATAAAGAAGAATGTTTCTCGTTGAATGATGATTCTGACGGCTCTGTTTACGAAGCCGGAAAATCAGCATTGATATTTGCAAAGTTATGTGAGTACAGCACCACTGCACTGAGATTATTGTTCAGTGTTCTGAAAATATCAGGAAAAGATGATCAGGACACATATTTATTCAGAACTTTATTTGAAAATTATGTAACTGCTGTCAGTCCCTCATCACCTGAAAATGTACATAAAATGCTTGATAAAGCACTGGAAAACGGACTTTCATATGAAATGATTTTCACAGCGATGCTGAGTATACAAAAAAGATTTAATAATAAAGACGATATATTTGATGAAGGTTTTAAGCTGTTTGTTGAGACATGTAAAGAAGAAGCAGCGGAATACTGTATGAAAACAGTAAAGCAGAAAAATAATAATGCTTATTATCTTGTCAATATTCTTTATTCAGAATGCGGATATGAAGGTATCGGACTTCTTTTAAAAATGCTTTCATGCTCATCAAAGAAGTTAGCTGATTTTGCATTTGATTACCTGGATAAAAATGATGAGAAGTTCTATGATCTGATCATAAGTAAAGCAGATACACTTGATAAAAAAACACATGGTATAGTCAGTGATCTGCTGATAAAATGGGATGCAAGAAGAGCTGTCGGTTCAGCATTTACATCAGTCACACAAGTGAATGAGTTTATCGGCAGATTCTATAATGAAAAACTAGAATCAGCAATATCATTTATTCCGGACTGTATGTTTGAAAATGTACGTTTTGCGGATAACAGTGAAACTGCATCTGCAAAGGTAATAAAGTATATCTTTATGGAGTATATGTCTTTAAAGCAGCCTGAGAGAATTCCGGTATGTTCAAAGTTATCAGCAATGCTGGATATTCATGATCTGAGCAGATGTATAGAGGAAATATACATGTACTGGAAAGAAAACGGTGCTGATACAAAATATAAGATGGTGCTTGTACCTTATTGCATACTGGCTTCGGATACGCAGATACTTGCTCTCAAAAAGCAGCTGCTGGACTGGGCAAAAGCAGCAAGAGGAGCACTGGCTGCATATGCCGTAAACGCTGCTGCACTGAGCGAGAGCAATTGTGCGCTTATGATGATAAACTCGGTTGCTGATAAATTTCCTAATGCTATGGTTCAGAATGCTGCATGGGATGCATTCGGTTTTGCTGCTGAGGTCCGTGGAGTAAGCAGGGAAGAACTGGAGGACAGGGTTGTTCCTTCGCTTGGCTTTGACAAAAACTCTGAAATGACTGTTGACTATGGAAGCAGGACATTTACTATAACCCTGATGCCGGATTTTTCGCTTATGATAAAGGATAACAGTAAAGATAAAATAATCAAATCTCTTCCTAAACCGTCAGCCAGTGATGATACGGACAAGGCTGAAAGTGCAAAAAAATCCGTCAGTGAAATGAAAAAACAGCTTAAAGCTGTAACCGCACTTCAGAAAACACGTCTTTTTGATGCATTTCGCAGCAAAAGGACATGGAGTGCTTCTTCATGGAAAGAATTGTTCATCGAAAATCCTGTTATGCACATATTTGCAAGAAATCTGATCTGGGGTGAATACCGTGACGATAAGCTTGTTTTATCATTTCGTCTGAGTGATGACTGTACACTTTGCGATGTGAATGATGATGAGGCTGTGCCTGGGGATGATGCTGAGATCGCGCTTGTTCATCCGGTGGATCTGGATCAGAGTCAGATACAGGCATGGCTTGAACAGCTTGAGGACTACGAGATAAGTCAGCCGTTTGCGCAGATGGCAGCGGAGATATACACTGTTTCTGATGAGGATCTGGACAGTGACATGGGACTGAAAAAATATATAAACATAAGATTCAAAGTAGCTGCTATAGCAAATGCAGCTAAAAAATACGACATGCAGCGCGGCGAACTCGGTGATCACGGGGATTTTGATGAATATCTGCTTGAGGACAGATTTCTTGGGTACGGAATGAAAATAAAGGCAGACTGTATGTATGTCGGACAGGAGTACAGTGAAGAGATCGAGCTGGAAGGAGTTTATTTCTATAATATAGCGCAGGAGAATAGTCGTAGTTTAAAGGATGAATTTTCTGCGGTATCACCTGTAAACTTAGACAGAAGATTTGTCAGCTGCTGTATATCTGTAATTGAAGAAATTATAAGCTGAAAAAATAAGTCTTAGGTTTTCGGGGGGACGGATTGTTATGACAAAAGAAAAGATTCTTGAGATCTTTGAAACATGGTGCAGAAAACATTGTAAGGATTATAAAGCTGCACTTGATTATGTTTCTGGAGACGATGAAAAGTTTTCGCAGATCATAGATATCACAGGAAAATACACTGGGTTTGACGATGATCTTATAAAAGAACTTGACGGTGAAAATGCTGAGTTTGCTGCACGCTGTATGAAGGCAAGTGCAGCACTCAGATACCAGAATATTATTCTTAAGCCCGATGATGTGGGTTTGCTGAAAAGGCTTGGGTTTAACCTTTCATATATACTGAAGAGTCAGTTTGATTATTTTAATATAAAATACGCTTCTGATAATTACAAAATGCTTATACCTGAGCTTATCAGATGCTTTGCCGATGAGGCAGAAACTGTGGTAACTGCTGATTTTTCAGGCAGTCCTGACAATAAACATGCAGTATCATTTCATCTGGCCTGCCGCCTTGCGGCTGAAGCTGTAAAGCTTAATAAATTTTCAGACTCATCGGAAAAAAAGATCATGCCTGTTTTAGAGGCATATCTGCAGCATGGCGGTGCTCTTGAGGTGCTTGTATGCATTTATCCGAAAAGTGAAAACTGCGCTGAGATGCTCCGTGATAAAATGCCCGGGTGCCTCATAAATATATATAATTATCTGAAGGATCATAATGAGGTCAGAAAATTAACCAAGGATCTTGGATGTGAAAAGTACTACATATTTTATTCGTTAAGACATGCATTTGGAGAAGCTGCATATAAAGAGGTATCCGATGAGCTGCTTAATGATGAAAACAATCTCATAGAGTGTATAGGAGCTCTCGAAGAAGTAAACAGCATTTCTTTGTATTACATGAGCGATATTGCCGGGCTTATAATTAAAAATCTTAAAAATGGTCAGGGAACAGGAAGTCTTGAAATATTTGCACAGAAGTATTATAAACTGCTGTTATCAGAGCTTGACTGTATAGACAGCAGTATCCTGTACAGTAAAGCAGAGCTTCAGCATATGCCTGAGTATATTGCAGATTACTATAAGGATCCTGAGACAGGGGGCAGTTATTATAAGCTTGTCGGTTCAGCACGCCATGCGGTCAGGATATTGTCAGGTTTAAGTAATTACTGCAGTATCGCCGCATCTTTAATATTGTCTGTTCTTAAAGCCGCAGCCGGAGAAGAAAGAAAACCGGACGTTTGCGGTGTTCTTATCTATGAGTATCTGAAAGCGGTGCAGCCTTATGAATGTGAGGCAGTCTGCAATAAGCTGACGGAGCTTCTCGGGGAAGGAATGTCAGTTAATGATATTTTAAAAGCAGTATATGTGATCTGCAGAGATAACAGTTCACAGGGCAGTATTTTCTCATCTGCTGTAAGTCTTTTCGTAAGTAAATATCAGGATGAGACAGCGAGGTGCACGATAAAGATAATACAGGATTATTATACTTGCAAAGATGAAAAAACAAGCTCTGATAAGTGGTGCAGTTATTATGCTGTTTTATATCTGAGCAAGCTGCTTTACAGAAAATGCGGGTATATAAAATTTGAGCTTTTGTTTGAATTATTTACAAGTACCAGTTTGTATCACAGAAAATTTGCATCAGAGTTCATGCTTGAGACACCTGAATTATTTGCAGAATATATGTTTCAAAATCTGAGCAGATACAGTGGTGATATACTCAAAAACGCTCAATTGATAATAAAAAAAGCTGATGCAGTTGAAAAAGAAATAGATGGCTTTATATCAGATGATGAAGTGATAAGCTATGTCAGCAAAAACTATAATAAGCGTCTTGCAGCGAAGATTAAACAGCTTCCGGACATATTGTTTGATAATGTAAGGTTTGCTGATCTTTCTCAGACTGCACCATGTGAGATAATTAAATATATCTATGCGAAGTATATTGATCTGGGTCAGATATGCGAAATAAAAGAATGCTCAAAGATTGCCGGAAAGTTAAACAAAAATGATCTCAGCAGATGTGCTGACACCATATATAAATACTGGCTGGAAAACGACGCTGATGTAAAGCTTAAGATGGTACTTCTGCCTTTGTGTCTGTGGGGAAGTGATTCAATTATACTGGGTCTTAAAAACCGTATTATTGAGTGGAACAAGGCTCAGAGAAAAGTACTTGCAGTATTTGCGTGTGAAGTCTGTGCACTTAACGGCGGCAAATGCGCACTTATGATGTTAAGCCAGATAACAGACAAATTCCCTGAAAATATAGTCGGTAAAACAGCTAAGGCAGCACTTATGGATGCAGCCGGAAAACAGGGATTAAATGAAGAACAGCTTGCAGACAAAATAATACCTTCACTCGGTCTTGATATGAGCGGCAAAGTCACAGCCTCCTATGGCAGCAGAACATTTACAATAACGCTTATGTCTGACTTTACTGTTCAGATAAAGGATGACAGCAAAAATAAAGTAATAAAAACACTTCCGAAACCCGGCGTATCTGACGATGCAGACAAAGCTCAGTCTTGTAAAAAACTTGTTTCAGAACTCAGAAAACAGCTTAAATCAGTCTGCGCTCTTCAGAAAAGGCGTCTGTACTTTGCATTTCGCAGCGGCAGGACATGGAGTAAGGATGAGTGGAATGAAATATTTGCAGAAAATCCTGTAATGCAGGTATTTGCCCGTAATCTTGTGTGGGGAGTTTACGATAACGGTAAGCTTGTGTCATCATTCAGACCGGCTGATGACGATACTCTGTGTGATGTAAATGATAATGAGACTGCGCTGCCTGATAACGCGGTAATAGCGCTTGTTCACCCCGTTGATATGGAGCCGGGTGAGGTCCGGGCATGGCTTTCCCAGCTTGAAGATTATGAAATAAAACAGCCTTTTGCACAGATGTCGGCAAATATCATAACTGTAAATGATAACGATATTGACAGCAATATGTGTCTTACAAAATATAAAGGTGCATCAGTTACTGTCGGAGCTTTAAAATCCTGCATTGATAAATATGGCCTTGTACGCGGCGATGCAGGAGACGGCGGCAGCTATTACGGATACGAACTCAGGGATATTTATTTAAAGACCGCAATGATAATAAACAGCAATGACCTGTTTTTCGGGCAGAGCAGTGATGAAACAGTTAAGATCGAAGGTATTAATTTTATTAAAATACTTGATGATAAACCGACAAATGTTCCGACTCAGAGCGGTAAGACCGTATCGCCCACAGAGTTAAGCACCAGGTTTGTCAGCTGTTGTCTTGATATGCTTGAAAGTATTCTTGACTAAGAAAAGCAAAAAAAACACAAAAGAGGTCAGTAAATGAAAATACAGAAACCACTTACAGAAGAACTATATAAAGAACAGCTTGAGGCACTTGCACAGTCCGATAAGAATAACAGAAAACCGGAAGGCTGGAAGCTGTCCCCGAAGGCAGTAAGAACATTTATACTCGGAAGTGAAAAACCAGTGTGCGGTACCCGGATCTCTCAGAAATTTTACGGGGACAACGCTCTTGTTGAACGTGCAATAATAACACTTGCAGGAAGCCGCGGGCTGATGCTGGTAGGCGAGCCGGGAACAGCAAAGACCATGCTTTCAGAGCTTCTCAGTGCTGCAGTCTGCGGATGTTCATCTAACACGGTACAGGGTTCAGCCGGGATAACAGAGGATAATATAAAATACTCCTGGAATTATGCTATGCTGCTTGCAAAAGGACCGGTAAAGGAAGCTCTGATCCCTGCCCCGCTGTATACCGGTATGAGCAAAGGAATCATTACCCGTTTTGAGGAGCTTACACGCTGCCCTCTGGAAATTCAGGACAGCCTTATATCTGTTATGAGTGACAAGGTAATGAATATTCCGGAACTTACGAACGACGAATCATTGCTGTTTGCAGGACGCGGTTTTAACATAATCGGAACTGCAAATACAAGAGACAAGGGCGTAAATGACATGTCCTCAGCACTTAAAAGACGTTTTAATTTTGAAACCGTACAGCCTGTAAAAAATATCGGACTTGAGGCAAAGATCATTACACAGCAGTGCACGGCTATGATGGAGAGCGCAGGTATCCCGGTTCAGGTAAGCGATGATGCGGCAAATATCCTTGCCTGTGTTTTCAACGAACTGAGAAACGGAGTGTCGTCGGTCAAAACAAGCGTTCCGAAGATATCCTCAGTCATGAGTACAGCTGAGGCGGTATCTGTTTATTATCAGTCTGCACTTGATGCACTTTACTATTCTGACGGTGTGGTCACGATGAATAAGCTGACTCAGAATCTGCTTGGTGTTGTTATGAAGGAAAACAGAGATGATCTGCCTAAGCTTCGGGAATACTATACCGGTATAGTAAAACTCAGGGCTCAGACGCAGGGCGGACTTTGGCAGGAACTTTATGACAGCAGGAGCTGTTTATGATGAACAGTACCGGATCGCTGCCTCTGATCGATTACAGCAGCGGGGTGTTCTGTTTTCCTGTACGTCATCATTCGCCTGCATGTTCGCATTACCTTAAGCAGGCAGCAGAAAAATATTCACCTGACTGTATTCTTATAGAAGGGCCGGAGAATGCTGATTTTCTGACGCAGTATCTTGGCACAGACGGGGTCGTACCTCCGTTTGCGGTGTACTGCGGGTATGATGACAAGGACGGTGATGTGTCAGATGAGAAGGGAAGGTACAGAGCATATTATCCGATGCTCGGATATTCTCCGGAATATACCGCGGTAAAGATCGCTTGCAGACGAAATATTCCGGTTCATTTTATTGACATGCCGTATGCACTTGCTCTTGTAAACGGACTGAGTCAAAGCAAAAGTTATCATTTCTCAGAGGACATCTGTGATGAATACTACAGACTGGCTGCCAGCAAGGCAGGCACCAGAAGCTTTTGCGAGTTCTGGGAAAACGGCTTTGAGATAAACGGTCTGGGTAAATCCTGTGATGAGTTTATAAGCAGTGTAATAATGCTCGGAAGGTATATGCGTGAGCTTATGCCTGTAAGTGACTATGATGCATGCAGAGAAGCATATATGCGAAAAAATATTATTAACTACACACGAAAGTACAGGAGAGTTCTTGTGGTGACCGGAGCATATCATATAAGCGGACTGTTATCATCAGATAATAATGATCTTACTTTAAAAAAATACAGCAGTGACTGCTCATCTGTCTATCTTATGCCATATACATTTGAAGAGATGGACAGCAGGAGCGGTTACGGTGCCGGTATACCGTTTCCGGCTTTTTACGATGGAGTATACCGGAGATTAGAGAAAAATGAGATAGATCCATATGGTGAGACCGTCAGGGATATGATCATTAAAACTGCAGGATATGCCCGGAGTGTACGCAATATTTCTCTGCCTGATATGATCCAGGCTCTATATATGGCAAATGAATTAGCTCATTTAAGGGGAAGAGAGCAGCCGGGTGTCTTTGACCTCATCGATGGTGTCAGATCCTCATTTGTTAAAGATGCGATTGACGATACTTCAGTCTCAGAGCTGGATTTTCTGTACAGGATCATTACAGGCGTGAAGGCAGGAAGTATCAGTATTAATGATGACAAATTCAGTCTGATTCCTCCGTGTGTTGCAGATTTCAGGTCACAGTGCAGAAAGTACAGGATCAATATCAGAAGTGTTCTTACGCACAACGTAGTACTTGATATTGTGAAAAACGTAAAACACTATGAAAAAAGCTGCTTTCTACACAGGATGGCTTATCTTGAAACGGATTTCTGCAAATGTGATGCAGGACCGGATTATATAAACAATAAAAATACGTCTCTTGTACGTGAGCACTGGAAAGTCAGGTACTCGGTGTCAGTTGAAACAATACTTACAGATCTGTCTGTTTTCGGTGCAAGTGTAAGTGAAATATGTCTTAACAGACTTAAAAGCCATTTTCAGTCTGTAATTAATGCTGAATCTGCAGGCATTTGTCTGGTGGAAAGCTATGTGCTGGGATTTTCTGATACGGCTCATGTCTTTTTGACTCAGATATCAGATATTGTCAGGAATGACTGTGATTTCATATCTCAGTGCAGGTTTATGGTCACACTCAACAGACTCCTTATACTTCAGAAGCTTACACTGTCAAAGTATCCTGAGTGGATCCTGTCTCTTTTGCATATATCATTTTGTACTGCCGCAGACAGGCTTGTTGACATACGCTGTGTAAATGATGACAGAACAGATGAGATCTGCCGGGGGCTGCGCCTGATGTACTCAGTTTCATCTGATTTTCCTGACATATGTGAGAAGGATGTACTGACAAAAAGCATAGAGGAAGTTCTGGACTGCAGGGATATCAGTGCACAGATATATGGTGTCTGTCTTTCTTTGTATTACCGTTTGTCAGGGATTAACGAGGAATATTTCTGTGATACGGTATCGGAGTATATAATCACTGCCGGCAGCAGTGATGCAGCAGATTTTATCAGTGGCATTATACTGACAGGACGGGATATTATTCTTAAAAACAACAGGGTTCTTAAGAGTCTTGATGAAGCACTGCAGTATATGGACAATGAAAAATTTCTGCAGGTGCTACCAGTTCTCAGACGTGCATTTACAGCATTCCTGCCATCTGAAACTATGGCACTGAGTAAACAGATATCACAGCTGTATGACACAGATCCGGTGCAGCTGATACAGGGCACTCAGTATAGCTGTGATCAGATCGTCAGTGCGCGCCTTTGTGATGAAAAAATATATGAAGTTATGAAAAAATGGGGTATGAACGTTGATTGAGCAGACAGACAAACAGGAAATGCTGTCACGCTGGAGACTTATTCTTGGCCGGTTTGCACAGGAAAATATCGGACTCAGTGAGAAATATGCCGAAACTGACCACTGCCTTTCTTATCTTTACAATAACGAGTATGACGAGGACAGAGGAATAAGAGGATCGAAAAGTCCTTCAGTACTCAGCGTCCCGCAGTGGCTTGGTGAGATAAAAAAGATCTTTCCTGAAAAAACAGTTGAGATACTTCAGAAAGATGCTCTGGACAGATACGGTCTGGAGGAACTGATAACTGATCCGGATGTGCTCAGAAGCCTTGAACCGGATGTTGATCTTCTCATAAGACTTGTTTCTTTTAAAAACATAATTCCTTCACGTCTGAGATCACAGGCAGATGATATTATACGGCACGTTGCGGATGAAATAAAAAAGAAGCTTGAAACCAAAGTGTACAAATGTTTTCACGGGCAGCGTTCGGGTTTGACGCAGACATATTATAAAGTCTTCAGAAATTTTGACTTCAGAAAAACAATAGAGATGAATCTTAAAAATTACAGCAGAGAGTATAGAACTATTATTGCAAAAAATCTCTATTTCAGAAATACCGTAAAACGCAGAAATCCATGGGATATAATCATACTGGTTGATGAGAGCGGGAGTATGGCAAGGTCAGCCGTCTACAGTGCGGTTATGGCAGGGATATTTACAAAACTGCCGGTTATTAATACGAAACTTATAGTTTTTGATACAAGCATTGTTGATCTGAGTGACTATACCGATGATACGGCGCAAATGATTATGAAGATGCAGCTGGGCGGCGGAACGGATATTTACAAGGCACTTTGCTATGGAGAAAGTCTTATAAAAAATCCATCTAAAACTATCGTAATACTGATAACTGATCTTTATGATTCAAATGATATAAGGCTTACATACAGAAAGTGCAGGGACATAATATCGGCAGGCTCGAGGCTGTTTGTTCTTCCTGCTCTTGATTACTGCAGTGAGCCTGTATACAACAGGTCTGCAGCAAAATATATCGCCGGTCTTGGTGCGGATGTTGCTGCAATCACACCGGAGGAGCTTTCGCAATGGATAGGAAAGATAATATAACAGCAGACAGTGAGACAATAAAGCTGATAAATGAAAATCACCTTTACTTCAGTGAGGATGAACTGATAAGTGCTTCAAATAAAGGTACATACAAAAGAGGGCTCAAGGATACAGAAAACTACAGCCATATCAGCATAGAAAAAGAGTCTGATGCAGTAATTGTTATGCTTGATGATACAAAGGCAGCAATAAAAGCTCAGCTGTCAGACTGTACCTGCAGCTGTCCTTCAAAAGTGCTCTGCAGACATATAATAACATCGGCAATAGCTGTTTCGGGATTTTGTCAGTCCAGGCCGCCAAAGGATACAGCCTGCGCTGAAACGGAGTCTGTACAGCCTGATGTAACAGCGCAGATAAGTGAGGACGATAAAGCATTTCTAAAAGAAGTAATGAGTACGGCAGGCAGAATTCTTAACAAAGGCTTTGCGAACTGTTCAGAAAATGATGCAGAAATACTTACACGTCTGTCACTGCGCTGCCCGGCAAAAATGAAAAAGATATCAAATATGTGCCGTGCCTGTGCTGAAAATATTTCACTTATGAATAATAAAAATGCAGGGTTTGTCCCCTTTGAAGCAGTAATGCTGGTCTCAAGGATATATAATACTGCTGATGCAATGGCAGGGCCGCAGGGTATTTCACTTTATTCACTCAGAAGTAATGACAGCAGCTCAAACTCAGACTTTTTATGTCTTGGCGTCTATCCGAGAAAATCAAGATCCGGATATTACGGGATAACTGCGATATTTTACAGTATAGATGAACAGTGCTTTTTTACTTATAATGATACTCTTCCGGATTTTTATAATAAGAAAAAAGATTTTTCTTATATGAATGAGTTAAGAAGTATGCTCTCAAAAAGAAAACACTGGAGCAACAATATGTCAGCAGAGCAGCTGAGCGGCAGAATTTTCAGGCTTCGCAGCTATAAAAGTGACTCAGATATGCGCATCTCATCCTCATCATCAACCGTGTGCAGTATAAAAGGTGAGTTAAGTCTTTCGGATATACCGGAGTGCATCCGGACAATACCGCAGTACAAAGAGTATGATTACTTCTCATTCAACAAAACAGAGGATTTTTATCTGATAAAAGATCCTGCAGTTTCAGAAGTATTTTTTGATAATACATTACAGGTGCTGAATTTTGCTGTATCAGATAAAACCGGAGTGAGTGTACACTGCAGCATACCATATACTGATATAAACATTGCTCTGATAGATTTTATTGAGAAAAATCACGGATGTGAATTTGATAATTCCTTTATGCTGATGCGAAGATATTTAAAATATGATTATCCTGTCAGCCTGATATATGACAACAGGACAGAAAATATATGTTTTTGAGGTGTTTGTTATGAACGCGGTTATTTCAGAGCTTGAGAGTATAATAACTGATCTTGGATTTTCAGGTATAAAGGATTCCACAGGAGACATTTTACTGAAACTTGAGCGGGTTAATTTGCTGTGCAGTGATCTTGACATGAAACATCTGGGCTCTATAACGGTACAGCTGAAGGAAAGTTTAATAAACAATGATGCCAAAAGATCCTGTGAACTTTTGTGCAGGCTCAGCATGTATACTTCCCTGCTTAGTCAGAATGGTTAAAATCAGTCTGCAGGATAAGGAAAATCAGGCTTTTAAAGCAATAAAAAAATTAATTCAAAACATAAAAACGACTTTGAATTATAGGAATATTGTGTTATAATTATATAAAGACGGTAAATCCCCGGTGCTTATTGACAGGCACCAGCTAACAATTTATTTGTACTCAACCGGGTAAACTTGTGTCTGCATTTATTAATTTCAATAAAATACTTAACCTTAGTCTTTTAAATAATTAAAATCAGATATTGGAGGCATAAAAAATGAATGATTTGTTTATTCCCAAAAATGATCTGACTGATGAAATACAGGAACTTGTTGAAATATGTCAGTCGTTTGAAGATTATTATGAAACAGAATTTTATCCGCCTGCTGAGGATGAAGAGATAGATAAATGGCAACAGCTTCATGAAATAAAACTGCCGCAATCATTTAAAGACTGGCTCAGGTTTTCAAACGGTTCTGTAATTTGCGATACTGCCGCCAGATTCTATGATCTCGGGACAATTGCCGCTTTATCAGACTGTCCTGATGACTGCATTGTGATCGGCGAATTTTCTCAGGACGGGGACAGACTGTCATTGTGCCTGTCAACCGGGATATATACGCTCAACGAAAACGGCAAAATACGAGAATTTGACAGCTTTAAAAAAGTACTGAGAAAGCTAATAGATATAATGTAAAAATAATAAAAGAAGAACAAAAGAGTCCACAGTAATAATGCATGGAGGAGACAAAATATGAAACATAAAAAAAGAATCTGTTTAGCAGAGACTTTGCTGGAAATATTCCTTGAGCTTGCAGGCTCCATTATTGATAAGCTCTGGAAATAAAGAAAAATACGTTGGATTAAAGAAAAAACAGGATAAATACTTGACACCTTAACCCATAGGTGTTATAATACAAAACATATTTTAAGAAAGAAGGTGAATTCCATGTTCAGATCCAGAATTAAAAATAACGGACTTAAAACTCAATCATTCAAACAGAAGCATGGAACTTGCCTGCGATATATCTATGTGTTGTAAATTTGTCTTCATATAGGTGTCAGATGCACTTCTGTTTTTACAGAGGTGCATCTCTTTTTTTATTTGCAGGCAGGTTATGAAAGGAGAAAAATGTTTACACTAAACGGAAAGTACAGTGAGGCGAAGGTATATACGGATGTTATCGATGAGGCTGCAATAGCACAGATAATTACACTCTGCAATCAGCCGGTCAGTGAAAATTCAAGTATTCGCATAATGCCGGATGTTCATGCAGGATCAAACTGTACGGTCGGAACAACAATGACGATCACTGATAAAGCAATACCAGGTCTTGTAGGTGTGGATATCGGCTGTGGTATGGAAACTGTTCTGCTTAAGGAAAAACACATAGAACCCGGGAAGCTAAACAGGATCATATATGAAAAAATACCATCTGGCTTTAATATCCGTACTACACCGCACAGATATGCTGCAAGGATAGATCTTACCAGGCTGTATTGCTATAAAAACATTAATCCTCTGAGGGCAGAAAACAGTATAGGAACTCTCGGCGGAGGAAATCATTTTATTGAAGCAGACAAGGGCAGAGACGGTATCTATCTGATCATTCATTCAGGATCACGTCATCTTGGTGTTGAAACAGCAAAATATTATCAGGATGAGGCATACCGAAGACTTAATATGAGTGCGCAGACGGATATTGATGTACTGATAAAAAAACTCAAATCAGAGGGAAAGGCATCACGCATTGAGGATGAGGTAAAGAAGCTTGTAAACACTAAACGAACAGATATTCAGAAAAATCTTGCATATGCACAGGGAGAGCTTTTTGAACAGTATCTCCATGATATGAAAATAGTGCAGGAGTTTGCAATGCTCAACCGACAGGCAATGATGGACGAAATCATTAAGAATATGGGACTTCATGTCCGTGAAAGCTTTACAACTGTTCACAATTATATTGATACTGACTCAATGATACTGCGTAAGGGTGCCGTATCAGCAAAATCAGGTCAGAAGCTGCTTATTCCTGTGAATATGAGAGACGGTTCACTTCTGTGTACCGGCAAAGGAAATAAAGACTGGAATTTTTCTGCGCCTCATGGTGCAGGAAGGCTGATGTCGCGTTCCCAGGCTAAACAGTCGTTTACAGTATCTGAGTATAAAAAACAGATGACGGGAATATACACAACGAGTGTAAATGCAGGCACCCTTGATGAATGTCCTATGGCATATAAGTCCATGGATGATATTATCAGCAATATCGGAGATACTGTTGAAATAAATGAAATTATTAAGCCGGTTTATAACTTCAAGGCAGGAGATGAAGCTGAGTGATGGATAAGTTTATACCATACGAAAAGTTAAGCAAAAAGAATAAACGAAAAATTGATATTTCAAAAAGAAATGACTGGTCAGGAATTAATCCTGTTACGCGTGTAGCAGATACGGATGCAAAAAAATATGTGAGGAAGCCTAAGTATCCTGACAGATATTAAGGCTTTGCATGCATCCGTTTTATACAGCAAAAATACATGGAACAGGATGAATTTGACGAATTAATTGATAAATAGTATAATATCAATATAAAGAATGTGAGATGAATCCAGGATGAGTTCTTCAAAAATGTTTGAAATAGATACAACTAACGGCCCTGTTCTTAAGAAAATGCTCCTTTTTGCTGTTCCGCTGATGTTTTCAAGCGTTCTTCAGCTGCTGTTCAACGCAGCTGATATTGTAGTGATAGGAAGATTTGCAGGTGATAATTCACTTGCTGCTGTTGGTTCAACAGGTTCACTTATAAACCTGATGACAAACATGTTTATCGGATTGTCAGTTGGTGCAAGTGTACTTGTTTCAAGATATTTCGGTTCTAAAAATTCCAGGGCCGTACATAAAACGGTACATACCGCAATGCTTCTTAGTGTTATCAGCGGACTATTACTTACAGTGGTCGGGGTTACATGTGCTGAGTCTATTCTCAGACTTATGAAATCGCCGCCGGAGGTTCTGCCGCTTGCGACTACATATATGAAGGTTTACTTCTTTGGAATAACCCCGATGCTAATATATAATTTCGGTGCCTCGATACTCAGAGCAGTCGGTGATACCAAACGTCCGTTGTTTTATCTGATGTTGTCGGGGGCAGTCAACGTACTTTTTAATCTGCTGTTTGTTATCGTTTTTAAGATGGATGTCGCAGGAGTTGCACTTGCAACTGCAATTTCACAGTGCCTAGCAGCATATCTGGTCGTAAGATGCCTTATGAATGAAACGAGTTCAATTAAACTTGAATTACGCAAACTGCACATTTACCCGGATGTCCTTGCGGGAATACTGAGGATCGGACTTCCGGCAGGTTTTCAGGGTGTTGTATTTGCACTCAGTAATGTTGTAATACAGTCGTCAGTAAATCTTTTCGGAAAGACAGTTATCGCCGGAAACTCTGCCGCTCAGAATATAGAGGGCTTTGTATATGTTTCAATGAATGCTTTTCATCAGGCCGCTGTAACATTTGTCAGTCAGAATTACGGAGCAGGGAAAGTAAAACGAATAAATAAAATAACGATAACTGCTCTTGTATGCGTATCAGTTGCCGGAACATTTCTGGGGCTGCTTGCATATATCTTCGGGGAATCACTTTTGTCTATCTATTCCGACAGTCAGGAAGTTATTGCTGCAGGAATGAACAGACTCAGTGTTATAGTTGTTACATATGCACTTTGCGGTATAATGGATGTTATGGTAGGTGCTTTGCGTGGAATAGGTTATTCAGTTATGCCGATGATCGTATCGATGATAGGAGCCTGCGGTCTGCGTCTGTTATGGATCGCAACAGTTTTTCAGATCGATGAGTTTCATACAACTGAAGTCGTTTATCTGTCATACCCGATATCATGGATCATAACATTTCTGACTCACGTTGTATGCTACATAATAGTAAAAAGAAAAGTTGACAGGAAATATATAAGATCTGTCAGCTGTGATCCGGAGCTTACATAAAAGCGAAAAAAGCATTCCAGTTAAGTGGAATGCTTTTTTGCTGATGTAAACTCAAAAAAAAATACTAAGCGGGAGAAAAAAATTTTTTTATCTAAAATGTGATATTTTCATATCTTTATTCGTTTATGATATGAAGTACTTCAAAAGCAGTAAAAAACCCAATAGTGAGGAGATGATTCTGATGGACACGCAATTGATGGAGGTTATTTATGATAAGCATAAAAATACTGTATACAGAACCGCATTTACTTATTTTAAAAACACTGCAGATGCTGAGGATATAACCTCCGAGGTGTTCATAAAATGCTTTGAGCAGGACAGTAACTATAATAGCGATGAACATTTAAAAGCGTGGCTTATCAGGTGCACAATAAACAGATGCAGGGATGTTCTTCGTTCATTCAGATACAAAAATCATGTTTCACTTGAAGAAGCAGATCTTGTATATGAGACGCCGGAGGAGAGCACTGTGTATCATGCTGTAATGAATCTGCCGTCAAAATACAGGATAGTCATTCATCTTTATTATTATGAAGGCTACAGTGTGGACGAAATTGCCGGCATTACTGAGAAGAGCAGTACGGCAGTGCAGACTCAGCTTTATCGTGCAAGAAATAAACTCGCAAAAATATTGGGAGAGGAGCTTGACTATGAATATTCAGGATTACAACGCAGTAACAGACCGTCTGGAAGTAAAAGAAAAATGCAGAGACGAGGTATTTAATATGAACAGAGAAAGAAACATAAAACATAAAAAAATGAAAAGATCAACAGTTATTTTCATAGCTGCAGCCGTTATAGCATGTACAGGTACAGCAACAGCATTTGCAGCAGGCTTTGGAGTTTTTGATAATGTCACGATCAGCAGAGAAAGTACTTTGGTAAATGAACACGGTGTAGAGTGCAAAATTGACAAGTTTGATAATGACGATTATGATCAGATAGCAGCACATTCAGAAGCACTTGAAGATAAGTGGTACACTAATGACGAACTGGCAGTCAGTGTTGACAGAGTGTATTTTGACGGAAGAAATTTATTCATCGCTCTGAAAGGATATATGCTTGATGAAAATACAAGCAATACAGGTTATATCTCATTAATTCCTGCTATCAGAGTCAGTGACTCATCAGACAATCAGGAAATCAGCGGATGTATCCGTAATCAGGGTTCACTTATCAGGAATGAAGGAGAAAACAACAGTTTCTCGGGTGTTGTAAAGTTTGAGTTTGACGATGATAATGTAATTACTGAGGAAACTGATGTCGATATCACGCTTTCGGGCATTCAGGGTGCAAAAGAATATTACGCCGGTGATCAGACATTTGCGTCACAAAAGAGTATAACATTAAATGTAACTGCAAAACCTGATGAATCATTGAGAGTAAAGACAGATGAGACAGTCAGTGAGGACGGTTTTGAGGCAAAAATATACGAAATAAGTCCTGCCGGCATAATCGTAGGAACAAAGTATCCTCCGGAATATGGTATGGATCAGGGAACAATAGATATAGAAGAGGGCGGCAATGTAATGGAGGGACCTAAGTATTCTATAATAGCTCTCTTTTATGATGAAAACGGAAATGAGATCGAGGGCCTGTCACTGAATGAAGAAATTGATTACAATGACGGTTTCAAAGCAGGCATGATCCAGGCCACTGATTCAAAGAAGATCACAGTAAAATGGTACAACAAGCAGGAACGTGACAACAGCAATGAACTCGGAATGAAACTTTATCATGAACAAACATTTGATCTGACTGATAATAGTTAATCCTATTTTTAATATCAGCATCAGATATATTTTATAAGAACCAGGTTATCCTTTACTTTTTGAAAGTGAAGGATAACCTGTTTTTTTGTCTTTGCTGCAAAGTCCAGGCAATTGCAAAGCCTGGTCGGCTCCGCAGAGCCGAAATTTTTTGATTTGTATGTGCGAAGTCCCCAGGCGACTGCAAAGCCCGGGTGGTCTCCACAGAGCCGAAATCTTGTGATTTGTATGTGCGAAGTCCAGGCGACCGCAAAGCCCGGGTCGGCTCCGCAGAGCCGGAATCTTGTGATTTGTATGTGCGAAGTCCCCAGGCGACCGCAAAGCCTGGGTCGGCTCCGCAGAGCCGAAAATTTCTGCATGTAAAAAACTTATAGATAATATACCAATGAATGTAGTATAATAGATTTAAACAATGCAAAACAAATTATTTCTAAGCAATACAAAATATCAAAAAAAGGGGAAATTTTTTATGAAAAGGATTACTGGTTTCTTCACAGCCGCTATACTCATATGTGTATATATTTTAGGATTGATGCCTCAGATAACCGCTGAGGCAATCACTCCAAAATCACACATTTCATCCCTTAACGGTTCATTCATTCAGCCATGGCTGTACGCCAACTGGGACGATTCGCGCTGGCAGTCAGAAATGAAAGTTCTCAAAGAAACAGGCATCGATACACTTATAATGGGCGATGTCGCAAATCAGAACAGGGATGACACCTGGACAGTCTACTATCCCTCTGAGCTTGATTTCTTAAAAGGTTACTATGCATATGATGCAGTCTCAACGATTCTTCACTACTGTCAGATGTACGATATAAAGCTGTACCTCGGCATGGGTCTTGATACTAACTGGAACAGCGATCTGACAACGCAGGAAGGTCTTATAGCCAATAGCGAATATATGAAAAAATGCAATATGATCACAGAAGAGCTTTATAAAAACTACAAGTGGCAGTACCCGGATACATACTATGGTTTTTACTTTGTAACAGAGCTTTATAATACTGTCTATATGGATACAGACTACGGTACGATGCTGTATACTGACGGTCTGCAGGATATGTTTACTAAGGTTATAGACAACTGCGGTCACCTTGACCCTTCGATGCCTATTCTATTCAGCCCATATGTAAATATTTTCGGATATGGATATGCAAGCATAAATGCTGACCGTTTTGAAGAATTCTGGACTCAGGCACTTACTAAGATCCCGTTTCGTGACGGTGATATGCTCTGTCCACAGGACAGCTGCGGCGGAGGCGGAAATGATATCGAACATCTTGAACAGTGGACAAAAGCCTACAGAAATGCCGTAGACCGTTCAAACAAAACAAGGGGAACACATCTTCTTCTGGGTACAAATGCCGAGATGTTCATCCAGCCCGATGCCGTACGTATGGCACAGCCGCACGGAATTGACTATACGGGAACAAAAACTGTTGATGACTTTGCAAAACGTCTTGAAATCACAGCACCTTACGTTGATGCACTGTTCTGCTTTGCCTATACTCATCATTACTCACCTTACAATGCTGTACCGGGATTTCATAAGGCATTTGTCAGCTATCTGAGTGATGGTGAGATAGAACAAAATCCTCCGTCACCTCCTGACACGCTGCGAACAGACGTGATAAATGCAGAAGGCGGCAGCCATCTTAAGCTTACGTTTTCAGGTATGACAGATGATACGGATGTCGGTCTGATAAATATCTATAAAAACGGCAGGCTCTATGATTACCTTGTACCCGGTGTAAATAACGGCAGAACAGGCTTTAACCATGTACAGAATACCTGGACAGACTATGAATTTGATATTTCTCACGACAGCGCCGTATATGAACTTGAGGCTGTTGATGTCTGCGGAAATGTTTCGCAGAAGAGAAGCTACGAGGTAACACCTGAAAATGTAAACAACGGTGTGAATATTCAGAGTGATAATGCAAATATGGGAGCGGCAGTGATATGGAACAAAACCTCTCTCGAATATCTGAGCTACACTGTAACTGACGGCGGTATTCGTATAACCGACTGTGACCCTGATGCTGTAAACATAGATATACCTTATACGATCGAAGGAAAACCCGTAACAGTTATTGACTGGTATGCATTTGAAAACTGTAAAAAACTTACGAGTGTACATATTCCGGATACAGTCACACACATAAGCAGATTCGCATTTGTACACTGTATTTCACTTGAGAAAATAAATATGCCGTCGTCACTTTACTCAATAGAGCAGTACGCATTTTTTGACTGCCCGGAGCTTGATGATATTGTTCTGCCTGACGGACTCGCAGTCATTGAACAGCGTGCTTTCAGCGGATGTTTAAAGCTTTCCGGTATATCTGTTCCAGCTTCGTGTAAGACAATAGGAGAGTATGCCTTTTTTGACTGCGTGTCAATGCACAGCATCTGTGTAAAAGGTTCTGATACCGCTTTTGGAGAACGCAGCATAGGTTATGTGTATGACAGCGGATATAATTTGCAGGACTGCTTTGTTCTTGATGCCCCGGATGATTCTGTTGCTGCCGGATACGCAGAGGAAAATGGAATCTGTCTTAAGAGTGAGATACTGATGGGGGATACGGATGATAATGGAGTTGTTGATATAAAGGATATTGTTATGATGTGCAGATGGATGCTTGGTGCAGGAGAAATGAACAATCCATGTGCAGCTGATATCAATAATAACGGAGTGCCTGATATATCTGATTTCTGTATGCTCAAGCATATGATTGTTAGCTCTTTCTGAAACAAGGCTTGGTAAGATTACTTGATGACGGCGAAATGCTTGCATTTATTCACGATGTTCTTGTAAAGCCACAGTATCAGGGGCATGGCATTGCAGGAACGATGGTTGAGATGGTTAAGGAAAAGTACAAAGACTATGTGTATATAGAAATTATGCCGGAAGAAAAGGAGAACGCTGGGTTTTAGCAGAAGCATGGATTTGAGATTATGGAAGATGGGGTGGCGATGATACGGAGTAATTTTTTGGGATGAAAGGTAGGAAATAGGATAGTGGATTCAGGTCAAGCTGATGGATATTGCGACTATAACCTTCATTTGGCAATAAGATATCGCCCACATCTTAGAGTAATCAGGTGTGGGCGGTTCTTTTAATTTCTTATAAACAATACAATATGTTGAATTATCTAGTTTTTTATGATATAATTGGATTACATTATAAGATTGTACATATGGTTGGGGCTAAAAGCAATAGTGGAGGATTACCTATCTTCATGTTTTAGCAATTAGACGAAATTTCTCAAATGTGAAGATGGAATTTCTATGGATACTCTTTTACAAAGAAATTTTCACTAAGTAGTTAAAAGAGAACAAAGCTCGTTATACAGATTGGTCAAACCGTAAGGATATTAAAGCCAACCTTTAGGTGAATCTGATTCTATTGCTTGATGAGTTTGATTATCCACCTGTTACACTGGATGATGTTTACAAGGAAGTTTTGGAACAGGCTGAAAACTTCAATAATTACGCATGATCAATCTCATCATAATTTACTGAAAACACAGAAATAGACTGGGAGGTAGAGTATGAATTTGATACCAGGTGTCGTAAAGGAAGATTATTCTGATTATGTACTCTATTTCGTAGAGAATCTATCAGATGAACTTAAACAAGAAATTCGCAATAGGCTGGTAGCCGTTTGTCATGGAGCAGATCAGGCTAAATCACCGCTCAAAATATATTCCTTCAAGGAAACGGTGAAAGAGTTTGTAAAACGATATAAAACCAATAAAGATGCTTCGGAAGACCGCAAAAAAGGTATGGTTGGTGAGCTACTTGTACATATTGTTCTGGAATCTGAAGGTAGATTTTCAACTGCATCTCCATTTTTTAACATGGAAGAGCGAAGCTTTAAAAAAGGCTATGATGTTGCTCTGTTTGAAACTGCAACTGATGAATTATGGATTGCAGAAGTTAAATCTGGCAATATTCAAAAAGGCCAGAAAAACGCATCGTCTGCTGCCGTCGGATTAATCAATACTGCAAAAAACGATCTTAATACACGTTTGAATGACTCTAATACAAGTCTTTGGCTAAATGCATTGAATGCTGCAAAGGTTTCTATGAGTGATAGTAACCACCAAAAAGATGCGGTAATGAAACTCTTGGGTCAATGTGCGGATGATGCAGTTGATGAAAATAATTCAAGTGACTCATTTAATGTCGTTCTATCAGCGACCCTTTTCCATCCTATGTCTGAACATTTAGAAGCAACAAAGGTTGGGAAAAAGCACACAAAGATTGCTAAAGAAGGTCTTTTCAAAAAAGTATTTATAATGGCAATTCAAAAAGAGACCTTCAATGCTGTTTATGATTTCTTGGAAAGTGAGGCAAAAGATGAAGAATGATTTAACTCTTGCGAAAATCAGAAATACAGATTTTGCTTTGCTGTATGACCGCTTTATCATCGGTGAAAAATTAAGCAAAAAGCAGTATGAAATTCTGTTGGCAATCGCCATCTGTTTTACAAATGCAGATGACATCAACGTACAGCAATTAGGTTATCGTATTGTGGTTGAATATTGCAATCAGACTAACAATTATATCCCTCTTTATGAAATAGCTGTCAATAAGGGGCTATATCCTGTTAGCAAATTTGTTGAGCAGCATCACATTGATGAATCCAAGAGAAATTTTTTTACCGAATGGAACGATGCTTTTACGGAGCAGTATGTTTCCGGTGAGATATGCCAAAGTGAACAACAAAATTCGTTGGTTCATTTTTTTGAAAGCAAAAGAGATGCTACAGTTTCCGTTATTGCGCCGACCTCATACGGAAAATCTGAGCTGATCTTATCGGCAGTAAAAGAATATGCAGGAAGAAAAATTTGTGTATTAACATCCACCAAGGCGCTTCTTATACAAACAAAGAAAAGGGTACAGCAAATCAGTAAGGGGATATTTCCTAAAATTGTGGTTCATCCTGAAATGTATAACCCTAATGATTCGTCTTGTCTTGCCGTATTGACACAAGAAAGACTATTACGAATATTTAAGAAAGATCCTACTCTTTCCTTTGATTGTATTATTGTAGATGAAGCTCACGAGATATTGGAGGATGACAGTCGAAACCGAACTTTGGCTAATGTTATTATTGTTGCACAGAAAAGAAATCCAGAGGTAGCGTTTAAATTTTTGACACCTTTTCTTGCTGACAGTATAAATCTTAAAGCAAGGTACACAACCTATGACATTGAAGGCTTTAAGGTTAGTGAATACATAAAAACAGAAAAGTATTATTTGTATGATTTAAGAAATCATACTGGGCTGAAACTTTACGATCAATTTCTCAATAAGTATCTTCCGATATCAGACAATAGAAATCTTGGTTTTGAGGAGGATTTTGTAAAAGCATATAGTGTAGGTAAAAATATAATTTATTTAAACAAGCCGACGGATATTGAAAAATTTGCGTTAGCTTTAGCTGATGTATTGCCAGAGGTTGATTCGGAACTGATTCAAACTGCGTGTGATAACATTTCGGAATATTTGCAACCGCAATATAATTTGCTGACATGTTTACGCAAAGGAATTATCTATCATCATGGTAGCGTACCAGATGCGATAAGAATCTACATTGAAGGTCTTTATAAAAAAGATGATGCTGTAAAACATGTCATTACCAGCTCTACATTGTTGTCAGGTGTAAACCTCCCTGCCGAGAGAATGTTTATTCTGGACAATAAACGAGGTAGATCTAATCTGAGCCACGATTCATTTAAGAATCTTGTGGGACGTGTATGCAGATTCAGCGAAATATTCAATGATGAAACTGGGAATTTACATCGTTTGGAACCGCAGATATATCTCGTGTTTGGAAAATATTTTGCTCAAAATGCTAATTGTGAGAGTTTTCTGCGCAATGTGGCGAAGATGGAACAAAACTACAAAGATACAGTTGAGAATGTTCTACTTAGCGAAACAAAGATTACGACTGATAACAAAGAAAAACTGCGGCACGCATCAGAATTTATAGAGAATTATGAAAATGGAGTAGTCAAAGATTATCAAGAGAGGTACACAAGCACTATTTCAGGGAAAGTCTGCATCATGAACGGTATAGCTGAGTTTGATGTTTTTGTACATGAAGCAACCATTCAACAGCAAGTTGATGTTTATCAGAGTGAGAGTTTAAAAATCAGCGATTCATATACATTGTTGGAGACAATCAATGAACTATTTATTCAGTACCTTCCCGACAATGGAGTAGAGAGTCTGAAACGTCTTGAAAATAAGGAGGCCCGCAATTTCTATTCCATGATGTTTGGATGGCGTGTGAAAAATAAGTCATACGCTGAAATGATTAGCTTGTTTGTAGGTTACTGGCATCAGTTATATAAAAAAGACAGAAATGTTATGGTGTATGTTGGTAAATGGGGCGATATTAAGCGCCCAGGCAGCAACATTGCACGATACACCAAATTTGTTGGAAAGAACCGTACATAAGTAGTCAATCTGGCGATTGTTCGTATAAAAGAGGAACAAGACTTCATTGATAATACTTTGATCAAATATGTTGAAGTTCTCCATGATCTTGATTTAATTGAAGAAAGATTTTATGCTCAGATTAAATATGGAACAGATGACGAAAGTACAATTTGTTTGATAAAGAATGGATTGTCATTGAGTTCTGCCATGTTATTAATAAAAAAATATGGAAGTCATCTTCGGATTGATATTCCTGCAAGTACAGTAGTATATGATGAGAATCTCGTAGCCGAAATGATTAAGGAGGAAGAAAACCAAATTCAGATATGCGAGGTTCAAAGCTGTATGTAAAGCAAACGGATTTAAATATGTAAAAAGGAACACTGTTCACTACTTCTCTTTTGTTTCTGACAAGGAATGAGTAACTTCAATTCATAGCGTGGAGCACTCTTGGTAGATTAACAAATTTCAGTTTGTCAAGTTTCGCAGTTTGTTTATTACATATAAGAAGAGATACAAACTGTAAATATGATTACTTATATAACCTGGAAGCTTAACAAATGATAATTTGAGGTGAATGAAAATGGGACTATTTAAAGGTCTGAAAAGATTTTTTTCAGGTACGCAATATCGTATTAACAAAACTGTATTAATCCAATATGCAAATGAGGTTATCACGTTTTGCAAACAGGAAAATCTGAGCTTTTGTGACGAATTTCTCTTGTCATCGGATGGAACAAACGATAAACTTCGCCTTGTGATTATCAATTTTGATGCTCCTTGTGAAACAACGTTAGAATCAGAAGAATGTCTGACAGGAATAATTATTTTTTTGTGCAAGGAAAAACGGTATAATCCTGAAATTGATGAAAAGTATTACTCGATAGAGGACTTTGTTTCTTGCAAACTAATGAATTACCCTGAGTGGTTTATTATGACTAATGATTTGGGTGAACCTACATCTTTGGAGAAATATAAACTATAGTTTGTACATAAGATGATAAGCACAACTCACAGTAACTATACTTCGTCTAATGTTTATAACATACGACTGATACAAAATTACAAAAACCACACTAATGCAAATGCACCAGTGTGGTTTTCAACTATTTACTAGCGTATTTATTAACGATATATTTTATACTTAAACCATGTCAACCAATCAAAATCTGTTTAATATTTTTCTAAAAATAAATTTTCCGACTATTTACCTCTCTTCCAGCAACTTCTTCGCCCCCTCACACCACCTCAGATACCCATTATAAGTCTCAATCCCGAACCTGACAGTCAGCAAATAATTAACATGATCCGGATTATCACCGGCTTTAGCAAGATTAGCTTCACACATCTCAAGAAACGGCAGCTCAGCGCGTATTTTTGCTTCAAAGGCATCAATCCGCTGAGCTGTTTTTTCTTTTCCCAGAGAACCGCTGAAGAAAAGCTTGAGAAGTGTCTCATATCTGAGTTCATCCTTAGCTGAAGGATCAGAAAGCCAGTCAGTAAGAAAATCTTTTCCGGTTTGCGTTATGAAATACTTATATTTTTCACGCTTGTTGCCGGATACATCCTGCTTTGTTACATAACCGTTCTTTTCAAGTGCGCTGAGGGTAGGGTAAATGCTGCCGAAGCTTCCGCTCCAGAAAAAATGAAGTGTTGAGTCAATATTTTTCTTTATCTCATATCCGGTCATCGGTTCGTGACTCAGAAAACCCAGGATGACACTGTTGTTCTGCCTGATTCACTCGCAGTCATAGAACAGCGAGCTTTCAGCGGATGTGAAAAGCTTTCCGGCATAACGGTTTCATCCTCCTGTCAGACTATAGGGGACTATGCCTTTTCTGACTGCGTGTCTTTGCACAGTATCTGTGTAAAAGGAGATAATACATTTTGCGGTGAACGCAGCATAGGTTATCTGTATGACAGCGGCTATATACTGAATGACTGCTTTGTTCTTGATGCCCCAGTTGATTCTGTTGCTGCCGGCTACGCAGAGGAAAATGGAATCTGTCTTAAGAGTGAGATACTGATGGGGGATACGGATGATAATGGAGTTGTTGATATAAAGGATATTGTTAAGATGTGCAGATGGATGCTTGGTGCAGGAGAAATGAACAATCCATGTGCAGCAGATATCAATAATAACGGTGTGCCTGATATATCGGATTTCTGTATGCTCAAGCATATGCTTGTTTCCTCTGTCTGAAAAAAGGTCTGGTAAGATTACTTGATGACGGCGAAATGGTCGTATTTATTCACGATGTTCTTGTAAAGCCACAGTACCAGGGGCATGGCATTGCAGGAACGATGGTTGAGATGGTTAAGGAAAAGTACAAGGACTATGTGTACATAGAAATTATGCCGGAAGAAAAGGAGAACGCTGGGTTTTATCAGAAGCATGGATTTGAGATTACTCAGATGTGGGCGCTTCTTATTATCTCATAAAAAGAAAATAATATGTTGGATTATCTAGTTTTTTATGATATAATTGGGGCATATTATAATATTGTATATATGGTTGGGGCTGAAAGCAATAGTTGAGGATCAACTATCTTCATGTTATAGCAATAATAGGTAACTCAGAAATCATAATTAATGGAGGTGTATAAAATGGCAATTGCATTTATCACCGGTGGAAATAAAGGTCTCGGATATGAAACTGCAAAAAGGTTAATTGAAATGGGGCACAAGGTTTATATCGGTTCTCGGAATGCTGAGCGTGGAAAAGTGGCAGCAGATGAACTGGGAGCAGAACTGGTGTCCATCGATGTAACAAGCGATGAATCCGTAAAAGAGGCTGCCCGCACTCTGATGGATATGGAAGACAAACTGGATATTTTAATTAACAATGCCGGTATTTCCGGAGTATTTGGCAAGCCTGAAAACATCACTGGCCCCGATATGGAAAAGGTTTTTGATACCAATGTGTTTGGCATTGTTCGGGTAACCAATGCATTTATTCCATTGCTCCGCAAATCTAACAACCCTGTTATTGTAAATGTTTCAAGCGGACTTGGGTCATTTGGTATGGTAACAGACAGCACAAAGGATGAGTCTAAAATCAATTCTTTGACCTATTCCTCGGCAAAAGCGGCGGTGTCCATGTTGACCTTGCAATATGCAAAGGGGCTGCCTGATATAAAAGTAAACTGCGCAGACCCCGGTGCCACCGCCACCGATTTGAACGGTGGCAGAGGAAAGCAAACTGTACAGGAAGGCACTGATGCCATTGTCAGACTTGCTACCATTGGTCAAGGCGGCCCGAGCGGAACCTTTATGAACAGACATGGAATTATTCCCTGGTAAACAAAAACAGCTTGCGAAACCGGAATTCGCAGAGGAGAAACTTATGAGAAGCAGAATTGCAGAATTAATAAAATGTGACAGGATTCCTGTAGCTTTAATTAGAACGGACTGTAAGCCAGAGGAAGCCTTGATGTTTAAGGAAAATGTGAAGGGGTGCACGATTGCATTGCTGAATGCTGCATCTAAGGGAAAAACAGCCGTATTGTCAGAGCCTACCGTTGGGTGCAATGGCGGCAAATCTGGGGCTGGATTTAAACCCTTCAAGCTTGGCTTCATAGAGCATTTTCTTTCAACTGGCATTGAAGGGCAAAAAGAAGGCGAGTTCTATAAAGAGTCTCCTGAACTTGCCCGCGTCTTTGTTGAAGGATTGCCCAGCATCCGGCATGAAGAATATCTTTTGCTTAAACCATATAGTCAGGTGCAGGAGGATGAGATTGTTGATGCGGTAATTTTTCTTGTAAATGCTGACGAGTTGTCCGCTCTTGTAACCTTAGCAAACTATGACCAGCCAACACAGTCTAATGTTGAGGTGAAATTCGGAGCTGGATGTGCTCAAACATTTTTATATTCATTGGTAAACCAGGATACAGAAAAGGATATTTGCACTATTGGATTAACAGACCCCTCTGCAAGAAAATGTATTGATAAAGATTTACTGGCTTTTAGCATTCCCTTCAGAAGATTCTGTATTATGGAAGAAAAAGCCGAGGGCAGTTTTTTGACACACGATACATGGAATTCTTTACTGAAAAGGAAATAACAGCAACTTCTTCGCCCCCTCACACCACCTGAGATACCCCTTATAAGTCTCAATCCCAAACCTGACAGTCAGCAGATAATTAATATGATCCGGATTATCACCGGCTTTAGCAAGATTAGCTTCACACATCTCAAGAAACGGCAGCTCAGCGCGTATTTTTGCTTCAAAGGCATCAATCCGCTGAGCTGTTTTTTCTTTTCCCAGAGAACCGCTGAAGAAAAGCTTGAGAAGTGTCTCATATCTGAGTTCATCCTTAGCTGAAGGATCAGAAAGCCAGTCAGTAAGAAAATCTTTTCCGGTTTGCGTTATGAAATACTTATATTTTTCACGCTTGTTGCCGGATACATCCTGCTTTGTTACATAACCGTTCTTTTCAAGTGCGCTGAGGGTAGGGTAAATGCTGCCGAAGCTTCCGCTCCAGAAAAAATGAAGTGTTGAGTCAATATTTTTCTTTATCTCATATCCGGTCATCGGTTCGTGACTCAGAAAACCCAGGATGACACTGTCCATGCGTTTTTCATTAGCCATTTTTGTTATCTCCGTTTACTGATCGGATGAATTCATTCAGCTTTTGAGAATTCTGCCCTGAAAGGTCCTTATTTGCTTTGTCTGCAAGTGAAACAGTATGTTTTATGCTGTGACATTTTTTATTCAGTTTTGCTATGCAGCCTTTGTTATTTCCGCTGCCGCTTAAGGTGAAAACGGCGGTTATTTTATTTTTATCTTTTATAAGGCGGAGGAGTGTGTTTATCGGTGATGCTGGTTTTCCTGCCCAGACAGGAGTTCCAAGGATAATGCGGTCGTACTTGTTTTCATCAAATTTAAAGTTTTTAAGAGGCGGACAAATTCCGAAGACCGCCTGCATTCCACCTTTGAAAAACTTGGCACCGGAGTCGGACGGTATGCTCTTGTGCATTATTATTTCATAAATATCTGCACCGGTTAAGTCTGAGATTTTTTGAGCGGCGGCTTTTGTATTTCCCTCAAGAGAATAATAAATTATAGCTGTTTTCATAATATACCTCACTTTGCTTTCATTGAATATTTTAATGCTTTTTTCGGACAGCTGTCAACGCATGCGCCGCAGTTGATGCATTCGGTTGACATGCTGTACTGACTCTGGCTTACCATCTTATGAACATCAAGCCCCATAGGACATACGCTTACACACTTTTTACAGTTTATGCATTTATTTTTATCTGATGCGATATGTAACTGAGGAATGTGAAGAAGCTGTCCTGCTTTTTGACCAGTCATCATAAACGGTGCCATCCAGCAGATGTAGTGGCAGGCGGCTCTCTTGCCGTGAATAAGTGCAGGGGCAACAAGAAGAGTTATTACACCGTAGTATATAACATAATTAAATACTTCAGTTACTGATACGCCGTGATCTGTCATAAAGAAAAAGTCAGCGGTCACATTGCCGTTTCCAAGAATAAATAATACTATAAGAGCCATGATCCAGACAGTCCAGATCACAAACTTGATCTTATCACGTCCGCCTTGTTTTGCAGCATGCCCGTTTACCTGTGCCGCGCATTCCTGAAGACCTCCGGCAGGACAAAGATAACCGCAGAATAATCTCCCTGCAAATGTCGAACATACAAGCATAGCCATAAAAACAAAAAAGCTTCCGTTCATGATATGCTTCATCATAGCCATCGAAATAATAGCAGGTGAGAAGTACCACATCGTTACCGGGAATAACAGAAGTGAAATAAGCAGTGTAAGTTTTCTGATATTTTGTCTTTTCAATATTAACATCTCCTATATATTGCTTTGATATATCAAACTGATATATTTATTATAATTCCGGAGTCCTGTTTTGTCAATAGATTAAATGCGTTTTTTAATTATTTATACAAAGAAAAATGTTTATCAGTATCAATTACATCATACAAATGAATAATTAGTTGTGATATATAGTATTTTACATAAAAAAAGATATAAAATATATGTTGCAATGAATAAGCTTTGTTATGAACAGATAAAAATGCTTGACATGAGTAAAATATATACTTATAATTTAACTATTAATATGTAAATACAGGAGGAAACTATATTGATATTTCATTCCGGGAGCATTGAAGAAGTTGCAGCTGAGCTGTCAACTGATGCTGTTAATGGTCTGACCAGACAGCAGGCAGATCAGAAAAAACAGAAATTCGGAGAAAACAAACTTCGTGAAAAGAAAAAGAAAACTAATTTTCAGCGTTTTGTGGATCAGTTTAAGGATGTTATGATCCTTATCCTTATTGCAGCAGCTATTATATCGTTTGCTATTGCAATAAAAGAGGGAGATATAAAAGAATTCTTTGAACCGGTTATTATTCTGCTTATAGTCATAGTAAATGCAATTACCGGTGTAATGCAGGAAAGCAAGGCAGCAAAAGCGCTTGAAGCACTGCAGAATATGTCTGCTCTTCATGCCAAGGTTATCAGAGACGGCAGTGAGAAGCTTATTGATGCATCAGAGCTGGTACCGGGAGATGTAATACGTCTTGAAGCAGGAGATTTTGTTCCTGCAGATGCACGCCTGATAAAAAGTGTGAGCCTTAAAAGTGAGGAATCAGCCCTGACGGGTGAGTCTGTTCCCTCAGAGAAGGATGCAAAGGCTCAGATCGCCCAGGATGCAGCACTCGGAGACAGAAGCAATATGATATTTTCTGGCTGCAGCATTACTTATGGAACAGGTACAGCTATTGTCACTGCAACAGGCATGGACACCGAAATGGGCAAGATCGCTAATTTGCTTGACAGTGAGACCGAGACTCAGACACCTCTGCAGAAAAAGCTTGCTCAGCTCGGTAAATATCTTGGCATCATGGCACTTGCCGCATGTGCTGTTGTATTTATCGTAGGACTGTTGAACGGCATACCGGTAATGGAGATATTTATGACTTCAGTGTCACTTGCAGTTTCAGCAATTCCTGAAGGACTTCCTGCAGTTGTTACTATAGTCCTGTCTATCGGAGTACAGAGAATGGTTAAGAAAAATGCCATTATCAGACGTCTGCCGGCAGTAGAAACACTGGGCGGTGCATCTGTTATCTGTTCTGATAAAACAGGAACACTGACACAGAACAGAATGACACTTGTCAAGGGTTTTTGTGACGGTATGAGCTGCACTGAAGAGATCAGTACAAAGAACAGCGATGAGATCACAAAGCTGCTTAAATATGGTACACTTTGCTGTGATGGTTCAGTAGTATTCACAGATGACAAGGAGCAGCATATAGGTGATCCGACTGAAACTTCAATTGTTTATGCCGCACATAAAAGCGGGATGCCGAAGGATGATCTTAACAGGCAGTATCCGAGAATAGCAGAGATACCGTTTGACTCTGACAGAAAGCTTATGACTGTCGTTGTAAAGATGGATTCTAAGATAATAGTTATCGTTAAGGGTGCATTTGACATGATGATGTCAAGAGTTGTCTCAGGCGATACAGACATGGCCAGAAAGATAAATGAGGAAATGAGTTCCTCAGCACTTCGTGTAATAGCAGTAGCTTACAAGGAGATCGATTATACACCTGCGGATCCTACGTCAGAAGAACTGGAAAATGGTCTTACATTTATGGGCCTTGTCGGAATGATAGATCCGCCGCGTCCTGAGGCAAAAACTGCTGTAGAAAAATGCCGCAAGGCAGGCATAAAACCTGTTATGATAACCGGTGACCACGTAGTAACTGCATCAGCGATCGCAAAGCAGATAGGTATTATGAAAGACGGTGATCTTGCAATAACAGGCAGAGAACTTGATGAAATGTCTGACAGTGAACTGGACAGCAATGTTGAGAAGATATCTGTTTATGCACGTGTTTCACCTGAAAACAAGATCCGCATCGTCAAGGCATGGCAGCGTAAGGGTCAGATAGTGTCCATGACAGGTGACGGAGTAAATGATGCACCTGCACTCAAGGCTGCTGATATCGGATGTGCCATGGGCATTACAGGAACGGATGTAGCAAAGGGTGCTGCTGATATTACTCTTACTGACGACAACTTTGCCACTATTGTTGAAGCAGTACAGGAGGGCAGAGGCATATATGCAAATATCCGCAAGGTCGTTGGCTTCCTTCTCGGTACAAATATCGGAGAGGTTATAACAGTATTTACAGCAATGCTTATATGGCATAAAACTCCGTTGCTTTCTATGCAGCTGTTATGGATAAATCTTGTTACAGACGGTATGCCTGCAATTGCACTTGGTATGGAGCCGGTTGAAGCTGATGTTATGGATATGAAGCCAAAGCCTAAGGATGAGGGAATATTTGCTCACGGCCTCGGTTTGCGTGTTGCACTTCAGGGCGTGATGTTTGCCGTTCTTTCTCTTGCCGCATTCGTTATAGGACAGAATGCAACCGGAAATGTAAGCGGAGGTCAGACACTTGCGTTTATGGTACTCGCTCTTTCACAGATCGTTCAGTCATTTAACATGAGAAGCGATCATTCACTGTTTAAGATCGGTGTTTTCAGTAATCACAAGCTTAACTGGGCAGCGCTTGCATCACTTCTTCTTGTAGCGGCAGTTCTCTTTACTCCTGTAAGAATAGCTTTTGAACTTGTATATCTGCCGGTTCAGACATACCTGATCGGGCTTGGTCTTACTCTTGTCCCTGTGGTTGTTATGGAGCTCTCAAAGGCTTTCGGACTTGTTAAACACCAGAGATAAGTTTTGATTTTTATATATTGAAAAATGCAAAGTCACCACCGATCATATGAGTCCGGTGGTGACTTATTATATATATACAAAAATATTTCTGCAGATCTGTAACGAAAACAGTTCTGATGCGTCTTATGTATGAAAGCGAGGTGAGGAAGTGACTGATTTCAGGAATATATATGATAAATATTTCAGGGATGTATACAGATACACATTATCTCTGTGCAAAAATGATTCTCTGGCACAGGAGATAACACAGGAAACATTTTTTAAGGCACTTGGCAGTATTGATTCATTTGACGGCAAATGCAGAATATTTGTCTGGCTGTGTCAGATAGCCAGAAATACGTACATTTCAATGTGCAGGAAAAACAAGCATCTTGACTTTGATGCGGATATAAATAAAGCTCAGAATTCAACAGACCTTGAGACGGAGTTTGCAGACAAAGAAACTGCATATGAAGTACACAGGTGTCTTCACAGACTGGAAGAACCATACAAAGAAGTGTTTACTCTTCGTACGTTCGGTGAGCTTTCTTTTGCTCAGATAGGAGCACTGTTCTCAAAAACAGAAGGATGGGCAAGGGTCACTTACCACCGTGCAAGACTTAAGATCAGGGAGGAACTGAAATGAAAGTACCATGTCAGGTAATAGAAGATCTGCTGCCGCTGTATCACGATAATGTGTGCAGTAATCAGAGCAGGGAAATAGTTGAGGAGCACCTTGTAAGCTGTGAAGTCTGCAGGGATATGCTTGAAAAACTCGATGAGGATACAGCCGATGTTAAGATCTGTACAGATGACGCCAGCCCAATAAAAGCTATAAGTCATGAATGGAAAAAGGATAAAAAGAAAGCGTGTTTAAGAGGAACCATTATTGCAGCAGCAGCCTGTGCGTTAATATTTGCAGGATATACAGGACTTACAAAGTATAAGTGCATACCGGTTTCATCTGATGTTATGGAGGTATCAGATGTATCACAGCTGTCTGACGGGACCATTATTTATCATCTTGATATAAAGGATAATAAAGAAATTCACTGGGACAAATTTACGGTTAAAGAAGACGGGTCTTATTATATTACACCTATGCGTTCGGTAATAGAGAAAAAACGCTCCGACGACAAAGGTCTCGGAAAGGATTACTTTATGGTTGACATTGCAGAAAATAACGCATATCAGAAAAATCACGGCGACGGTATAGTGATAACGTCATGCTATCTTGGCACTGAGGATGACAATATACTTATATGGAATCAGGGAATGGCTCTTCCTGAAGCAAGTGAGGAACTGGAGAAACTCATTAATTAATAAAAACAATATATACAGATATCGCCGCCTTATCATCCGGTAAGGCGGCGATTCATTACTATTATAGGTTTTTATTTGAGTACATCTGACTTTCAACAATAGATTCATTGAAATAAGGATAACCAAACTGAGTTTTCAGATAAGCGAGATTTTTTGCAAGTATTAATGAGATCAGCATCTGTCCGCCGTAAAAGAAGAAAAACATCAGATATAAAAAGTTAAATAAAAAACATAAAAGTACTCCACATGCTGCAAATATGATCATGGCTATTGTGATTACCTTTGGATTTTCGAGACAGGTTACAGTAATAACTGATGCAGCAACTAATCCTAAAATTATCAATAATGAAAAAGCACCGTAAGGATCAGATGCAATACCTGAAAGACTTCCTCTCACAATATTTGCAGCGATCAGACCAACGACAATGTCTACTGTATACAGATATCCAAGGCAACGTTTATGTCCAAGGTATTTTTTACGGTTACGCCATAAAAGATCCTTATCATACTCAGGCTTTTTTCTTACATATCCACTGGTTTCTGAAGATTCCCGTGTGTACGGGGAATAAGCATTATTATCTTCTCTCATATTATTGTAGTCAGATAAATTTCCTGACACTCCTTTCTGAAAATGAAAGTATGTAATATATGAAGACACGTAATTCTCTCTTCGTGTAAAAAATCGCAGCTCTGAATATTATACTGTATCTATGTGTCCTTTTACACTTACAGCGCTTATTGTATTCATGGCTACAATAAGCGCTGCAATGTTTATACTATACTGTATTTTACAATTGATATCTGATCTGAATTTATGAATTATCTGAGTACATCCAGATCTACAAAAGCAATTTGTCCCGGGTTTGTTACGCCGTTTCTGTTTGTAATATCCTTGAGTGATGTGATAACTGAAGAATTTACATTGTTGCTCTTTTTGACAACTGCCATCTTGTAATTAACGGATATCTGACCAACAGATGTTTCATGAGGCTGCAGAAGCTGAATGAGAGCATTATTGGCTGTAGTAAGTACTTTACTGTAGCTGTTGGCACTGTTAGGCATCTGCATAGAAATAACAAATTCATCAGAACCTGTACGGTATATCTTGAATCCGTCAAACAGTTCGTTAAGTCTGTTTGCTGTTGAGGTAAGGACCATATCACCGGCATCATTTCCGTAGTTTATGTTTACATCACTGAAGTTGCTGATGTTGACCATAGTAAAGTAATACGGATAATCAGGGGAATTTTTAATTTTGCCGTTTTCAAAGTCATTTGAGAAGGATACTCTGTTGTTTACCTCTGTAAGGATATCTTTAAATATAGCAGTATTGAGTGATTCCTTTGTTTTCGCATTTTTGGCAACAGCTGTTGTAAGCTTCCTTGCTGTTTCTTCCTGCTTCTTGTTGATGAAGTAGAAGAAGATCATAAGAGCGAGACAGCAGATACTGAATATGTAAAGATAAATTCTTAATGTACTTGTAAGAGAAAGAATCTCACTCTTCGTATCATCGATCATAAGCAGCCAGCCCTTGTCAGACATATAAGAATAGATCGACATGTTTTTCTTGCCGTTAAGCGTGTATTCGAAATATCCTGAAGTATCTGACTGTGAACCTTTGAACTTATTGCAGAGATCAATGATCTCCTGGTTGTCGGCTTCAGTAGTGACCTTATCCTGGACCGGATTGAAAATGTACTTGGTATCAGCGACATTGACCATGCTGTAGTTAGCATTTTCAAAGCCCTTCATTGTAAGGTTATTGAGTGAATCTACAAGACCCTGTGTATAAATTCCGAGTCCTACAAGTCCGACAGGTTTGCCGCTCTTGTCATAAACTGCTTTATACATTGAAACGATCTGTTTACCGCTTGCAGGGGACATAATAATACCTGTATCATACACTCCGTCACCGGCTGCGAGCATAGCATCCTGCAGAGCTTTCATCGAATCGCCGGTTCTTGTAGTCATACCTACTGCCTGAGAATTTGTATGGGCAAGAACATGAGTGTTCCATTCACTTACGTAAATACCTTCAAGATCATCAACATCATCTGAAAAATCCTCTGTATAATTCTGAGCATTTTTTGCTGCGACCGGATCTGTAGGATTTGTAACTACCTCCAGGATCTCTCCGGCATTGCTGTAAGCTGCAAGTGTTTTCTCAGCACTTTTTACATAGTTTTCAATGATCTGACTTCTCTCCTCAGCTATGGTGCTCATGTGCTCAATAGAATTTTTTCTGGTGCGGTCAGTTACTGTTTTTGTAATACCGAGGGACAACGCAAGCATAACTGTCAGCTGGATTATAAGAACAATATTCATAGCACCGATATTTTTTTTCGTCTTCTTCATAATGTGTTTTTCCTTTCGTTAATAGTGATAGTGAGTTTGAAACTGGATATGGTAGAAAAATCCTTCTCATAGAATAAATGACCACTCCTTTCTGAAAATAATATCATCTGAACAAACCGCCAAATTTCTTTTTGCCCTTTTTCTTGCTGTCATGGCCGCTTTCGTCATCCTCGTCAACATCGTCATTTAACAGATCACTTATTTTGTTTTTGAGCATATCACCTTTTGATGCATTAGTGGTATCGGGAGGAAGAAGAGAACTGGTCTGCCTGGAATTTATGTATGCTGAATTATTCAGATTCTGACTTACATTATTCAGATTTACCGAAACAGGATTATTAAGATGCTGGCTTGCATTTAACTGACTGCTGTTCATTGAATTGTTGAATTGTTGTGACTGGCCAGCCATCTGGTTTGCATAAATCTGATTGCTGTACTGCTGATAACCTTGTACATATCCTCCTGGCTGAGGGGGAACACTGTTCATATTTCTGTTTGCGTTTTGCATGTCATTTGCGTAATAATTGTTGGGCATGTATCCTGAATTCATACCGTTATTGGGTACTCTGGGCTGACTGCTGTTTGCAATAAACATGTTTACCTCTGTTAAAGGAATGTTTGCGTTTGGAGTAATTATAAGACAGTTCACATTTTCAGGGTTTAACGATAAGATAAGATTGATACAGTTATTACAGGGCAATATGGGTGCAAGTGTGTATGCATTGAGAACGGAGATAGCTTCAATTATGCTGTCTTCTTTGGCTTTTATCTTGCTTATTGCATCAACTTCAGCATGCAGGATGCTTGTCATTCCGTTCATTACTTCTACACGGCTTATGCCTATGTATATATTACCTGTATTTGTACGTATCACACATACTGTATCGTCAGGGCTTAACTGAACTCCGCTTTCAGCATGTTTTCTTGCAACTTCAGCTGCCACGTTTAAAATAACATTATATGCCATACTTTACATCGCCTTTCATCTTCAACAGCTGCCCGCTGGAATGAATTATTTAAAAGAAATGAGATTGAAATAAAAAAAATGTTTAGATATGAATTGTTGTAATGTGTCTTGTGTCAGTGTTTTCCGGGTATGCGGTTGATTCAGGATTTTGAGGTCTGTTATTAAGAACGTTGAAACTGTGATATTATTTCCTTTATTATTTATTTATATTATAGTATAGAAAATATTCCGTGTCAATAGTTGGACGTTATTTTTTCGTTATTTTGCATAATTTATTTTATAAAATATTTAATTACATATAAGTATTATATATAAATAGTGATTAAATTAAAGAATGGTTTAATTAAATGAATTTTAAGTTTGAAATTCATTAAAGCAAAGTAAATGCTGTTATCTACACAAAACCATCCGGTATTTCATAAACTGTGGAATAAGGAGGAGGCAATAATATGAAACATATGGCGAAATACAACGCAGGAGCGGCTGTAGAATATGCACACAAGTGGGCTCACAGCAGGAATCCTGCTTATTATGATTTTGAAAATATAGGAGGGGACTGTACAAATTTTGTATCACAGTGTTTATATGCAGGCGGTGCAGTTATGAACTTTACAAAAGATTTCGGCTGGTATTATATAAATGCAAACTCAAAAGCACCTGCCTGGACCGGCGTTTCGTATTTATATAATTTTCTTACCAGAAGTACTGAGTCACAAGGTCCTGCAGCACATGAATGCCCACTCAGTGAGGTACGGCCCGGAGATATAATACAGTTACTGTTCACCGGCAGTTCATTTCAGCATACTCCTTTTGTTGTAGCTGTATCTGCTCCGCACCGTCCGCAGGATATCCTTATAGCAGCTCATAGCTACGATGCAGATTACCGGCCGCTCAGCTTATTCGATTATAAGAAGATGCGCTGTCTTCATATTGACGGTATTATTACCAGTTAAATAACTAAATAAATATATTTAAATTCAAATTAAAATTTAAGAAGTAATTTTCTTTTTTAAGCAAAAATATAAATTCTATTTAAAATATTAATTTTTTGACAAATGTATCTTTTGTTGAATATATATATATTATAGTTATAAAATTTTATATTAGGAGAGCAATTATGGATATATATATTGTACAACGCGGAGATACGATAAATTCTATAGCACGTCGTTATGGTGTTTCAGTACAGCGTCTGATATCAGACAACGGACTTGACAGGCAGGGCAGAATAGTACCCGGCCAGGCACTGATAGTTCTTATACCCGATCAGATATACACAGTCCGTCCCGGAGATACGCTGTTTTCTATAGCAGTGCGTTTTGGTACAACTGTTGATGCACTGGTAAGAAACAACCCATGGCTTACTTATGAACAGGTCCTGGTTCCGGGAAGGATACTGACAGTGAGTTTTACACAGAAGCCTGCATCGACAGCCAGGATAAACGGATATGCATACCCGAATATTTCACTGACACTTCTCAGACGTGAACTGCCGTTTCTGAGTACACTGACGATATTCGGATACGGATTTACTGATACAGGAGAGCTTATCCCGCCTGATGATGATATTTTGCTCTTTAATGCAAAAAGTGCCGGTGTAGCACCGATACTGCTGCTGTCATCTATAACGGAAAACGGCAACTTCAGCTCAGAGCGTTCAAGTCTGCTTTTTAATTCTCCAGAGCTTCAGAATACCGTACTTAATTCACTCGCTCAGGTGATGCAGCAAAAAGGATACAGGGGACTGGATATTGACTTTGAGTTTGTTCTGCCTGAAGACTCACAGGCGTTTCTGGGTTTCGTTCAGAATGCTGTAAGGATCATGCACAGCTATGGATTCTTCGTGAATGTAGATCTGGCACCAAAGTCATCTGATGAACAGAGGGGACTTCTTTATGAGGCGCATAACTATGCAGCTCTGGGGGCTGCTGCCGATACTGTCCTTCTTATGACCTACGAATGGGGATATACATATGGTCCTCCTATGGCAGTGGCACCGATAGGACCTGTTACGACTATAGTTGATTATGCTCTGACCCAGATACCGACAGACAAAATAATGCTTGGCATACCAAACTACGGATATGACTGGACTCTGCCGTTTGAAAAAGGTATAACCCGTGCTGAATCGATCGGAAATGAATATGCAGTATCAGTAGCCATAAGGGCCGGAGTACCTGTAGAATATGATGAAGCATCACAGGCACCGTGGTTTAACTATATAAACCGCGACCGTGATCATGTTGTATGGTTTGAGGATGTCAGAAGCATAGGAACAAAGTTTGACCTTCTGGTCCGCAGCGGACTGAGGGGAATGGGATACTGGAATCTTATGCGTCCGTTCTCAGCAAACTGGGCACTTGTCAGTGTTATGTTTACACCTCAGAAGGTGTATTGATAAACAGGCGTATGAAAAAAGCGGATCCTGAATTTTACTTCGGGATCCGCTTTAATTTACAGCAGTTATTATTTTGGGGCTTTGTTGAGTGTCTGACATATAAAATACGCAGTAAAGCCGGACAGAAAAATGACCACAATATCAACAGGCGCAAGCACAATACGGGGGAGCGCATCAAAGAAAAATCCTCTTGCGAAACGGTAAAGGTGTCGGCTCAGCAGGATCATTTCACCGATATACATAAAGAGAGTAACAACTGCCGATGTTACTGCAGGAATAATTACAGACTTAAGCTTTTTTTCACCGATAAAAAATGATCCTGCAAATACTCCGGCTGTCACAGACATAGAAATAAAGAACAATATCATAAGCGCTGCAGAAAGAGGTGACACATAAATATCTCCGTTTCTGAAAAAGGCAGTAAAACATGCAAGAATGCATAATCCAAGAAACATTGCAGTGCATACAGACTGAACTGTCAGTGCTCTGACTCTTTTTTTACAGCCTGTCGCAACGACCTCCGCAAAACCGTAAATGCAGTTCAGTATTGTTATGATAAGTATCATGGAGATCAGGTAAAAATGTATCTTGAATGCCGGACTGTAATCTCCTATAAGAACATCGACCGGGGTCCAGGTTCTCGAACTCTGAGATTCGGGCGGGACATAACACATAAACATCTGCCAGCTCTCAAGTGTAGTTTCTACCGTAGAGGTGACGATAACTTTTGTTTCAAGAAGTAATTCTGACAAAAAGAATACAACTGTACTGAGTACTGATGCAGTCAGAAAGGCATACTTTTTTGCAGGCTTCATTATAAGCGGCATCAGAGCAACGCAAAGAATCACTGTAAGAGATATGGGTGTATATGGAATTATGTACTTCGGATAATTCTGCGCATCTACAGTATGGTTCACGATCATATCGGAAACTACTTTCACGCCCATATACAGCGGATAGAACGAAGCTGCCAGAACTAAAGCCAGTGTTAGAATCCAGTATTTTTTAAACTTTGTCATTTTATCCTCCTTATCCGGCGTTTGTCAGCAGTGCATATGTGACAAACAACATGAAAATAATCAGGGATGCTGCACTGAATGCGGATATTTTTCTGTAGTCCAGGATATGTTTTATCCTGGTTCTGATTCGTGCACCGCCGAATGCACTGGCAAATGCGTTTGTGCTTCCGGACAGCGCACAGTCTACAAGGGCTGCCGCATATTTTTTCTTATCTTCTTTATCAGACCCGGCTATAACTATTTCATCACATGCCATCTCCGTATCGGCCAGAAAGGTTCTGAGAAACAGCCATGAAAGGGGATTGAACCAGTGAATACAGACCGTGAGGAAAGCAATGATTCTCCAGAGATTATCAAGCCTGCGTATATGGATCATTTCATGCATGATGATATACTCATTATCTGTGTCAGGAAAGTAAGCCGGTATAATGATTTTCGGCTTGATAATTCCATAAACGGCAGGCGTTTCTGTATGGTGTGACAGATAAATATTCTCCTTCAGATGTGAGGCGTCACTGAGCTCAGACATCGTTTTGCAGTAGACAACAGTTAAAGTTATCATCAGTATAAGCGTTATACCCAGCCATACAAATGAGGCTATGCTGAAAATGCTGTCAAGCCAGCCTGCTATATATGTTACAGGATAATAACTATCTGCTGCCATAATGTGATTCATCTGTGACATACCTGTCGGATAAAGATCTGTTTTTACTGCAATTGCTGCAAACCCTGACAAAATGGTCATAAGACTGAATTTTGCGCAAATACCGAACGGGATAAGCATTCTTATCAGAGGGATGATCCATAAAACCCGGATGATGCGTTTTGGTATTTTTCTTATCCTGCCGATAAAGAAAACTATCATACCTGTGAGACTTGCCGTAATGCTCATGTTCAGGACCCAGTAAAATATTTCACCCATCAATATCACCTGTTTTCAATAAGATCTTTTATTTCTCTTACTTCATCATCAGTCAGTTTCTCATCTTCAAGCAAAGCTGAAAACAAAGCTTTCCTTGATCCGTTAAATACCTTTGACAGCAGTGATTTTGCTTCTTCTTTCTGTATCGATGTGCGGGAAACCAGGGATGTGCAGATAAAACCGGGGTCTTCTCTTTTTATAAACCCTTTGTTTTCAAGCTTCCTGATCACTGTGTAGGTAGTATTTTTGTTCCAGCCTATCTTTTGCGCAGCAATCAGGCTTAACTGCTTTGCAGATACCGGTTCGTTATCCCAGAGTATCTCCATGATCTTGTTTTCGCTGTCATATAGTTTTTGTATCATAAAATCGCCTCCAGACTATTTCTGTAGTCTATACTATCACAGTAGTACAGGAATGTCAATAGTTAAATAAATAAAATACAAATTTTAACCATTGTATTTATATACTTGTCAAAAGCAAACAATAACCATTGATAAATTCTTATAAAAATCGGATCCTGAACTGCATTTCAGAATCCGATTATATTTTTATTCTATTTTTCTAGTTTCCATCCAAAGTCATTATGGTAGATCATCTGTCTTGTCATTCCGCCGTCAATGCAGATATTTTCACCCGTAATAAAACCTGCCATATCCGAACAGAGAAACATAACCATATCTGCGATATCCTCAGGTCTTCCCACACGACCGGCAGGCTGCTGACATGCATCAGGTCCCGAGTACTGAGCATTTTCCGTATCTATCCACCCGGGTGATACGGAATTTACTCTGACTTTTCCGGCAAGACTCACAGCAAGGGAATGTGTCAGTGCATTTATGCCGCCCTTTGCTACTGTATAGCTTTCAGACTGAGGCTGACTCATTCTGTCACGGCTTGAGGAGATATTAACTACTGCACCACCAGGTGAAAAATAATTCTTAAACAGCTTTGTGAGCATAAACGGCGCACTGACTCCAACCCGCAGAGCGTAGTTAAAGTCCTCATAGCTGCACTCGTCAATGCCTTTGAAAAGAGGCAGTGCATTGTTTATAAGATAGTCGATATGACCGAAGTCTGTTAATACCTTTTTTGCGAATTGTTCAAGAGTTTTGTCATCGGCTATATCTCCGATATAATACGGATTTGGAAGCAGGTCAATTACACAGACCTTTGCACCTGCCTTTTCAAACTCATTGCAGATACATTTTCCGATTCCTTTTGCACCGCCAGTAACGACGGCGACTTTATTAGTGAATGATATGTTGTGCATGGTGGGGTACCTCGCTGTATTATTTTTTTTGTTATGTCAAAAGCATCCACAGATAAACCTGAGGATGTTTTGCCATGCTGGCATTACCTTATGATTATACATCATTATCTATGCCTTTGACAACCAGATACAGATGAACATAAATTAAAATTTCTTATTGAAATAATAATAAAAACATGATATTATTAATTTACAATAATTACTTAATAAAGGGAATTAAGCAAAATATAGAATTTTAAGTGCAGGGAGAGGATGTAAATTATGTTTTATCATGTTGTTATTGAGAAGACGGGTGAGTCAGAGACAAAATTAATTATTTTAACAGATATAACTGATAAAGAAGGTATTATTAATGAAATATTAGTACCGTATCTGAATAATGATGAGTTCATGGTCAACGGTTATCTGTTATCAAAACAAAACATAGAGCGGCTGCTGATACGTGCTTCTGATGAGTCAGCAAAAAAAGCAGCGGACATACTAAATGCTAAAGAATCAAAATTCCGAAAAGCAAAGGGATCAGCTGTGAATTATACACCGGAACTTGCTCTTTCAAATTTTAATTTTCATACGGATGAGACGATAAGCTTTATAAAAGAGGCCTTACAAGAAATAGACCGAAGCAAATATGATATAAGAAAGTCAGGTGTAGATATGAATAACAAAAAGGTGTTTATTGTACATGGGCATGATAATGGTGCTAAGGTAGACGTTGCCAGATTCATTGAAAGACTGGGATTAGAGGCAGTTATACTGCATGAACAGGTGAGCCGTGGTAATACGATCATTGAAAAAATAGAACAGAATTCCAATGTCGGATTCTGCATTGTATTATATACCCCATGTGATATAGGCTATGAGGCAGAGCATGAAGAAAATAAACGCAGCCGTGCCAGACAAAATGTCGTTTTTGAACATGGGTATATGATCGCAAAGCTGGGACGTGATAATGTGTGTGCTTTAGTAAAGGGGGACGTCGAAAAACCAAAAGATATCTCGGGCGTTGTATATATTCAGATGGATACCAACGACGGATGGAAGATCCAGGTGGCGAAGGAACTAAGAAGTTCGGGTTTCAGTGTAGATCTGAATTTAATTGTATAATTATTCATTTTGATATAAAAGCAGAATTTACATAATATAAACATGGAAAATAAAAGCGGGTTCTGAGGTGTATTCAGAACCCGCTTTTGAAGTATATATTTAAAACTATTATGTACGCTCATCACATTTTGATTTGTTATGAAAATATTCTATCAGAAGTTTATAAAAATTGTTGTTTTATGACAATTAAAATGTTATAATTATAGTAAATTATTCATTTATAAGAGAAATTTTAACTTATTACCTACAAATATCGCTCTATAAATTAAACAACAAAGGACATGATAATATGCTCATTCCCGGACTTTATGAACAGGTCATATCAAAAGCACTCAGTGATGAGATCAGCAATGACAGAGAGAACATCACAAGCACCTCAAAAATAGATACAGCCGAAGCGCCCTTAATACTTTCAAAGTACATTTCACAGGTCGTAATGAGAGGACTCAGACAGGTAAGCTGTGATGACATCTCAGATCAGCTTGCACTTGCAAACAGGATCGTAGCTGCAGTCTGTGAAGCGACAGGTGATGATGAATTTGACTCAATGAATGTTGATGAACGTGCCGAGCAGCTGATGGCTGTAATAAACAGGCGAAATAATATAGCTGCTGTAACCGGCAGACTGAATGTTATCCGTCCTGAAACATCACTGTCCTCAAGCTCACTGTTTACCGGTGCTGTACATGAACCGAGCATGATGACAGAGCTTAAAAAAGAGATAATATCAGCTGACAGGATCGATATGCTGGTCTCATTTATAAAGTGGAGCGGACTCCGGCTTATTATGGATGAGCTTAAGGATTTTACAGACCGTGGCGGAAAACTGCGTGTGATATCAACTACATATCTGGGTGCAACAAACCTGAAGGCTATAGAAGAGCTGCGTGCACTGACCGGCGCTCAGATAAAGATTTCCTATGACACAGACAGAACCAGACTTCATGCAAAGTCATATGTATTTTACAGAAATACCGGATTTACAACCGCTTATATCGGTTCATCAAATCTTTCAGATGCGGCACTTTCGAGCGGCCTTGAATGGAATCTCAAGATCACTGCACAGGACCTGCCGGATACTATAAAGAAGATAAATGCTACATTTGAAAGCTACTGGGAAAGCAGTGATTTCAGCGTTTATACGACAGCTGACAAGGACAGGCTTGCGGCTGCACTAAGCTCTCAGAAAAATACCGGCGGAGTAAATTGCGGGTACAACTTTGATATCCGTCCTTTTTCATACCAGCAGGAGATCCTCGACAGGCTTATGGCAGAGCGTGAGGTAAGGGGACACTATAAAAATCTCATAGTTGCGGCAACAGGAACAGGAAAGACAGTCATCTCAGCATTTGACTACAGGCGGTTCAGACGGATGAATCCGGGTAAACCCAACAGGCTTCTGTTTGTAGCTCACAGAGAGGAGATTTTGCGGCAGAGCCTTAAGTGCTTCAGGGGAATACTGCGTGATGCAGACTTCGGGGAACTGTTTGTGGGATCAAGTGCTCCGAAAAGTCCTGATAATTTATTCATTTCAGTGCAGACACTCAATTCACGTGCACTTTGTGAACATACGGATGAGGACTTTTATGACTTTATCATAGTGGACGAATTTCACCATGCAGCTGCACCGACTTATAAGCAGCTGCTCTCATACTACAAACCGAAGATCCTGCTCGGTCTGACAGCAACGCCTGAAAGAATGGACAGTAAGGATGTACTCGGATATTTTGATGACAGGATAGCGGCTGAGATCCGTCTGCCGGAAGCCATAGACCGCAAGCTGTTATGTCCGTTTCAGTATTTCGGCGTAGCCGATGAGGTCGATCTTTCAGATGTAAAATGGTCACGGGGAGGTTATGACATTTCACAGCTCTCAGACATTTATACAGGCAATGACATACGCTGCATGCTTATCATAAAGCAGCTGTACAAATATGTTACTGATATAAACTATGTGACCGGACTCGGTTTCTGCGTATCAAAGGAACACGCCGCATACATGGCAAAGCGGTTTAATGAATCCGGCATCCCGTCATGCTGCCTTACATCTGACAATACAAGGGATGAAAGACACAGTGCAAAATCACGTCTTGTAAGCGGTGAGGTAAAGTTTATCTTTACAGTTGACCTTTACAATGAGGGTGTCGATATTCCTGAAATAAATACTGTCCTGTTTCTTCGTCCTACCGAAAGTCTTACAGTGTTTCTTCAGCAGCTAGGACGCGGACTGCGTCTGTCAGAGGGCAAGGAGTGCCTTACCGTTCTTGACTTTATAGGTCAGGCGAACAAAAAGTACAGCTTTGAACAGAAGTTTGCGGCCCTCATGTCAGACACACGAAGAAGTGTTCAGAGTGAAATAAAGATAGGTTTTCCTTCACTCCCGAAGGGCTGCTATATTAAACTTGAAAAGGTTGCCGAGGAGTATATTCTTGAAAATATAAGAAATTCAATCGGCTGTAAAAATGCGATAGTCAACCGTCTGGCTTCATTTGAAGAAGACTCAGGACTTCCCTTAAATCTCAAAAATTTCGTCAGTTACTATCACATTGATCTGAGCGTTATCTATGCCACAAAGAAAAGCTTTGCAAGACTCTGCGTTATTGCAGGAGTACGTAAAGATTTCACTGAACCCCTTGAGGACACAGTAACCAGGGCATTTGCACGTATGATCAGCATTGATTCACAGAGGTGGATAAACTTCATCCTTGAAAATCTTCCGGATGTCAGTAACAGAAAATGTGAGGATTACAGTGAATGTGAGATAAGAATGTGGCAAATGCTGCAGTTTACTGTCTGGCAGAAATCATACACAGACTGCAGATTTTCAGACCTCCTTGACGGCTTCAGACAGCTTGCTGGGAGTCCTGTAATGATGGACGAAGTACTGAGCGTTTTGAGATTTAACTACAACAGGATAGACTTTGTGACCCAGAGCGTTGATCTTGGATTTGACTGTCCGCTTGATCTGCACTGCACATATACCCGTGATCAGATCCTTGCAGCATTCGACTTCTATAAACCGTCCACCGTTCGTGAGGGAGTAAAATATCTGCCAGATAAAAAGACCGATATTCTGTTCGTAACTCTCAATAAGTCCGACAAGGATTATTCCCCGACTACGATGTACAACGACTATTCGATAAGCGACACACTCTTTCACTGGCAGTCCCAGAGCGGCATTTCACCCGAAAGCGCAACGGGGCAGAGGTATATAAATCACCGCAAAACCGGTGACAGGGAGCTGATATTTGTGAGGGAGTATAAGAATAACAGGCTTGGAGCGCAGGCGTATACGTTTCTGGGGAAGGCGGAATTTGTGAGTTCTACCGGTAGTAAACCGATGAATGTTGTGTGGAGGCTGGAAAAGGGGATTCCGGCGAAGTATCTGAGGAGGACGGGGAAGATGGGGGTTGGGTAGAAAGAACAATTGTATTATTAAATAACCGATTCAGAGGTATAAAGTAAGTATCATAAAAGTATTTTCTATGTGATTTTATATTTTTAGTAGTAGCCAGAAAGGAGCCAAATAATGACACTTGAACAATACCGAATAAAACACAGTCAGATAATAGAGTGTTTTCAATGGATAGAATTTAACTTAAAGCGAATATATGCAAAGCTAAGTGGAAAGAGTTTATTGAAAACCATATCAGTTTTGGATAAAGAGAATCTTGGAAGTTTAATTGTTCTTGTAAAACAAACAGAACTTCAAAATAATACTTGCTATTTATCAGACGAGGATTATGAACTGTTGGATCAAATACGTGAAATGCGAAATTATTGGTGTCATCAGTGCTATCTTGATGTGTTATTTAGAAAAGATGAAAAAAAGAACCTAGTAGTCAGAAATCAAGATTTTGCAAACAAGTTAACTTTGGAATTATATAAAGTTGAAGAGCTGCACTATAAATTTCAAGATGTTTATTTTAATATAAGGAAATAAATTTTTTTCCAACTACATATTCCAAATACCTTATCATTCACCCCATATCATCAATACCAACACATTCCAGCCTTCATGGGATGTCAGATCAACACCATCTGACATCCCATTTTATATTATTAAAGCCACATATCAATATTAGAATTTATTCCTCGCCTCCCATCTATTGACATTCCTGATTATTACTGCTATAATATTGAGTATTAACTCAATGAGTATTTACTCAACAAATAGGAGGCATCAAAATGACCAGAGCAGACCAGCAAAAAGCACGCAAAGCAGAAATAATGTTCAAGGGCCTGGAATTGTTCGTGCAGTGCGGTTATGCAGGAACAAAAACAAGTGATATTGCAAGAGAACTCAAGATAAGCGAGGGTCTGATTTTTCATTACTTTCCGACAAAGGAACAGTTATACATGGAGCTTGTAAAGATCGGAGTTGATAAAACCGATTATTTTAGCGGGGTTATAACTGATCCGTATAAAAAGTTGTATGACATAGTTGATGACCTGTTTTGTATGGTACGAACTGACAGGCGTACTGCAATGTTCTTTGTTCTTGTTGATGACGCTCAGAACAACAGAAATACCCCGGAGAGAGTAAGAGAAGCAGCAGGAAAGGTTACTCTTGTGGAACAGTCAGTTCCGGTTATAAAGACAGGTCAGGAGAGCGGTATTTTCAGAACAGGTGATACGTTTGGGCTTACATGTACTTTCTGGACCGCTTTGCAGGGAATAATGGAGGGCATTGCAAGAAATCCGGATATGCCTGTTCCTGAAACTGAGTGGCTTATTTCGATACTGAAGTCTTAACTTGTGTGAAGGAGATTGACAAAATGAAAACATTAAAAAGAAATATAATAATATTTATCTGTGTAACTCTTTTAAGCGGATGGTTTGGGGTGCTTTTTGACAGCGTACTCACAGAGCAGCCTGAAGGAAATTCGCTTGGAATGGGGATCTGGCTTATTTCTCCGTCTCTTACTGCACTTATACTGAGGCTTGTAAGTCGTGATAAAAAAGGCCTTGGAATCAAACCAAATTTTAAAGGAAACCTTAAATGGTATGCATTATCGGCCGGATATTATCCACTTGTTATGATCGTATGTGTCCTTATGGCAAAGCTTAGCGGCTGCCTTGACAGCAGTACTTTAACAATTAACGGATTTATAACGCTTGCAGTGGCATCAATGGCAGCGGGATTTATAAAGAATATATTTGAAGAATTTTCGTGGCGCGGATATTTAACTCCGAAGCTTATCCAAATAAAACTCAGTGACTGGTGGATATATATAATCTCGGGTGCTGTATGGGGACTCTGGCACGCAGCTTATTATCTTGTTTTTCTGCCTGATACTTACTTTGAATCTATATCAAGACCGGGGATGATACTGACCGGCTGTTTACTTATGATGGTATGGTCGGTGATGTATGTAGAAATATACAGGCTTACCCGGTCAGTGTGGCCTTGTGTGATAATGCACTCGGCCGAGGATGCTGTTCCGACTGCGCTTGTTACTGTCAGCAGCTGTGTAACATTTACCGGAAAAGGCGACCTGTGGTTTAATCCCACTACAGGAATAATAGCAACTGTTCTTTTCCTGGGTATTGGTTTGCTTCTGAGAAAAATCAGAATACAAAGAACATCACACGCAGGAGATCTGCCTTAAAAATATACAGCGTAGAAATCTGATCAGATGTCTAATGGTCAAGATGATAATAAGTATAAATATATGAGTTTATAAATCAAAATTAAATCTGAATACGTTAAGTTAAGATGATTTACAAATAACCTATAAATATGATATAATAGAAATATCATACATATTGAGCGGCTTGAAACGTATACGTACTTTGCTGCATAGAGTTTCTTCTTACAGAATACTTCGGATATAACTCAAGCCAGGTATATTTAATAATAACCCATTAACAGACCATTTTTCTTTATATTAATTATTTCAAAAGAAAAGAGACATCTGATTATGAACGAACATAACGTCCCATATAACGCATCATCCCGGTCCACAGCATACAACATGACCGACAGAGAGCAGCAATTTTGCAGCAGATACACCAATGCACCATGGCACCCGATAACAGAATATGAACTGCAGGAATTCAGAAAAGAATTTAAAAAGAGAGACTTATCTGCTGATCTGTCCAGGCCTGTAATACAATGGGCATCGTTTTCTGCTGTATTTATACTGTTATGCATTGGCGGTTTTAAGTTATATTCAGTGTCAGCGGTCCTTTTATCAATAGCTGCAGGTTTTGTGATCACTGCAGTACTTTATTTAAGAGATAAGGGATTTGTTTTTCAGCTTTCACAGGCAGATGTATGTATTATCCCTGTCTATGAAACAGCCAACAAATTTGTCTATAACAAACATGTTAAGCATGAGGTCTATTATGCATCTGCATTTTACGAAGGTCAGAAAAAGGAATTTCCTCTGACTATGTCCTCTGTAGGTTCTGTAACGGATATAATGCTCGTTAGCGCTGGCGGCCGCATGGAATTTATGCCTTTGTCGGTACAGGAGCATTTAAACAGATACAGACATTCAGGTATATTTTTAGAATACTGTGAGACGGAATAAATTAAAGAATATTCTTATTAACAAAATATAGGGAATGAGATAAGCTATGAGTATGAGAGAATCTTTTGAGATCTTTTTTGAAAAGCAATCAGATTTATATTACAGTTGCAGAGACTTTATTATCAAGGATCCGCCGAAAGCGTATAAACAGACTGAACCTGTAAGCTTTGATAAAATAGAAAAAAGCCTTGGCTTTATTATTCATCAGAGTATTAAAGAATACTTTTCTACATATTATTTTGAACAACTTGAGGGATTTTTTGAGCATGAATGGTTCTATATGCTGAATATAATGCCATCGGATCATCTCAGTGAAATAATCACAACAGGATTCAGAAATGGAAAAGATAATTATCACGAAGACAGTAAGTATTTTGTTATCGGAACTTCCAAAACAGGAAAAGTTATGGTTAATAACACAACAGGTGAAGTTACAAAAGTCACTTCAGATGAAAAGACCTCAAAGCATTTTGCGGATTCGCTGGAGGAGTTTTTAAGACATGTCGAGTGTGAGTACAGCAAACAATAAAGATTTTTAAATTTAAGCATTTTTATGAGTTATATTCGCAGCCGGAATTATATGATTTACAGAGAGGTACAGTTATGAAGAAGATAAGTCTGATAATGACAATGGTATTTGTAATAATTATGTGTTTTCCTCTTAATGTTTACGCTAATATGGCAGCCCCTAGAAATGCAGAAATCGGTTCTTCTGTAACACTCGAGAATAACAATGATATTTCTGTATTATCAGAGCAGCTGGATATAAAAGTTATCGGTTCGCAGGCTGATATAGTTGCAGCTTACAAGATGAAAAATACTACTGATAAGAGCATTTATACTCCTTCAATGTTTCTTTCACCGAATATTCAAAAGAGCGGTGTAAAGGTAACAATAAACGGTAATGATACACATTTTACAAATGAAAGCTATACGTTATACTACACTACAAAAGTTAAAACAAAAGGCTGGCAGTATGCTGTGCTGAATCCTGAGGATATTCAAGGCCACACAGACTCTGACACAGTTGATGCAGTGAACTTTGAGATGAAGTTTGCACCGGATGAAGAATGTGATGTAGTTGTTTCTTATACTTACCAGCTCGGCGGATATCCGGATTATAAATCTGATGCGAAGAGAGGAGAGATCAGGTATTTTCTTAAACCGGCTGCTATGTGGAAGGACTTTTCCGATCTGACGATAAACCTTTATCTGGATGAAGATATGCCGGTTATAAAAAGCAGTAATCTTGATTTCAAGAAGCTGAGTGAGCGTACATATCAGTACAGATCTGATACTTTGCCGGGGAAAGATATGCAGATCGTTATTGATGAAAACTGGCGACAGAATATCAGAAGCACACTCAGAAGCCCGTATATGTTTAATAAGTTACTGCAATACACGCCTTTTATTCTGATAGGAGCAGCAATTGTTTTCATAATTTTCAGGCGTATCATTAAATATATAAAACGTAAGAAACATAGACAGCAATCGTAAATCAGGTATGTTTCTGTCACTGTATTAATAACATAAAATCAAACAATAAATATTCTAAAAACAGAAAGCGAGCCACTTAATATGAAATTCAGAAATGCCGAAGCAGCAGATCTTAAAAAAATATTAAAACTTTACGCAGACGTATCACGATCAGATTTTAGTGTATGGGACGAGGATTATCCGGGAACGCAGGAAATAGATCATGACTTTGAAACAGACAATATTTTCGTTCTTATAGAAGATGACAGACTGACAGGAGCGATTTCCATCGTTCCTGAAAACGAAATGGATATGGTAAAGTGCTGGACTGTAAATGCACCAGACGCCTGTGAGATCGCCAGAGTAGCAGTTGCACCCGAGGCACAGGGAAGAGGACTCGCACTGATAATGGTAAATTACTTAACACAAGTTATAATACAGCGCGGATACAAAAGTATTCATTTAGCGGCAGCAGTTTGTAATATTCCGGCGGTCAGAACATATCAGAAGGCGGGCTTTGAAAAGGTCGCTGAGGAGGATATGTTCGGGCATCATTATTACTTGTTTGAAAAAATAATATGATGAGGTCTATATACCCAATAAAGAAAAAAATTTATTAATGATATTCTGACAGTGTATCAATACAAATGAAATCACCTCATAAAGCTAAGTCTGTGCTTTATGAGGTGATTTTCAGCCGGTAATCCTTGAAAATATACCCGGTGCTGCCTTGTATAATTTTCAAATCTTTATTGAAATAAATTAATAATCTTATAATAGTTTTTTAATTTTCATTCCCATTGATTCAAAATAAAATTGCATGTCATCATAATATTCATTATATCCCGCAGTGTTACCGGATACGAATTTTGTAACAACTGTTTTGTCAGGGTTATATGAAAGTGTTAAGGAATCACCGTTGCTGCTGCTGTAGGCTGTATTACCTGAGTTGAAATTCTGCCAGTTTCCAGTGCTCAGATTTATGTAGATACATGAGCATTTACGGAATCCGCTGTTGTTGTTATCATAAACGATAAGACGGGCATCGTAACCGTTCCAGTATTCTGATTCATCGGCATCCAAAGCATCGGCTTTGTATTCGAGACCAAAGCATGTAACGCTGTGATCTGTTGCGCCGATGGTTCCTGATTTTAAATTCAGAACTGCGGCATCTGCTCCGTATGTAATCATTTCTGCATATTCAGTTAATCTCTTCAGGTCGTTTATATCACTGCCGTCATAGCTGTAATCATATACACTATTCGGACAGTTATAAAGATCGCTTATATAATTCAGATAGAGGCTGTCTGCCCAGCAGGATGTAACCAGAACTTTTAAATGTCTGAATGCTGTACTGGTGTTATAGCAGTTGCATGCACTGTTAAGTGAATGATATTTTCCGTCTGAAAAATCTGAAATATCAAAATCTCCGTTTTTAAAAGCCGCTGATAAAAACGCCAGACCAGAGCTCAGTGTTGTACACGGCATTCTTCTGTAATAATCAGAAACACTTGAGAAACCAAGAGCTGTATATATGTTTTCATGTGCATAATACTTACTGAAATTGTCTGGAAGAAAATAATTTCCGACTTCACACCATTGTGTATTACACTTTTCGTTGGAGTAAAGCCAGACACAATCCTGATACGTGCTGGTAAATTTAATGTCGTCTTCGCAGGGATATGTACAATAAACTCTTCTGAGAATGTTGTCTGATGCATCATGAAATGATTTGTATGTTATATTGCTGCGTTGAGCATAGTCTTGAATATTACCGCCGTTTCCCCATATTATAAAATCAGATACCCGGCTGTTTTTATTAAAACCGATCGTGTAGTCTCCGATGATCTTTGTATCTGGATTTTTACATACGAAATACTTCATCGAGCAGCATGCATTAAAAGCTTCGCTTTTTATCTCGGTGACACTTTGTGGAAGAATAATTGTTTCAAGCATGCTGCATTGACTGAAAGCAGACTCTCCGATTACTGATAATTGATTGCCGAAATGTATCGTATTAAGAGATGTACATGTGTCAAATGCATGATCACCTATTGTTTCAAGAGATTCCGGCATATTGATGCTTATCAGATCATGACAGTGCGAAAAGGCATAATCACCTATTTTTTTTATTGTATCCGGCAGATAGACACGCCTCAGGTATCCTCCTGTATTCTGGTGCGCGTAATAATTAGAAAAAGCTTTTTCTCCGATCTCCGTGACTTTATATCCGTTGTATGTATCAGGGATAACAAGCTCATGGTCAGTCAGTGAAGAACATTTCAGATCACTTCCGACAATACTTACTTGGGTGCTGTTTAACTTCTTAAGATATAGTCTACAGTCAGAAATGTCCTGGACAGGGCTTGTTTCAAAATCTTTCTGACTGGAATTACAAAAAGATTTTGCCGTCACAACAAAATCATAGCTTGTTCTTTCACCACTGGCAGCACTTACAGTATAAGCACTTTGTGAGCTGTTGTTTATCTGGCCTGCGCCGGTAAAATCACTCAGTGATATACTGACTGCGGCTGCGACTGCCAGAATTGAAATAATTGATTTTTTCATATTTACTACTCCTCATATTTTTATGAATTTATGGCAGCACCGGGGATATATTCATAAAAGAAGAAATAATATGTAATATTATACTATATAAAAGTAAATATAAATATAATTATTTATTAATATTCTATAAATAGTAATATATGGCACTTAATTTCAGCGAACAGAAGTCATTGACATATGTTCACTGAAATGCTATAATATAAGTACAGGAGGTGAAAATAATGCGTATATCAAAACCACCGGAGGTCAGACGTCAGGAGATCATGGATACGGCGATGAAAGTTTTCGCACTCAAGGGCTATGAACAGACAACAATGCGTGACATTGCAGCGGAGGTCGGGATAGTTCCGGGATTGTGCTACAGGTACTTTGAATCGAAACAGGAGCTGTTTGATGCAGCAGCGGCTCAGTATATTGCTGATTACTGTGCACCCTTTATCCGTATATTAAAGTCTGTGGATACGGTGAAGATAAAGGAACCGGATGAACTAAAAAGCTTTTTCAGTAAAAATGCCGCTGCGCTGCACGGTGATGATGAAAAAGGACAATACCATTCATTTTTCCATAAGAGTGAAAACAAAAATTTTCATACTGTGCTCAGCTGCGGTATATGTGATTACATGCTGCCGTATGTAAAAGAACTGTTTGATGCTCTGAAAGAGAAGTCAGTAATATCATGTGACGATACAGAGTCTCTTGCACTCTTTGTACTCCATGGCATCAGTGCTGTACTCAACGACAAAAACATGTCCGAAACCTGCAAATCCGAAAACATCATGAGATACCTGCTTAAGCTTTTAAAATAAAAAAGTCCTTTGAAGGGCTTTTTATTATGACTAGTGAGTGAACAATGTTCAATGAAGGATGCGAAGTGCGCCTGATCATCCGGAGTACCTGAGTGAACTTCATTTTTACAGGGAAGAGTTGAGCAGATAATGTTATGAGATATCAGAAAATACATACAGAAAGAAGAGTTATATTATGTGTGAAGAACAAAAGAAAAAATACATACAAAACAAGAAATGCATTACACCTGAAACAATACTTGCATTTATAAGTGTGTTTGTTATGTGGGGAGGATATTATGCTGACAACAGACATATTTTTGGTGACAGTATGATTTTTACATTTATATGGGGAATTGGTGTAGTCGCAGGGCTTAATGTCTGCTTTCCGGCATGGTGGATAGTTATAAAAAAAGGTGAGGGTTTTGCCGGAATGGGAATAACCTTAAAAAATATCGGGCCTGCTCTGATCTTTTCGGCAGCACTTGGTGCAATACGTTTTAATGATCTGTATACCGCGTCAAAGGGAATAGAGTTTAAAAATATCCTGCCTGTACTGATTTTTAATCTGCTGAGTATCTGGGAAGTATGTTTTCTGTTCAGCTGGCTGTTTACACGCTACAAGAATGCATTCGGAAAATGGGCAGCGGCTCTTCTTACTGTTGTAAGTGTCTGCATTTACCATATCGGAAGTCTGCCGCTGAGACAGCTTCTGACTCTGATGGCTTATGTATTTTTATGTGCACTTTGCTTTGCAGTAACTGAAAATATTTTTACACTCTGGCCTGTTTACTGGGTAGTCGGATGCAGCGCGTCGGTAATACGTGCTTACGGATCTGAGGAATTCGGATGGGATATGACAGCAGTGATGGGAATTGTCCTTTTCATTCAGCTTGCTTTCTTATTTTATATATTCAGAAGACAACAGAGCCGACACAAATGATATCTGACAGAAAGCTTCATATCTCTTATAGACAGAGCAGTCATATTAATATGGGAAATAGAGCATTACATTGCTTAGATCGTAAGATAATTATCACCTCTGCTTAAATATAAGTAAGTGATTGAATAAGTTTATAGATAAAGATAAAAAAACCGTGTAATTTAGTTTTACACGGTTTATATTTTTGTGGTTTGATATTAAATACATTTATCAATGATTCCTCATTACTTTGTCTCCAGAAGATGTACCTTCATGCCTGTCAGATCCATTGCATCAATAACGCCGTTTGAGTCAAAGTCTGCAGCTTCCATAAGCGGAAGGTCAGCCGTATCGCACAGCAGCCAGCGTTTAAGAAGGATAACATCGTTAAAGTCAAGTACTCCGTCAGCATTAACATCACCTTTCAGAACTGACAGCGGTACAAATGTAATAGAATTTTTCTCAGCATATCTCTGAGCTTCACTGTCCGGACAGCCGTATATCACATATCCCTCAGAGACGATATCTTTATTACTGTCAGGATCATATATATATCCGAATGCGTTGGTTCCTATTTGTGTTACTGATCCGGGAATTGTTACACTTGTCATAGCATCGCAGTCTGAAAAGGCATATATACCGATCGATGTTACACTGTCCGGAATATTAACGTCATTAAGTTCAGAGCAGTAGGCAAATGCCTGTTTTCCTATGCTCACAACACCGTCCGGGATCTTCACAGAGATAAGCCTCGTACATGAGAAAAATGCAGTCGGCTCAATGATACTCGTTCCTTCAGGAATTATGTAATTTGTTTTATCCTTATATGGAGGATAAGTTATGAGTCTTGTCATGTCTTCAGTAAACAGAACCCCGTCGCAGGAAGCATACTGAGCGTTGCTGTCATCAACTGTGATATCTGACATAGAGATACAAAAGGCAAATACTTCGCTGCCGATCGATTCAACAGATGCCGGCAGTTCAATGCTTTGAAGTGACATACAGTAAGTAAAGGCACGGCTGCCAATACTGCTGATTCCTTCAGGAATTATAATGCTGCCTAGTTCTGAACAGTTAAAAAACGTGTTGTCCTCTATTTGTTTCATTGAGGATGAAAGTCCTGCCCGCGAAAGTGAAGTACAGTAGTAAAATGCGGCAGTGCCAAGTGTGGTTACACTGTCAGGTATTGTTATGGATTCAAGCTTTGTACAATAGGAAAAAGCATAGTCTCCGATAGATTCGGTTCCTTCTTCAAGTGTGACATTTTTAAGATCAGAACACTTCTGAAAAGCATAACCATCAATTTTTCTGACGCTTCCCGGAATCTGTATAGAGCGGATACCTTTGCACGACAGAAAGGCACCGTATGAAATGGATACAGTACCGTCTGCAATAACAACATCTGTATTTGCAGGAGCTATTCCGACATAACGGTATGCCACGTTTCCGGCATAGATAAGACCAGCCGGGTGATTCTGCAGCCATGGAGTAAACTGAAAAGCTGATTCTTCATATTTCTTATCGTTAATAGTTGTAAGACTGTCAGGAAAGTTAATGGTTTCAAGCTTATAGCAGTTGTAAAAGGCACGTTCACCAATGGTTGTGACGCCTTCAGGAATGTCGACGGACTGAAGCTTTACACAGGTTTCAAACATGTGCGGAGATATTTCCCCTATATTTGACGGGAGCCTTACTGATGTCAGGGCTGTACATGAATCAAAAGCATTTTTTTCGATCATGACAACACTGTCAGGAATATACAGCTTCTCTATTGTATTATTGAAAAGAAAAGCAGATTGTCCGATTGAAGTAACGGGAATACCGTCTATCTCATCCGGAATATCAAGAATAGTATCACTGCCGGTATATCTGATTATTCTGATCTCATTTTCACGTACTTCATAGCTGAGTCCATAATCAGTCGTTACGACCTCAGCAACTGCTGTCAGATTCGGGGTGTATGCTGAACCTGAAGCTGAAAGTGTAAGTAATAAAGCAACTGTAGTGAGGATAGTGATAAGTCTGTGTGTAAGCATAAAATCATCCTTTTTAACTTGATTTTTATTATATACTAGCACATACAACATAAAAGGTCAATATAAATGGTTCTGAAAAAACAGATTTACATACAATTTAAAACGTTTGTGTATATTTTTATTGCCAGGATTTATACTTAAATGACATTTTTTCAATAAACATAAATGTATATAAAATGTATTGAATTAATTTATCTAATATGGTAAAATTTAAAAGTAATATTATAACATTTTTAGATTATATTTTTTTTTATCAAAATAAGGAGGTGAAAAATGAGCAGGTCGATCAGGAAAAAAGTATCTATAGTTGTAAGCAGAATAATTCTTCTTTTGATATTTTTATGCATTGCTGTACTCTTTGGGACGTTTATAGTACATAAAATCATATGTGTCAGTGATAAATATAAACTCGATAAAGAAGGACTTGCAAATAGTGTGTCTGCAGGAGACTATGATCTTAATGTGAGCATTACAGGCAACAGGGACGGCAGATACACACTTGTAGGAATGGCGGGATTTGGCAGTGATGATTTCAGTGTTACAATGCAGCCTTTAACAAAACATCTTTCTGATGATAATAAGATAATTATGATCGATCGTGCAGGCTATGGACTGAGTGATGATACGAGAGAACCGCAGACAGTAGAGCAGATTGTGGGTGACTACCGTCAGGTCCTCAGAAATGCCGGTGAAAAAGCACCTTACGTCCTGATCGCACACTCTATTGCTGGTGTGTATGCGACATACTGGGTAAGCAGATATCCTGATGAGATAGAGGGTATTGTTTTCCTTGACTCAACGCAGCTGAGTGATGGTACATTTTCTGACGAAGGTCAGTCCGGTCTGTCTGAGCGTGTAAATATATTAAAGTGCAAAGCAGGATTATACAGGTGGTCAGGATCCCGTCACCCAGATACTCTTCCTGATATTTATACTGCAAAGCAGCAGAAACTGTCATCTGCTCTCAACAGATACCGCTTGAAGACATTTGCACAGTTATCAGAAGATGATCTGGATGCGCGCAATTGTCAGATTGTCTGGGAGAATATATCTGCAACAGATGTGCCGAAGGTATACATATGTTCCAGCTGGGGGATGACTTCAAGAGACGATGTCAGAGAACACTGTGAATTTGTTAATAGTCTGAGAAAAAAATCAGGAGAGTCACTGCTCCGGTATAGTGACGAAAATGCAGATGAAAAAATCGCCCGATATAATGATGTACGTCAGACAGTACTGCAGCCGTATCTTGACAGATTAGGAAACTGTGAACTTGTACTTGTCCCCGGTGATCATAATATCTATAAGCAAAAACCTGATGAATGTGCGCAGCTTATCACAGGCTTTCTTGATACACTTAGTAAACAGCAAAAGCAATCCTGTTGTCAGGTAATAAAACCGTAAATTTAGGATCATTAAATATGAGAAAGGGCGTGTTTTGATCATGTCTGTAATACGTAAAATATTTCGTGTTATCGGGAAAATCCTTCTTATTTTACTTATAATATGTCTTGTCCTGATACTTGTTTTATTTATAGTCAATAAAATTCTCTGCAGCAGGGAATTTGACAAATTGTCGCAGGACGATCTTTCAGTTCCTGTGTCTGTCGGAGACTACAATCTGAACGTCTTCAGATACGGAAACCAGGAAGGTGAACATACAATTGTCGGTATAGCTGGCTTTTCATGCAGCGATATCAGTGTCACGTTCAGACCGCTGACAGATCAGCTTGCAGAGGAAAATCTGATAGTTATGATAGACCGCGCAGGATACGGTCTGAGTGATGATACGACCGAACCGCAGACAGTAGAGCGTATAGTAAATGACTATCGTACCGCTTTAAGAATTGCAGGGATCAAAGGTCCTTATGTTCTGCTCCCACATTCGATCGGAGGGGTGTATGCTACATACTGGCAGAGCAATTATCCCAGCGAAATAGAGGGAATTGCATTTCTGGACGGTTCAGTGCTTAGCGAAAAAGGCTTTGAGGGTACTCTTGACACCGGAGTTTTGGGATATGCTGAGGCAGCCGCATGTAAAGCCGGTCTGCTGAGGCCTTTTTACAGAAAAATATACCTGCCATTACCGGAGATATACTCTCAAAAGCAGCAGGAGATGTCGGATGCACTTACCCTTCATTCCGGATATTCATTTGCTGCAAATTCTGAGGGCAGACGTGCAGAGATTATCAAAAAATTTCTGGCAAAGCTTGCATAACAGATATATGTATATTTCTTAACAAAATATAAGTTGAAAACAAATTATGTAAGTGATATAATTAAAGATAAAATATGGGCGATAAGACAATAAACGGATGCAGATATTTAATTATTTTTTTATTACATGTTTTGATAAGAAAGGCGGTGGTCCTGACTGGATAACAAAAAAATGCTTGATATGATAAACAAGTGGTTTGATATAGCTATTGTACTGGAGGCTTTTGCTATTATAGCAGGAATAGCATCGCTTCATATTGTGACGGTTATTATCAGTATGATCTATCTGGTATTTCTGCCATTTTCACTGATAAGGAAATCAAAGACTGCTCTTCTGATCAGTGTCATAGTGCACGTAGGGTTATTATTTTTTTTAAGAGAAAGATACTTTTACAGCGGGTTTTATGATCTGTATCTTGGTGTATATTCTTTGTTTGCAGGATTCAGCATTTTATCATACGCAGCCGGACGAAAACTTGACTTTCTTAAGACACTCGAAGGATATCCGTATTTCACTGAGCCGACAGATGAGTATACAGATCTGTCATACATAAAAATGGGGGAGAGTGTACGGAGATCGCAATCACTTACTTCAAAGGCTGCCGATAACGTGATGATCCCGGATCTGGATACTGAAAAAGACAGTGATAACAGCAACATGCCAAAGACAGCAGAGAGTGACAGCTCAGTCGGAATGGACGAAATAATTTTCACCAACAATGATGAAAACACGAAACAGATATAAATAAAAAAATGTAAACAAAAAAATAAAAGGAACGAAAAAAATGACGGACAACGAAAGAAATCTCATCAGAAAGCTTATAAAGGGAAGTATTTCTGATGATTTGTTTATAAGAAAGATCAGCGCCAGATACTCATGCGCGGATGAGTTTCTTGAAGAACAGTTAAAAGAGGCGAGTTCAGCACACAATGCTTCAGATATTAATCTGCTTGTATATGTATGTTCAAAGTACAGGCTGTATAGTGAAGAATGTGCAGCACAGCTGTGTCAGATAATGAAGCAGAAATGGCACAGGAAGCATTCAGATATTCTGCATATACTCGGCACATGCAGATATTCTATGAGCATAGACTGTATATATGAAACAGCTTTAAGCTCTTTTAGCTATATGGATTATGCACAGAGTCATTCTATAGCTGTGGAATGTGTAATGATACTTGGCAGCATGGCATGTGACAAGTCACTTGAAAAACTTAAAATGCTGTCTGTATGCAGTGATCCTCTTATCAGATATCATGCCTTAAAACAGCTGTCTGATCAAAAATAATAATATCTGATGTTATCTTTGATCATCAGTCTGCAAATATATATAAATTAAAAAACATCTCATAGAAATACATTCTGTGAGATGTTTTTATCATTCCTGGTTCTTATCTCAGGCAATCTCCTGAGATGCTGTCTCTTTTTCAAGTCTTGCAAATATTCTTCTTGAGCATAGCGATACTATAAATGCTGACACAGCAGAAAAAATCATGATTATCCATGGAATATCTATGAAAGCATCAAACAGCAGTCCGTATAAAACATTGCCTAATGGCTGTGAACAGCTTGTGACTGCCATAATAACTGCCATGATCTTACCGAGAAGGTGTGACGGCGTCTGCTGCTGGACAAGTGTAAGCATCGAAATGCTGAACATGGTTGAAGCACTCATAGTGATCAGTACCATTAATGTAATTACAACATAGCTTACTATAGAAGGGACAATCGGGAACAGTGACAGTCCCATGATAAGTGCAGCTGCAGAACAGACTGCAAGCAGCAGATAGTTTCCGGAAATCCTGAGTTTTGATGAGACAATGCCGGTCAGCAGACCGCCGGCTATTCCTCCAAGTCCCATAGCACCCTGTGTAAATCCAAGATATTCGTCAGACAGATCAAGTACCTGTACTATAATTATCGGAATTCCTACAACCATAGCAGCAGAGAGCAGGAGATTGAACAATACGAGAATGCTTATTACAGATATGAAAACAGGCTTGTCATTTTTCAGAAAATCAGTACACTCCCTGATATCAGATCTGACTATTTTAAAAGCTGAAATATCTTCTTTGTGTGCTGTATATGGAATATGTATAAAGATCTCCATTACAGCTGAACATATAAAACAGGCTGTACTGATATAAAGGATAGGATTTATTCCGAAGGAAGCGAATAAAACACCTCCGATAACAGGACCAAGCAGACCTGACAGAGTGCTTACAAGGTTTACGAGTGCATTTGCCTTCATCAGAACTTCATTATCTGTGAGCAGTGGGATACTTGCCTGAACAGAAGGCTGATATGCACCTGATATGCCGTAAAGTATCATGAGTACTGCGATCATAAGCGGTACAAGCGGCAGCTTTCCAAGACACAGATAGAAAATACATATTACCGCTGCTGTACAGAAGTCAAGGCCAACCATTATATTTCTTTTATTGACCCTGTCAGCTATTACTCCGCCAAACAGTGAAAATACTATCATAGGAATAAATGAGCAGGCAGTAACAGCTCCGAAAAGTGAAGCAGAATTTGTTTCACGCAGCAGATACAGCGGAAGTGCAAACCTGAGAATTGCATTTCCGAACAGAGAAATGATCTGTCCTGCAAGTACCATGATAAAATCTCTTCTGAACATTTTGTTTGTTTCCATTAAATTGTCCTCCTTATTAATACCGACCGTCGGTTTGTTTAAAGTTCTTTAAAAACTGCTCACACATTGACGAGCAGTTTATCTGGAAGATTTGTTGAATTTGTCGCAGTATCTTACATACGCATCAGTTATTTCATCATCAATGATGTCAATTCCGATGGCATCTGTTATTCGTCTGAAAACTCTGCAACGGGCAATAGTATCCTGCGTTGTAGTCGGCGCTAGAAGGGGATGAAGCCAGATATCAGACATGATCATAATGACTTCAGCAAGCGCCTTTGTATCCTCAGCTTTTATTGAGCCGTCTGCTACACCTTCATCAAGCACAGGCTGGATAAAGTCAGGAACAACACAGTCAAGTATACTCTTTACCTGGATCGCAAGAAATTTCGGGCTTTCTACCAGATAAGGCATTATACTCAGCACATGATCCTGGTTCGGAATGCACAGTACAGACGTACGGAATATAGCACGCAGCTTCTCAAGTCCGGTGAGATCATTATCATCCCTGATCTTTGAGAGCTTAATAACGTTATCATTTCCTATACGCTGGCATATGTTCAGAAAAATATCTTCCTTGGATCTGAAATGATGATAGATCGCGCCCTTTGAGAGCTTTGTATCATCGATAATATCCTGCAGTGACGTGTTGTCATAGCCTTTTTCCATAAACAACTTTGCAGCAGTATCCAATATTTTTTTTACAGTCTCTTCCGGGTACTTGTTTCTGGCCAACAAACTTTCTCCTCTCATATACAGACTAACGGTCTGTATATATTATATTACAGCAGGGTATGTTTGTCAACCCGGGGAGAGAAATTTTTTCTGATGCTGTCTGGGGTAGTAAAGATGATAGTCAGAGATGTAATTTTTTTTCTTCGGGGGGGTTAATTATGTCGGGTTAAGAGGTTACCGTGACGGTAAAAGGTCAGAGACGGATGTAATTTTCAATAAAGGAGTAGTTAAATGGATGGAAGAGAGAGACGGTATGATCTGTGTAAGTATCAGAATTATAGATTCTGAAGGTTAAATGCAGGGGAGCTGTAAGAGTTCTGATGGTGGAGTATATCGGATGAGTGATAAAGTTGCAGATGAATTTATAAAATGCAGGGATGGAGGAATAATAGGTGAAGTATTCTACTTAAAAGGAAAATATTGATAACTGACAGGTTAAATGAATACAGATCTTAAAAAATGCTGTAGATAAATAAATCAGATATTTATACGAAACAGGCAAATGAACACTGATAGTTGATCGGTGGGTGTTTGTCTGTTTTTTGTTTAGTGATATAGATGGCAAACTACAGTTGGCTTATAGAAAATTTGTTGTAAATGATATTTGCCTTTTCTTTCTAAAGAAATACTAATAACTGTTGTATTTTGTAGATAAGCGTGATATAATTATAGTAAATTATACTTTAATAAGATAATTCTTACTTATTTTGTGTAAATCGTCATATATTACATATAACAGAATTGGAAATGATGAGATGTAAACGTCTTGACTTTATGAACCGGTTATCACATAAGCGTTAAAAAAGTAAATAGATGAGGATAAGTAATACATGACAGCCATTTCAGATATAAACTGAGATGAAGCGACTTTGATTCTATTAAAATTCAAATAACTGGTTTTTATGAATAGGCTCAGACAGGTAAGCTGTGATGATATAAGAAATCAGCATGCGTTTGCAAGTAGGGTAGTAGCTACTGTATGCAAGCAAAGAATGATAATAAAATTGACCTTATGTAAAAAATATATATGTAAGATATTGTAAATTATATGTAACAATACCTTACATATTTGTAATAGTCGAATGGTATTGCGCATTTCTTCTACAGAATTTTATAATAAAAAAATACAAAAATAAATCTGGAGGTGAATTAATATGTCAGAAGTCTTGACTGGTGTAAATGGTAAAATAATTAAGTGGGCACGAGAACGATATAATATGTCGTGTGAAGAAGCAGCGTCATCTATTGGAGTAGATGTTTCTAAATATTGTAATTGGGAGAATGGTTTGGATTTTCCTACATATGCAAAGTTAAAAAAAATAAGTGATGTTTTTAAGAGGCCGTCAGCAATATTTTTTTTCCCAAATCCTCCAGCTTTGCCTCAAGTAAAGGCAGATTTGCGTACATTACCAAATGAAGTAGTATCAATGCTAAGTAAAAATGTAATTAAACAAATTGAAAAGGCTAAGGCATATCAAATAAATCTTCAAGAATTGTATGGCAATGATCGTTATAGTATTCTACAAAAACGTGAAGAATTTCCTAAAAATATAACTCATTTAAGTTCATATTTTAGAGCTTTACTATCCATTTCAATAGCTTCACAAAAAAATATTTCTAGCGATAAAGAAGTGTTTGAAATGTATAGAGATAAGTTTTATATGGTTGGAATATATGTATTTAAAGATTCATTTAAAGACGATAGCGTGTCTGGCTTATGTGTAAATGATTATCACTATCCCATTATTATCATTAATAATTCAATGTCATTTTCAAGACAAAATTTTACATTATTTCATGAGTTATATCATCTTATTTCTAATACAAGTGGCGCGGATATTATACGAGATGATTACTATACTTATCTTAATAAAGCTCAAACTTCAAGTGAAAGATCTTGTGACATATTTGCAAATGAATTTCTTATACCTTCATTTGATTTTGAAAATGAAATAAAAAAATGTAAACTCAATGATCAAAGAATTTGTGATTTATCAACACTTTACTCTGTTAGTAAAGAAGCTATAATGTTTAAACTTCTAAAGATGAATATCATATCTCATATGGAATACGACTCACTCAAAGAAACTTTTTATGGTGATGCATTGCGAATACAGTCCAAAGGCACACATAAAAGTGGTGGTAATCATTATTATAAAATGCTGTCTTACCTGGGAAACAATTATACAAAAGATGTTTTTAACAGTTTTCGTTCTGGTAGAATAGATAATATTCGAGCCAGTGAAATGTTAAATAGCAAAGTAGATCATCTCCATCAATTAGAGAATGTTTTCTATAGGGGGACGAAAAAATGAAATACGTCATAGATACTAATGTTTTAAGAAAAATGTTAGATCATCTCCCGCATAAAGGGCTAGTGTTTAAGACAGTATGGGATAACATAGAAAGAAATATTTTAAATGAAACGGTTGTATCAGTAGATGAGTGTATGAATGAGATGAAAAAACATTTTTCAAAAGATTCAGATAACAGCAAGTGGATTGATGATCATAAATATATGTTTTTATATCCTACTAATGACGAATCAATAACAATTAGTAAAATATTTAAAAACAAAAAAATGCAGGAGAGTATACATCAAAAAAATATATTACTTAATCGTCCATCAGCTGACGTATATATTGCAGCAAAGGCAAAAACGCTTGAAGCAACAGTAGTTACTTCAGAAGAATATAAACCTAATTCCGCTCAGCTTCCAAATATTTGCGAAATGATTGGAGTTAAATGTATATCATATGATGATTTCATGGCCATAATCACAGAGTATGAGTATGAATAGAGAACCGTGTACATTAACAATAATAACTGAAGTGTGCATAGAAATAATGCTCATGGCAGAAGCACTCATCGTGACAACCATCATCAGCGTGATAATTACATAGCTTTCCACTATATCAGTATCTGAAATCTTATTAATGCTGTTTCGGGCAGTAAACACTGTAGTCAGACTTATAGTACCCCGGTTCAGCAGATTTAGGGCAGCTGTCATTTGCAAGAAGACCTGTTTCCTTGCAGTAGTAGCACATTTTTACATTTGATGATTCAGGGTAGGCGGCATCTGATGAATATCCGTCAGCATAGTTTCCGAATACATTTTTCCAGATGGCAGCTGATTTCATGCTCTGCATTGCGTCTTCATTTTCTCCGCTCTGATCTCCTACCCAGATACCGCTGACAAAGTCTTCTGTAAGTCCGATGAATTCTATATCGCGCCAGTTCTGTGTCGTACCGGTTTTGCCGGCTACAGTTTTGTGGGGGAGTGCAGCAGGAGCACCTGTTCCCGGGTCTGAATCAGGAGGATTAGGGTTGCAGTTGTTCTGAAGCAGTTTATTCATTATATATGCAGTTTCAGAGCTGACAACCTGTTCAAACTCAAGGGCCGTGTGTTCGATGAGTACTTCCTTAGTCCTTGTATCAGTGGCTTCGGTTATAATATGTGCCTTACAGTATCTGCCCCCGTTTCCGTAGGGAAGATATGAATTTGTCAGATTGAGAAGTGTCGGGCCTTCTCCGGTAGCACCTACACTAAGAGGTGCATAATCGCAGTCATATGCCGGATTAAGATCAAGATGCATATTTTGCGTGGCATATTCAAAAACAGGTTTCGGTCCGAAATCAACACATAGTCTTGCTGCAACAGTATTTGTAGAGTGCTTGAGAAAATAGCTGATGCTGTTGTTTTTAAAACTCCAGTAGTTATTGTAGTTTTCAGGCCAGGGTTCTTTTGTTATGGTATTTGCTTCAAGAGGTGAGTCGTTGTATATCGTTGACCACGTTATCCTGTCATTTTCAAGACCATACCCGTATACGCTCAGCGGTTTTATAGTAGAACCTGGCTGACGGTGACTCATAGTTGCATTATTCCAGCACAGTGATGTTGTCTTTTCGCCGATAGAGCCGCAGATTCCGAGAATCTGACCACTGTAATTCATTACTACAAAAGCAGACTGGATGTTTTCTCCTTTGTCATCAGCCACCTTCGGGAAGTAAGTGTAATCAGAATAGTTCTTCTCAAGTTCTGCCTGTATACCGCTGTCGATATTAAGGTACAGAGCATATCCTCCGTTGTTGAACATCTCTATAGCCTTTGATTCAGATAAATTATACTCGTTTTCAAGATACTGAGCAAACTCAAATATGGCTGTGTCTACAGTCCAGGAGTTAATCAGTGACAGATTTTCTTCTTTGGTTTCAAGTGTGAGATGATCCGGATACCTGTCCTTAAATTCCTGCATATTTGCAGTAAGGACTTTTTCATTTAAAGCATTTTCGTATTCCTCACTGCTAAGATATCCGAGTTCAAACATTTTTCTAAGAGAATATTCTTTTCTGCCCTGATTTTCGGCATAGTCTGTTATAGGGTTTTTCCAGTAAGGGTTTTGAGGGATGGCAGCCAGCGATGCTGACTCGGCAATCGTAAGCTGTGATGCTTTTTTGCCGAAGTAACCTATTGATGCTGCTTCTATTCCATAGATATTTGTGCCGTTTTCATCCTGACCAAAGTAGATCGTATTGAGATATGCTTCAAGAATCTGATCCTTTGTATAGTTTTTTTCAAAATTAATTGCACGGCATATTTCTCGAAGCTTTCTTTGCCATGATTGTTCATCATCACTTGTAATGTTCTTTATAAGCTGCTGAGTGATCGTGGAGCCTCCGTGCTGTGTATCGTATATGTTTATAAATTCATTAATGAAGGCAGTGAATGTTCGTCTGTAGTCCACTCCTTCGTGGTTATAAAATCTTTCATCCTCTGTACATATAAACGCATTTTTAGTATACTCAGGAAGTTCAGAAAGAGAGATCGCTATTTTCATTCCCTTTGATGTGTCAGAGGTTGAGTAAACCATATCATACTTTCCGGTTTCGCTGTTCATTTCATAGATATATGAAGACGGCAGAGTGTCTGTATCCTGCAGATAGACAGGAGGAGTATTTTTCATCAGCCGCATAAAGTACATTGCGACAGCAATTGATGCGACCGCTGCAAATATTATGAAAGTAAGAAAAACTGACAGAGATATACTCAGTGTTGATTTTAATATTTTTTTAGCTCTCATTTTCTGTTTCCTTTCCTGAAAAACAATTATACATAGTATATCCTGTTTTTTTTCAAATATATGAATAACATTAATATATTTTGCAAATAATCAATATACAGGCAGTAAAATATAATATTCTTATGCGGAGGAAGCAGAAAATGATGAAATTAAGAAAGTTTCCCTTGCTCATATCTGCTGCGGCACTGTCAGCAGCTGTATTGATTATAACTTTACTTATATGTTCAGGAAACAGTGAATGCATTGATATAACAGATAAGGCAAGCATTAATCTTGCATTTATACTCAGAGAATATGACGGATGTCTTGCAGTATACAGGGGAGATGCCGAAAAACCATACTATGTTCTTGATACAAAAACTGAATATCTCAATGAATATGACAGGGAACAGGTCAGACGCGGAATTGCAGTGTACAGTGAAACTGAGCTGAGACGTCTCATAGAAGATCTGACAAGCTGATAAAAAACCGGTATGCATTATTTAAAATGCATACCGGTTAAATTTATTATTAAGATATATTTATTAGTCAGCGAAGTACTTAACGCCGCTTTCAAAAATGAACTGATCCTTTGATCCTTTGACATTTTTGCAGATATCAAGGCCTTTTCTTTCACTATGACCCATTTTGCCCAGGATCCTTCCGTCAGGTGAAGTAATTCCTTCGATAGCAGCAACAGATGTGTTAGGATTAAATCTGATATTCATTGTCGGATCACCGTTCATATCTACATACTGGGTTGCGATCTGACCGTTAGCAGCAAGTTTCTTTATAAGCTCATCAGAAGCAACAAATCTTCCTTCTCCGTGGGAAATAGCAACTGTATGGATCTTGTTTACATCACATGCAGCAAGCCATGGAGATTTGTTTGAAGCTATTCTTGTTCTGACCATCATTGACTGATGTCTTGCTATTGTATTGAATGTAAGAGTTGGTGAATCGTCAGTCATGTCTGTTATCTCACCGAATGGTACAAGACCAAGCTTGATAAGTGCCTGGAAACCGTTGCATATACCGAGCATAAGTCCGTCACGGTTCTTGATAAGTTCATGAACAGCATCTTTGATCCTTGGATTTCTGAAGAATGCCGTTATGAATTTTCCGCTTCCGTCAGGCTCGTCACCGCCGCTGAATCCGCCCGGCAGCATTATGATCTGTGAGTTCTTTATTGTTTTCTCGATCTGAGCAACTGAATCCTCAAGAGCTGAAGCTGAGAGGTTCTTTACAACAATTACTTCTGCAACTGCACCGGCTGCTTCAAAAGCTCTTGCTGTATCATACTCACAGTTTGTTCCCGGGAATACAGGGATAAGTACACGAGGCTTTGCGATCTTTGCAGCTGATGAAAGTGTAACTCTCTTTTCAAATGTGTATTTCTCAGGTTTTGTATCTTCTGTTTTAATGATGCATGGATAAACCGGTTCAAGTTTTGCTTCCCAGTCATGCTGAAGTTCGTCAAGAGATACTGTATAGTTGATATTATCTATTTCATACTTGTCCTCAACCTGGCCTATAACATTTTCGCCGCCCTTGACTATGCCGTTGATCTCAACGATGAATGAACCGTAGCAAGGTTCAAACAGCTGCTGCTTTGTAAGCTTCTTTGTAAATCTGAAGCCAAGCTTGTTGCCGAAGCACATTTTTGCAATACCTTCGCTGACACCGCCTGTAGAAACAGTCCATACAGCCTTTGCGCGGTCTGATTCGATAAGCTTTTCGATCTTGTCAAAGCACTTTCTTACGCTTTCAAAGTCAGGAAGTCCGTTTTCATCAAATTTTGGTGAAACAAGGATAACAGCGTTGCCGGGTACCTTGAACTCCGGTGAAACGATCTTTTTGCTTGATGCAGTTGATACAGCAAATGAAACGAGTGTCGGAGGAACATCGATATTTTCAAATGTACCTGACATTGAATCCTTGCCGCCGATAGCTGCACAGCCGAACTCAAGCTGAGCCTTGAGTGCGCCGAGGAGAGCAGCAAAAGGCTTGCCCCATCTTGACGGATCATCGTTTGTTCTTTCAAAGTATTCCTGGAATGTCAGCCAGCATTTCTTATAGCTTCCGCCTGCTGCAACTACCTTTGCTATTGACTCGATAACAGCCATAACTGCACCATGATAAGGACTCTTTTCACTGATAACAGGATTGTAGCCCCAGCCCATGATAGAGGATGTTGTTGTCTGACCGTGGAGAACAGGTATTTTAGCAGCCATAGCCTGTGCAGGAGTAAGCTGATAAACACCGCCGAAAGGCATAAGTACAGTGCCGGCACCGATAGTTGAGTCGAACTTCTCAACAAGGCCCTTCTGTGAGCAGATGTTGAGATTTGAGATCATTGATGTCCAGCTCTCAGCATCATCTTCATAATCAGTTGATATATTAAGAGCAGGTTCAGCAACAGAAACGTCTGTGTACTTTACAGCTCCGTTTGAATTAAGGAATTCACGTGAAAGGTCAACTATTGTGTTGCCGTTCCATTCCATCTTAAGACGTGGTTCATCAGTTACTACAGCAACAAGTGTTGCTTCGAGGTTCTCTGTCTGAGCGGCCTTCATAAATGTATCAGCATCTTCCTTTGATACAACTACAGCCATTCTTTCCTGTGATTCACTGATAGCTATTTCTGTTCCGTCAAGACCTTCGTATTTTTTAGGAACTGCATCAAGATTGATGATAAGACCGTCAGTAAGTTCGCCGATAGCAACAGAAACGCCGCCAGCACCGAAGTCATTGCATCTCTTGATCATGCCTGTAACTTCTTTGTTTCTGAACAGTCTCTGGAGCTTTCTTTCTTCAGGCGGATTACCCTTCTGAACCTCAGCACCGCAGTTTTCAAGTGACTCAGTGGTATGTGATTTTGATGAGCCTGTTGCACCGCCGCAGCCGTCACGGCCTGTCTTTCCGCCGAGGAGTATTACAACGTCTCCTGCAACAGGACGCTCACGTCTGATATTTTCAGCAGGAGCTGCACCGACAACTGCACCTATTTCAAGTCTCTTAGCTACATATCCCGGATGATATATCTCAGTTACGTGACCTGTAGCAAGTCCGATCTGGTTTCCGTATGAACTGTATCCGTTTGATGCGCCGACTACGATCTTTCTCTGAGGGAGCTTGCCCTTGATGCAGTCCTCAACAGGAACGAGCGGATTTGCAGCACCTGTTACACGCATAGCCTGGTATACATAGGAACGTCCTGAAAGCGGATCACGGATAGCACCGCCGAGACATGTTGCAGCGCCGCCGAAAGGTTCGATCTCAGTCGGGTGATTATGTGTTTCGTTCTTGAACATAAGTATCCAGTCTTCAGGCTTGTCGTCTACATCAACAGTTATCTTAACTGAACATGCATTGATCTCTTCACTTTCATCAAGATCGTCAAGAAGACCGTCTTTTTTAAGCTTTCTTACAGCAACTGTTGCCATATCCATAAGTGTGAGAGGCTTGTTTTCACGTCCGAGTTCTTTTTTAATGTCCTTGTAAAGTTCAAATGTTTCATTAATATATGGAGATTCTATTGATACATCTTTAATATTTGTAGAGAATGTTGTATGTCTGCAGTGATCTGACCAGTAGGTATCGATCATTTTTATTTCTGTAATTGTCGGATTTCTCTTTTCAGTGTTTTTGAAATAATCCTGGCAGAAGCAGATATCGCCGTAGTCCATTGCAAGCCCGTTGTCGGAAATAAACTGGCGAAGCTCATCTTCATTAAGGTCTATAAATGTATCAAGAAGCTTTACTGTAGTAGGTATATCGTATTTTACATCAAGTGTATCAACCGTTTCAAGCTTTGCTTCACGGCTTTCTACAGGGTTTATAAGGTAAGCCTTCAGTTTGTCGAACTGTTCATCATTAAGTGAGCCGCTTACTATATAAATTCTGGCGTTTCTGACTCTGCATCTTTCTCCCTGGGTAAGTATCTGTATACACTGCTCACAGCTGTCTGCACGCTGGTCGAATTGTCCCGGGAGATATTCTACAGCAAAAACACGTTCTGAGCTATCGATCCTTGGCATCTCAGTATATGTTACATCAACGGCAGGTTCGGAAAATACTGTGTTTACCGACATCTCAAAATTTTCTTTGGTAAGCTTGTCGGCATCATAACGGTTAAGTATTCTGATGCTGTTCAGGTTACTGAGTCCTAGGGCAGTTCTGACGTCATTAAGAACAGATCTTGCCTCTACAGCAAATTCAGGTTTTTTTTCAACATAAATTCTAAATACAGACATTTCAAACTCCATTTCTCCGCAGTAATGCTGGGCTTGCGGCGACATTATTTTCATGTTCAACAGCTGCGGATATTTATTTATTCTGTTATTTGTATTTCGCCGATACAGTAGTCATCCATAGACTCTTCAATTTTAACATAAAAAATCTTATTTCGCAAACTTTTTGTTTGGTCAGTCCGTTTGATTTTAACTAATGTATAATTTGTACTATATCCATGGTGATATTCTGTGCAATTTTCTTTCTCGAATAATACAGGAACTATTTTGCCAATCTGAGATCTTAAGAATTCCTTCTCAGTCCTGGTTCCGATTTCTGACATGCGCGCAGCCCGCTGTGACTTTACCTTTTTGGTTATCTGTCCTGGCATGGAAGCGGCACGTGTTCCGACACGTACTGAGTAAGGGAAAACGTTGATTTTACTGAATCGGATCCTCTGGGCAAACAGACAGCTTTCTTCAAAGTCCTCCTCTGTTTCTCCGGGAAATCCTGTCATGATATCTGTTGTTATCGAGGCGTCAGGGAAAACGTCTCTTATATCATTTACAAGCTGCTCATATTCACTGCATGTATATTTGCGGTTCATGGCAGCCAGTGTTTTGTCACATCCGCTCTGAAGTGAGAGATGAAACTGAGGGCAGAACTGTTCAAGACCGGACAGGCGGACCAGATCGCTGTGGGTGATCTTTTCAGGTTCGAGTGAGCCGAGTCTGACACGTTTAACGCCTTCGATCGCGCAGCACGCCTCAACTGCGTCAGCAAGCCCAAGGGAAGTACCGCTGCCATAAAAGGCAAGGTTTATTCCTACAAGAACTATCTCCTGATGACCGTTGGCTGCAAGCGTACTTACTTCCTGAGTTAAATCTTCCAGTGACTTTGAGCGTATTCTGCCGCGGGAAAACGGAATAATACAATAGCTGCAGAACTGATTGCAGCCGTCCTGGATTTTTACAAATGCACGTGTCTTGTTATCGTATGAAGTGCATCTGAGTGAATCTATCCTGTCGCATGAGCTGTATTCTGATACTTCTACAAACTGATCATCTGAACCTGTGTGTTTTTTAACAAGCTCAATTATCCTGGACCTGTTTTTTGTACCGGTAATTATATCAGCTTCAGTGATCTTCATTGCTTCATCCCTGAATGCCTGTGGATAGCAGCCGGTAAGTACTATAACAGCATCCTTGTTTTCCTGACGCATTTTATGGATCGACTGGCGTACCTTTTTATCACTTGCAGATGTTACTGTACATGAGTTTATGATTATTACGTCAGCTTCTGTCTCACTGTCTGCTGTGTCAAATCCACTTTTAATGAACTCTTCTTTAAGACACTGTGTTTCATAGCAATTTACTTTACAGCCGAAAGTTATAAAGAAAACAGTCAAAAAAAAATCTCCTTTATTAGATTAATTTGTTAGTTGTGCATACTGCATTTAGTTTAATATAACGTCACAAAATCATTATACTAAACTTACAAAAAAAATTCAATCACTTGACTATTAATATTTTTGGTGCTATAGTTTTAAACAGTGGTTTTTTGGTTATCGGTTATAATGAAGTTATTTATCACTTGCACACAGTTGCAGAATTATTGGAGGCTTGTTAGATGTTTACAGAGAATATCACCTTATCCAGTGTAAATGATGTCAAGAGGTTCGTTAATCTGGTTTCTGGATATAAGTTTAAGGTGGAGTTGATTTCAGGCAGATATACTGTTGATGCAAAGTCAATTATGGGCGTTTTCAGTCTTGATCTGATGAAACCGATTAAAATGACAGCTTATACGGATGATGCTTCATTTATAGATGAGGTAAAGCAGTTTATAACTCAGTAAAATGTACGGACAACTTAATATGATCTTATTTTCCGGCACAGGGGACAAACTTTTCCTCTGTGCCGTTTTTTATCATAATTTTTCCTATAAAAATATATACATATATAAATGAAATATGTACAGTAAAGGGGAGATCTCAGTGAAATCAGGGGTCAGAAAGCTTACGGTTTTATTTATATATACGGGCATAATAATATCAATATTTTTTTCGTCTTTTATTAATTTTTCGCAAAACAGCAGCTTAAGTGAAAACATTATGAATGTACATGCTGATGAGATCACTACTGACGCACCGTATGTACTCATGGAAACTATGACCGGCCGGATCCTTAAGGAGCACAACAGTGATACTGTTGTACCTATGGGTACGATGAATAAGATAATGACAGTGCTTCTGACCGCGGAAGCTGTAAGCTCGGGCAATCTGAAAATGGATGATATGCTTACTGCCTCAAGCGCTGCAAATGAAGCGAAGGGTGCAAGCATCTGGCTTATGCCGGGTGAAAAAATGTCAGTTAATGATCTGCTCAAGGGTGTTATTATAGGTAATGCAAATGATGCCTGCATCGTTCTCGCAGAAAGTATAGGCGGAACTACAGAGAGATTTGTAGATATGATGAATATGAAGGCGCAGGAGATCGGGATGAAAAATACGGTTTTTACATCACCGTGCGGCGTTGATGATGAAAACCAGCATACAACAGCCTGTGATATTGCACTCGCAGCATGCAGACTTACAAAATATGAATTTTTAAATGAGAGCATGTCAACCTGGATGACATATTTAAGGGAAGATAAGACAGAACTCGTAAATGAAAACAGACTTGTACGTACATATAAAGGTATTTCAGGCATAAAAGCAGGAAATTCTGAAAAATCAGGATTTTCAGTTGTTGCAAGTGCAAACAGGGGGAATGATAAGTTTGTGGCTGCAGTTATGGGCTGTCATGATAAGGATGAAAGGTTTACAGTAGCAAGGGACCTTCTTAATCTTGGTTTCTGGTCATACAAAACTATAATACCCGGATTTTCGACTGAGCTTATGAAACCCGTTAAGGTTAAGGGCGGCAATGATGCAGCTGTTGATATCGAGGCATATGATCTGTGTCCGCTTGTTGTTCCGAAATGGGCTGAGGGGCAGATGGAGGCTGTAATGCTTGTCCCTGAGTATATAAGTGCGCCTGTAAAAAAAGGTCAGGTAATCGGCAATGTTGCATTTTATGCCGGAGATACTATGATCTATGATACACCGCTTATTGCAAGTACAGATGTCAGAAAAAGAGACTTATTTTCGTGCGCAAAAAGAATAATTGTAAAAATGTTTAAGTAATTGAAAATTATTTTGTGAAAATCATACAATAATGAGTTATTGTATTGCAAATCAGCTTATAATATAGTAAAATTATAATAAGATAAGCAAAAAATATTTGGAGGATTGTACGATGACATTAAAATTAAATACAAAGTACCTTGGAAACTTCGTAAATCAGGATGAGCTTACAGGAATCAAAGAACAGGTCAATACTGCAGTGAATATGCTTCACAGCAAAAATGGTCTCGGAAATGATTTTTTAGGCTGGCTTGACCTTCCTGAAAACTATGATAAGGAAGAATTTGCGAGAATCAAATCAGCAGCACAGAAAATAAAGGCAAACTCTGATGTTCTGATAGTAATCGGTATAGGCGGTTCTTACCTCGGTGCAAGAGCGGCAATCGAATTTCTGAAATCACCTTTTTACAACAATATGAAAAAGGATACTCCTGATATATATTTTGTAGGCAACAATATCAGCCCGTCTTATCTTAACCAGGTTATATCACTTTGTGAAGGAAAAGACTTTTCTGTAAATGTTATTTCCAAGTCCGGAACAACTACAGAGCCTGCACTCGCTTTCAGAGTATTCAGAGCTATGGTAGAAAAGAAGTACGGCAAGGAAGGCGCAAAGGAAAGAATTTTCTGCACAACTGATAAAGCTAAGGGAACACTTAAGGAACTCGCAGATACTGAAGGCTATGAAACATTTGTTGTACCTGATGATGTCGGTGGACGTTTTTCAGTTCTTACAGCAGTAGGTCTTCTTCCGATTGCAGCAGCAGGCTGTGACATTGATGAGCTTATGAAGGGTGCAAGAAAAGCTCAGGATGATTACTGTGCTGATTTTGATACAAATGACTGCTACAAGTACGCAGCTCTCAGAAACATTCTTAACAGAAAAGGCAAGAGCGTTGAGATGCTCGTATCATACGATCCAAGCTTCACAATGATGTCAGAATGGTACAAGCAGCTGTTCGGCGAAAGTGAAGGCAAGGACAACAAGGGTATTTTCCCGTCAGCAGGCACTTTCTCTACTGATCTTCACTCTATGGGACAGTTCATTCAGGACGGTTCAAGAGTAATGTTTGAAACTGTTGTTGATATTAAGAAGCCACAGCAGGATTTCTTCCTTGAGGATGACGCAGAGAATCTTGATGGTCTCAACTTCCTTACAAATCAGAATATGTCTGTAGTAAACAGAAAGGCGTTTGAAGGTACAATACTTGCTCATTCAGAGGGCGGAGTACCTAATATAATTATTGAACTTGAAGATACAACTGAGTTCAGCCTCGGATATCTTATTTACTTCTTTGAAAAAGCATGTGCCGTTTCAGGTTATGTTCTTGGTGTAAATCCGTTTAATCAGCCAGGCGTTGAAAGCTATAAGAAAAACATGTTTGCACTGCTCGGCAAGCCGGGATATGAGGATAAAAAGGCAGAGCTTGAAGCAAAGCTCGGCTGATTTATATAACAATTACTATTACAATACAAAGCCGTCCAAAACGGCAGAACGGAGAAGAGTATGATTAAATTAATTGCTGGTAAAAAAGGCACAGGTAAAACAAAAATAATCATCGATATGATGAACAATGCCGTAAAATCTACAAACGGAGATCTCGTTTGTATTGAAAAAGGATCTAACCTCAGAACACAGATCAGCTACAAAATCAGATGGTGTGATACAGATTACTTTAAAATAAACGGTTACGAAGTAATGTATGGTTTCATTGCAGGTATGCTTGCCGGAAACTATGACATCAAGGAAATATTTGTTGACGGCATTCTGAAGATCGCCGGTGTTGACTTTGAAGAGCTTGGCGTTCTTCTTGACAAGCTTGACAAGCTTACAGGCGAGGAGACAAGCCTTGTATTTACTATTTCTGCTGATGCAGATGAGCTTCCTGCAGCTGTAAAGAAATTTATAGGCTAAACTGGTTTTCTGCTTTGGCAGTATAAAAATGTTGTTGAAAAAAGTATTGACAACCAACAGCAGGTTTGCTATAATATAATTCGTGATGCTCTAAAGGTGTAAAAATAATGGTTATTAATTTAAAAAAAGTGTTCAATATATCAGGTGAGACTCAATCATTTGATGTGACTGTTCCGCAGTCTGATATTACTGACATTCATTGCTATGATTTTGCATCGCCTATTCATATTAAAGGTGAAGCTTTTAATCGTGCAGGGATAGTTAAAATTAAATTTACTACGGAATTTACCCTGAATCTTATATGTGACAGATGCTTGAAGGAACTTGAACGTTCGTATGTTTATGATTTTGAGCATATAGTTGTTACCTCACTTAATCATGATGACGACGAGTATATTGTTGCGAAGAATGAGAGCATTGATTTAAAGGAAATCGCAGTTTCTGATTTGCTTCTTGCGCTGCCTACCAAAATGCTTTGCGATGATAATTGCAGGGGACTTTGTCCGGTATGCGGATGCAATCTGAACGAATCACAGTGTGACTGCGCTTCATTTTAATTATGATAATATGCTTGTAAGGAGGTATAATAATGGCAGTACCAAAGAGAAAAACGTCTAAGGCAAGACGTGATAAGAGACGTTCTAATGTCTGGAAGTTAGATGCTCCTGCATTCAGCAGATGCACAAACTGCGGAGAGCTTACTTCACCACATAAAGTATGCAAGAACTGTGGATTTTATAAGGGTGTAGAGGTTATCAAGAAGGAAGCGTAATAACGACTTTCTCAGAGCTAGAGGAGGAGAAATCTTCCTCTAGTTTTTTTTACAGGTATTTTTTTATATACAGTCAGATTGTATATAGTGAGGAGGAAAATCAGTGTCTTTACCAATAGTAGCAGTAGTAGGAAGACCAAATGTCGGTAAGTCTACGCTTTTCAATAAGCTTATAGGACAGAGACTTTCGATAGTTGAGGATACTCCTGGTGTAACAAGAGACAGAATATACTCAAAATGTGAATGGCGCGGCCGTGAATTCATGGTTGTCGATACAGGTGGTATCGAACCAAATACAGATGATGTAATATTGTCACAGATGAGACGTCAGGCTCAGGTAGCTATAGATAAGGCAGATGTTATTATTCTGGTAACTGATGTCAGATGCGGTGTAACATCAAGCGATCAGGATGTTGCTTCAATGCTTCAGAGATCAGGAAAGCCGGTAGTGCTTGCAGTAAACAAGTGCGATGAAATAGGCGGTACTCCGGTTGAGGTGTATGAGTTCTATAATCTGGGACTCGGTGATCCGTTCCCGATCTCATCAGCTCACGGTCATGGAACAGGCGATCTTCTTGATGAAGTATTCAGGTTCTTCCCGGAAGAAAACAAGGAAGACTATACTGATGAATATATAAAGGTAGCAGTTATAGGCAAGCCAAATGTCGGAAAATCATCTCTTATCAACAGAATAGCCGGGGAGGAACGTGTGATCGTTTCAAATATAGCCGGAACAACAAGAGATGCAACTGATACTATTATAGAAAATGAGTCAGGCAAGTTTGTATTTATAGATACAGCAGGTATCAGAAAAAAATCAAAGGTAACCGAAAACATCGAACGATACAGCGTACTTCGTGCATATATGGCTGTTGACAGAGCAGATGTCTGCATAATAGTAATAGATGCAAATGAAGGTTTTACCGAACAGGACTCAAAGGTTGCCGGATATGCTCATCAGCAGGGAAAGGCTTCTATTGTAGCAGTAAACAAATGGGACAGCGTTGAGAAAACTACAAATACAATGGATGAATACAAGACAAAGCTTCAGAATGATTTCTCGTTCATGTCTTATGTACCTTTCATATTTATTTCTGCGAAAACAGGTCAGAGAGTAGACAAGCTCTTCGAGATGATATCAGATGTTAATGCACAGAACTCAATGAGAATTTCAACAGGTATGCTCAACGATATTCTTGCATATGCTACAACAAGAGTACAGCCGCCTTCAGACAAGGGCCGCAGACTGAAGATCTACTATATGACACAGCCTTCAACAAAACCGCCGACATTTGTAACGTTTGTAAACAGATCGGATCTGTTTCATTTCTCGTATCAGAGATATATTGAAAATCAGATACGTTCCACATTCGGACTTAACGGTACTCCTGTCAGATTTATTGTCAGGGAACGCGGCGGCGGTGACAAATAAATTTTAACACATTATATAACTTCAGCTGTACTGTACCTGTGTGCTGACCGCACAGGACGGTGCAGTTGTTTGTAAATCCATGAGTGGATATAAATAAATAACTGGAGAGATTTTGATGTCGTCAAATGCTTTATTAATAATTTTGTGTGCTGTTGCTTCATATTTCATAGGCAGCCTTAATTCGTCAATAATAGTTGTAAGACTGCTTAAACATGAGGATATAAGAAATTACGGCAGTAAAAATGCAGGCCTTACAAACACACTGAGATGCTTTGGAAAAGGACCGGCGCTTGCGACCCTGATAAGTGACCTTCTTAAGGGATCACTGACAATAATTCTTGTAAAGCTTATATGTTCAGGCTGCAGTGATGTTATGGCAGCCGGATATATTTCAGGGTTTATGATAATGCTTGGTCATATATTTCCGGTTTACTACAGATTCAAAGGCGGAAAAGGAGTTCTGCTTGCAGCTTCTGTACTTATAGCAGTAGATATCCAGACCTTCGCAATAGTCATTCCAATATTTATTATTATGCTTTTCATTACCCGTTATGTTTCTCTATCTTCCATTACCGCTGCTGTTTCTTATCCTGTAGTGACATTTATTATGCAGTATTTTGTAAGAGGACTGGAAATGAATGAGGTTATTTTACATACTGTATTAGTAGCAATAACTTCATGTCTTATCATCTATATGCATAAAACCAACATATCAAGGCTTAAAAACGGTACAGAAAATAAGTTTTCATTTTCCAAGAGCAAAAAGGAAGGAGAATAGCTATGGCTAAAATTACAGTACTCGGGGCAGGCGGATTCGGAATAAGTCTTGCTGTAATGGCTGACAAATACGGACACAGTGTTACCGTCTGGTCAGCACTTGAACAGGAGATCGCACAGATCACTGCTGACAGGGAACAGAAGGCAAAGCTTCCCGGCATTAAAATACCGGAGTCTATAAAACTTACGACAGATGTTTCTGTAATATCTGAGAGTGATATAGTTATAATAGGTGTTCCGACTGTTTTTGTCAGAAATGTATGCAGCGTGATCGCTCCGTTTGTAAATGACAAAATGATTCTCGTAAACACAAGCAAAGGTCTTGAAGACACAACGTATCTTCGTATGAGTCAGGTAATAGCAGAAGAAATACCTCAGTCAAGGATAGTAGTGTTATCAGGTCCGTCACATGCTGAAGAGGTAGCACTCAATATTCCTACAACTGTTGCAGTTGCCAGTGAGGATACTGATGCAGCATTTTATGTACAGGATACATTAAGCAACGAGCTTTTCAGAATATATATAAATGATGATATCATAGGCTGTGAACTCGGCGGATCACTCAAAAATATCATAGCTGTATGTGCCGGCATCTGTGACGGAATAGGTTACGGCGACAATACCATAGCAGCTCTCATGACAAGAGGAATAACTGAGATATCACGTCTTGGAGTAGCAATGGGTGCCAAGCTTGAAACATTTTTCGGTCTCACAGGCATAGGGGATCTGATAGTAACATGCACAAGTCTGCACAGCAGAAACAGACGTGCAGGTAAGCTTATCGGTGAGGGAGTATCACCTGATGAAGCTGTCAGAAGAGTCGGAACTGTCGAGGGATACTACTGCTGCCGTGCTGCATACGGACTGGCAAAGAAAATGAATATAGAAATGCCGATCACAGAGCAGCTGTACAGACTTCTGTTTGAAAACGCAGACGTTAATGAACCAATGAAAAATCTTATGAGCAGACCTAAGCGTCATGAGACTGAGCAGCCGCTTATATAGCCGCCATATATACAAAATGCAATTCAAAGGAGTAGAACAGTTATGTTTTTCAACAGTACAAATGAAGATTCAGGATACAGAATCGGAAAAGCTACTATTGATATGAGCTTCCATACTAAAAGTGCGGATGAATCATTCTTCACATACTTTGGCAACGACGTTCTTTATTCTATGGTCAGAACTGTTCACACCGATGACATTGAAGGTTTTAAGAAAATAGTATCCTCGTTGAATTCAGGAGAAATTAAATCCACTGTAATCAGGATGAAGGGACACAGCGGTGAATACAGATGGATGATAGTCAAGCTCGCAGTAAATGAACAAATGTCATCAGCTGATTCAAAGTACATTGATCTTGTTATCAAGGACTGCGGTCTGATGGAAAACTCTACTCTCAGGCTTGAGAAGACTATAGATCATTTCAAGCTTCTGCTGAGTGTTTCAGAAGCTATCATATTTGAATACAGCATAAAAACAAACAGATTGCTGATATATTCATTCAATTATAACTGCTTTACAACATTTATCAATGAAGACATAGACTATTTTATGTTTCGTGTAAGCTCACAGAATATGGTTTCAGAGTCATCGAGTGAAACTTTTTTAAGCTTCTGTGAAAGTCTTAAAAAAGGTGTTTCGAGATTCAGGTTTGATCTTGAAACAAATATTCTGACAAATGGTGAGCAGATGCAGAGACTGATATTTAACGGACTTACTGTTTCATCAGAAATCGGAGATATGACAGTTACAGGAACGGTGTCGCAGAATGATCAGGTAGGTTCAGCAAACGGACTAAATGTGGTTTTTGAGACAAATCTCGACCCTCTTACCAAACTGCTGAATAAAAAAGCAATAACCAGTTACTTTATAAAAAGCGTGGAATCTTCTCAGAAAACAGGAAAATCAGTATCAATAGCGATAATTGATATTGACTACTTTAAGTATATTAATGACAGCTTCGGACATCTGTTCGGAGATGAGATACTAAGGACTGTTTCGGCTGTTCTTCAGAAGGAGATAGGTTCCAAAGGGGTCGCGGGCAGGATCGGCGGTGACGAGTTTATGCTTGTTATCGAAGATGTGAACAATGAGACTGAACTTCGCAGCATACTGCGTGCAGTAAGATCAAATGCTGAAATAATGTGTGCTGAAAAAAAGGAAGGTCTTCATATAACATGTTCAATGGGCATATCTACATATCCGAAGGATGCACTCAGTAATGAGAAGCTTTTCAGACTTGCTGACAAGGCATTGTATATTGCCAAGGAAAAGGGCAAGGACAGATATGTAATATATGACGTAAACAAGCACGGCGGACTTGAAGAAGAGAAGCCCGTGAAGAAAACTGTTAAGCCGCAGACAGTAAGCAAATCATCTGTTGTCAGTGATCTGATACTGGACTTCTGGGTAAACAAGAAAATGTCGATAACACAGATGCTTGAGGCTATCTCATCAGCTTTTGAACTTGATGCTGTAAGCATTTACTGGGGAAGCAATATGGACAGGCTTTTCGGGTACAGCAAAAACGATTTTGAAAGCAAGGATGCTTATTATGTCTTTACTGAAAACTATATCGAAAACTTTGACAGCGACGGAGTTTTTGTTATAGACAACAGTGACATACTTGAAGGCAGAAATGTAACAGCCTACAAGGCACTTACAAGCCGCAATATAAATGCCTCAGTTCAGTACATAATAACTGAAAATGATGAAATAAAGGGACTTATAACATTTGATCTTATCGGTCATTATAAAAAGTGGTCTACCACTGATATAAATTACATGAAAATTCTATGCAGGACTATACTCAGAGGTGTCGAGAACGACGGCTTTGATGTCTGAACTGAGGTGATCTAGTTTGGCTAAAAAGGTATGGAAACCAGGAACACTGCTGGCACCGCTTCCGGCTGTTATGGTTTCATGCGGAACAATGGAAAAAGCAAATATTATTACTGTTGCCTGGACAGGTATTATCAATACACATCCTGCTATGACATATATCTCGGTTCGTCCGTCACGTTATTCATATGATATTATCAGAAACAGCGGTGAGTTTGTGATCAATCTGACTACATCTGCAATGTGTAAAAACGTTGACTTATGCGGAGTAAAGAGCGGTGCAAAAATTAATAAGTTTCAAGTCTGTTCACTTCATAAGGAACAGGCAAGCATAGTATCAGCACCGCTTATTACAGAAAGTCCTCTGAGTCTGGAATGCAGGGTTACTGAGATAAAACCGCTCGGAACACACGATATGTTTATAGCTGAGATTGTGGCTGTTGATATTGAAGAAAAATATATAGACAGCAAGGGAAAACTTAATCTGCAGCAGGCAGGAGTTATGGCATATTCTCACGGAGAGTATTTTGCACTTGGCAGAAAGCTTGGAGAATTCGGATATTCAGTAAAAAAGAAAAAGAAGTAGAGCAGACTAAATTTTGTCTGCTCTGCTTTTTTTATATTCTTTATATTAAAAATAAAACCCGAATTATAAAATATTAACTATATTTACGAAAATTTGTTGCAATTTGATATTATTAAAAGTATAATATTATTAAATAAAAAACTCAAAACTTACATTTTATCGAGAGGAGAATATTTTAATGAGTAATAGAACAAATAAAATAATATCAGCAGCATTGAGTATACTGATGGTTAATACACTGGCTTTTGGTGTAAGTGCACAGGAAGTGAAATGCGGAAATGGGGACCTTGACGAAAACTCAGTGGTTGAACTTACTGATCTGACTATTCTGAGTCAGCATCTTTTAGGAGACAGGCTGCTTGATTCACGAGGACTTTACAGATCAGATGTAACCGGAGACGGGAATACAGACATTGCAGATCTTGCACATCTCAGGCAGTATATAAACAAGGAGAATGTGATACTGGGAAAACAGCCTGCATCTGACGAAACACCGACTGCCCAGTTAACAGACCTGAATTTATTCGCAAGTCATGGTCTCGGGTTTGATGCTCAGTCTGATTACGCAAAGAATAATCTTAACTATATCTATGACGAAAATAATAATGAAACAGCAAATTATAGAGTAATGAAAACAAGTGAGGATATCAAGGAGTATATTGATTCATCTGATGAAGGACCTGTGCCGGCAGAAGTCTCGGATAAATTTGTTTCATATAATGTTGATTTCTTTGAAAATAACGTTCTTATAGCTTTGCAGTTTTCAGTAAATGCAGGAAGCTTTTATGTTGATGCTAAGGCTGAAATAAACGACAGCAGTATCTCAGTGACCGGTATGCCATATGCTGAATATAAAAATCCGGTTACATCGCTTAGTAAATATTTACTGCTTATTCCTGTAACAGCTGAGAATTATAAAGATCAGAGTATCACGTTTAATATTAAACATGATTGCATAATTAAAAATCAGGAATATAAGTTCGGCGATATAAAACTGAGAAGCTATGATGATACATTACAAGATACGCTCGGAAGTGAACTGACTCAGGCAGGATATATGCAGGGCGGCAAAACGGCCGATACAGATTATGTAAGTTATGCTGTCATTGAATCAGTGGAGGAATTAAAGAAATGTTTTTCAACTTTAGTATATAGTTCACAACAGTTTGTATCTGTTGAATATCCGGACAAAATACAGGAGTATAACTCAGATGAGTTCTATGAAAATAAAGTACTTATTGCAGTCCAGACAAACGGTTTTCCTGATATTCTGGGATTTCAGTACAGTGGTGTAGATGTTGACGAAAATACAATTACTGTTCATTCATATTTACGTTTGGTAAAAGATATAGATTTAGGCAACATGCACAATTCAGTGGCAATACTTGAGATCCCGCGCAGTGAGTATAATCATCAGAAGATAGTATTCGATGTGTCGGAAGACTACGGACATTAAATACCGATAAGCTTAAAACCATATAATTATAAACAGAAGATGAGAATGTTTTTTATATAAACATTCTCATCTTTTTTGTGTTTTTACGATCTGTTTGCGGTATTCGGAAGGTGTCAGACCTGTAATTTTCTTGAACTGTCTCATAAAATGTACATCACTGTCATACCCGCACATCTGTGCAACCGATGATACAGTGCATGTGGTTTCACTCAGTGATTTCTTTGCAAGACTTATTTTGCATTCTATTACATCATTAATACATGTGATCCCGAAGGTCTCACGGTACAGCAGCTGAAAATATGACCGGCTGAGGTTTATCTCACCGCAAAGCTCATCAACGGTCCATTTCCGGCTCGGATTGCTGTGGATCTTCTCTCTGATCTTAAACAGCTGAGTATAATAGGGACTGCTGACAGTATGGATATCAGTATTTGCCTCGTCACTTAAAATGGAAAGGAGAGTGTCTACTGATTTGCTGATTATTTCATCCTTGTGAGAATTAAGTCTGTAATATTCGTACATGATTATCTCAAAAACAGGATCGGTTTTTGAGCATCCGTGCAGCCTGTACACTTTATCTGAAGCTATACTGTACGAACTAAGATACTCAGAGTTATCCCTGTTCTCCAGCTGTATCCAGTCAAGCAGACAGATATCAGCAGTTGTTTTGATTTTGTATGGCGTGTCCGGAGAAATAATAATAAATGAGTTTGCCGGTATATATGTCTGCTCTTTATTGCCCAGTGTTATGTATGCATTGGTCTTGAATATATAAAGAGTCAGAAAATCTGCTCCGTTGGTCTGGGAAAAACTGTAGAATTCACTTTGCCTGTTGTTAAACCCGATACTGTTGATAATCAGAATAATCACTTCTTTCTGGCATTATTTATTTTATCATAGAATCTTTGCTATTGCAAATGATTTTATGTGTGAAAATGATTAATCTAACAAAAAAGTAATGATTTTGTATGAAAAATTGTAGAATAAACTAGGAACAGATCAGTTCGGGTCAGAAAAGGAATTAAAGCTGACAACAATGTTTAAAGTAGTGATCAGGTAAGATCCGGAGAAAATGAGTACTGTACAGTACATTTATATGAAGCAATAGTGTCAGAGGAGGAAAATTATTTGATTAAAATGCATAAAAACTATAGACTGCTTTTATAAATATGACATATTTTGCAGTGTCAAAGTATTAGAATATTAATATTAGCTTATATTATAGAAGTTTAGCTGTTGATTTTAAGAAAATATTCATTAAAAGATAGGATGTGCACAAATGGTCAGATTTCTGTTAAAGGATGATAAGCTGCTGGCTGCACTGTCAGGAGAAATTGATCATCATTCATCAAAGCTTATGCGCGAAAAGATCGATATGTCAATCAGGGAACATACTCCTTCCCAGCTGATCCTTGATTTCGAAAATGTAACGTTTATGGACAGCTCTGGTGTAGGTCTTGTAATAGGACGATATAAGCTCATTCATGATCTGAATGGAAAAGTAATAATAAGAAATGCATCAGAGCAGACAAAAAAGATTCTCCGTATGTCGGGTATCGAAAGTCTTGCCTCAATACAATAGGAGGTTTATATGGAAGTATTAAATCAGATGAAGATCAGTTTTCTGAGCAAGTCAGAAAATGAAAGCTTTTCAAGGGCAGCTGTGTCATCCTTCATAGCACAGCTTGACCCGCGTATAGATGAACTGGGCGATATAAGGACTGCAGTAAGTGAAGCTGTTACAAATGCTATAGTTCATGCATACCGCACCAAACCAGGTGTAGTGACTGTGTCAGTAAAGATAACTGATAAGCGGTGTGTTTACATACAGATAAATGACCGGGGCTGCGGAATAGAGGACGTTGAAAAAGCGAAGGAACCTCTTTTTACTACAGCTGCAAATGAAGAACGCGCAGGTCTGGGATTTGCTGTTATGGAGAGTTTTATGGACAAGCTGACGGTCAGGAGCCGTGTAGGCTACGGAACCAGTGTATCAATGATGAAAAAGCTTGCAGATAACGAAACAGAGGACAAGTGATCCATGATCAATACAGATTTGGAAGTCGAAAACAATCTTGGCCTTGTACATCTGTGTGCCAACAGATTCAAGGGCAAGGGAATTGAATATGAAGAACTGTACTCTGCAGGATGTATCGGCCTGCTGAAGGCAGCAAAGGCGTTTGATGAAAGCCGCGGGGTAAAGTTTTCAACATATGCAGTTCCGGTAATTCTCGGTGAGATAAAACGGCTTTTCCGTGACGGCGGAACGATTAAGGTCAGCAGAAGTGTTAAGGAACTCTCACTTAAGGTAGCCCGTGAAAGAGAACGCGTGATAAAACTCAAGGGAAGGGAACCGCTGATATCAGAGCTGTCCTCGGCACTTGACGCAGATGAGTCACAGATAATTGAGGCTCTGTCGGTAAGTCAGCCGCTTCTTTCACTTACAGATTCAGGAGAGGACTCAGACGGACAGATTGACATAAGAGTAGAAGCACCCGACGAGGAGATAAGCGATCTTATTTCACTCAGACAGATAATGGACACTCTTGAGAAAAATGACAGGATGCTGCTGTATTTCAGATACTACAAAAATCTGACACAGAGTCAGACAGCAAAGGTTCTTGGTATGACACAGGTACAGGTATCAAGAAAAGAAAAGAAACTGCTTCTTTCGATGCGGGAACAGCTCCTAGAATAAAATATTTTATCATATTGACTTTTTTCTTAAGATATGGTATCATAATTAATGATTGCGGGCGAAACCGAGGTTTCGCTCTTGTTTTTATTAGGAAGGAAATTTTATGAAATTTAATGAATTGCAATTGTCCGATGAGGTTTTAAGATCTGTAGAAGAAATGGGATTTGAGGAGCTGACAGAGATACAGGCCAGAAGTATTCCACTTATTCAGAGCGGATCTGATGTAATAGGTAAATCAAATACCGGTACCGGAAAAACAGCGGCATTTGGTATACCTGCTATAGAGAGTATATCAAGAGAAAGAAAGGGTGTTGAAGTTCTTATACTGTGTCCGACCAGAGAACTTGCAATGCAGGCTTGTGAAGAGATAAAGAAATTTTCAAAGTATATGCCATGGGTACGTCCAAGTGCTGTATACGGCGGAGCAAGTATGGAGAGACAGATACTTGATCTTAAGCATGGAGCAAATATAGTAGTGGGAACACCGGGACGTGTTATGGATCATATGCGCAGACGTACACTTAAGCTCTCAGAACTTAAGATGGTGATCCTTGATGAGGCTGATGAGATGCTTAATATGGGATTCCGTGAGGATATCGAGAGTATCCTTCAGGATGTACCTGAGGAAAGACAGACAATTCTTTTCTCCGCAACAATGCCTCCTGCGATCCTTGCTATAACAAATCAGTATCAGAAAAACCCTGAACTTGTAAAGGTAGCTGACAAACACAGAACTGTTGATACTATTGAGCAGTATTATTTTGACGTTCCTTCCGGCATGAAGACAGAAGCAATTCAGTATTTACTTCTTGCTTATGAACCAAAGGCATCGATGATCTTCTGCAATACAAAGAAAATGGTAGATGAGCTTACAGAATCACTTACAAATAAAGGCTTTAAGGCAGCAGGCCTTCACGGAGATATGAAGCAGGCCCAGAGAACATTTGTCATGGATCGTTTTAAATCAGGCAAAATAAATGTTCTGATAGCTACAGATGTTGCAGCAAGAGGAATAGATGTCAGCGGAATAGATGTTGTTTTCAATTATGATCTTCCGCAGGACAACGAATATTATATCCACAGAATCGGCCGTACCGGACGTGCAGGAAAATCAGGTACAGCTTACACAATGGTAAGCAACAGAAAACAGATATATGATCTGAAGGCACTTTCAAGATATATAAAAGCTGAGATCACTGAAAAGGATCTTCCTGAAAAAAGTGAGATCATTGAAAATAAAAAGAAAAAGGTTGCAGACAGAATAAGAAGCGTAACAGAGATTCCGCTCAAGCCTGAAACAGAAGATATTCTTGCACAGCTCGAGTCAGAAGGACTTACTGCAAGACAGATCGCAGGGATCCTCATTAACTTAAGACTCAATAAGGAACTGAGAAACATTCCGGAATTTGAATTTCCTAAGGTCAAGAAAGCACCTGCTTTCACCGGCGGTTCCGGCAAGTTCCAGAAGGGCAATATGACCAAGATAGAAATTTCCGCCGGAAGATCAAACAAGCTTGCACCAAACTTTATTCTCGGTGCTCTTGTTGAAGCAACAAATATGGCAGGAAAATCATTCGGCAAGATAGATATCTATGACAAGTATACAACAGTTGAGGTTCCTGAACAGGATGCTGAATATGTTGTAACATCAATGGATAACAAAAAGGTCAACGGCAGAAGAGTAAGCGTTAAGATCTGTGACAGAAAGCCCGCTGACAAACCGAAATTCTCACGTTCAAGAGACGGCGGCTTCAGAGGTTCCGATTCTCAGAGAAGAGGCGGCGGTGCTTCGAGAAGCGGAAGCTATCAGAAGAAAAGAAAAACATCCAGGTAGACAATGAAAGGATGATGAAAAGTGGCAGGAAGACAAAACAGCAGTGACGGCAAAACTCCAAAAAGAGGACTTGTTTTACGTATATTTATACTGGTTATTGCAGGACTTATGCTTGCTGGTGTTGTATTATACCCATTCTTAACACTTATGTGACAGATCGCAGATAATATAAAGCTATTGATGGAGAGATTTTTATGCTGAATATCGGATGTCATTTATCAGTATCAGACGGATATGAAGCCATGGGCAGGCAGGCTCTGGCTATCGGAGCAAATACCTTTCAGTTTTTTTCACGTAATCCGAGAGGCGGCAAAGCTAAGGATATTGTCCCTGAAGATGTAAATGCACTTAAAAAACTCATGGAAGACAATTCATTTGCACCAATTCTTGCTCATGCGTCCTATACGATGAATCTTTGCTCAAAGGATGAAAAAATAAGAGAGTTTGCCCTGAATGCACTCAGGGAAGACCTGGCACGTATGCATGATCTTCCATGCAGACTTTATAACTTTCACCCCGGAAGTCATGTAGGACAGGGAACAGAGAAGGGAATAGAGTTTATTGCAGCGGCGCTTAATGATGCTATAAAGCCTGAGTATGATGTTATAGTACTTCTTGAGACAATGGCCGGAAAAGGTTCAGAAGTCGGCAGTAAGTTTGAGGAACTCAGAATGATCATTGACAGCGTGGAGCTTAAAGATAAGCTTGGTGTATGTCTTGATACATGCCATGTCAACGATGCAGGGTACGATATAGTAAATGATCTTGACGGAGTGCTCGAACAGTTTGACAGCATTATCGGTCTTGACAGACTTAAAGCCATTCATCTCAATGACAGCATGAATCCTTCCGGCAGCCACAAGGACAGACATGAAAAGATAGGCAAAGGTCATGTCGGAATAGATGCGATAACAAGGATCATCAATCATCCTTCACTCAGAGACCTTCCGTTTTTCCTTGAAACACCTAATGAACTTGACGGATATGCACAGGAGATAAGTCTTCTGCGTGAAAAATATATAGATTAATATCAACTCACTTACAGTAACGTTATGCTGTAAGTGAGTTTTTTCAGTCTTTTTTAAATACCTTGTACATATATTTTTTTATAAGCGTCTGCAAACGAAAGTGATAAAAAAATAAATACGAGGTGGATAAAAAATTATGATGAAGTGGATATTTTCAGCGTTTGTTATTATCTCATCTGTATGTGCTGTACTGCTTGGCAAAACAGAGGAACTTACGAATTCGCTGCTCAATGAGGGAGTTAATGCTGTTGAACTCTCTTTCTATCTTCTTGGCGGCATGTGCGTCTGGGGAGGTATAATGAGGGTCGCTGACAAGGCGGGGATTACATACTATCTGTCAATGCTTTTCAAACCTGCTGCAAAACTTATTTTTAAGGACTTAAACTATAAAGGCAAAGCATTCAAGGCAATGACAATGAATATAGTAGCTAATCTTTTAGGACTTGGAAATGCGGCTACTCCTTTCGGACTTGAGGCAATGAAGGAGCTTGAAAAAGAAGAAAAAACAGATGATACTGCATCATCGAATATGATTGCATTTACAGTACTAAATACTGCATCGATTACAATTATCCCGGCTACAGCAGCATCACTGCGTGCTAAGCATAATGCTGTAAGTCCGATGGATATACTTCCGTTTACGCTGCTCAACTCATTGATAACTCTCGTTCTTGCCATGACTCTTACTGTTGTTGTCAATAAGTTCAGATTCAGAAAAAGCAGGAGGAATGAAAAAAAATGACTTCATATATAGTTCCTTTTCTTTTGCTGATAATATTTGTGACTGCTGTTGTAAAAAAGGTTGATGTCTTCGGCGAGTTTCTTGAAGGGGCATCTGAAAATCTGAAAACTTCATTTGAGATTCTTCCTACTCTTGTGGCTCTTGTACTGAGTGTAGGAATGCTCAGATCATCAGGAGTGATAGAACTTCTTTCACAGCTTGCGTCTCCTCTTCTTGAATTTACAGGATTCCCGGAGGAGTGTCTGCCGCTTGCGCTGATACGGCCTATATCAGGAAGCGGGGCTACAGCAGTATTTGAAAGCATACTGACACAGAATTCTCCGGACAGCTTTGCGGGACGTGTTGCAAGCATTATGGTAGGATCGACAGAGACTACATTCTATACTATAGCAGTTTATTACGGGGTAACAAAAGTCAAAAATTCAAAGCATACACTGGTATGCGCTCTTTTCGGAGATCTGGTGGCAATAACAGGCAGTTTTCTTATAACTAAATATTTTTTCGGAATATAAAAAAAATTTAAAAAAAGTGTTGACAAAGGGGTTAATGTCTGATATAATTAATAACGTTGTCTGAGACATAAAGATGACATGAGATATTAGCTCAGTTGGCAGAGCATTTGACTTTTAATCAAAGGGTCTGGGGTTCGAATCCCCAATATCTCATTTGCTTATTAATTAAGCATATGTGCTTGTAGCTCAGCTGGATAGAGTGACTGGCTACGAACCAGTAGGTCGTGGGTTCGAGTCCCCCCAGGCACATTATTACACAAGGTACGTATCCTGAATTCAGGGTACGTATTTTTTTGTCTTATAGTTTTGTGCTTCCTGACTCAGTACTGACTGAGCCGGGATTTTTTATGATATTTTAATAAAAGAAAAGTATTTTCATAAATTAATCAGATTCTGTTATTTTTTATATATAAAGCTTCCTTATGGTATCTCATTTTCATTATTTAAATATCAAAATAAGACTTTCTATTGAAATAATTAGACTATTACTGTATAATATAAATGACACATTAAGAAAACTGCTTATTTAATAAAATAAGGACTATAAAAAAGGGGAGTGTGCGCATGTCTTCAAACAAATTTACGGTTTCACTTCAAAAGATAATTGACGAGTTTAAGCTTGAGGTCTTATATCTTCCTAAAGATGCTAACGAAATAATGATATCTGAAAATGAGATAAACAGACCCGGTCTTCAGCTTATGTATTTTTATGAGTACTTTAATCCTGAGAGAATACAGGTTCTCGGAAAAATGGAATTTGCATATCTTTCATCAATTGAACCCAGTGAGAGGGAAAAAATTTTTGACAAGCTGTTTTCACACAAAATTCCTGCACTTATTATCACAAGAGAGCTTGAATGCTTTGAAGAAGTAACTGTTCTGGCTGAGAAGCACGGAATTCCGGTACTCAGATCAAAGGACTCCACTTCAAACTTTGTAGCTGCACTCATTGCTTTCCTCAATCTGAAGCTTGCTCCGAGGATCACACGTCACGGCGTTCTCATCGAAATTTACGGTGAAGGCGTTCTTATACTCGGTGAAAGCGGAGTCGGAAAGAGTGAAACTGCAATAGAACTTGTAAAGCGTGGACACAGGCTTGTTGCTGATGATGCTGTTGAGATACGAAAAGTATCAAATATAAGTCTTGTAGGTACCTCCCCTGATAATATCAGACATTTTCTTGAACTTCGCGGCATAGGTATAATAAATGCCCGCAGACTTTTCGGTGTAGGAGCGGTCAAGGTTACTGAGAAGATCGATATGGTCATTGAGCTTGAAATATGGAATCCGGAAAAGCTGTATGACAGAATGGGTGTTGACAGTGAGTTCGTATCCATACTCGGTGTAAATGTACCTGCACTTACCATTCCTGTAAAGCCGGGCAGAAATCTTGCTGTTATTCTTGAGGTTGCTGCTATGAATAACAGACAGAAGAAAATGGGCTATAACGCAGCACATGAACTTCTTGGCAAGCTTGGACTTGAGATGGACAAAAAAGAAACGATAAGAGATTTATAATATTTTTATCTGTCCGCAATTTAATTACGGGCAGATAATCTTCTGTTTTAAGCATTTGTTTTTAGCGAAAGGATTTTTATATGTTTATTGAACTGGACACGCATTTTCATACTGTTGCATCTACACATGCATATTCTACGGTTAAGGAGATCGCTCAATCAGCTGCAGAATCCGGACTTAAGGGATTTGCAATGACTGATCATGCCCCGAGTATCTGGGATGCGCCGCACGTATGGCATTTCAGAAATCTGAAAGTAATTCCGGATTATATATGTGGTGTAAGAGTAATCAGAGGCGTGGAAGCTAATATTACGGATTTTGAAGGAAATATAGATATGAGTGACTTTGACCTTGAGTTTGTTGACTGGGTAGTTGCATCATATCATTCAGTAGTCGTTGACAATACAGAAAAAAGAGACTGTACTGATTCTTATATAAGACTTGCAAAAAATAATCCATGTGTTGACGTTATAGGTCATGCAGGTGATCCGCATTATCCGTTTGACATGGAAAAAGCATTTAAAGTCTTTAAGGAATATGAAAAATATGTAGAAATTAATGAATCGGCTCTGCTTCACAAAAAAGGCAGTATGGAGCTGAATGCCGAGATGCTCAGGATCTGCAAAAAGCTGTCTGTACCGGTTGTAGTAAATACAGACGGCCATTACTGTGATCTTGTCGGACGTGTGCCGTGTGCAGAAAAGCTGATAGAAGAAACAGGCTTTCCGAAGGAACTTGTTGCAAACAGCTGCGCAGATAGAATATTTGAGCATATCAGAACAAAACATGCTGATTTTATTTAATTCTAATATTTTTGAGGTGGGAATATGTCATACATTGATGGATTAAAGTCTGTCTGTAGTATTCATGGATGCAGAATGGTACCGGATGAGCCGCTCAGGGAGCATACAACTTTCAGAGTAGGCGGAAAATGTACTGCTGCTGTATTTATCAACAGTGAACAGTGTGCAGTTGACGTGATCGGATTCTGCAGATCAAATGATATCAGGTATACCGTTATAGGAAACGGAAGCAATATTATAGCTGATGACGGAGGATTTGACGGAGTAGTTCTTATAATCGGCAGTGAATTTGCTGATATACGTTTTCTTGAGGATGGTATTGTTGAGGCACAGGCAGGACTGCTTCTCAGCAGGCTGTGTACAGAGAGTCTCAGGGAAGGACTTACCGGTCTTGAATTTGCTTATGGCATTCCGGGATCAGTAGGCGGAGCGGTATATATGAATGCAGGAGCGTACGGCGGCGAAATGTCAGATGTAGTGGTATCGGCTGATTATATTGATGCGAAGGGAAATATCGCAACAATAAATGCCGGTGATATGGAGCTGTCATACAGACACAGTATCTTTATGCAGTCAGGAGACATAATTATAAAAGTTCGCATAAAGCTTCAGTATGGCATTAAAGACGCGATAGAAAAACGGATGAATGAACTGATCACAAGAAGACGGGAAAAACAGCCGATCAATTATCCGAGTGCAGGAAGTACGTTTAAAAGACCGGAAGGTGCGTATGCAGCTGCACTGATCGAACAGTGCGGGCTTAAGGGATTCAGTGTCGGCGATGCACAGGTAAGTGAAAAACACAGCGGATTTGTAATCAATAAGGGAAATGCAACATCAGAAGATATTCTGAAACTCGTTGAGATAGTAAAAGAAAAGGTTAAAAAGGATACAGGATTTCAACTGGAACTTGAACCTGAAATATTAAAGTAAAAGAAAATGGACATCTATTTATTGTTTTATTATTTGATGAAACTTAGTTGGAGTGAAATGTAATGCAGTTTATTATAGTAACCGGGCTTTCAGGTTCGGGAAAATCATGTGCAATGAACATACTTGAGGATATCGGTTTTTATTGTATCGACAATATGCCTCCTCAGCTTATTTCTAAGTTTATAGATCTGTGCCGTGACGGTTCTATGGAAAGAATAGCTATAGCTGTTGATATCCGTTCAGGTGAGATGTTTACAGAAGAAATAATGACCGCATGTGAAAAAATGAGAAAGGAACACTTTGATTTCAAGATGCTGTATCTTGAGTCAAATGATGATGTTCTTATTAAGCGCTACAAGGAGACCAGAAGAAAACATCCTCTTGATTCTGAATTTGACGGATCTTTGTCAAATGCAATTGCATATGAAAGGGAAAAGCTCAATCCACTCAGGGAAATCGCTGATTTCTACATAGATACATCATATCTTAAGAGTGCACAGCTTAAGGAGGAGATATCAAACCTGTTTCTTGACAAGGCTACAGATTCAATGTCAGTCAAGGTTACTTCCTTTGGCTTCAAATACGGTTCAACAGCAGAGGCAGACCTTATATTTGATGTCAGATGTCTTCCGAATCCTTTTTATATTCCGGAGCTGCGCGGTCTCACAGGCCGTGATGCAAAGGTAAGAGACTATGTCATGAGTTTTTCACAGTCAAGGATCCTTATGTCGAAACTTGAGGATCTTATCTCATTTCTGATCCCTCAGTATATTCATGAGGGAAAAAGCCAGCTGGTCATAGGATTCGGCTGTACGGGCGGAAAGCACAGATCGGTTACTTTTGCAGAGCTTATGGCAGAGTATCTTGTAAGACATGGCTACCGTGTTCACAAAACTCACAGAGACATAAATAAAGACAGACACTAAAGAACAACAAAGAGGAGGGGCAAATTTGTCTTTTTCCAATGATGTAAAATCTGAGATTGCATGTACAGTTACTGACAGTGACAAAAAGTTTGCGTGTCTTTATGGTATGATCATATTCTGCAAGCAGTATACACGGGATACAATATGCCTGCAGACCGAAAGTGATGTTGTCGCACGGCTGTTTCCGCAGCTTATGAGCGAGGTCTTTCATGATGCAATACATATTGAAAAAGAGATGCTGCAGAGAAAAAATAAAACTGCACTGTATTCATTTCAGATAAACGGTCAGGAGCTTGTCTCAAGGGTAAGTTCCATGATGAAGATAAATCCTGATAAACGGGAAATAGATATAAAAAATATTGACAACAACAATCTTGCCAATTTTCTGGCAGGTGTGTTTTTAAGCTGCGGAAGTGTCACAAATCCTAACAATGAGTATCATCTTGAATTTGTTGTGGCGACAGGACAGCTCTACAGCGATCTTTCTTTAATGCTTGGTTCCATAGGACTTGAGGGAAAAAAGGTCATAAGGAAAAATTCGCATATACTATACTTCAAAGAAAGTGAAAACATCGAAGACATTCTTACATTTATGGGTGCCCAGCAGTCAACACTGGAGCTTATTAATGTCAAGATCCTTAAGGATGTCAGAAACAGAGTCAACCGGATTTCAAACTGTGATCTTGCAAACTGCAATAAAACAATAGAAGCTGCACTTAAACAGAAGATGGATATAGAACTTATAGCATCATCATGCGGACTTGACAGTCTGCCTGTTACGCTTCAGGAGATCGCAGCAGCAAGAATCAATCATCCTGAACTGAGTCTGAAGGAACTTGGTGAGATTCTGGATCCGCCTATCGGTCGTTCAGGGGTAAATCACAGGCTCAAAAGAATTACAAAGATTGCTGATGAACTCCGGCAGAAAAACCAGAAATAATAATCAGGAGAGTAATATGACTGATAATTTTGTTCATCTGCATCTGCACAGTGAGTATAGTCTGCTCGACGGTGCATGCAGGATAAAAGAGCTTGTCAGCATGGCAAAAGAATTAGGACAGAAGGCTGTTGCAGTTACTGACCATGGTGTCATGTATGCAGCAGTCGAATTTTATAATGAAGCAAAAAAGCAGGGGATAAAGCCGATTATCGGCTGTGAGGTGTATGTAGCTCAGAGGACCATGCATGACAAGGTTCATAAGCTTGACAGCTCACCTTACCACCTGATCCTTCTGTGCAAAAATAAAGAGGGTTATCATAATCTTATAAAGCTGGTTTCGCAGAGCTTTACAGAAGGATTTTACAATAAACCCCGTGTTGATAAGGAGCTTCTGAAAAAATACAGCAGCGGACTTATATGTCTGTCTGCATGCATAGCCGGAGAAGTATCACGAAATCTCATAAATAATGATTATGAGGGTGCACGAAAAGCGGCTGTGAGCTACCTGGATATTTTCGGTGAGGGAAACTTTTATTTAGAGGTACAGAATCATGGGATCGCGGAGGAAAAACGCATACTTCCTAATCTCTACAGACTGTCAGAGGAGACAGGCATTAAGCTTGCAGCTACAAATGATGTTCATTATGTCAGACGTGAAGATGCAGATATGCAGAACGTTCTTCTGTGCATTCAGACAGGTGTCACTGTAGATGATCCTGATGCAATGAGCTTTCCGACAAATGAATTCTATATGAAATCAGAGCAGCAGATGAGAGAGCTTTTCAGTGCAGTGCCGGAGGCAGTAAACAATACAGCTGAGATAGCAGACAAATGCTGTGTAGAGTTTGAGTTCGGTGTTACAAAGCTTCCTGCCTTCAACATAGAGGGCTGTGATGATAATGAAAGATATTTCAGGGATCTCTGCATAGAAGGTATGTGTGAGAAATACGGTGATGATCCGGACAGCGTTATTACAGACAGAATGAATTATGAGCTGGATATCATTATAAAAATGGGGTATGTAAACTATTATCTTATTGTATGGGATTTTATCCGGTATGCAAAGGAGCATGACATTCCTGTCGGACCCGGAAGAGGCTCAGGTGCAGGAAGTATATGTGCATACTGCATAGGCATAACAGGAATAGATCCTATGAAATACGGACTTCTGTTTGAAAGATTTCTGAACCCTGAGAGAGTAAGCATGCCTGACTTTGATATCGACTTCTGTATTGAAGGCAGACAGCGTGTTATAGATTATGTTATTGAAAAATACGGCAGTGACAGGGTAGCTCAGATAATAACGTTCGGTACAATGGCTGCCAGAGGTTCTATCCGTGATGCAGGACGTGCTATGGGAATACCATACGGGGTTTGTGACAAGGCTGCAAAGCTTATACCTAACGAACTGAACATCACAATAAAAAAAGCACTTGACCGCGGTGATGATCTGAAAAAGCTCTATGACTCCGATACTGCTGTTCACAAACTCATTGACATGGCACAGAGGATCGAGGGCATGCCAAGAAATACGTCAACTCATGCTGCCGGAGTAGTTATTGCAAGCGCACCTGTAAGTGAATTTGTACCGCTCAAAAAAAATGATGACGCAGTTGTTACCCAGTATACTATGACAGTTCTTGAAAGTCTCGGCCTTCTCAAAATGGATTTTCTGGGTCTCAGAAATCTGACTGTTATCAGGGACTGTGTAAATATGATACACAGAAAAGATCCGGAGTTTGATATCAGTAAAGTTCCGGTGGATGATAAGGCTGTATTCAGAATGCTTGCAGCAGGAAAGACAAGCGGTGTGTTCCAGTTTGAAAGTGCCGGAATGCGTTCAGTTATTATGAGGCTTGTGCCTGAAAATCTTGAAGATCTGATAGCGGTTATATCACTGTACCGTCCGGGTCCTATGGACTCAATACCAAAGTATATTGAAAACAGACATAATCCGGATAAGGTAACGTACAAGCATCCGATGCTTGAAAGCATTCTTAAGGTGACATACGGGTGTATCGTATACCAGGAGCAGGTTATGGAGATCTGCCGCAAGCTGGCTGGTTATTCATATGGGCGTGCTGATCTTGTAAGAAGGGCAATGGCAAAAAAGAAGCATGATGTCATGCAAAAGGAACGTCAGAACTTTATTTACGGACTTAAGGATGATAATGAGACATCAAGCTGTAAGGGAGCACTGGCAAACGGTGTGTCTGAGGAAACAGCAAATGAGATATTTGACGAGATGATAAGCTTTGCGTCATATGCTTTCAATAAATCACATGCAGCAGCCTATGCATACCTTTCATATCAGACAGCATACCTCAGATGCCATTATTTCAAGGAATATATGGCGGCTCTTATGACGAGTGTCCTGTCAAATACGCCTAAACTTATGGAATACATTTCAGAGTGCGAGGCAAACTCCGTACATCTTCTGAACCCGTCTGTAAATGAAAGCTGCCTTGACTTTACTATAACAGAAGACGGTATACGTTTCGGACTGCTTGCCATAAAAAATCTCGGCAGAGCGGTTATCGAATCGATCATGAGGGAACGTGAGAAGAACGGAAGATTCAGATCCCTTCAGAACTTCTGCAAGCGTATGACAGGAGAGGGAATAAGCAGAAGGTCTCTTGAAAGCCTTATAAGGGCAGGTGCATTTGACGGGCTTGGCCTCAACAGAAGGCAGATGCTTGAAAACATGCATATAATTATTGCTGCTTATCAGCAGGAAAAATCTGATTATATTGAAGGGCAGCTTGACTTTTTCGGGACGGCTGATGAGGAGATCCATGATATCAAGGTGCCTTTCATGGAAGAATATCCTATGAAGGAACTTCTCAGGATGGAAAAGGAATCAACCGGAATGTATGTTTCGGGTCATCCTCTTTCACAGTATAGTATTGTGAAAACTCTTATGAAAATTTCTGATATTTCTGTTATAAGAGAGAATTGCCAGAGCGGAGAGTTAAAAGACAATTCACCTGTCTGCTTACTTTCACTTGTAACAGCTGTGAAGAATCATTTTACCAAAAAAGGTGCAAATATGTGCTTTGCATCTCTTGAGGATACAACAGGAGACATTGACTGTGTTGTTTTCCCCGGGGTATACGAGCTTTCCAGAAGTAAACTTGTAAATGATGAGATAATATATGTAATCGGAAAAATTTCAATAAAGGATGATGACTGCAGCATATTAGCAGATAATATATTCAGTGAGAAGGAATTTCTTGAGATTACAGAAAGAAAGAAACTGTGTTTTAAAACCTCATCTTCAGAGATCAGATCACTGATGGAGAAGCTTGATGCTGTACTTTGTGACAACGCTGCAGTAAGGGTCTGCTATTACCTGACTGACATGAAAAAAACAGTCTCAGCAAAAGGTAGAAACACGGTAGATCTTACCAGTGAAACATTTAGTAAGCTTAAAAAAATAATGCCTGATAATTATATGACATTTATTTAATAATGTTTTACGTTTAGGTCTTGACAAACTATTTAAATGTAGTAAAATATATATTGGCGGCTTTTTAAAGGAAACTAAGCCTGTAAATAGTTGATAAATGTGTAATCTGTGTATTTCTTGTACTTATTCAGATTATATAGACCATATTAAATAAATAATAGGCCGTACTGGCAGAATGGAGTATTAAATATGATCAAGAAGATTGGTGTTTTAACAAGCGGCGGAGATGCGCCGGGAATGAACGCTGCAGTTCGTGCAGTAACAAGAACAGCTATCAGCAAGGGTATGAGCGTTTGCGGAATTATGAGAGGCTATAACGGTCTCATCAATGGTGATATCATTGATCTTAATGAGCGTTCTGTATCTGATATTCTTCAGAGAGGCGGTACAGTTCTTTACACAGCAAGATGTCATGAATTCAGAACAGCTGAAGGTGTTGACAAGGCTGTAGAGAAGTGTAAGGAAATCGGTCTTGAAGGTATAGTTGTAATCGGTGGTGACGGTTCATTCAGAGGTGCAGCTGATCTTTCTTCAAAGGGTATTCTGTGTGTCGGCCTTCCTGGAACAATTGACAATGATATAGCTTGTACAGAATATACGATCGGTTATGATACTGCTATGAATACAGCACTTGAAATGGTTGACAAGATCAGAGATACAGCTCAGTCACACGACCGCTGCAGTGTTGTTGAAGTAATGGGAAGAAATGCAGGACATATCGCAGTAAACACAGGTGTTGCATGTGGTGCAACAGAGATCATCACAAATGAAATGCCTTATGATCTTGACGCTATTGCAAAGAAGATGCTCGAAGGAAGAAAATCAGGAAAACAGCATTTTATCATTGTAGTATCTGAAGGCGTAGGTCATTCAAACGAAATTGCTAAGGTTCTTCAGGAAAAGACAGGAATCGAAGCAAGAGCTACAATTCTCGGACATGTACAGCGCGGCGGTGCTCCTACAGTTCGTGACAGAGTTGTTGCAAGCCAGATGGGTCACTATGCTGTTGAACTTCTTTCTCAGGGCATAGGAAACAGAGTAGTTGGCATGCAGAAAAATACAATAGTTGATTTTGATATTCAGGAAGCTCTTTCAATGACAAAGCCTTTTGAAGAAAATCTCTACAACATTGCTAAAGAAATTTCTTTCTGATAACACAAACATATCTGAGCAGCTGTCAGTTTGCCTGATATCTGTAAAGTAATTATACGAAACACGCTGCTGCCGGTATCTATCGGCAGCAGCGTGTTTGTTAATATAATTTATTTATTTTACCGTTTCATACGGCCAGTCAATTATTCCGCCGAACTCCCTGATATTTGTATATCCGAGAGCTTTAAGTTCTTCGGCGGAATTTTTGCTTCTGCGGCCGCTGCGGCAGTATACAAGGATCAGCTGATCCTTGTCAGGCAGTTCTGTCGAGGCACGGCCGGATAGTTCAAAGTCCGGAATAAGTACAGCGTCTTTGATATGACCTTCGTCATATTCTTCTTTGGTGCGTACATCCAGTATTATATAGTCAGACTGTGTGTCCATAATTTTTTTAGCATCCTGTGCTGAGATGTTCATATTGTTTTCCTTTCCGCTGTTTGCACTGTTTTTGCTGCAGCCCGACAGTCCTGTAAGAGAGAGGATCACAACGGAAACTGTCAGATAAGACTTAACAGCTTTAATAATATTCTTTACAGACATACAGAAAATAATCCTTTCACAAATAATTAAAATAAATATCCGGGAGATGATTTATATGTACGATGAAGAGTTCTTTAAAAAGATTTTTCCTTTCTGGGATAAGCTGAGTGATAATGACAAGAATATGTTTGAGAGATATTCATCAGCCGTCAGTTATGACAGAGGCACAATGATCCATAGTACAAAAGCAGAATGCACAGGTGCGATCATTGTGAAAACAGGATGTATACGGGCATATATGATGTCAGATGAAGGCAGGGAAATTACACTTTATCGATTATATCCCGGTGATATCTGTATGCTCAGTGCATCCTGCGTTCTTAAGTCTATAACATTTGATGTATTTATAGATGCTGTAGAAAAAAGTGAATGTCTTGTTATAAACGGAAAAACTCTTTCAGACATTTCTCAGAGAAATATGTTTGTCAAAAACTTTGCTCTTGAAACTGCTGTCAGCAGATTTTCAGACGTAATGTGGGTAATGCAGCAGATACTGTTCATGAGTCTTGATAAACGTCTGGCAATATTTCTTTGCTCGGAATCAGAAAAAAACCAGAGTGATACAGTAAGGCTGACACATGAACAGATCGCTAAATACATGGGTTCAGCCAGAGAGGCCGTTTCAAGGATGCTTAAATACCTGAGTCGTGAAAACATAGTGGAATCATCACGCGCCGGTGTCAGGATCACTGACAGGGCCAGACTTGAAAAGTTAGCTTTCGATCAGCTGAAGGATTGATTCCTTCGGGATCGCTCCTGTGTGTGAGGCTGTTATTTTTCCACCCTTTACTACAACAAGCATCGGAATGTTTGAAACACCAAATGCTCCTGCAAGTTCCGGTTCCTCATCAACATTGACCTTGCAGACTTTATACTGATCGTATTCTTCAGCTATTTCACTGACAAAAGGGGATACCATTCTGCACGGACCGCACCAGTGTGCATAAAAGTCTATAAGAACCGGTTTGTCTGATTTCATAACTTCCTGTTCAAAAGCTGAAGCTGTTAAATTTATTACTGACATAAAAATTCATCCTTTCATTTGTCTTTTGATTTATAATAAAGCATACAATGACAATATCCTTCAAAGTCAGGATCAGCGATCTGTTCCTTGAATTCCCTGCACATGCATTTATTATCTTCACTTTGTTCAAGCCTGCACGGACAGTATCCGTTTTTTTTGATAAGGCCTTCCTTGACTGCCTTTACCAGTCCGGCATCTTCATTTAGTCTTATGCCCATATTTGTCACCAACCTTATATTTAGTATATATTAAAAGCTTATGTTTTTTTCTGCTGTATATATAATAACCTGAAAAAATCGTTTTATCTGTGACCAGGTCACATTTAAAACGATTTTTTAATTGTATTTAATTTTGCAGTTAAATATTTTCGCCGTTTTGTTCTATAACTTCACTGTACCAGTATCCTGATTTTTTGATAGTTCTCTTCTGGGTCTGATAATCAACATAAATAAGTCCGAACCTCTTGTCATAGCCTTCGCCCCATTCAAAGTTGTCCATAAGTGACCAGTAGAAGTATCCCATTATCGGTATACCTTCTTCTCCTGCTTTTCTGAACTCTCTGAGATATCTTCTTGTATAGTCTATACGGTATTCATCATGGACCTCACCGTCAAGATGAACCCAGTCATGACCGGCCATTCCGTTTTCGGATATGAGAATAGGTAGCTTGTATCTTTCATACAGAAATCTGGCTGACCAGTAGAGAACTTCGGGACTGACAGGCCAGTCTGTAGTGGTTTTCGGGCTTCCCTGCCACATATTGCCCGGTCTGCGTCCGGTCATATCTCCGTTGCTGTAATAGATATTGCATGCATAGAAATCAAGCGGCTGTGAAATAAGTGCCATCTGTTCGTCTGTATACTCAGGCATAAGGTCTCCGAACAGCTCATATGCCTCATCCGGGAATTTTCCGAGAATGATCGGATCACTCCACCAGCTGAGGGTAAATGTAAATCTGCTGCCGAGCGCAAAGGATTTCTTTTTTGCCTCCTCAATTGCCTGCGGTGAATTATTTTCAGGAATGAAAACCGGTCCGATAGGAGCAAAACCGATCGAAGGCTTTTTTATCGCATTTTCTCTTAAATATTTAACTGCTTTGCCATGAGCAAGCATGATGTTGAAGCTCATGCCGATAAGATCTCTGGCAGGCAGCTTGTAGAATGGTGCATGAATGCCGGCATCAAAACCGCATCCGACAATGCACTGCGGTTCATTAATTGTCATCCACATGCTTACTCTGTCTGAAAGGCAGTCAACGACAGCTTTTGTATATGCCTCAAACCAGTCAGGGGACTCAGGATTCATCCATCCGCCTTTCTGATGCAGCTTATATGGATAGTCCCAGTGGAACAGTGTTGCAACAGGTTCTATGCCGTTTTTTATCAGTTCATCTACAAGATCTGAGTAAAAATCAAGACCTTTCTGATTTATTTCTCCTGTTCCGTCAGGAAAGATCCTGGTCCAGCTAATAGAAAAACGATAGTACTTTATTCCGATCTTTTTCATCAGGGCAACGTCTTCCTTGTATCTGTGATAGTGATCACATGCAATGTCGCCGTTTTCAAAGTATTTTACCTTTCCTTCCTGTCTTGTATATGTGTCCCATATATTCAGACCCTTATTATCTTCATTGTAAGCTCCTTCAATCTGATATGAAGCAGTAGCAGCACCCCAGATAAAATTCTCCGGAAAACCCATATATGAACCTCCTTGAAAAAATATAATATAAAATTTGATTATTTTTCATTCATTATTGTTGTCATTATATCATATTTGAAACGCAAAATCAACGACATATTTATACAAAATAACATCAAAATACAGGAATTGCTTAATAAATTTTTAAAAAAATATTTAATAATTTAAGTGAAATGTTATATTTTCTATGATATAATATAAAACATATAATACACAAGGAGAATGACATCAATGGATTACATAATAGAAAAAATGGACAGATTCACACTCGCCGGATATGAAAGAAATTTTGATTTCGACAGCGCATATAAGTATATTCCTGAATTCTGGGATGAGTTTATGGAAATGAAGAGAAAGGACACGGATATAAACATTAACGGTGTGTTTGGCGTCTGCATCGATGACATCGGTAAAGATAATAAATTCCGTTATATGATAGCTGATATGTATGACGGTGGAAAGCTTCCCGGAGGGTTTACAACTTTTGATGTAGGGGCTTATTACTGGGCTAAGTTCACAAGCACAGGTCCTCTTCCTGATTCTCTGCAAAAACTTAATTCATATGTCAAAAACACCTGGCTCAGGGATAACGGAAAATATGAGATGGCAGCAGCTATTAATATCGAGATGTATACAATGGGAGATATGTCATCGTCCGATTATATAAGTGAGATATGGATCCCGGTTAAAGAAAAACAGGAGTATCAGATGAAATGAAATACAGACCCGGTGAGCAGCAACAATTCAAGTGATAAAACTCAGATATATTAAGAGATAATGTTTTATGTCAGAAATTTGATTTGACACATGAAATCATGAGTGCTATACTTATTATAAAAGCAAATAAAAAGACAGTTCGCTTGTACCATCCTGTCTATAAAAAAAACCAGGACATTTATCAGACTTATAAAAATGTTTTGGCGGGCAGAATATGCCTGCTTTTTTATTTGCAATTACAAAACAATATGATCGGAGAATAAAAATGTACATACTCAAAACCGAAGCTGCATTTGACAGTGCACATTTTTTATATGGCTACGAGGGAAAATGTCATAACATACATGGACACAGATGGAGGATAACAGCTGAGATCTGTGGTGAGACGCTTGTAAAGGAAGGTCAGGAGCGAGGTATGCTGGTTGATTTTTCAAGCTTTAAAAAAGCTGTGAGAAGTGAAGCTGACGAGCTGGATCATTGCCTTATAATAGAAAAGGGAACACTGTCAGAGGAAATGCTTAAGATGTTTTCTGCCAATCAGTTCAGGGTAGTTGAACTTGATTTCAGACCAACTGCAGAAAACCTTGCTGCCTACATTTTTGAAAGACTCAGAGACAGGGGATTTGATATATACAGGACAGAGGTTTATGAAACACCTGAAAACTGTGCAGTATACAGTAAATAATATTTGCGGAGGATATTATGGCACAATTTAATGTTGCAGAAAAATTTATCAGTATAAACGGTGAAGGAAAGCTTGCAGGTCAGCTTGCTGTTTTTATCAGATTCTGCGGATGTAATCTTAACTGCTCATATTGTGATACATTGTGGGCAAATGAAGCAGGTGCACCGTTTGAGAGTATGAGTGAAGATGAGATCTACTACTACATAAAAGGAACCGGTGTCAGAAATGTCACACTTACCGGCGGCGAACCTCTCATCCAGAAGGATATAGACATACTTCTGAAAAAACTCAGCGAGGATGAGGATATCAGGGTCGAGATCGAGACAAACGGCAGTGTGGATATTTCCGCATTTGATGATATAAAAGAAAACAGGCCTTCGTTTACTATAGACTATAAGCTGCCGGGAAGCGGTATGGAGGATGCAATGTTTCTTCTGAATTTCAGCCGTGCCGGAAGTAACGACAGCATCAAGTTTGTTGTAAGTGATGAGCGTGACCTTGAAAAGGCGAAAATAGTAATAGATAAGTTTAAACTAAGAGGAAAATGCAGTATTTTCCTGAGTCCCGTATTCGGAAAGATCGAACCTGTTCAGATAGTTGATTTTATAGAAAAATATAATCTTACTGACGTAAATCTGCAGCTGCAGCTGCACAAGATAATATGGGATCCTAATAAAAAGGGAGTGTAACAATGCCTATAGATACAGAAGAAATAAAAAAGCATATACGCGGTATAATAATTGCTCTCGGTGATGATCCGGACAGACCCGGACTGGTTGATACCCCGAAGAGAGTTGCAAAAATGTACGAGAAAGTATTTGAGGGTATGAACTATACAAATGATCAGATAGCTGAAATGTTTGACAAGACATTTGATATGACAACTGAAAATGCAGAAAATGATATGGTAGTTATCAGAGATATAGATGTTTTCAGCTACTGTGAACATCATCTTGCACTTATGTATGATATGAAGGTAACTGTTGCGTATATCCCGAAAAATAAAGTCATAGGCATAAGCAAAATAGCAAGAATTGCCGATATGGTTTCAAAAAGACTTCAGCTTCAGGAGAGAATAGGAACTGATATAGCACAGATCGTTGCGAAGGTCTGCGGTACAGAGGATGTTGCTGTTCTTATAGAAGGCAGTCACAGCTGTATGACGGCGCGCGGCATAAAGAAGTCAAATGCAAAAACATCAACAACAACATTAAGAGGAAGATTTAAGACGGATCTGAGCATTCAGAATCAGTTATTCAGATGAGCGGAGGACTTTTATGGAAAGAGCATTGGTTTTATTCAGCGGCGGTATAGATTCTTCAACATGTCTTGCCCTTGCTGCAGACAAGTACGGTCATGAAAATGTGACGGCACTGTCGATATTTTACGGTCAGAAGCATACAAAGGAAATTGAGGCGGCAAAACGTGTTGCGGCATTTTATAAGGTTGAACACCTGAGTCTTGATCTCACAAAAATATTTCAGTACAGCGACTGTTCACTTCTGAGCAGCTCAGACAGGGAAGTTCCTCTTGAAAGCTATTCAAAGCAGCTTGAAAAGACAAACGGATCTCCGGTATCTACTTATGTTCCGTTTCGAAACGGACTGTTTCTTTCATCAGCCGCAAGTATAGCTCTGTCCAAAAACTGCAGTGTTATCTACTATGGTGCACACAGCGATGATGCAGCCGGAAATGCATATCCTGACTGCAGCGAAGTATTCAATGATGCCATGAATAAGGCGATCTATGAGGGAAGCGGAAAACAGCTTCGTATTCAAGCGCCTTTTGTGGCACATACAAAAGCTGAAGTTGTAAAAACAGGTCTGGGTCTCGGCGTTCCTTATGAGCTTACATGGAGCTGTTATCTCGGAGGAGAAAAACCATGCGGAAAATGCGCAACATGTATAGACAGACAAAAGGCGTTTACACTAAACGGTGTCAGTGATCCGGCATTAAATTAACAGGTAATGGAGAAAAGCAATGAGAAACGAATCAGAGATGAACGATGTATCCCTTCTGGGAAACAAAAAAATAGAATACCCGGATGACTATGCACCGGATATTCTTGAGACATTTATAAACAAGCACCAGGACAATGACTACTTTGTAAAGTTCAACTGTCCTGAATTTACAAGCCTTTGTCCGATAACAGGACAGCCTGATTTTGCCTGCATATATATTTCATATATTCCTCAGGTAAAAATGGTTGAGAGCAAGTCGCTAAAGCTTTATCTCTTCAGCTTCCGGAATCACGGGGATTTTCATGAGGACTGTGTCAATATAATCATGAAGGATCTTATCAAAGTGATGGATCCAAAATATATCGAGGTATGGGGCAAGTTTACTCCGAGAGGCGGAATCTCGATTGATCCTTACTGCAATTACGGAAAACCGGGAACAAAATGGGAAACGTTTGCCTTCAGCAGACTGAGTACTCACGACATGTATCCTGAAAAGGTAGACAACAGGTAAGATGTTATCAGATACCTTCACAGTCAAAGCAGGGGATAAAGCTTTCTGAAGCGGCTGCGCCATCCTGGACAAAAGCATTTTCAATACCGAGATCTACAGCGAAATCTATAACCTCATCATATTCCCTGTCAGTGATCTTTCTGTTTAACTCAGGGTATGCGTCAAGTCCTGGCATAGGTGTGAACTGATTCATGATGCTTATAAAAATATCATCATGGTAAGTTTCATAAAGATATCTGATTATGTTCTTAGTATCGTTTATCTGTCCGGGAAGCATCAGATGTCTGACAATGATGCCTTTTTTCATCATACCGCGCTCATCAAATCCGGCACAGGGCTGCTGGCTGAACATCTGACTGAGTGCGGATCTTGCCTTTTCCGGATAATCGGGTGCATTTGAATATCTTGCTGCGGCATTCTGGTCAAGGTACTTAAAATCAGTAAGATATATATCAATATATCCTCTGAGCATTTCAATGGTTTCGGCCTTTTCGTATCCCGAGCAGTTATAGACAACCGGCAGATGCAGGCCGTGTGATCTTGCTTTATCAAGTGCATTTATTACTGAAATTGTATAGTGCGTCGGCGTTACGAGATTAATATTATTTGCACCCTTGTCCTGCAGCTCTAGAAATATTTCAGCAAGTCTGTCATCAGTGATCTTTCTTCCTGTTTTCTGATGGGCTATCGGACTGTTCTGACAGTACACACACTTAAGAGGACAGCCTGAAAAAAATACAGTACCTGATCCTTCTTCACCTGATATGCACGGTTCCTCCCACATATGGAGTGCGGCACGTGCCGCTGTAACTTCAACAGGAGATGAGCAGAAGCCTGTTGTATTGAATCTGTCAGCATGGCACTCCCTGGGACAAAGAGTGCACGATGATAAGCAATCATATTTCAACTTTGTTTACGAACCTTTCATTGTATTAAATTACAGACCGCGCGGCCTGTAAAACCGATCTAATTATATCATGTTATATTATAAAAATCTACTTTCAACACATATTAATATACAAATCTATTAAAAAATTTATTTTTAAAAAAAAGAACTGGACAAACAGATTAACTTATGATATAATAATTTTCAATGAAGTCCTTTAAGTTGATCCGGAGAGGTTGACAAGGTAACGAATACTGCGAAAAGTTTAAAATATTTGTTTGTGTGCATACTAGTACTCAGGCAATAAACAGGAGTAATTGTACCTATCTGTCAGCTGACGGATAGGTTTTTTTATTATCTCGTTGTGTGAGGTGGTTGTTTGAAGCAGAAAACAGTTATTATGGATGAAAATGCAATGAAACGTGCAGTAACGCGTATTGCTTACGAAATACTTGAGCAAAATAAAGGCGCGGAGTCTCTTTGTATAGTAGGAGTTCTTTCAAGAGGTGTGTACCTGGCGAAGCGAATAGCAGAAAAGATCTATGAGCTTGAGGGAACGGGTGCTGAATTCGGGGAGCTTGATATTACGCCGCACCGTGATGACATAAAGAAAGCTTCGACACTCGACAGGACACAGATTGATTTTGACATTAATGACAAGGTAGTTGTTCTGGTTGATGATGTTATTTATACAGGCAGAAGCATAAGGGCAGCTATTGATGCGCTTATTGCAAGGGGAAGACCCAAAAGGATACAGCTTGCAGTTCTTATTGACAGAGGACACAGGGAAGTCCCGATACGTCCTGATTATGTCGGTAAAAACCTTCCTACCTCTCATGAGGAAAAGGTTAAGGTTATGGTAAAGGAAATGGATTCCTGTGACAGCGTTTCTATCTTCATTCCCGATTGATAAGAAAGGAAAAATAACATGCTGCAGAGTATTCTTATTAAAAACATTTATGTAATTGACAAAAATTATTCCTGCGATAAGAAATATGATATTCTTATAAAAGACGGCATTATAAGCAGGATTGCCGGGGAAATCGATGAATGTACTGACATAACAGTAAACGGCGAAGGGCTGACAGCGTTCCCGGGACTGTTTGATATGCATGTTCATCTTCGTGATCCGGGACTTACTCATAAAGAAGACATCATTACAGGTACTGGTGCAGCCGCAGCAGGCGGGGTTACCGGACTGTTATGTATGCCGAACACAAAACCGTGTACAGACAATGAGGAAACTATCAGGTATATAACAGACAAGGCAGCAGGGACAGGCGTAAAGGTTTATCCGTGTGCATGCATAACGAACGGAATGAAGGGCGAACAGCTCTCAGACTTCGAAATGTACAGCCGCCTTGGAGTAAAGGCCGTATCTGATGACGGCAGACCGGTAGAAAGTGCCGGGATGATGTATGAAGCTTTAAAAAAAGCAGATGAAAAAAATATACTTGTTACTTCACACTGTGAGGATATGAGCATAATCGGCAAAGGCATTATGAATAAAGGCGCTGTCAGTGAGGAACTCGGCGTGAACGGTATGGACAGAGCATCAGAGGACAGCATTACAGCAAGGGAAATTGCTCTTGCAGGTGCTGCAGACTGCAGGATCCATATAGCGCATGTCAGTACAAAGGGCAGTATCGGTTTTATACGTGATGCTAAAGCAAGAGGGATAAAGGTTACATGTGAGACTTGTCCTCACTACTTTATACTGACTGATGAAAAGCTGCGCTTAAGAGATGCAGATTACAGAATGAATCCGCCGCTGAGAGAAAGCTCAGATGTTGAAGCCATGACCGAGGCAGTAAAGGATGGCACTATAGACTGCATAGTAACTGACCACGCACCTCATGCAGCTTCAGAGAAGGCGGACTTTGAGAAGGCACCAAACGGAGTTGTCGGACTTGAAACATCATTTGCCGCTGCTGCGACTTATCTTTACCACACAGGTAAGATATCACTTGCAAGGCTTGCACAGCTTATGAGTGAAAATCCGAGAAAGCTTCTTGGAATAGATCCTGTTTATGTCAGAGAAGGATATCCGGCAGACATGTGCATAGCAGATATGAACATGGAATGGACTGTAAAGCCGGATGAGCTTCATTCAAAATCGCACAACACGGTTTTCAAAGGAATGAAATTTAAAGGAAAACCTGTAATGACCATATCAGATGGTGCAATAATATATTCTGATCCCCAGATAAAATATTAAGCAAAAGGAGAAAAGCTTATGTCATTTGACAGACTGATAAAAAAGATTATCCAAACACAAAATCCTACTGTTGTAGGTCTTGATCCACGCCTCGAATACATTCCTGATTACATCAAGCAGAAATGTTTCATGAAGGACGGAGAGACTCTCAAGGCAGCTGCCAAGGCTGTTTTCAAGTTCAACAAGGCTATTATCGATGAAATATATGATCTTGTACCTGCCATCAAACCTCAGGCTGCATACTATGAAATGTATGGCTATCACGGCATCAAGACACTGGAAAAAACAATCAGATATGCCAAGAGCAAGGGTATGTTTGTTATTACAGATGGTAAAAGAAATGATATCGGGGCTACTATGACGGCTTATGCGGCTGCACATCTCGGATGCACAGCGGTAGGTGGAAGCAGTTTTGAGGCATTTGCTGCAGATGCACTTACAGTAAATGGTTACCTTGGAACCGACGGAATAGAGCCTCTTTTGTCTGTCTGCGCTCAGAATGACAAGGGAATATTTGTACTCGCAAAGACATCCAACAAGTCAAGCGGTGAACTTCAGGACAAGACTGTTGACGGAGTTCCGGTGTATGCACTTATGGGTGATATGTGTGAGAAATGGGGCAGCGAACAGATAGGTGAATATGGTTATTCATCAGTAGGTGCCGTTGTGGGAGCTACATACCCGCAGCAGCTGGCAGAGCTTCGTGAAAGACTTCCTCATACGTTGTTCCTTGTTCCTGGATACGGAGCACAGGGCGGCGGAGCAAAGGGACTTGCAGGTGCGTTTGATGAAAACGGACTCGGTGCGATCGTCAATTCTTCAAGAGCAGTTATGTGTGCATACCAGAAGGAAGGCTGTGACCAGAAGGATTTTGCAAAGGCTGCAAGACGCGAGGTTATCAGGATGCGTGATGATATAACATCATATATTAAATTAAAATAATTATTAAATTATTTCAGTATATACTGTGAAGGGATTGATATAATGGCATTATTTAATAAAAGTGAAAAAGCATATCTGTTATTGGCTGACGGAACAGTTTTAGAGGGACGTTCCTTCGGAGCAAAAGGTACGGTTATTGGAGAGGTAGTCTTTACAACTGGTATGACAGCATATCAGGAAACTCTGACTGACCCGAGTTACTATGGTCAGATCGTTACTCAGACATTTCCGCTGATAGGCAACTATGGCGTAAATGATGAGGATCATGAATCAACAAAATCATATGTAAGCGGATATATTGTCAGAGAATGGTGCAATACACCTTCAAACTTCCGTTCACAGGGCGATATAAACGACTTCCTTGTAAAACAGAACATTATAGGTATTCATTCTATTGATACAAGAAGCCTTACAAGAAAAATAAGAGAATACGGTGTAATGAACGGTGCGATCACTACTGAGGATGTTTACGCTAAAAAGGACGAACTCCTTGAAAAGATCAACTCTTACAGTATTATCAATGCAGTAAACACAGTTACAATTCCTTCAAAAATGGAGTACAAGGCTGAAAATCCGAAATACACAGTAGTTCTTATCGATCTTGGTTATAAGAGAAATATAAGACAGGAACTTCTTAAAAGAGGCTGTAATGTTATAGTTGTACCTGACAGAACTACTGCTGAAGAAATAAAAGAAATAAATCCTGACGGAATAATGCTTTCAAACGGCCCTGGAGATCCGGCTGAAAATGTTGAGGTTATAAATAATATTTCCGAAATATCAAAGCTTGGCATACCGATCTTCGGTATATGCATGGGTCACCAGCTTATGGCTCTTGCACACGGTGCAAGAACTGAAAAACTCAAGTACGGACACAGAGGAGCAAATCAGCCTGTTATTGACCTGAAGATCGACAAAACATTTGTAACAAGCCAGAATCACGGATATGCCGTTGTAAACGACAGTGTCAATACTGATATTGCAGAGGTTTCACATATCAATGCAAACGATAAAACATGTGAGGGTGTAAGGTACAAAAATATCAGGGCATTTACAGTACAGTTTCATCCGGAAGCTCATGGAGGACCGCTGGATACAGCTTACTTGTTTGATGAATTTATAAAGTTAATGGAGGAAAAGTAAGATGCCGTTAAGAAAAGACATTAAAAAAGTATTGGTTATCGGTTCTGGTCCAATAGTAATCGGACAGGCAGCCGAATTTGACTATGCCGGCACACAGGCCTGCCGTGCACTCAAGCAGGAGGGACTTGAGGTCGTTCTTGTAAACTCAAACCCTGCTACTATCATGACAGATAAGGCTATGGCAGACAAGATATATATCGAGCCTCTGACACTTGATGTACTCAAGAGAATCATTAAAATAGAAAAACCGGACAGCATTCTTTCAACACTCGGCGGACAGACAGGTCTTACACTGTCTATGCAGCTTGCTGAAGAAGGCTTCCTCGACGAGAACAATGTTAAGCTTCTCGGTGCTGACCCTCTGACCATTCACAAGGCTGAGGACAGACAGGCATTTAAGGATACAATGGAGAAGATCGGTGAACCATGTATTCCTTCAAAGGTCGTTGAAAATGTTGACGATGCGGTTGCTTTTGCAGAAACTATTCATTATCCTGTAATTGTAAGACCTGCATTTACACTCGGCGGAACAGGCGGCGGTATCGCTGAAGATGAAGAACAGCTCAGGGATATTGCAAAGAACGGTCTGAGACTTTCTCCTATCACTCAGATACTTGTTGAAAAATGTATAAGCGGCTGGAAGGAGATCGAGTTTGAGGTTATCCGTGACAGCAAGGGAAATGTTATTACAGTATGTTCGATGGAGAACTTCGACCCTGTCGGCGTTCATACAGGTGACAGTATCGTTATCGCTCCTGCAGTTACACTGACTGACCGTGAATATCAGATGCTCCGTACAGCAGCACTTAATATTATCTCAGAACTTAAGGTAGAGGGCGGCTGCAATTGTCAGTTCGCACTTCATCCTACATCATTCAAGTATGCTGTAATTGAAGTTAATCCCAGAGTTTCACGTTCATCAGCACTTGCTTCAAAGGCTACAGGTTATCCTATTGCCAAGGTTGCAACAAAGATCGCCATCGGATACTCACTCGATGAGATAATCAACCAGGTAACCGGAAAAACATATGCATGCTTTGAGCCTGCACTTGACTATGTAGTAGTTAAGTTCCCTAAGTGGGCGTTTGATAAGTTTGTATATGCAAAGAGAACACTCGGAACACAGATGAAGGCTACCGGTGAGGTAATGGCAATCGGTACAAGCTTTGAACAGGCAATGATGAAGGCTGTAAGATCAATTGAGCTTGGTATTGATTCTATGAATCTCAAAAAGCTTGAGAAGCTTACAACTGAAGAACTTATAAAGAAGCTTGATACTGTTGATGATGAACGTTCATTCCAGGTATATGAAGCACTTAAACGCGGCATTTCAGTAGATGAGATACATGAGATCACTATGATAGACAAGTGGTTCTTAAACAAGCTCAACAATATGGTCTGCCTTGAAAAATGGCTTGCAGACGGTGAACTTACAGAAGAAAAATACTTAACTGCAAAGAATTACGGATATCTTGATTCTACTATCGAGAGAATGTCATCACAGAAATGCCCTCTCAGACGCAGAGCAGTATTCAAGATGGTTGATACATGTGCAGGTGAGTTCAAGGCTGAAACACCTTACTTCTACTCAACATTTGATGAGGAGAATGAAGCCAGACAGTTTATAGACAGAACAGACAAGGGCAAGAAAAAGGTCATCGTTTTCGGTTCCGGTCCTATCCGTATCGGACAGGGTATTGAGTTTGACTACTGTTCAGTACACTGCGTATGGACTCTCAAGGAACAGGGCTACGAAGCCGTGATCTGCAATAACAATCCGGAAACTGTTTCAACTGACTTTGATACCGGCGACAGACTTTACTTTGATCCGCTGACAAAGGAAGACGTTGAATCTATTATAGAGACTGAACAGCCGTATGGTGTAGTAGTACAGTTCGGCGGTCAGACAGCTATCAAGCTTACAAAACATCTTTCAGATATGGGCGTAAATATTCTCGGTACATCTGCTGACAGCATAGATGCTGCAGAGGACAGAGAGAGATTTGATGAGATTCTTGAAAAGTGCGGTATCCCGAGACCTCAGGGACTTACAGTAATGACAAGCGACGAAGCTGTCAAGGCTGCAAATGAACTCGGATATCCTGTCCTTATGAGACCTTCTTACGTTCTCGGTGGTCAGAACATGATCATTGCTCATTCTGAAAAAGATATAGTTGAGTACATGGAGATCATTACAAGAACAATGATCGAAAATCCTGTTCTTATTGATAAGTACATGATGGGTACTGAGGTTGAGGTCGATGCTATCTGCGACGGTACTGACTACCTTATCCCTGGTATCATGGAGCATATTGAACGTGCTGGTGTTCACTCAGGAGACTCTATTTCAGTATATCCTGCTCAGACACTTTCTCCAAGAATCAAAGAGACGATCATTGATTACACAAAAAAGCTTGCTCTTGAACTCAAGGTAATCGGACTTGTAAATATCCAGTACGTTGTATACAACAACGAAGTATATGTAATCGAGGTAAATCCGCGTTCTTCAAGAACAGTTCCTTATATAAGCAAGGTAACAGGAATTCCTATGGTTGATATAGCAACAAAGATCATGCTTGGTTCTTCACTTAAGGAGCTTGGCTATGAAAGCGGTCTGTATCCTTCAGGTGATTATGTTGCTGTCAAGGTTCCTGTATTCAGCTTTGAAAAGCTTCATGATGTTGACACTATGCTCGGACCTGAAATGAAGTCAACAGGTGAATGCCTCGGTATCGCCAAGACATTTGAGGATGCACTTCTGAAGGGACTCGTAGCAGCAGGATTTGACCTTAAGAAGGAAGGCGGAGTTCTTATCTCAGTAAGAGATACTGATAAGCCTGAAATAGTTGCAATTGCAGACAAGTTCTCACAGATGGGCTTTGAACTCTACGGAACTCTCGGAACAGCAAGCATGCTCAACAGAAACATGATCGCTACCAATCTTGTAAATAAGGTTTCCGAAGATGAACCGAATGTAATGACACTTCTTGAAAGCGGAAAGGTTCATTATATGATCTCAACCTCAGAAAAGGGAAGACTTCCTGCAAGAGACTCAGTTAAGATGAGACGTAAATCCGTTGAAAGATCAATCTGCTCACTTACTGCGATCGATACAGCAAGAGCACTTGCAAATGTCCTTGCAAGCAACAAGTCAATTGATGATGTTGAGCTTGTGGATATTACAAAAATCTGATGATTGATCAGAATATGTAAATTATTCTGATTATATAACCCGCCGTAAAGCTCAGCTTTCGGCGGGTTTTCGTGCTGATATTAAAATTGATCTGCAGTTAGATAAATTTTTTAAAAATTGTATAAAAATATTGTAATAATTATTGCAGTAATAAAATGAAAATGCTATAATTAATTAGTGCCATTAATAAAATTTATATATATTTTCTAACGGAAAGGAAAATTAAAATGAAGTATACTCAGGGAAAATATATTCTGTCAAAGAAGCAGACGCTTGCTAAACAGATATATGATTTTACAGTATTGTGTCCTGATATTGCAGCTCAGGCTCAGATAGGTCAGTTTGTTCATATTCTGCCGGAAGGAAAGGGCGGTTTTACACTCAGAAGACCGATTTCCATATGTGACATCGATAAAGAGGCAGGAACTATCAGATTAGTATTTCAGGTAAAGGGTGACGGAACAGATGTTATTTCACAGATCCCGACAGGCGGTCCTGTTGACATTGTCGGACCTCTCGGCCATGGCTTTACTCTGACAGATAAAAATGATCATGTTATAATCGCCGGAGGCGGAATCGGCGTACCTCCGCTGCTCGGACTTGCAAAATACTATGGAAAAAATGCAGTTGTTATCCTTGGCTTCAGAAATGCCGAAGCTGTAATTCTTCAGAAGGATTTTGAAAAGACAGGTGCAAAGGTTATTATGTGTACTGATGACGGTTCATATGGTGTCTGCGGAAATGCTGCAGGTCCTCTCAAGGATTATATAGCAGAATCAGATGCAGTTATGTCATGCGGACCTATGAGAATGCTCGAAGCTATATCAGTAATATCTGCTGAGCATGATGTTAAGTGTCAGGTATCTCTTGAGGAAAGAATGGGATGCGGCGTCGGTGCCTGTCTTGTATGTGCATGCAAGCTGAACGTGAACGGTGTCGAGAGAATGGGACATGTATGCAAGGATGGTCCTGTGTTTGATTCTAAGGAGGTAGTCTGGTAATGGCTGATTTAAGTGTTAATATTGCGGGAGTAGAATTTAAAAACCCTGTTATTCCTGCATCCGGTGTGTTTGGCTACGGTCATGAATATGAGGAATTTTATCCGCTGTCAAAGCTTGGCGGTATAGCAACAAAGGGTACTACAGGTCAGTTGAGACCAGGTAATCCTGCACCGAGAATAGCTGAGACCCCTATGGGTATGCTCAATTCAGTAGGACTGCAGAATCCGGGTATAGATACATTTATTGAACGTGAGCTTCCTTATCTTATGAGCAAGGATACTGTGATTATTGCAAATATTGCAGGATCAACTGCTGAGGAATGTGCAGAGGTTGCAGCGAAGCTTGATGAAACAGATGTTCATATGATAGAGCTCAATATCTCATGTCCGAATGTAAAACACGGCGGGGCTGCTTTCGGAGTTTCATGTGAAGGTGCAGCAGGTGTTACAGAAATGGTAAGAAAGGCTACAAAAAAACCTCTTATCGTAAAGCTGTCACCAAATGTTACAGATATTGCAGCTATTGCAAAGAGTGTTGAAGCCGCAGGTGCTGACTGTCTGTCACTGATAAACACACTTCTTGGAATGAGGATCGATATAAATACCAGAAGACCTGTTCTCAGAAATAACTGCGGAGGAATGTCAGGTCCTGCAGTATTTCCGATTGCTGTAAGAATGGTATGGCAGGTATGCAATGCTGTAAAGATCCCTGTAATAGGAATGGGCGGTATATCATCCGGCAGAGATGCTATAGAAATGATGATGGCAGGTGCGTCTGCCGTACAGGTAGGTGCGGCAATTATTACGGATCCGTTTGCACCGGTAAAGATAATCAATGAAATGAATGAGATCCTTGATAACTGGGAAAAGTCAAATATCCGTGATATAATCGGAAGTGTTAAGCCATGGTAACTGAAAGGAAGTAAAAATGAAGATAGTTGCGGTTGATTTCGGCGATGCAAGAACGGGCATTGCATCCTGTGACAGAACAGAGATGCTTGCATCACCTGTAGGCGTTATCCATGAGACTGACTTTGACAAGTGCCTTGAGAAGGTCGCTGCATGTGCAGCTGAAAACGGGGCAGAGCAGATAATTGTAGGATATCCAAAAAATATGAACGGGACGATCGGGGAAAGAGCGGATAAATGTGAGCTGTTTGCAAAAAGACTTGGTGAACTGATAAATGTGCCTATAAAACTATGGGATGAAAGAAACACAACAGTATCGGCGCATAACTATCTTAATCAGACAAATACAAGAGGCAAAAAAAGAAAAGCAGTAGTTGATGCAGTAGCAGCCACAATTATTCTGGAAAGTTATATGGAATACAGGAAAAATACACAGGGAGGAAGTTTATAATGCGCAGAACAGGCTTTATTCACGCAGCTGCATGTTTTTGTCTTACTGCAGCTATTTCCCTTGGTTCAGCATTTTCATCAACAGACTTAACAGGAAAAAATAAGATCTATGCCGAAGAGTCTGACAGCAGCTATTTCAAGCTTTCACTTAATGAACCGGCAGATGTTGATTACAGTGAGGACGGCAGCTGTATAGACATGTATATCAATAATCCCGGCGGAGAATCCAACGGCGGAAAGGACAAATGGGATGTCCAGATAAGCCGCGGTGTTTTCCCGGTTATCAAAGGACATACCTATGCGGTAACCTATAATATTTCTTCAAGCAAGGCAGGATACTACTATTCAAAGATTGGAAACCTTGATGCTAAAACAGTAGGTGCTGCAAACAGCGGTGAGATCTGGCACAATCAGTCCGGAATAACAACAATAACTTCATATGTCGAAGGATTATTAAAGAACAATGCTAAGGTGGATTATTCTGCAGGATGGTCATTGCAGGAGATCTCTGCAGGTGACACCATCTGTGCAAAAAGCTTCTTTACTTCAAGTGAAGATCTGCCGGAAGCTGAATGGGTATTTTTTCTTGGAGGAGACGGTCAGTATACTCCGACAGGATGCTTCACCGCAGGAACATCTCTGGAATTTACAAACATGCAGATAAAGGATCTGACTGATGATAATGTCATCGTACAGTATGGTGTTGATGAAGATCAGGAACTTCTTTCTCTTGGCAATCTTGATTCCAACGGCAAAATCGACATGACTGATCTGACAATACTGTGTCAGTATGTTATCGGCGATTGTCAGCTCAACAGGCTGCAGAAGCTTCTGGCTGATGTAAACTATGACGGAAAACTTGATGTAGCTGATGTGGCTCAGCTAAAACTTCAGTTATTTGGCAATGAGTAAAACAATAACGGCTGGTTCATTTGATCATGAACCAGCCGCTGCTGTTTTAGGGTTTGAAAAAAAAGAAAAAAAGTTTTGTAAGTGAGTTTTTAATTAATTATCTTGAGTTACGGTGACTGCCTTTGTTCTGGTCTTTTCTTGCATGAGTTCTTTCAGCCTTTGTCTGCTCAGTAGTATCAGGAGTTTCTTCCTGAGCTATATCAGATGATGTAATCTCTGTTACAGCCGGTTCAGAAGGCTCTGTTACAGCCGGCTTTGTTACGGCTGGTCTCTGATGTTTTCCTGAAGTAGTTTCAGTAACAGTAAATTCAGGATCGGTATCTTCCTCAGATGCTGTTGTTGTTACAGGAGCTTCTTCGGATACGACCGGTTCGTCTTTTACCGGTCTTTCAGGACGTGTGCACTGATGCTGTTTGCATTCTTCCCTCTGTGCTTCTTTTTGAGCCTGAATATTTGCTATAAGCTCATCAACAGTAATGCCCTGTTCTTCTGCCTGCTGTGTAAGTACTTCAAGTCTTCTTGCATCGGCTTCATCTTTTTTCTGAGCAAGAAGCTCTTCAACAGATATGCCTTCCTTGTCTGCAGCTTCCTTAACAAAGTGTTTGCACTGATTCATAAAGCTGTTCTGGATAGCCATAGGATCAAAAAATGAAGGACCATTTTTGTGCTCTTTGCAGTCTGTGTCTTTATTTTCAGTTTCTGCTGCTTCAGTAACCTCAGCTGTTTCGGTTACTGTAGTTACAGCAGGTTCTTCTTCGGCAGCTGCTTCGTCAGCAAATGCAACACCGGAAACGGACATAGAAAGAGCAAGGACAGCAGCAGTACAGCTTAAAAATTTCTTAGAATTAAACATAATAAACACCTCATATTTTTTTAGTTATATATAATTTTTCTGCCGGCAAAAATATTTGCTGTAAAATGAACGTCTTCATTTACTTTTCAATACTGTGATAAATCTGATATCAGTTTGGTTTTAATTTTTTAAAAAATTTTTAGGAAATATACTGATTTGTACAAAATAAACAAAATTTGCTTATGCTTTTTACACTTTGGATAAATTGATTCAAATATTAAATCTTCTATTGAATTTTTAAAATCTTTGTGTTACTATTTAAGCAAATATAAGCAAAAATAATACAGGGGGAGTTCAAAGGTGATAAGTGATTCATTATACCTGAGCGTTCATGAGTTCAAGGCAGGAGACAAGAGTGCATTTCAGAATGTATATCTGCTTAGCTATCAGCTTGTTTTCTGCAGAGCTATGAAGATTATGAAAAATGAACAGGACTCATATGATATAGTACAGTCAGTATATATCAAGCTTTACAGCAAAATATATCAGCTGAGTGATGAAAAGAAGTTTGTTTCCTGGATCCTTACCATGACCGATAATGAATGCAGAAATATGCTGAGGTCACAGAAAAGAAGCATACAGTTTTCTGTTATGGATGATGAAGAAATTGATGTAATAAACAATATTGCTGATGAGTGTCCGAACCCTGTGCAGATAGCAGACAGCAATGAACTTAATGTTCAGATAAAGTCATTTCTTGATGGCCTGCCGCCTGAACAGCAGAAAGTAATGGTCATGTACTACTATGAACAGATGGGAGTAGAAGAAATAGCTTTATCTCTCGGCTGTTCAGCTGGTACAGTCAAGTCAAGACTTAATTACGGTCGAAAAAATATGAAAAAGTTCATTGAAAAGTATGAAAAATGCAACAGTGTCAAGCTGTATTCGTCTGTCTTTATGTGGATCGTATCTGATATTAAAAATTTCTTTGCAGCATTAACAGTAAAAACCGCTGCTGTCGCTACGGCTGCAGCAGTACTTACAACACAGGCTGTAGTTACAACGGTAAAAAGAACTGACAGTAATTATAAGTCAAGTATTGAGTACATAACAGAGGCACCAGAGACTTATACTGAATTATCAGCTGCACAGGAAATTATTGCAGAAATAACTCAGGCCCCGGATGAACAGGTTTTGGATCAGTCGGCTGAAAGCACACAGACTCAGCCTGTCCCGACAGATACACCTGTCCAGACACAGGCAAAAATAAGTAAAAATTCTGCAGCTGTGACATCAGCTGTAACGTCATATGAAACTCAGCAGACAACAGTAAACGCTGCGACATCAGTCCAGACAGAAATCCCGGATGATGCAGATATTACGTCTCAGATATCAGGAAAGGATCACCGACAGCCTGAAAAACACGATGTTCCGGCTTTTGACAAAGACAATACGGATGGTTTTCCTGGAATGAATAAAGAAGAAAAACCAGATTTTGATCATTTTTCTCCCGGATTCGGAAATGTAATGTGGGGTCATCATCAGGAATCCACGGATGAAAGAAAAGATGAAACAATGCCTGAGCCTTCTGATGAAGAAAAACAGGAAAACAGATTTGATGAACATCAGTTTAATAATAATGAAGAGTTTAATGACGAGCAGCATGATTATCCAGATAACGAAAGTGTTTATGAACATCAGGATAAATGAATTCCAAAAGTATCTTATGGGTTGAAATTGCAGAATAATTTGTGTATAATGTAATTAATACAGCTTAATGCAGATTGGAATGAAATGATGACTAGTGACATAATTACAACATATCCTGAGCGTTGTACAGGCTGCTCCAAATGCGTCAGAGCCTGTCCGGTCAGTACTGCCAATATAATTATTCCCGATGATAGCTACAGCAGTTATAAGATCACGATTGATCCGAAAAAGTGTATCGGATGCGGTGAATGTGTTAAAGTCTGTTCGAACGGGGCAAGGGATTATCATGATGATTCTGATTTTATAAATGGTCTTATTGAAAACAGGACACCTGCCTCTGTAATCGTTTCAACATCTGTAAGGACAGCTTTTTCTGATACAGACTGGAAGAAAGTTCTGACCTGGCTCAGAAAAAACAGCGAATTTAAAATATATGATGCCTCATTCGGTGCCGATATCTGTACATGGGTGCACTCGAGGCTTATGAAAAATAAAAAAATAAACAGATTTATCAGCTCTTCATGTCCTGCAGTGGTAAGCTACATAGAAAAATATACACCGGAGCTACTGGCGTTTTTATCTCCTGTATACAGTCCGGAGTCATGTATGGCTGTATATCTGAAGAAATATTTGTCTGCCAAGACACCGGTCATACTCATTTCTTCGTGTATGTCCAAGATTTCAGAAGCTGCTAAATATCAGACATTTGATTATGCAGCAACATTTGAACGCCTGATTTCACACATAGACAAGAAGCAGCTGGCAGAGATAAATCAGTCTGATGAGTTTGAGTTCGATTATCAGTCGGGATCATTAGGTCTGTTAAGCTGCAGACCCGGTGTAATTAAAGATTCCCTGAATTCTCTCGGAAGTATTCTGTCTGTCAGGGTAAGCTCAGGTCCTGAAAACATATACAGAAGGCTTAATGAGTATATGCAGTCAAAAAGTGAAAACCGTCCTGACGGACTCGAAATATATCACTGTAATACAGGCTGTGCAATTGGGTCAGCAGGCAGTGACTACCCGGCAGAGGACCTGTATATGAGGCTTGAGAAAATCGAAGAAGAGGCACAGAAATCCAGAGGAACACTTATCAATAAGGATAAGCTGTTCAAGGATTTTGATAAAAAGCTCGACAGCAATGACTTTGTCTGCGAGCATACTGATGTACATGTTACATTTGATTCGATAGGAACTGATGAACAGGACGCAGTATATGAACAAATGCTCAAAAATGATGCTGCTTCAAGAACAGTAGACTGCGGTGCATGCGGATACAGGTCATGCCGTGTGATGTGCAACGAGATATACTATGGCAGAAATGTCAAGGAAAACTGCATAGAGTATCTGAAAAAGAGAATGAAGGATAACTGTGAAAAAACAGAGATAATTAAAGCTACTATGCAGCAGCAGCTTCACACAGTTGAAAAATCAGCTGAGGAGATCAGAAGAATATCAGATAAAATAAAAAGGCCTGCACATATACCTTCACAGGCAGCTGATGCAAAGGCTCAGGAATCAAGAAACATCATATCTGATGAAGATCTGAAAGCGCTTGGACAGCAGGCGGATGAACTTAAAAAGACATCGGAGAGCATAAGAAACAAATTTTCATAAAGCTCTGAATATTAATAAATTAAATACAGTTATTATAGGCAGACTTTTATTTCTAAAAGTCTGCTTAATAGTCTGAGCCAGGGGGATCAATGAAAGAAATTATCAGTAAGTTAAAAATAACAGGCAGAACATATTTTGAGGACGATACTTTGTGGCTGTGCTATTCCGGAAGTTCCGTCAGTTTTAAAATGCAGGGTTCATATGCAGGGATAACTGTGAAGCCTGACAGGTATTATAAGTCATATGATAAAACAATGCATGCAAGGATCGCAGTATATCTTAACGGCACCAGAGTTCGGGATGAACTCATAGACAATCAGACAAAAACAATTGTGATCGAAACATCAGCAGGACATGAATCAGAGATAGAAGTGATTAAATTATCAGAATGTGTTATGTCTCTTGCCGGAATTGCCGGTATAGAAACTGATTCAGATTATATCGCTCCGGTCCCGGCAAGGAAGCACAGAATAGAATTTATCGGAGATTCAATAACATGCGGCTACGGCATTGATGATGAATGCAAAGATAATACATTTTCGACATCTACTGAGGATTTTACACGTGCGTATGCATATAAAACTGCTAAGCTGCTAGACGCTGACTACAGTGCGGTTTCCATCAGCGGATGCGGTATTATTTCCGGATATACATCAGACGGCAAGATAAATACAGATCAGCTGCTGATGCCCCAGTATGATTTCTGCGGCTTTAGTAAACCAAAGGATGAAAATGACATCATGTCAACGTTTATAAGACCACAATGGGATTTCAGCAGCTTTATTCCTGATGCAGTTGTTTTGTTTTTAGGAACAAATGATTATTCCTATTGCAAGTGTGATCAGAAGAAATGTGAGGATTTTGAAGATCAGTACATAAAAGAGCTTATAAAAATCAGAAAAAGAAATCCGTCAGCTGTCATTTTTGCCTGCATTGGCATAATGGACAGCAATCTGTTTGGTACCATTTTAAAGGCAGTGAACAGATTCAAAAGCTATACCGGTGATACCAGTATATATGCTCTTGAACTGCCGTATCATAAAAATGAAGACGGATATGCTGCAGACTGGCATCCTACTGAAAAGAGCAATACCAGAGCTGCCGGTGTTCTCAGTGAATATATCAGAAAAATAATGAAGTGGTGACCAGATGTCAGGGAAAAAAGATTTACTTACTAAAAATTACATTGTAGCTTTGCTTGCTATGGTCTGCTGTATTCTGTGGGGAAGTGCTTTTCCGTGTGTAAAAATAGGCTACAGGATGTTCGGGATCTCCACCGGCAGTACAGGTTCCCAGATCCTGTTTGCGGGATGCAGATTCTTTATAGCAGGACTGCTTGTCATCCTGTTTGAAAGTGTACAGAAAAAGCGTTTTATTTATCCGCATCCAAAGGATTACGGGAAAGTTGTAAAGCTGAGTATTTTTCAGACAATAATCCAGTATGACCTGTTTTATATAGGGCTTGCAAATACAACAGGAGTCAAGGCATCAATTATTATCGGATCAAATGTTTTTGTTGCCATCCTTATTTCCGGGCTGATCTTCCGGATAGAAAAGATAACTTTCAATAAGATAGCCGGCTGTATAGTCGGGTTTGCAGGAGTTGCACTTATAAACATGAACGGGGCAGATATCGATATGTCACTTAAGTTTACAGGTGAAGGCTTTATGTTCATCTCAACTATATCGTACTCCGTTTCATCAGTCCTTATGAAACGTTATTCACAGGACTGCGATCCTGTTATGCTCAGCGGATGGCAGTTCACATTCGGTGGAGCTGTTATGGCAGTTACAGGACTTATAGCAGGAGGAACGATGCATCCGCACTCACCAGAAGCTTTTATTCTTGGATTGTATCTGGCTTTTATTTCAGCAGTTGCCTATACCCTGTGGGGAATTCTGCTCAAGCATAATCCTGTTTCGAAGGTGGCGGTTTACGGATTTATGAATCCTGTCTGCGGTGTTACGCTTTCTGCACTGCTGCTAGGTGAGACAAGTCAGGCATTTGGATTGAAAGGAGCGATATCACTGCTTCTTGTATGTCTTGGAATATATGCAGTTAATTTTAAGGGAGTAAAATCATAAAAATGTGATTACCCGAAGATCTTACTGATAATGACACACGGGTATCTGATAAATGACTTGAATTTACACAAGCAAAGTAAAGTGCTGTATCATAAACCTTTTTTACACGGTTTAATGATACAGCACTCTTTTATTTCAGACGTACATATCCGCTCTCTTCAACTATAGTCTGGCCCTCATCTGACAGTATCCAGTCTATCAGTTTCCTGATATTTTCATTTTTGTTATCTTTCCTGTATACTGCATACAGATTGCCGATAATGGGATAGCTTCCGTCCTGAATGCTGCTCTTGTCAGGGTATACGCCGTTAAGCTTCAGCATTTTTATCTGTGAGTCCTCAACTATTCCCTCAACGTAATACCTGTAGGAAAAACCTATGGACCGGCCGAGAAATGCAAGCGGACTTTTCTTTATCTTCTGGTCTGACATAAATGACAGCATTGCAGTCTGGCTTCCGCTGCCTTCTTTTCTTGTGACAGGGTTGATAAGCTTGTCAGGACCGCCTACATCTGACCAGTTTATATACTTTCCGCTGTAGATGCCTTTTATCTGATCTGTACTGAGGTCATCAACAGGATTATTCTTGTTTACGATAAACACAAATGCCTCATATCCTATAGGGACCATTTCAAGCTGTACACCGTTGTCATGAGCATACTGAAGCTGTTTTTCTGACGGTTTCGCACAGAATACTATGTCATCTGATCCGTCGACTATTCCCTTATAAGCACCCAGTGTATTGTTGAGCTGCAGGCAGCTGTCCTTTGAAAATCCATCCGGACCGTACTCATACGCAGTTTCAGGATATACAGCATTAAAAAAAGCAGAATAAACAGGATAAAGAGCAGTAGCACCGTCTAATACAGGAAGGTCACCGGAAAGCTTTACAGATGAATCATATTTTACTATTTCGGAATCCTCTGTAAACGGAAGATATTTATCAGTTTCTATGGATTTTGCCTGCATTCCTTTGCTGTAATCGCTTATGCAGCGTTTTGTGTAAAAACTGTATATGCACCAGTCAAACGACAAAAAGATCACTGTGACCAACAGCAATGTAATTATCTGTTTTACAGTTTTCATGATCTACCTGCTTTCGTTTGCGATAAACGATGTTATCGAGGCGTGTTTGTACAGATATACTGTATATACAGTCAGTGAAACAGTAGTTAATATTCCAATCGCAGTTATCAGGGCCAGAAGCCGTTTAAATGTCTTATCTTTCATAATTCCTCCGTTACATATTCTGAATGGAAATTGATATAAGTATCAGCAGAGTCAGTATAACACAGGCAAATACTGCTGAAATTACTCCCGATGCAATGAGGTACGGTTTCAGTCTTTTTCTTTTTTCAATGTTCGCTTTCGGCGTTGCAAGAAAAACGATAAGTGTTACGATAAACCACACAAATACCGCTGTCGGGACCCCCATTATTACATATTCCATTTTTTTATTCCTTTCTTTTGTATAAATATTTTTTATCATAATAAACAATAAATCAGCGCAAAGGAGATCGTATGCGCTGATTTATTGAAAAATGTTTTTTGATTTATTTTGAGATATAAAGATAAGTTATTTTATAACAGGCATTTCCTTAAGTGCTGCAGTGATTTCTTCAAGTTTCATAGAATGTGAGCCCTTGACAAGTATAACATCATTTTTTCTGATTATCTGAGGAAGCGCCTTTATTGCATCTGTATTGCTGTCAAAGTGATGTACTTCACAATCATTGCCTGATTTCTTTGCTCCCTGTTCCATATACTTTGCCTCACTGCCTATACAGATAAGGACATCCGTTTTCATAGCTGCATGTTCACCGGTTATGATGTGCATTTTTTCTGAGTTTTCTCCAAGTTCTTTCATGTCTGCCAGAACTGCAACTTTTCTTCCTTCAAGGGTACTCATAACGTTTAGTGAGGCATTCACCGATTCAGGATTTGCATTATAGCAGTCGTTGATTATAGTTTTATCGGACAGATGGATGACATTAAAGCGGCCATCGATATTTTTAAAGTTTCTGATACCTTCAAGGGCCTTATCATCTTCGATTCCGAGAAGTTTTGCAATAGCAAAACCTGCAAGTGCATTCATTATCATATGGTTTCCGAGAGCAGGAACAAATGCCTCTAGTCTTTGTTGTGCGTGTACAAGAGTAAACTGAGTGCCGTCAAAACCACACTGCTTTATATCTTCAGCATGGTATGAATTACCGTTGCCTAGTCCGAAAAAGCATGTTTTTACACTGTCAACAGTAATAAGCTTATCATCGTCTCCGTTGAGAACTGCACAGCCGTCCGGAGACAGGTAGGGGAGCATCTCTGTTTTTGCTTTTAGTATTCCGTCTCTTGAACCGAGAAATTCGAGATGGGCGCAGCCGATATTTGTTATGACTGCAATATCAGGTCTTACCATCTGAGCAAGATTTGTCATTTCTCCGAAATGATTGATGCCCATTTCGACAACAGCAGCCTGGTGTTCGTCGCGAAGTCTGAAAAGTGTCTGCGGGACACCGATCTCGTTGTTCAGGTTACCCTGAGTTTTCAGCACACACATAGAAGGAGAGAGAACAGAAGCGATCATTTCTTTTGTTGAAGTCTTGCCTGAGCTTCCGCTTATTCCGATGATCATCGTTTTAAACAGGCTTCTGTAAAAGCCGGCTATGTCTCTGAGAGCTTTTGATGTGGAACTGACTGTGATCTGAGGTCTGTCTGTTTCAGCATCAGCATGTTCACTAAGTGTGCATAATGCTCCGTTTTCAAACGCACTCTTTATGAAGTCGTGACCGTCAAAACGTTCTCCTTTTATAGGAATATACAGAAATCCGTCAGAAACCTTTCTGCTGTCAATGGTAATATTTCTGATGATCATGTTTTCACAGCCTTCAGGACCTGTAAGAATTCCGTTACAGGCATCTGCCGCCTGTCTGAGAGTCATCGGTTTCATATCAGAATTATTGTTCAACAATGTTTATCTCCTCACTTTGAAGTACTGAAACGTTCAATGGATTTATTTATTATCAGTTCACACAGTTCCTCATGGTTTATTCCTGTCTGGGCTGCTTCCTGAGGAAGAAGAGAGGTCGGGGTCATACCAGGGAGTGTGTTTGCTTCAAGACAGAATATTTTGCCGTCTGATTCACGCATAAGGCAGTCCACTCTTGCATACACGCTTAAGTTCAGTGCTCTGAATACACGCTGCGCAGTATCCTGCATCTGAGCTGCCTTGTCAGCATCAACCTGAGCCGGGCATACTTCTTTAGTTTTTCCGGAATACTTGTTGCTGTAGTCATAAAGTCCGTCTGGTATTATTTCAATTACAGGAAGTGCTTTGCCGTCAAGAACACCTACAGAAAATTCACGGCCTTTGACAAATTCTTCTATAATGATCTCATCATCATATGTAAAGCATTCATTACATGCACTGATAAAATCATTTTTGTTGTCGACAATTAATACTCCTATGCTTGAGCCGCCGCAGCTTGGCTTTACAACGCAGGGGAAAAGATCCCACTTATCAGCCTGTGAGTCTGTAAAAGTTTCTTTTGTATATGTTGTTCCCTGTGCCATATTTATTCCGTTTGGAATAAGGATCTGTCTTGTAATGCTTTTGCTCATGGCATTTGCACTTGCTGCGTAGTCAGAGCCTGTATATTTTATGCCAAGCAGGTCAAATGCAGCCTGGATCTTTCCGTCCTCGCCATTTGCACCGTGAAGGCCCATAAATACCACATCAGATCTTTTGCATATCTCAAGTACATTTTTTCCGAAAAATCCGTCAGGACTTGTTCCGCGGATTTTTTTTATTTTTTCAAGGTCAGGTTCTGAGGAATTAATAGAAGCTGCAAAGGAATCAAAATTATTATCTCCCGCAAATGCATCATCCGGGTTTGTCTCAGTACCCATAAATACATCAAGAAGAAAAACGTTATGTCCTTTTTTAGCCAGTGATTTAGCACACATAAGACCGCTTATAAGGCTTACATCTCTCTCTGTGCTCAGGCCGCCTGCCAGTACTGTTATATTCATATTAACCTCCAAAGAGTATATATTTAGTTGATCTGTTTCAGATACACAATATATATTATACTATTCATACTATAATATTGCAAGAAAAAAAATTTGTGCAAAACAGATGCCTGACAGATTATTTTACTGAATATTTTTATAATAGAATACCGCGAGCTGTGTTCTGTCGCGAAGGGAGAGTTTGTCAAGAATGCCGCTCAGGTAGTTTCTTACGGTTCCTTCGCTCAGGTAGAGTGTGTCGGCTATTTCCTTATTGCTCAGGCCGTCAGCTATCAGTTTTATTATTGCCTGTTCACGTTCACTTATTTCGTAGTTTTCGTAATGGAAGTCACTGTGGGGCTTTATGCTGTTGTTAAGCTTTCCGACAATTTCATCTCCGAATACGTTCTGGCCGTTATAGACTGCTGTAAGTGACGGAGCGATGCTTTCATAGTTCTGTTTGAGTATGTAGCCCTTTGCTCCTGCTGACAGTGCCTGTGCTATATAATCATAATCAGAAAATGTAGTCAGGAAAAGGATCTTTGCGTCTTTATGGATGCTGAGGATCTTTTTTGCGGCTTCTATCCCGGTCATGCCTTCCATCCTTATATCCATAAGAAGTACATCAGGAAGATGTTTGTCATAAAGTTCTATTGCCTGTAAACCTGAATTGCCTACTGCATCAACTGTTATTCTGCCTGTGCTCTCAAGTATGGTTTTAAGTGATGCGGCTACAAGTCTGTCATCATCTATTACTATTATATTCATCTGTTATTCTCCCTTTTTAGGTATTGAAATAAATATTTTATATCCGTCTTCATTATCGGATGTGAAAGAACCTCCCAGAGATTCGATCCTTGATCTCATATTGACAAGGCCCATGCCTGTGTCTGATGAATTTGCCGATATACTTCCGTTGTCTCTTATCAGAAGCTGATAAAATGCCGGATGTTCACGCAGGATCACTGTAACATGGTCAGCATTGCTGTGACGGATAATGTTTGATATTGCTTCCTTGATCACTGAAATAAAACAGAACTTGATATTCTGCGGCATTGTTTCGATCTTATCACATTCTATACTTCTGTTTATGCCGGATGGAAGAGCGCTGACAGCTTCAAATACTGCACTGCTCAGATCAATGCTGTCATTGTGAAGGTCATGAACACTCTGCCTGATGCTTGTCATAGCCTGATTCAGACTGCTGTTGATGCTCTCAAGTGCCTCGTGCTTTGTTTCATCCTTTTCAAGGACAAGCAGCGCTCCTGTCTGAAGTATCGTTCTTGAAAGCATATGTCCGACATTATCATGTATATCTCCGGCTATTCTGTTTCTTTCCTTTAGTGTTGCAAGCTTGACTTCATATTCCTGATTTTCCTCAAGAGCTTTATTCCTTGCTCCGAGAGCAAGATTTTTCTCTGTGATCATGTCACGGGTCTCTATGAGTGCGTCCTCAAGTTCTGTTTCCTTTCTTGTCCCGTATCTTAAATATGCTGCTGTAAATACGATAAGCATCCATAAAAAAATGTCACGCACACTGTATGTTTCACTGGCTGTGATAAATGCCGCAGCATATGGAATACAGGCAGGTGCAAAAGGAGTTTTAATAAAATCATATATAAGCAATGGGATAAGCCATGTAAATAACGGGAATCTGAAGCATAAAGCCAGATAAAAGATATGCACAGCGCCAAAAACGATCATTCCGGTTTTTTTGCTTTTAAATGAAGTCGCCATAGAAGCAGCACACGAAACTATGACTGCACAAAGCAGAGATATAACGGATAACTGTGTTATGTCTGATGATGCCGCAAAACAGATGAAGCACAAAAGGCAGACTATAAGTTTGTCAGTAAGTAATTTCATAAATACCTCTTTAAAATATTACATTTGTCATATTGATAATATGACTTTTTACACTTACAAATAAGCTCAGCTTATTTTATAATAAATACATACTAAAAAACAAATCTAAATGGAGGGAACACTGATGGCTGATAACAACAAAACGGTAGTTAAGGTCGAGAACCTGGTAAAAAGATATAAGGATCTGATAGCTGTTGATCATTTATCATTCTCAATAAACGAAGGAGAGATTTTTGGTCTGCTCGGACCTAACGGTTCAGGAAAGACAACAACAATCAACTGCATTCTGTCACTGCTAACTTTCAACAAAGGAAACATAGAAATTTTCGGAAAGCCGATGAATGCAGACAGTTATGATATAAAGAAGAATATAGGCATCATCATGCAGAATGTTGCCGTATATAATGAGCTGACTGTCAGAGAGAATATTGACTATTTCTGCGGGCTTTATATCAAGGATAAGAAGGAAAGAAAAAAACTTGTCGATGAGGCAATAAGATTTACAGGACTTGAGGATTTTGAAAAATTTTATCCGAAAAAGCTCTCAGGAGGACTTTTACGACGTCTTAATATCGCATGCGGCATAGCTCACAAACCAAAGCTGATTATTCTTGATGAACCTACCGTTGCAGTTGATCCTCAGAGCAGAAACAAGATCCTCGAAGGAATTGAGGAGCTCAACAGACAAGGTGCAACGATCATTTATACCTCTCATTATATGGAGGAAGTAGAACAGCTCTGTACAAGGATAATGATAATGGATAAGGGAAAGGTCATTGCTACCGGAACCAAGGAAGAGCTTAAAAAGATGATCAAGAATACAGAAACGATTACAGTAGAAATACTTGATTTTGATAAGTCGAACATAGCTGATATAAGACAGCTTCCACACGTTTACGAAGTAAAATATGATGGTCAGAAGCTTATCGTTTACTTCAGCGGCGGCAAACACAACCTGATACGCGTAATGGATTATCTTCAGAAAAATGATTTTTCATTTGGCCGTGTATACACAGAATTGCCGACACTCAATGATGTCTTCCTTGAAATAACCGGCAAGAAGCTCAGAGACTGAGGAGGAGTTAAAGATGTTTTTACACAATTTAAAATACGCCTGCCTTCAGATAATCAGAGACAAGACGGAGATATTCTGGATCCTTGCTTTTCCGATTATTCTGAGTACTCTTTTCAAGGCAGCTTTCGGAAACCTGTATACAAGCGGTGAACTTTTTTCAAGTATACCGGTAGCAATAGTAACGGATTCCAGTGCTGAGTCAGAGACATTTCTTGAAGTTGCTGATTCGCTTTCATCATCTGATGACCCGTTGCTGAAGGTAACAAAAACAGAAAACAATGATGCACAGAAGCTTCTCGATAATGCAGATGTAGACGGGATCATTTATGCAACTAAAGATGATGTTACTCTCACTGTCAAGGAAAATGATATAAACCAGAGCATCCTTAAGTCTGTAACAGACAGCTATCTTGTGAACAAAAAAGTAATAGAGGATATTGCAGCATCTGATCCTCAGAATATTCAGAAGGTTGTCGACTCAATGTCAGAGGAGATAACCTATAACAATGAGATAAATTTAAGCCACGGAGAACGTGACTTCTTTGTCCAGTATTTTTACAACCTGATCGCTATGGTATGTGTCTTTGCCTGCAGCAGCGGTGTAGTGATAGTTGTCAGAAATCAGGGCAATCTCTCCGCAATAGGTGCGAGAGTCAGCGCCTCACCGACAGGAAAATTCATCAAACTTTTTGCAGGCTTCGTAGCTTCCGTTATAATTAATACAGTGATTATGATGATCGTTCTGGCTTATATGATACTTGCTCTGAAGATCAACTTCGGTGACAATATACCGGCTGTTCTGCTTGGTGCATTTGCAGGTATTGTGATGGGAACAAGTATGGGAATATTCATAGGTTCTATAGGAAACATGAAAGAAAATGTAAAGAATGCGATCACGACTGCTCTGATACTTTTCTGCTGTGTTCTGAGCGGACTGATGGCAGACAACATACCGAGAATGATACAGAAAAACTGTCCGATAGTCAACAGGTTAAATCCTGTTGCAATCGTTTCAGATTGTTTCTATACGCTGAGTGTTTATGACACATACGAAAGATTTTATATGAATATTGCAAAACTTCTGATCCTGTCAGTCGTATTTATGGCGGGCAGCTTCATGTTCTTGAGGAGGAAAAAGTATGCAAGTATTTAAAGCATTCTGGAAGATCGCACTTAAGCGTATTTCAAGTATTATTATTTATATAGTTATCTATGCGATGATAACAGTAATTATCAGCAGCTCTGCTAAAGACGAAGGTCAGAAGAGCTTCAAGGACAGCGTGACCACTATAAGCATAACTGACCATGATGATTCAGTGCTGAGCCGGGGGTTAAAACAATATCTTGAATCAAAGTGTACAGTAACAGAGATAGCAGATGACAAGGAAGCAATGCAGGACAGTCTTTTTTACAGAAACGTTGATTATATCCTTATGATACCTGCAGGCTTTGAGGACAGCTTCTTAGATAATAAAGAGATGAAGCTTGAAAATGTCAAAATACCTGACTCTAAAACAGGTCAGTATACAGACAGCTATATAGACAGATATCTTTCAACAGTAAATATGTATACTGCAGGCGGCATGGAGATAGATAAAGCAGCTGATGCCGCTGCAGAGGCCCTGACTAACGAAACGAGTGTAACAATATACAACAGCAGCGATAACAGTTCTGACAACAACGATCTGGTGTATTATTTTCAGTATCTGCCGTACATTTTCCTGATGGTGATCGTGTGCGGACTCTGTCCGATAATCATTATGATGAACAGCAGGGAGATAAAAAACAGAACGATGTGTTCATCAATTTCATCAGCATCAAGAAACTCGCAGATAGCATCAGGCAGCATCCTGTACAGTCTGATAGTATGGCTGGTTCTGATGATCCTGGCATTTGCTGTTTACAAAGAAGCTTTGTTTACAAAAACAGGTCTTCTGTTCATTCTCAACAGTATAATATTCCTTGTGGTTTCAGCATCAGTAGCGCTGCTTATCAGCAGTTTTGAATTAAGCAACATGGCTGTTACAGGAATAGCAAATGTAATAGGACTTGGTATGAGCTTTATCTGCGGAATATTTGTTCCTCAGACATACCTTGGAAGTTCATTGCTTGATGCAGCAAAGTTCCTGCCGGCATACTGGTATATCAAGGCATCAAATATGCTCGGAGGTGCCTGCGGTGAGGTTTATGACGCAAATGAATTTACAATATGTATTATTATTCAGGTTCTGTTTGCCGCGGCATTGTTTGCTGTAAGCTTTGTTCTTTCAAGAAGGAAGAAAGCCTGAATCAGATACAGAAGCAGTGATCGAGAGGACCGTTTCCTTTACCAAGATCAAGCATTGATGATAGAGCTCCGGAAAGATATTTCTTGGAGCTCTTAATGCTTTCTTCAAGAGATTTTGAATCAGCAAGACCGCAGGCAATAGCTGAGGAGAGTGTACATCCGGTGCCGTGAGTGTTCGGGTTATCTATACGGCTTGATCTGAACCAGCAGGTTTCGCCCGTACTTTTATACAGAAAATCATCACATCCGTTTATGGCGTGACCGCCCTTGATCAGGATATTTCCCTTATAAAAGGAGTGTATTTTCCGCGCACAGTCAAGCAGGTCAGCTTCTGATGAAATTTTTATTCCGCTTAGTGTTTCAGCTTCCGGAATGTTCGGAGTAATCAGAAGTGCAAGCGGAAAAAGCTTCTCTGTGAGCGCTCTGGCAGCACTGTCCCTGAGCAGTCTGCGTCCGCTTGTGGAGATCATTACAGGATCAATAACAATATTCTGTGCCTTATAATATGAGAGTCTGTCAGCTGTAATATTAATGATCGCTTCGTCATATACCATTCCGATCTTGACAGCGTCAGGAAAGATATCTTCAAAAACACAGTCAAGCTGCTGTCCGACAAGTCTGGCATCAAGTTCACATACGGAACGCACTCCCATGGTATTCTGGGCTGTAACAGCGGTGACAACACCTTCGGCATACATTTTATGTGCAGTTATTGTTTTAAAGTCAGCAGACATACCTGCGCCGCCGCTGCAGTCTGTTCCTGCTATAGTAAGTACTTTTTTCATTATATTCACCGCTCTGATCAAAGATTTTTATAAATTTTTAGCATCTCAGCGGCTGCAGCAGATATATCGGGCTGGGCTGCAACAGCAGATACTACAGCAAGACCTTTTATTCCGGTACCGCGCAGACCCGGGGCAGTCAGCCTGTTTACTCCGCCTATTGCAACTACGGGTATACTGACACTTCCGGTGATCTTTATAAGGGTGTCTCTTGTAACAGGCCGTGTATCTGATTTTGTTCCGGTAGGGAATACGGCACCTGCACCTAAATAATCTGCGCTGTCTGCGGCAGCTTTTACAGCTTCTTCTGGCGTTGCACAGGAAACGCCTATTATTTTGTCAGGACCGAGCATTTTTCTGACAACATTTGCAGGCAGATCCTTCTGTCCGACATGTACTCCGTCAGCGCCAACGGCCATAGCAATATCAGCACGGTCGTTGATGATAAGAGGTACATTGTATTTTCTCGTTATCTTCAGGACATTCTGAGCGGTGTGGTAAAATTCTCTTGTTGTCAGTTTTTTCTCACGAAGCTGTATGACGGTACATCCTCCGCGAACTGCAAGCTCAACACACTCCTCAACTGTCTGTGTGCTCATCAGATCCTCATCTGTACATAGGTAAAGTGAATAGTCAGTATTTTTTTTCAATTGTATAAACCGTCCTTCCGGTAAGTCTAAGTTAATTATGTCTTATTAAGACGTATATCCATATATTTTAAAATATATTATTTATATTATAACATATTAAGAATAAAAAGTTAACTAATAAAGAATCTAAACAATTATCATGTTTTCTACAAAATATATAATTTATGTATATTATTATTATAGAAATATTGACAAAATGCATGTTTGGTGTTATAATCAGACTGATAAAAAATAAACATAAAATTTATCTGTATTGGGGGCATAAAAATGAATAACTCTGTATCAGCAATAGAACAATTAGCACAAAAGTACAATCAGCTTTATCTCACACCGGAAGAAGGAATTTCGTTCACAGGGGTTTATTCAGATGTAGTAAAATGCGGAAAGATACCGGAATCAATATCTTACAAAATAACACAGTCAGGTCTCACAGGCTTCAGCTGCAGTGAGAAAGACAAGCTTATGATCGAAGAAACTCCGGCAGGACCAGCTGAGATACTGTATATTTACAATTCGTCTGACTTCGACAGGTTTATTCAGATAATGGCATATCAATGTGAACCGGTCACTGTATCAAGTGTTATGAACAGCGCGGAGATATCGGGAATAACAAACTGGAGAAAGATCGAAAGCCATATGAAGGAGTACCTTGTAGACGGCGGGGACCCGGACGAATGGAAAGAAGAACTCAGAAGGTTTACTTTAAACAGAAGCAATTATCAGGACAGCATTATCGTTATCAGGCGCTGCAGATACAGCGGACTCACAGCAGGAGAAGCCGGCTTCACAGAAGAAGAATGGGAACGGTATTCACGCAAACTGATGATATATCATTCCATTTCACACTTCGTAACAAGAAAGCTGTACCCGGAGTCCAGAAATATTTTCTTCAACGAGATCACAGCAGATTGTCTTGCCATGCTGTTTACATTTGACAAGTACAGCGCATCGCTTGCAAAAAAATTTCTCGGAGTTTCAAAGCGCGGTTATAACGACAGGGGAAGACTTGCAAATTATTATTTTGAATCCCGTGATCAGCTCAATACTCTTGCAGTAAAGATAAGCGGCATAATAGACAGGGTAAGTTCTTTTGTCAGTAAAATGCTGGAATCAGAGGCAGGCTCATATTATGATATACTCATGGCACTGCAGGAAAAATCAAAATCCGGAATTTTTGAAGAACGCAAAGCACTGAGTATTTTCAGGTAAAAATAAAAATGCCTGTACACAAAAGCTGTACAGGCATTATTTGATTGTTGAAGATCAGGACATGAACTTTTCAATAAATTCTTCTACAGACTGAATGTATTTTTCATTTTCATCTGTAAATGATGTCATGTAATCTGAGTTTTCAAAAGTTACTAGCGTTTTTTTATCACCCGGAACTGATTCATAGATATTGTTGCTTGTTGTAAAAGAACATTTTTCAGAATTTTTGTGGTTAAGAACCAGAGCAGGAACTGATATACCTGAAGCCATTACTCTGAAATCTGCGGATTTTACATCAAAGTTGTATTTTGACTGCATGCACTTGTCGCGAAGTGATATATACAGCTCTTCAGGAATAATGCCTGAATTCTGCTTCACAAGTGAATTTACTGCATCGGATGCATTTGAGTACGGATCCTCAAGTATAACAAAATCTATATTTTTCGAATTGGCTGATTCAGAAGCATAGTGGATTGCTGTATCAGCACCGGTACCCTGACCGAGCAGTGCAATGGTGCATGTCTCATCAGTACACATCTGTATGTATTCAACTACAGATTCAAGTTCAGCTGTTTCAAGCTGACCGTATGTAACAGTTTCGGCATTGTTGTTTCCATGAGCTCTCTGGTCATACATGACAACATTATATCCCTTATCCAGAAATGAATCAGCCAGCGGATACATTACAGAATAGTCAAAACCAAGGGAATGAATAAGTATCATGGTCGGATTGTTGTATTTATTCTTCTGCGTGCATATATAGTTAATGGGGAGATCATTTCCTTTTTTTGAATGGTACGTTATCCTTTCTGATGATGAACTCCATTTAGAAATGAAATCATCTTCGCTGAAACCTATTTTTTCAAGAAACTGCTTAGAATTTTTACTGGTTGTATCACAATTCATTGTCATTGCCTCTGATGCGGCATAGTTTCCTGTACATATTCCTGTTATCAGTGACGCTGCTACAAGTGCTGCAACTATACATATAATAATCAGACGAACTTTTTTCTTTTTCATAGAAACCTCCATAGAATATAAAAATGCTGTGTTGTTATAATCTGTTTAACATTATATATTATTTAATGGAGATTATCAATACTTTTTATAGATATAGAGTTAAAAGTTTTGAATATTCTTAAATTTTTATTGACAAATTGCATAAAAAATGTTATTCTAAGTAATAAATAGCGTTTCATATTTACCATTTTTGGAACGATGTCGAGAGAGGCTTGGTGTTATTATGGCGAACTGCAATTTAAGAAAGAAACTAGAAGATCTTAAGATGTATTCGGTGATTCATGACGGAGCGAACATAGGTGATACAATTGACAGTCTCGAATCGAGAATCCAGATTTCAGAATTCAAGATAGCGGTTGTCGGTGAATTCAGTGCAGGCAAATCCACTTTTATTAACGCAATTATAGGACGCGATCTGCTAAAGCATGCAACTCTCGAAACAACTGCAGCACTTACATATGTACATAATGTAAGAAATGATGACAAGCGAATAAATACATGTCAGATAACGTTTGCAGACGGAACAGTGAATCAGCTTGAAAAACTTGAGGACCTTGAAAAATACACTACTACCCAGTCAGATATAGATGTAGTAACGGAAGTTAAGAGCGTAGATATATACATACACTTTATTGACGTGGATGAGGAGCTTGTTATAGTTGATACCCCTGGTCTTAACGGACTTGCCGATAAGCACAGGGAGCTTACGATTGAGGAAATAAAGCAGGCTCATGCATGTATTTATCTGTTTCCGAAGAGAGGCCTTGCGCAGACTGACGTAGAATTTATCAAATACATTTCCAATTATCAGAATACATTTATTTTTATTTACAACTTTATTGATGAACTGAACGAAGCTGAGGGTGAAACTGCCCAGTCCAAAATGGAGACTATCAGGGAGAACGTTGAGAGATTTGTTATAAATCCCGGAGGAAGAAACCTTATTACATATTACTGTGCAATATCTGCACTGAAAGCACTTGCAGGACAGGACAAAGAGATAGCAAGACTGTATGAGGATGATTTCTATGACCTGGATGATAATCTGAGAAAGCAGATTTTTACTGAATCAAATTACAACGAATTTGAAGATATACTCAAGTCAATTATGACAGATAAAAATTTCAAGCACAACAGGTACATTTCAAACTGCTACACCGTAATGAATTTACTTGAATATATTTTAATGATATCATCCAAAAAGCAGTCAGAAATAGAAAAATCGATTCTTAACGACAGAGCTTTCAAGGATATCAGTCAGATAAAGCTGCAGAAAAAAACAATCAACGAAAATCAGGATGTTATTCTTGAGAAACTTTATAAACTCATTATTCAGCTGTTTGATGAAAACCAGAAAATTCTTGAAAGAGACATTGATGAGAACATAGGCAGCATTTACGAATCAGTTTCAAATGCAGTTAATTCAGAACAGACATACCAGAGCTTTGAAGAAAAGCTTGAAAGCGGAACGTACCGTTCAATGCTGCAGAAGCTTATTGATAACTATCAGACCGAATATGACTTCAAGAAAGAGAACTGTTTCCAGCTGATATATAAGACCATTTTATCCAGGATAGATGAATACAGCGATATTATCAGTGTGATAAACAGTGATCAGACCCAGCTGCAGATCTCAAAGGCAATCAGTAAGGAACTTGCTGCTGACAATATCAAGAAGGATATAAGCAGTCTGGAGAAAATTGCAGTCGACAATGAAAGCTTCCTTGCAGACTTCAACAAGCAGAAGGATATGTTCCGACAGGAGATCTCCGGTATATTTGAGCTTATCGAGCTTAACAAGTCAAAGAAAAATGATATTGTCACAAAACAGCGCAGACGTGAGGCAAGTATTGGCGACAGACCGGCAGAAGAAGTCAGATATGTAGTTGAGGAATTTGAAGAAAACAGAAAAGGCATCGGCAGACTGTTTCAGTTTCTGATAGGCAAAAAGAAAAAGACACGTCAGGTACCTCAGTATGATGATTCAAAAGGCCTTGAGTGGGACAACAAAAAGCGCTCGATCAAGGATGAGGCTGATAATGAAAGGGAAGCGATCAACAGAGAGCTTGCAAACCTTGAGGAAAAGAAACTTGAGATTGAAGAAAAGATTGAACTTCATGACAGGGAATACGAATCATACAGCAGAAAAATGGATATCCTGATGCATGAAATCACAGCAAAGAAAGACGAACTCAGAATGTTTGAGGAAAGACTCGAATCAGAGTATCTCAATCTGAGAAAGAAGCAGTTCAGAAATGATGTTAAGCTTTATCTGTATGATGGAGATAATTCAATAATTAAGCTGTTCAAAGATTCACTAAAAGCAGACGCAGATTCAAATGAGAAACTTATCGAAGGATATATCAAGAGCGAATTCGAAAAGAGAATGATAGAAAAGAACAATGTACTTGATGAGATAATAAACGGAAACCTTATAGATATACAGAACAGATACAAAAACAAGAAAAATGAGATCGCTAAAATAGAAGACATGTATAACGAGATTAAGGTGGAGTTGGAAAATGAACAAACATCTTGCAAAGTATGAGGATAAAAAAGCCGAAACCGGTTTTATCCTGAATGAAATACAAAAATTTTATACCGAAAACGGATATTCTTCTGAGGCTGGAATGATTTCGGATTTTATTTCATTACTCTCTAAGGATGAATTTTCTATTGTTATCGTCGGCGAATTCAGTGTTGGCAAGTCAACATTCCTTAATGCACTGATGGGTGAGAAAATACTTCCGTCCTATTCGGATGAGACGACTGCAACAGTCACGTTTCTCAGACATAAGGACAAATCAGGTCAGAATGAAAAGGGTAAGGTATTTTATGCGGACGGAAGTTCTGAGTGTATAGACAGTATAGATACAAACACTATATCCAGATATGTTTCAACCAGAAGTGATATTCCGGTTGCAGCAACTGTCAATCATCTTGACTTATACCTGGATTCACCGTTTCTGCAGCATAACGTCACACTTGTTGATACACCGGGACTCAATGGTACAGCTGACGGACACCGTGAGATAACAGAAGCACAGATCCTGAAATCAAATGTCTGCATTTTTATGTTCAGTGCAGACAGACCTGGCGGAAAATCAGAATTTGAATTTTTAAGTCAGATCAAAACAAGGGCAAGCAAAGTAATCTTTGTCCTCAACAAAATAGACCAGATCAGAAAGAATGAAAATGAATCATATGAGAGCGTAGCACAGAATATGCTCAAAAACTTCGGCAAAGCGTTTCCAAATGTAAATACTGTTCCGGAATTCTGGTGTGTATCATCATATCAGGCTCTTGTTGCGAGATCAAAGCAGGAACTCAGCTACAGAGGCAGATCATCATTTAATGATGACGAAAGATACCGACTGCTCAAGATGTCTCGAATGGAAGAGTTTGAGGATGGCCTGTGGCAGTTCATTACAGATGGTGAAAAAGCTAAAAATGTTCTTATAACACCGATCATCCGAGCAAAAAAGATGGTAGAGGAAACACTTAAAAATATCGAACTTGAATCGAGCATTTACAAGTATGCTGTAAATGATGACGAAACAAGGCAGATAATTGAAAGCCTCGAAGGAAAAATAAAAGAAACTGATGAAAAAATGAAACGACTCAAGTCGCGTATTTTTGCTGATGTAGAGAAAGCCAAAAAGGGCGTAATAGAGTTTGCCGCAACAAAGATAAGACTGTTCAAAGGCAGACAGCTTGCAAATCTGGAAAGCTATCAGACTACTGAGGAGCTTATAGATCTTGAAAAAAGTCTTCCGTCCATTATAAACAACGGTGCGAGTGCTGCTACTTTTGAGGTCAAAGAAAAGCTCGTTACTGATATGTCCGCAGCAGTCGGAAGATTTCTGCCGGATATTGCTGAATCTGTCCAGATGCTTGTCAGAAGATATCCTCTGAATATCTGCCCTGACTGCACATACAAACAGACAGCAAATACATTTGTTCTTGGAATAGAGCAGTATCAGAAGAGTGTAGCAGTTATTATTGATGAAATAAACACACTTCAGTCAGATGTTGATGTTCTTTCACTGCTGTATGTAAAAGCACTCAAGGCAGAAAAGGAAAGGGCAAAGCTAAGGGCTGAAATTGAGCTTCTACGCGAAGAGAAAGTCCAGTATGAAAACGGACTTGAAAAACCAAAGGTAAAAAGAACATATTCAACTGAGGAAAAAGAGAGATTCAGTTTCTTCAATCTTTTCAGAAAGAAGAAAAATCTCGTAAGTGTCAGGGAAGAGATCGATGACTCTGAAACACGTGCCTGGAAGCGTGAGGTCGATGAAAAACTCAGAAGCTACGATGAGAGGATCAGAGAGAGAACGATGCAGCTCAACTCAGTGGCTTATAACGGAAAATCAAGCACAGAGCTCAATGAGGACATTCATATGAAAACATCTATCATTTCTGAGCTTCACAAACAGGTGGATGAAAAGAGAGCAGTTTTCAAGGACAGATACGTCCGTGAAAATATCGCGCTGTTCCTCAAAAAGAAAATGTATATCGAGTCATTCTATACAGAAGGTATAAATTCTTATGTGTCTATTGCTACAAACCAGATAGAAGCCTTTACCCTGCAGTTCATGGGTCAGCTGAATGCTCTGCTTGACAGTGACCTGCACAGAAGATTTGAGCTGATAAATAAAAATATCAGAGCTTTGCGCAGCCAGCTTGCTCTGTCGGAATCAGAAAAATCTGATAAGATCAGAAATATCCAGAGGCAGGTCGGCACATTGAAAACGTTGTGTCTGCGAATTGATGAGCTGTATATGGAACTTGTAAAGGATGACAGTTCGGCTAAAATGGCTATATAATAAATTCAACCGGAGGCTAAACAAATGATAGATATCGGCAGCAACAATTTTATTCTTTGTCTTGGTGATGACATCAGATACAGATTTGCCCAGGAGCTGATGCCAGACGGATTTACGATTGACTCGAATTCTCTGAAAATTAAAAAAAGCTATGTTTTTATTCATGCAGATGAGGAAAATATCATTAATGATGAAAATAAAATATTAGTCTATACATCATTGGTCCCTGAGGGAAGAATAATGGAGTTTCCTGTTTCCGGTGTCGAGATAAAAACAGTATTTTCTTCGGAAACGACAGCACGAATAGGTAAAATTCTGTTGTTTGCGGATTTTCCGTATAATAAAGAAAATCTTCACTATCTCCTTGACAGAGTATGCAGAAAATCCGGAAGTGCAGACATCAATGTTGTTCTGTACAATGAACACAGACGTGCAGGATATACAGATATACAGAAGTCTGACGAGATCCTCAGGGAAGCCTATGATGAGTTCGGAGCCTTCAATGTTAAAATATTTGAATATACTCCTTCATCGCAGAAGGATGCAGTTTTTGCTATCAGACCGGACAACTGCAGATATTTTGAAAAAAAGTATCTTAAAGAGCTTAAGGCCTCTGTGTACCGACTCAAAAACAGATTTGATATTCATTACAAAACATTCCTGGAAAGAACTTATGAACATTATTTTTCTCTCAGCAATCCGGAGGAATTTACAAGATTTGTAAAGCTTTTTGAATATGCAAACGTTTGCGGATCAGATGATATTCTTGCATCATTCAGGGAAGATTTTAAAAGAATGTACCTGGAGTCCGACTCAGACATAATGTGTGAAATATCAGATTTTTACACTGATTATATATCTGAAATAATGAGTTTCAGGATAAAAGATGAGAGCACTTATATTAAAAATGAATCAATAAAACTATTTGATGCATTTTTAAGTGATCCCAGAAAAATATCAGCTCTTGATGATGAGTTTGAGTACAAGCAGATGCTCAATAAAAATAATATCATTACAGAGTTTTCTAAAAAAGTTGAGGAATATTTTTTACATAAACTGAAGGAAATGCTTTATGAAACAGCCAGAGAAAAGATATCCTCTATATGTACTCTGGTAGAGTATAATAATTAACGGAGGTGATCGAATGGTAGTTTCTGATAAAGTCAGTACAGAGTTCATAAATCGTGCAGTATTCAGGATATCAGACAGGATGTATACAAAATATAATCTGTATAAATCAGGCCTGGTACTTCTTTCGAGCGACGATTATGATTTCAGGAACCAGATAAGATGTATTGATTTTATTTCCGGCCGTATAGACAGCTATGAACTTTCTCATGATATGAAAAAAGCGCTGATCTATACAGCGCTTCTCAATAAAAGAGTAAGTAAGTTTCTGAAATCTGTTTCAGAAATGAAAATCAAAGTCCAGTAACTATTTTCCTGAGCAGAGTTTTGGTTTGATACGTCTTTTGTAGAGCTCAAATATACCCTCAAGAGACATGTCATATACAAAACAAATGAAGTTTATCATAACTAAAAGAATGATCACTATGATCTTTCCGTGTTCCTGTATAGCTTCATAAAGTTCATCACCGCCCAGCAGAATTGTTGTAAGTATAGTTTCGGTAATAACGCAGAAGTTAAAAATAACGGCCTTCACTGCAATATTGAGTACTTTTGGTTTTACCTTGTCAATATACTTTTTGATTATCGGATAATGTCCGAACAGCATGATGTAGAAGAGTGATGCTTCTTTATCGAATGTTACAAACAGTGACAGCAGGCTGGTAGCCGCAAACGTCAGGAATGCCCAGGAAGTATTTATTTCAGCAGCAATAATCATCATCAGAATTCCTGCGATCATTGGAAGTACTATTGACAAGGCAGGAAAAATACCTGTAAGGAACATGCAGAGCAGACACATTGAAGATATGATTCCGCCCAGTGCAACTTTATAACTCAGACTATGCAATTTTTTTCTCCTTCCTGTTTATTTTTTATTTTCAGTTTAGGGATCAGTCCGGTGTTCTGCTTTTTGGGGATTAACTTTACTTATCAAAAAGTAAAGTTGTTAATATAATTTATGATATCATATATATAGTTGATTTTCAAGTAAATCAATAATATAAGGGGCATTTTTTAATATGTCCGTACGAGAATGGTGGTGCATATAATGGGAATATTGAATTTAGCAGTAATTATTTCAGGAATCGATGAAGAATATCAGAGTACAATTCTGAGTGGAATACATGAGTTTGCACAGGAACATGATATAAACATTGCACACTTTGTAGCGTTCGGCGGAGTGCTGGGAAATATTAAAAATGATGTTGGAGAGTTCAACATTTACAATCTTATAAATTACGAGCAATTTGATGGTGCAATTCTTCTTACAAATACTATTGCATCTCCGAAAATAACACAGAAAATAGTGAACAGTCTCAGAAAATCCGGAATTCCTGCGTCAAGTATTGACTTTGATTTTGAGGATTTTTACCACGTAGGCATAGACAATAAAAAAGCAATGAAGGAAGTTGTGACTCATTTAATTGAAAAACATGGTGTCAGGACGATAAATTATGTTTCCGGTCCTGCTATAAATCCGGAGAGTATTCTCAGATTTGAAGCATATACTGAAGTTCTGGGGGAACACCAGATACCATTTGACAAGGAGAGAGTATTTCAGGGTTCTTTCAGGGAAAGAGACGGTCGTATGGCTGTAACGAAGTTCCTGAATTCATCTCTGCCTCTGCCTGACGCTATAGTCTGTGCTAATGATGCAATGGCAATAGGAACAATATCAACACTTGAAGAGAACGGGATAAAGGTTCCTGAAGATATAATCGTAACTGGTTTTGATAATATCTATAATGCAAGAAATTATTACCCTTCTATAACATCAGTGGACAGACCATTGAAAAAATCAGGCAGAATAGCATGTTCGCAGATATATAACTGCATAAAGGGAGTTGAACAGCCCAGAAGCGTTCATCTGGATACCAGAGTAGTTGAGGCAATGAGCTGCGGCTGCATGGCGAAAGACAATGAGGATACTGTCAGATTCAAAAAGGATACCTACAGAAATATGGAGATATATCATCGTGATGTTCCGATGATAAATCAGATGGCATGTAATCTGGCTCAATGTGATAACCTTGATCAGAATATTGAAATACTGAAAAAATATATCGAATTTATTGAGTGTGAAAAATTTTATCTGTGTCTGTGTGATGACTGCTTTAATTTCTCGGATATTACCGAAAATAATATCCGTAAAATGGATAGGTACACGATTCACGGATACACAGAATCAGTTAAAGTACCTCTGGTTTACTGTAACGGACAGTTCGGAAGCCTTGATGCATTTGATTCTGCTATGATGCTTCCTGATTTGTATACGACATCTCCGACAAGTAATCTTTATTATTTTTCACCTATTCATTTCAGGGAAAGATGTCTGGGTTACTGTGTTATCTGCAACACGGCATTCCCTCTGCAGAGTCCGCTTTTCCATACATGGATAATGAATATAGGAACCTCGATCGAGAACATACGCAAACTCGGCTGCATTGAAAATGCTCTGAGTGAGGTTGAAAAACTATATATCATCGATCCGCTGTCAATGATATATAACAGGAACGGATTCAGAAGATTTACAGACAGTATGTATAATGACTGTATTATAAACAAATCATCAGTAATGCTCATGTTTGCGGATATGGACAGAATGAAATATATCAATGATAATTTCGGACACAAGGAAGGCGACAGTGCCATCCGAAATATGGCGCAGGCAGTTGAAAGTGCATGCATGCATGATGAGATCTGTGCCAGATTCGGCGGCGATGAGTTTATAGTTTTTGCCTGTGATTATACAGAAGAAAAGGCTCAGGATCTGATGCGACGAATATATGAAAATGTAAACAAGTATAATGAAATATCAGGAAAACCATACAAGATAGAACTAAGTATAGGATGGCATATCGAAGTGCCGGAGCGGGATACAAAGCTGAATACCCTTATCACAAAGGCAGATCAGAAAATGTACCGTGAAAAGAAAAAGAAACCGTATAAACGTTAATTTATATCATGCTTCCGTTTAAATATTATGATAAACGGAAGCATGATTTCTTTTTTAATTGACTATAAATAATTATCGTGATATAATGAATTATATGTTTTATGCAGATATATCAAAAGAAATTTATAAAAAATTTCTAAAAAGTGGTTTGGATTCGGAGGACGACTTTATGAATTTTAGTAACAAGGATAATGAAAAAAACAGATTTTTTATTATCTGTTTTGTAGTACTCATCATTTTATCCATTATAGTCTGTGTTTATGCTGTCAAAGTTATAGTCAGTTCAGAAAATGATGATACTGACTCATCAAAGAAAGCGGCTGTAACTGAAATAAGTGATGAAAGCAGTACTGCTGAGACTGTATCCACAAAAGCCAGTGAAACGCAGCAGCCATTGCATGAGAGCCCGAAAAAAATGCTGTTTTCTTCTTTAGGTATAGAAAAATCTGGAATAAACAAGATCCTTGATAAAGATAAAGACAAGACATATAAGATACCGCTTAAAGAATTTATGTCGCAGGGCGATGAAGCAGAATCATTTGTATTTATTGTCTATTCAGAAGACGGCGTATCTGATATGGGCGAATTAAAGGGCGGATTTGGTATATCAGTTAACGCAGACTGTAAGGCTGCGACAAGTGACAACTGGTATCAGTCTGAAGATTTTTCTGTTGTAACAAACGGCGCATACTGTGAAGTAACATGGACGCTGCCTGAAGAGATCAAAGACAGTATAGATATAAACGGCCAGGTAATGTTCGGTTACTGGTGGAGTGATATACAGACTATACGCCTGAGCAGTGCAGTATGCAACAAATCATGTCTCAGAGAAGAGCCGGTGGACGGTGAACGGTCACTTGATGTAAACCAGACAGCAAATTATGAGTCATCACCTCAGATAGCCGTGCCGCTCAATAAGCTTATTTCAGATAAGGATAAGCCGGAAAGCTTTACTATATCTGTTTCATCCGGAGGAAATCTCGGCAAATTTACCTGTTCTCTTGGCATGTCCCAGAAGGATGCAGATGAACTCAGACTTGATAATGTTGTTATGTTTGTAGAAGGAAACAGAATACAGATAACCTGGATACTTCCGGATGACAAAAGTTATATTCCTGATGTGAATGGTTCATTTGTTCTGTACTACTGGTGGAGTGACTGCAAGGATATAACCATGACAGATATAAGTGTCAGATACAGCAATGACGGAACAACCGGCAGCGTTGTCCGGGACGATACCGGAGAGGAAGCGTCACCTGACACCCAGGCAGCAGCTGCAGCTAATGAAATGACAGCGACTGCTGCTGATATTGTAAGCAGGATCAATGTCGGATGGAATCTTGGAAATTCACTTGATGTATATGACGCAGAAAGTGAAACAGGATGGGGAAACCCCAAAACAACAAAGCAGACGATAGATACTGTCAAAAACGCAGGTTTTAATACGATCAGAATACCGGTAACGTGGAGTGATCACCTTAACGGCTCACAGATAGACGCAGCCTGGCTTGAAAGAGTCAGGGAAGTAGCAGATTATGCTGTGAGCAATGAAATGTATGTCATAATCAATATGCATCATGATGATATGGTATGGCTTGATCCGACTTATTCACAGCGTGACGAAGATACAAAGACATTTTCAGCAGTATGGAAACAGATCGCTGAAAAATTTAAGGATTATGATGAACATCTTCTCTTTGAAGGCCTTAATGAACCAAGAGTTGTCGGATCACCAGGAGAGTGGAACGGCGGAACAGATGAGGAAAGAGACGTGATAAACGGATATCTGGATACATTTGTTCAGACAGTCCGCAGTACCGGCGGCAACAATACATACAGATGTCTTATCGTTACAACCCAGGCTGCAAGTATTACCGAAACAGCACTTAACGGTCTTTCACTTCCTTCAGATGACAGGCTTATAGTATCGATTCACAGTTATTCACCATGGGAATTTGCCGGTACAGACGAAAAATGCACTGATACAGACTGGGGAACAGATCAGGATAAGAAAAATCTTGACAGTGAATTTGACAGACTGAAGGACAAGTTTGTAAGCCGCGGTATTCCTGTTATTATCGGTGAATTCGGAGCTGATTTTAAAAATAATGACACAGACAGAGCCAGGTATTACGAATACTATATAAAATCAGCAAAAGCACGAAATATTAAGTGTATAGTATGGGATAACGGTAATAAAGATGAGTTTGGACTTCTCGACAGAGAGCATAATACATGGTTTAATAATCAGATAATTGAGTCCATAATGAACGGTGCAAAATAACTAATAATATTAGAAAAAAATTTATAAAATGTACAAACTTTGATTTTTAAAAAAAGTTTGTACATTTTTTTATATATATTATTTACATTAGAAAAATTATATTATATAATAGATATCAGGGGTAAATGCAATATATTATTGTATTGTTTATTGGCTATTTTGCCGTTTTTTCTATCATTAACTGGCAAAATAATATATGAATTGGGATAGTTAAAAAAAGGGGTACGTAATAATGAAAAAACTATTATTTATCAACAGCTGTATAAGAGGGAAAGATATTTCCCGGACTTATGATCTGTGCAGGACCTTTCTGGATAAGGCACAGGAGAATGAAAAAGATCTTATTACTCAGACTGTTGATGTAACTGATAAACGTATAAAACCGCTGTATGCAGAGGATATAGAAAAGCGGGACAGTCTTCTTGCATCAGCTCAGTATGATAATGATTATTTCGCACTTGCAAATCAGTTTGCAGCGGCAGATTTCATTGTTGTAGGAGCACCTTACTGGGATCTTTCATTTCCGTCTCTGCTTAAGGTATACATAGAAAATATAATGGTTTCAGGAATTACATTTGCCTGTACTCAGACAGGATTCAAAGGCCTGTGTCATGCAGAAAAGCTCATTTACATATCTACGGCAGGAGGAATGGTTCAGGGGGAGCATCAGGGATATACATATATAAAAAATATTGCCGGAATGCTCGGGATACCTGAAACTTACCTTTTTACAGCACAGTGTCTTGATATTGAAGGGTTTGATGCAGACAAACAGATATGTAAAGCCCGCACAGAGATAGAAAATTTCAGACTATAACATTATTGATATCAGAATAGAGGAACAAAGGAAAATGAATTTATTAAAGAGAATTTCGGTGATACTGCCTGTATTGGCTGTAAGCTTTTTCGTGTTTACACTGGCAGTAGTAAATAAACAGAAAAATGAGGAAAAAGAAGCTGCTGTTACAGTATTTACTGACAGCTATGTTTCTTCAGCACGCACACAAAAAAGTGAAAATTCATCAACAGCTTCAGTGACTGTCAGTGAAACACCTGTGTCCACCAGTATAGTTACTCAGACGCAGGCACCTGTAACTGCTCAGGCAAAAGCACCTGCTGCCAAGACAACACATATAAGTCAGCCGTCTGTTACTGCTGTTGTTATTACTCCGTATTCAAAAAAACCGGTTGCAGAGCCTCCGGCTACTCTTGAGCCTGAGCCGGTAGAGACTCCATATGAAATAGTACTTGAGTCCATAACACTTGTTTGTCCTGAAACTTCTTCAGAGACTCATACCACTCAGGATTCAGTAAGTGAAACCACGTCTGACAGCTCCCAGACATCTTCAGAGAAACAGACAGAGAATACAACTATATATGAAACGTATGGTACATATCAGGTTGTATTCTTCAAATAAATTTTGATTGAGAGAAAAAAAGTTGAAAATATTGCTCTGCGCATTAAATGCGAAATTTATCCACACAAATATAGCCGTAAGATTTATTACAGAGTACTGCAGACACAGAGGCATAAATGACATCGGGTTTAAAGAATACACAATAAACAATATGGAAGAGGACATAATTGAGGATATTTACATGCAGCGTCCGGATGTAGTATCCTTTTCCTGCTATATCTGGAACATAACAATGATAAAACGAATATGCAGTGTTATCAGAAGTATTCTGCCTGAAGCGGTAATTGTACTGGGAGGTCCTGAGGTATCATATAATCCCCGGAAGGTACTTGCTGATGTAAGCTGTGATTATGTTATATCCGGTGAAGGTGAGCAGTCGTCTTTTGATCTTTACTCATCACTTGAAAATAAAACAGGGTTAAGCTATGTGAGAGGAATATCCTATAAAAATGAGAGCGCTGAGATCATCAGTACAGCTCCGGCTCTGCCGGTCGGTCTTGCAGATCTTCCGTTTGCTTACAGTGATATAGACACTATCGAAAATAAGATATTTTACTATGAGGCTTCCAGAGGCTGTCCGTTCAGATGTCAGTACTGTCTTTCGTCTATAGAAAAAGGAGTCAGATTTGCTCCTATAGAAAAGGTTAAAAAAGAACTTCAGATCTTTCTGAGCAAAGGTGTAAGACAGGTAAAGTTTGTTGACAGAACATTTAATGCCAATAACAGCTTTGCGCTTGAGATAATGAATTACATTATAGAAAATGATAATAAAATTACTAATTTTCATTTTGAGGCTGCAGCTGATCTTCTGACTGACAGCTTTCTTCAGGTTCTGAAAACTGCAAGAAAAGGTCTTTTTCAGCTTGAGATCGGTGTTCAGTCCACAAATGCATCTACTCTTATGGCTGTATCCCGTACAGGTTCATTTGAAAAACTCAGTGAACGTGTGAACAGGATATTGTCTTTTGATAACACTCATGTTCATCTTGACCTTATCGCCGGTCTGCCGCTTGAAGATTTCAAAAGCTTCAGAAAATCCTTTAATGATGTGTACAGACTCAGACCACATCAGCTGCAGCTTGGTTTTCTTAAGATACTGCATGGCAGCGGAATGGAGGAGATGGCCGGGAAGTATGGCATCATATATCATGATTATCCGCCTTATGAGGTTCTCTCAACAGACTGCCTTTCATATGATGATATAATCAGTCTCAGGGTATGTGAAGAAATGACTGAGCTGTACTACAACAGCAGCAGATTTTGTTTTTCGCTTGAGTATCTCTGCAATCATACAGAAAGTCCGTTTGATATGTTCATGCTGCTTGGAAAAATAAAAAATGAAAATACCAATGGTAATGCTGCCCATAATAAAAATGATGCATACAGATTTATGTTAATGGCTGCACAGAGGCTTGGAAATATAGATATGAATCTGTTTAAGTGGATAGTAAAACTTGATTATATTCTTCATGAACGTCCGAAGGGAACACCTGACTGGATGAAGGACTGCATAAATCTGCTTCATACTCACCAGATAAATGATCTGCTTATAAATGATTCCCATGTCCACACGCTTTTGGGGGACAGCGAGTGTGAAAATATTAAACGGGATCTTGATAAGTTCTATATCGAAGAAATGCCTTTTAACCCGTATACAGGTGAAAAAAAGAATGTCCGGATAGTAATTAATTATAAAAACCGTGATCTGCTGGGACATGCCCAATCATTTTTAATGAATGTTTAAGGAATTTTAAGCTTTTTTAATAAATACACTTTTATTTTTAACTTAGGTGTGGTATAATTTGTTTGATAAGATAACGAGCAGACATTGCAAAAAATCCTACAACGTTTAAAAATGAAAGGCATGGTTTATATATGAAAAAAGATGTGCGAATGATCGATATTGCCAATAGTCTTAATATCAGTGTTGTTACAGTATCCAATGCACTCAATGACAGAGAGGGAGTCAGCAGCAGCCTGAGAAGCGAAATTAAAAAGGCGGCTGAAGATCTCGGATACAAGTACACATCAAATGAAAAGCTGTCATCGAGGATAATGAACAGAAACATCGGAATCCTTATGTCAGAGAGGTTTGTAGGTGACAAAGGTACATTTTATCTGAGGCTTTGTCAGGTAGTTTCAAAGGAACTGCTCAAGAGCAATCTGTTTGCAATAACAGAGACTCTGTCCAAAGATGATGAGAAAAGACATGTACTGCCAAAGGTGATATCTGAAAGCAAGATAAGCGGACTGATCGTTCTGGGCCAGCTCAATCATGATTATCTTGATGTTCTTGTCAAGTGCTGCATACCGGTTATTTTCCTGGACTTTTATGACAAGCACTACAATATAGACTGCGTTGTTACTGATAACTTTTATGGAATGTATCTGCTTACAGACTATCTCATAGAATGCGGTCACACAAGCTTGGGATTTGTAGGCAATGTACAGGCTACGAGCAGTATACAGGACAGGTATCTCGGATATATAAAAGCACAGATGGAAAACAATATGGATCCGTCAGCTAATGAAAGATTCTGTATCAACGACCGTGATGAGAACGGAATATTTCTCAAGGATATTGTGCTGCCGCCCCAGCTTCCGACTGCCTTTGTATGTAACTGTGATGAAACAGCCTTCAGAGTCATCAATAAGCTCAGATCAAAAAAAATAAATGTTCCTTCAGACGTATCAGTAGTGGGATTTGATAACTTTCTGGTTTCTGATGTTTGTGATCCTCCGATCACAACTGTTGAAGTAAACTTAAAAGCTATGGCAGGTGCAACAGTTGAGATTATGCTTAAAAAGCTTGAGGACAGCAAATATAAGGCAGGCAGAAAAATAATTCTTGGAAAGATCGTCATGAAAGAATCAGTACAAAAAATAATCTGATAAAAATAATACTTCCATACAGCTCTTAATGAAACAGGCTGTATGGAAGTATTTTTTCTTTATTATTTTTCGTTATAAGTATTTTTATGCTCACTCAGCTCACTGTCAAGATCCTTAAGCAAAGTCATCAGATTTGACAGCTCATTATCACTGCAGTTATAGCTGTTGTATCGGATGCAGTTATATAACCGGGCTGCCTGATCGTATTTCCTGGTATTGTATTTACTGATCACTTCTGTAGGAGTATCACTGGCAGTGACCTTGTAACCCAGAAGTCTTATGGCTTGTGCGGCAAGTCTGTAGCCGTTTCTGTATCTGCGTGTACTGTCCTTTATTGATGAGATCTTTCTGTATTCCTTTCTCCACTTAACTATCTGTTTTTTCTGAGACAGTGTATGGGAGCCGTCATGTATCTCAGTGATCGTTTCGTATTGATCAGTATATGCAAGGTTCATACTGTTTGTTTTATTTTTATCCTTTGGCGCAAATATTGTTCTGATGTGTCTAAGAATTCTGGCATAAGTGTGTTTGAAGAAAAATGATATGAATCTGCGGAATTTATAGATCAGGAAAATATCAAATAATATCACAAACAAAAAGCTTATATATTTCGCTATAGCATTTCCGCTTATCTGCTGTCCGGTTTCATCATCAAACTGTTGTATTTTTTTTATTATTGAATCATCCGTATCATTTCGGTCTAACAGATATCTTATCAGACGCAGTACACAGACCAGGGAACCGATAAGTCCTTTTATCAGGAAACCGAGAACTGCACCGGCAGGCTTTCTGAGAATAACAAGAATAAACATTATAATACACAGAAACAATACCATTTTCAGATTGTACGTTCTTGTTTGTCTGGAAAGATATTTTTTGTCATAGCTTCTGCTTTCCATAAGTCTGTCCAGATTTGTCTGATTCTTTATAACGAAATACACAGCAATCATCAGAGTATATATAAAATAATATCTGAAAGCAGAAAATGATACATTTGATAATACGTAAAAGATCACAAACAGAATATAAGCTGAACTTGAAATCACTACAGGATTAGGATTTATCATCTTTGCATAATCAAAGGCGTATAGTCTGAATCCGGCGAAAAACAGGACAAAAGTAATGAAGAAAAGTGTGCTCTTATTATCACCCGTAAAAAGGCATGGAATAAGACATATTGCTGTACCGGTTATGAATTCTGCTAAGAAGACCAGTTTTTTTCTCCTTCGCTCAAATCTGTAAATAAAGAAACGGAAAAGAGTACCTGAAAAAAGAATAAGATTTGAATAAGTCAGAAGAATAACATCTGCATATTCTGACTGCATAAACAAACCTGAAAAAATGCAGATAAAAAACATAAGAGGAAAGACAAGCAGTGAAAACCAGAAAGAAGCTAAATTTCTCATTGACTGTCCTCCTTTGTACTGTTAATGCTCTTCTGAATATCAGACGGGGTTATTATCGTTATATTCGGATACTCCTGAGCAAGTATATTCATTTTACGGCTTATGTAGGATGACACTACAACTATCTGAGTGTTGTCAAGTTTTCCAGACAAGTTGCTAAGATAATTATCAAATGAATCATATATATAATACTCAATAGACGCCATGGTATCGAGTATGCTTTCAAAGCCGTATTCATCAACTACATATTCGGTCTCCATACTTTCCCTGCGTTCTTCGTCACAGCAGCTGCACATGAATCTTACAGGTATGTGCTGTTCGCACGAAGCTCTGACGCATGCAGCGCTTGTCCGTATGCAGCATTCGATATAATCCTCAAAAATAGCCTGATTGATATCTGCTTCGCGTGACTGTATATTCATTATGACTGTAATACTGCTGTCTGTTGTGTAGTCATTTTTGTTTACCATAAGTCTGCCTTCTTTTGCAGAAGCTAACCAGTTTATTGCTTTGTAAGGATCATTTTGCGTATATTCACGTATTCCGTTGTAAAAGAAAGGGTCACTGATGAGCTGACGGCTGACAAATATATCACCTGATGTCATGCTGTTTTGCAAAACGTTATAATCAGTTTCATTTATGCCGGGAAGTACAGTGATCTCAGTATTTAATTCATCCATGTCGATAAAGCATGAAAGCTTCCTGTTGGCAAGGATATCAGATGCAATAACCGAGATATTTTCTATTCTGAATTTGCCGCGTCTCAGACACCTGATCTTCCATGTCCTTTTTATCTTACAGTAGCTTTTTACAGAAAAAAAGCTGGTTACCAGGCGTGTATTTCCCGTAACAGTTGATGAGAGTCCGGAAAATTCCAGCCATTTTGATGTTGAGAGTTCGGTTTTAAGCCAGGGAAGAGGAAGGAGTTTTGCGTTTGACAGCTCTTCAGTAAACTCGATCTCATCACCTTCGGTTGCCTTTGAAACAGAAAAAGAACAGGTGTATCTGAAGTTTCTGAAAGCATACTTAGCATATATTCTGTTCTGGACGAAGATCACCAGCAGAATAATTAAGATCAAAGCTATAAATTCCATTTGTCATACCTGTTCTGCAGGTACTGCTGTCCTGCTGAGTATCTGATTAATAATATTAAGCTTTGCCTGTGCGTTGTTACTCAGAACTCTTTCGGGAATAATTCTGTGAGCAAGGACCTCAGGGGCACAGTACTTGACGTCATCCGGTGTTACGAAGCTCCGTCCGCTTAACGCAGCCTTTCCCTGAGCCGCCCGGGCAAGTGCAAGAGTAGCTCTTGGACTTGCGCCTACTCTTATATCATCGTTATTTCTTGTAAGTTCCGTAATATTTACTATGTAGTCCATTATATCATTGCTGATCGAAATTCTGCGAACCTCATTCTGAGCATCGGCTATCTCACCAGTGCTGACAACACTCTGTATGCTTTCAAGGGGATCATCAGTAACAAAACGCTTTATCATTGCTGTCTCATTATCATGATCAGGATAGCCCATAGAGAGTCTCATCAAAAATCTGTCCAGCTGTGCTTCGGGAAGACGGAATGTACCTTGTGTTTCAACAGGATTCTGTGTTGCGATAACAAGAAAAGGCTTATCAAGGCTGTATGTGTTTCCCTGGTCAGTGACCTGACGTTCCTCCATACATTCGAGAAGAGCGGACTGAGTTCTTGGTGTCGCACGGTTTATCTCATCAGCGAGAAGAATGTTGGTAAATACAACGCCTTTTCTGAAAACAAGTTTTCCTGACTGTGCATCAAGGTATTTAAGACCTGTAAGCTCAGAGGGAAGGAGATCCGGGGTAAACTGTATTCTTTTGAATGAACCGCTGATAGAAGCGGCAAGAGCTTTGGCAAGAGTAGTTTTTCCTGTTCCCGGCATATCTTCTATCAGTATATGGCCCGAGCAGATAAGACAGATCACTGCTTTTTCAATAACATCCTGTTTTCCTACTATTACATGCGAGATATTGTCTGTAATTCTGGTACACAGAGTTTTGAGTCCTGTTTCGTTATTCATCCTTATCATTCCTTTTCTTTACATTTGCAAGCGGACTGCAGTCAGCTGCATTTTTTTTGAGTTCATCAGAGATATGAGTATATATTTCAGTAGTGGCAATGCTCTTGTGTCCAAGGATGTCCTTAAGAACAAGAGTATCTACACCGCCATGCTGATACATGAGTGTAGCTGCAGTATGACGCAGCTTATGAGTGGACAGACCTTTTCCTGCAAGACCTGCGCGTGCAAGTGATGAGTCAACGATCTGCTGGACACGCCTGCGGCTTATGCGCCTGTTGTTGCGGCTGAGAAAAAGCGCATTCGGTTCGCCGGGAGGATTTTTTCTGGATTTGAGATATAAGTTAATGGCACTGATACATGCATCATTTATGTAAATAATTCTTTCCTTGTTTCCTTTACCTAAAAGTCTGAGTCTGCGTTCTGTAAAGTCAATATCGCTTATATTTATATTGACGAGTTCACTCAGACGCATACCGCAGTTGAGAAACAGAGTTATTATGCAGTAATCACGTTCCGGATTATCAGCTTCTGATGCTGTAAGGAGTCTCAGGCTCTCTTCAAGAGAGAGGTACTTTGGCATAGTTTTTTTAGTTGACGGCATTTCGATATCTATAATAGGATTTTTTTCGAGCAGATTTGCACGTTTTGTCATAAAATAAAAAAAGCTTTTAAGCGCAGCTGTCTTGCGTGCTCTGGCAGCAGATCCGTTGTGCCGTTCCTCTGCAAGATAAAATTCAAAATCATATATATCCTTAAGCGTTATTTCTTTGAGATAATCAAGTTTAAAGTTTCTGACTGATATTTCATCAAGAGGCTTATCGATATCCTCCTTCATCATCATTACATATCTGAGAAACATGCGTACATTTATGAAGTATTCGTTCACTGTGGTTTCAGCACGTCCTTTAACAATTCTGAGATAAAAAATATAGTCATTTACAAACTCAGGATAATCGGCTTTGTTAATATTCAATTTTTTATGCACCTCGGCATTCTACATGTGATAAAACTACTTATAATATTATACATAAAAAAGCAAAAAATTTCAATCTTTATTTTACAGGTTAAAAAACAATAAACGCAGAAAATGCTAAGGACTTATCTGTCCGGCATTTTCTGCGTATTATTTAAATATTAAGAAATTTGTATGTACATTATTAAGCGTGCTTTACAGCAGTATTCTGTGTTATTTTATTTATGATGAAATTCTGAACATCACGGATCGGAACACCAAGTGATACTGAGAATTCCTCAAAAAGGATCTTCATGGATTTTCTCATGATTATCTCATCATTCATATGGAGCTTGCGGCCATTCTTCTTTTTTTCTTCGTTTTTAAGATAAAGTGTCTTTACAAGTGCGATACAGTCCTTGAAACTTCCTGAACCCAGAAGTTCCTGAAATTTCTGCTTGCGGAGCTTATTGTCATCTATCCAGACTGTGTCCTGTTCCATAGCTTCATCGATCGAACTTAAGATCTGTTCCTTCTTATGAATTTTGCGGATCAGAACCTTTGGATTACCTACCGGCGCCATAATTTTTTCTTTAGAATCAAATACCGGGTGTAGTTCATAGTACTTATCTTCAGGCAGTCCCATTGATTTGCCGTCAATAATATTTGTTACCTGACAGACACCGGTTTTTCCGTATACTACATAGTCATTATTTACAAACATCTTTACGCCTTTCTTACAATACATATCACATTCTTCTTATTTATATTATAGCACAAAAAAAAGATAAATGTAATACAAATCACGAAAATACGTTATTTTTGTTTATTATTATAAATGCTTGATAAAAAATATTTCTTATGTTGTGTATGATTTAAAGTTTTTCAAAAAAAGCCTCATAAATGTCAGGCTTTAAACTTCTGATAAACAAATGACGCATATACGCCTTTTTTTAAAGTTTAATTTTTTTAAGCAGATATTAAGCTGTGAATCCATGAGTAAATCCGTTTTTTGCACATGGATGTATAATTGATCCTGTACAATAATGTTAAAAAATGCTATAATATATCTATAATATCTTTTGGTTCACCATAAAAATATATATTTTTTACAAGAATAAAATTGGAATTTATTCATTTTTTAATCTTTTTCTAATTGATTAATTAATATCAAAGTGATATAATGAAAATGTAATTTTTTTATATAAAGAAAGGAAAGAACATCATGAGAAAAAAATTCAGAGAAATGGCAGCAATTATGTGTCTGAGCGCATTCTGTCTGGCTTCCTGTCAGTCGGCAGCTGAGGCGGATACGACACCGACAGCAAGAGTAGGTGAATTCAGCAAAAATGATATTTATAACACTCTGGCCGTAGACGGAACAATTGAGAGTGCAGATTCAAACAATACCATTCTGACAAACCTTGTCACCTACAAAGTAAAGAAAGTAAATTTCAAGGTCGGAGATCATGTAAATGCAGGGGATGTTGTGTGTGAGCTCGATACAACAGATCTTGAAAATGATATAACAGATCTTGAAAACAGGATATCAAATTCTGATACTCTCAGTGATTATCAGTTTGAGCAGTATGAAAAGGCCCTTGATACAGCAAAGAAGTCCAGAGAGATGCAGCTTAACGAAGCACAGAAGGCAATCGATGATGCAAACAACGCTTATAATCAGATCAGAGACAGCTACAACAACAACCTGCAGAAGTACAATGATGTAAGTTCACAGGCAGGACAGGCGAAGGCAAACTATGAAAATGCACAGGATGAGGGATCTGCTGCTATGTACTATCAGCAGTACCAGACTCTGATGCAGGAAGCAGCAGGATATATGACAGCCTATGAGGCAGCAGATGCAAAGCTGTCATCAGCTCAGAGTGCTATTTCCAGCTGTCAGAATGCCTACAACTCAGCAAAGCTTTCAGCTGACAATGAGGTTGAGCAGGCACAGTACAAGGTTGATACTTATAAAATATCATCTGATTCTGCAACAGTAAATGACAGCAAGGATCAGCTTGAGAAACTTAAAAAAGCAAAGAAGGATGCCCAGATAATAGCTGCCAACAGCGGTATTGTATCTTCTGTAAGTGCAGAAGCAGGCAAGGTATGCGCTGACGGAGTAGTTATGGTGACACAGAACGATTCTGATATTTGTGTACATGTAACAATAAAGGAAGAAGAACTGCTGAGCATTGAACCCGGCATGAAAGCACTGGTATCAACTCCGGCAACAGGAAACGAAACATTTGACGGTATCGTTGACAGAGTACTTGATATAAGATCACAAAACGGCTTTGACGGATATATAGCAATTGATCAGACCGACAGCTTCAGAATAGGTATGAATGCAAAGGTTAAGATCGTTATAACTGATGAAAAGGATGTTCTCAGTATAAAGAACAATGCTCTGTTTACAAATGAAGACGGCAACACCTGTGTGTATGAAGCTGTAGAGCAGGCTGACGGAAACTACACCATAACTGAAACTCAGGTTGATGTTGAGACTCATGACTCGACTCTTTCAAAGATTTCTGCAGACAGTCTGTCAGAAGGAGATTATATAGTTCTTGACCCTAAAAAATATTCTGACGGGGACAGTGTAAAGGTACGTGTCTCAAACAGCAAGAAGGATGATAAGGAAGAGAAGGGTGACAGCAATGCAGATACAGAATAATTCAGACATTCAGAACAAAGGGTCAAAGACTGTAATTAGCATGAAGAATATTATCAAAAGATATTATATCGGTCTTCCTAATGAACTTCAGATACTTAACGGAATCAGCCTTGACATAAAAGAAGGCGAATTTGTTGCTATTGTCGGCGAATCAGGATCAGGTAAAAGTACACTGATGAATATGATCGGTGCACTTGACAGACCGACCGAAGGATCATATCTTTTCAACAATGAAGATATCAGCAAGTTTACAGACAGAAAACTTAGTCTTGTCAGAAATCAGGAGATAGGTTTTGTATTTCAGAACTTCAATCTTATTCCGAGAACCTCAGCTGTAAAAAATGTTGAGCTCCCTATGATGTATGCAGGGGTAGGAAGAAAAGAAAGAAACAAAAGAGCAATGGAGCTTCTGGAACTTGTAGGAATGAAGGACAGAGCAGATCATAAACCGAACGAACTGTCAGGCGGACAGAAACAGAGAGTGGCTATTGCAAGAGCTATGGCCAATGATCCGTCACTTATCCTGGCAGATGAACCTACCGGTGCGCTTGATACAAAGACCGGTCATATTGTTATGGACATTTTCCACAAGCTGCATCATGACGGCAAAACGATCGTACTTATCACACATAGTCCGGAGCTTGCAAAGGAAACACAGCGCATCATAACAATTTCTGACGGAAATGTTATATCTGACACCAAAGGGGTGGGAAGATGAGATTTACTGAAAATTTCAGGTATGCGCTGAATGCTATTGCACTCAATAAGAAACGTTCTTTCCTTACTATGATAGGTATAATAGTCGGACTGAGTGCGGTTATTACAATAGTATCAATAGGAGACACGGTATCCTTTATAGTTAAAGAATTTTTCATGAACCAGTTCGGCGGAAATACTGTTACAATGTATTCGGTCGGAGATGACTATAAGAGTAACAGCAAATATAGTTTTACGCAGGAGGATATTGATAAGTTTATTGAAGGTGCACCGGCGAGTGTTGATGATATTCTTCTTTCATCCGACCTTGTATATAACGGAAAGGCTGTGGTCAATGACAACTCTTACAGTGATACAACTGTAAAAGGTGTGTCTCCCGGAGACGCAAAGGCTTTAAAGCTGAAGATAATATCCGGCCGTTTTCTTATTGCTGATGACTGCAAAAACTGCAAACCGGTTGCTGTTATTTCTGATATTGCAGCTATAAATTGTTTCGGCAGTGTTGAAAATGCACTTGGAAAACAGTTAAAGATTCAGGGTGAGTATGAGGGATATTCGTATAATATGTCTGATCTGGATGCAGCAAGCATGGATCCTGCAATGCTGCAGCAGAATATGACAGCACAGACTGTCCAGGTAGGTCAGGAATGTGTTGTTGTCGGCATATATCAGTTTGAGGATACACAGGGAAAGCTTAATAAAATAAACGATCAGAGAAATTTTTCTACAGATGTCTACTGCCCTTACACATATCAGGATTATATAGGTGACATTACTAAAGACGTATATGGTCCCGTCCTTCAGTTTATATGCTCTGACAACAGCTCAATGCCTGAGGCAAAGGCTTATGCAACCAGATTTCTGAGTCAGAGATTTACAGATGATGAGTCATACCAGTATTTTCTGTTTGATATAACAGAGAGTCTCAGTGCGATAAACTCTGTTATAAAAGTTATTACTGTGGTATTTGTAATGGTAGCTGCTGTTTCACTTCTTGTAGGCGGAATAGGCCTTATGAATACAATGCTCGTAAGCGTTACAGAGAGAACTAAAGAGATAGGTATCAAGAAAGCTCTCGGTGCAAAGAAATCCACGATCAGATCACAGTTTCTTACGGAATCAGTAATGATCTGTCTCATAGCATGTGCAATTGGTGTATTTTTCGGAATGCTCGCAGGTACTATAATTGAATCGAATCTTGACAAAATAATAAATCTCGTAGACAACGCAACACTGAGATATTTTCTTAAAAATACAGAGATACATGTTACTCCTTCACTTTCAGCCGTAATTATTTCTGTTATTTTTTCTATCACAGTAGGCTCTGTGTTCGGACTCTATCCTGCAAATAAAGGAGCAAAGATGCAGCCTGTTGATGCGCTCAGATATGAATAAATAAAGAAAGGAACAGACATCAATGAAAAAAATAAAAGTAAAGAAGATACTTAAGGCGGCAGGCGGTCTTGCATTTGCCGGTCTTATTGTCTGGTTTATGACAATGAAGATAAATCTGGATACCAGCACAAGCAATTATGACTTTGTTCTTCCGTTTGAAAAGAGAGACCTTAATACATTTATCAACGCGAGCGGAACTGTTGAGATGAACAATACAACTATTGTGACATCTGATGTAATTCAGAAATTAAAAACTGTAAACTGCAGAGTCGGTGATGTAGTAAAGCAGGGGGATATACTCTGTGAATTCGAATCAGGTGACCTTGACAGTCAGATACAGAAGCTTCAGAAGCTAATAGATGATTCAAATGCAATCAGAACGCTGAATCAGTCAAATACTGATTCGGGTCTGGACTATGCAAAACACACTCAGGAGCTTCTTCTTGAAAAAGCACAGATAGCTCTTGACAATGCAAATTCAGAGTATAATATTGCAGCTCAGAAATATAATGATTATTATCAGTTATACTATAATTGCAGCGATAACGACCTTTCTGCCCAGTATTATGAGATCTACAGAAAATATGAGGACAGTCTCGAAGAGCTTTCAAATAATATTGATCAGTGTCAGACAACTCTGGACAATGTTAAATTCAGCAGTGACCTGAGTGTACAGTCAGCTGAAAGCCAGAAAAGATATATGGAACTTGAGCAGTCAGGAATAGACGAGTACAGCAAGCAGCTTGATAAGCTTATCAGTCAGAAAAACAATCTTGTTGTGAAAGCTGCTACAGACGGAATTATCTCAGAAAGCTATGCTTTTGAAGGCTCATATACTATAAACGGCAATCTGTTCAGAATAGGAAAGCTTGATGATTATAAGCTTGATGCATTGATTTTCAGCAAGGATATACTGAAGGTTGAAAGCGGAATGAATGTTGTCTTTACAACAAAGCTTACAGGTTCACAGGAAATAAAGGGTGTAATAACAAGTGTAACTGACGTGTATGATACCAGAGGCTATTCAGCTCAGATCGAAATTCAGGATGACGAAATGATGAAGCTTCTCAAGCCTGATATAAATGCAAATATCAAGATCTTTACATCTCAGACAGGTGTAGTACCGGCTGTTGCATATGATTCAATATTCACTGATGACAGCGGCAAAAAATTTGTTTATGTAGCAGAGAAAAACAGTAAGGGCGAATATACTGCACATGCAAAAGAGGTTGAAACGGGTGCAGAAACTGATTACTATGTAGAGATCACATCAGGTGAACTTGCAGACGGCGACCTTATAGTCGGCGATGCAGAAAATCACAGTGAAGGTGACAAGATTAAATTAAAAGGGGCGGCTTGATGATATGAATATTGCAGAATATATAATTTCAGCCGGCCGTTGTCTTGGTGCTAACAAGTTCAGGACACTCCTGACGACACTTGGTATTATCGTGGGCATCAGTTCGGTTATCTTCATTACAACCCTCGGCAATTCACTTGGAAAAACCATTACAGATGTAATTTATTCGTTGTATTCCGGAAATCAGGCTTGTATATCTTTCAAGCCTTCCGATGGAACTGAGGTTGAGTATGACGATGAAGGGTATTATGATTATCCTGAAAATATTGCTTTTACTCCTGATATGATCAAGGCTTACTCCGATAAGTTCGGAGATGTTGCAAGCCGTGTAGTCTCAACAAATATGATGGATCAGAGCAGTCAGGTACCGGGACGTATTACAGTAACTGATGAAAACTATTCAGATGTCATGGTAGTTCCAAGTTCTGAAGGAACAAAAGTATATAATCTGGTCAAGATAACAAGCGGTAGATTTATTAATAAGACTGATGAGGAAAATAAAGCAGCCTGTGCTGTAATATCAGATATAGCAGCAAAGCACTGTTTCGGCAAAGAGGATCCGATCGGTAAGCAGACAGTAATAAATACTGCTGACGGAAACTCACTGCCATGTGTAATTGTCGGCGTATATCAGTATATAGATATGGGACTCGTTGAAACAGCTGAAGACGAAAGGGAACTTAATACGAGCATTTATTTGCCGTATACTTATATTCATGAACAGTCAGGAACGTATGAAGAGAACACAACGACAGAATACTTTACAGTAAAAAATATTGATGATATAAATAAGTTCAAGGAAGAAACAGCTGATTTCTTCAATTCATACGTTGCAGATACCGGATGGGAAACTGATGTGTATATGCTTACTGATGAGATAAGTTCGATAAACACTGTAGTAAAAATTATTACACTTATTATATCCGGAATTGCAGCAATTGCACTGTTTGTCGGCGGTATAGGTGTAATGAACATCATGCTTGTAAGCGTTACTGAACGTACCATGGAAATAGGCGTCAGAAAAGCTATGGGAGCGAGCAATAAATCGATCAAAATACAGTTCCTTACTGAATCTATTGTTATTTCACTTATAGGTGCGATAATAGGAATACTGTGGGGACTGATCCAGTCACGTATTGTAGCAATAATCGCTGTCAGAATTGCAAAGAATGCAGTTTTTGATCTAAGCGTTGATCTTTCCGTTCCGTATGCTGCAATAATAGGTGCTGTTCTCTTCTCATTTGTTATAGGAATAGGATTCGGAGTTTATCCTGCTAATAAAGCAGCGAAAATGCAGGTGGTGGATGCTTTAAGATATGAGTAAAAAAGAGTTTGAGGAAAAATATCAGACAGCTCTGGATGAACAGAAAACTACACAGAAAAAATTTGACACGATCAGTATGCTGCGGCTTTTTACAGCCGCAGCTGCTGTTATATTCTTATGTATCTCAAGAAATATCATTTTTCTCTCGCTGACGGCAGTATGTATAATAATTTTTATTGTACTGATGAAACAGCATGCTCAGACGGAAAGGAACATACTGCTGCAGAAAGCACGTCAGAATATTTATAAGGCATACGCAGACAGATTTTCAGATGCCTGGATCAGTTCATTACCTGACGGAGGAGAATTTCAAAGCAGTGAATACCCTGAGGGAAGAGATCTCGATATCTTCGGACACGCTTCACTGTATCAGTTTTTATGTATGGCAAAAACAAAAGCCGGCAGAGAGAGCCTTGCTGCCAGGCTTAAATGTACTTCAACAGAAGGGACCAGGATCACTAAACGTCAGGATGCTGTTAAGGAAATCTCGGAAAATGAAAAATTCAGAACAGATTTTTTATGTGCCGCACATGGTGTCAGTGATGAGAAATGTGAGCAGGCACTCAGAAAAACCAAGGAAAGCAAAGTATATCCGATAAATACCTTTCTTTATTTTCTGTCATGGCTTTTACCGGCTGCAGATATTTTAAGTATAATTCTTTATATTTTTAATATTTATCCCGGGATCACAGCACTTGCAGCATTGGTCTTAACAGGACTTCAGTTTATAATAAGCTGTGTTGTAAATGCACACAGTCAGGATACTCTTGGCGGTGTAAGCAGACTTAAAAAATATGTCGGGGCGTATGAAAATATTATAGGTCTCATAATGAGTGAAAAGTTCACAAGTGAACTTCTTGATAAGGAGAGAAAAGTACTGGCCGACAGCGATGCCGTCGAAGGAATAAGAAAACTTTCAGAAATATCAGATATCTCGGAGGTCCACAGCAACGGAATAGCATTTTTTCTTTGCAATGCATTTTTTATGTGGGATATACACTGTATGTATTCATATTACAGATGGCAGCGCAAATACAATAAAGCAATATCGCAGTGGCTTGATGTTATAGGCGAATTTGAAATGTACATCAGTCTCAGTGTACTGGGGGATGTAAGGGAAAACTGTGTATACCCTGAAATAACAAATGACGGTCTGCCTTATGTCGATTTCAGCGATCTCAGACATCCGCTGATTGATCCCGGTAAAGCAGTGGGAAACAGCGCAACACTCAGCAGCAGTGCTGTTGTGATAACCGGCTCCAATATGTCAGGAAAAACTACATTTATGAGAAGCATCGGTATATGTACAGTTCTTGCAGCAGCCGGGGCTATGGTGCCGGCAGGTCATTTCTGGATATCACAGCTGAGGGTAATGACTTCAATGAGGACAGTAGATGATATAAGCGGAGGCATTTCAACGTTTTATGCTGAGCTTCTGAGAATAAAAAGTATGGTTGAGTACTCAGGGACAGGAAAGCCGGTGCTGCTGCTTATAGATGAGATATTTAAAGGGACAAATTCAAAAGACAGAATTGCCGGTGCAAAGGCTGCGATAGACCGCCTGACAGGAAAAAATGCGATCACTGTTATTACGACCCATGATTTTGAACTGTGTGATGAAACTAAATACGCTGCAAAAATAATAAATTACCACTTCTGCGAACAATACGAAAATGACATGATAAGATTTGACTACAAAATAAGAAAAGGCAGATGCACAACTACAAATGCTGCATATCTGCTGAAAATGGCAGGGATCACAGATGACAGGCAACAGTCTGTCTGAGATATTTTAAGAGCTGATGAAACCGCTGATATGAAAAAAATCCGGCAGATTATTCTAACAATTAATACGACAGGAGAGTTAAAAATGGACAATAATACTTTCGAATCGACGTACTGCAGCGTAATATACGACAGCAGTTTAAATGCAGCAGTTCTTACATGGAAATGCTTTGCCAGCTTTGATAATTACAGAAAGCCGACTACGTTTGCACTGGATATTCTGAAGAATCATAAAAATGCACAGTTTATTATAGACGCAAGGAACGGTTTTGAGGATGATCCCGCAGATGTTGAATGGGGATTTTCTTATCTTCTGCCGGCTATGAGTGAAACTGACTGCAAAACAGTGATATTTATAATGAATGAGGTCCATCAGGATATAGAAGAAGAGATGGATATGTGGACTAAGGAATTCAGCAGGTACTTTACAGTCCTTAAAACTGACTCTTTTGAAAAAGCTGTTGAAATGCTTCAGAAATAAGATTTATAATATAATAAAAAAGCTGCTCTCAGTTTGCATTAACGCACACTGAGAGCAGCTTTTATTATTTGCTGTTATGTTTTATTCCTGATTATCGACCGGCATGATCACAAGAAATCCGCCGGGTGCTGCAAGGCCAAGAGTCTGGAGTGCATCCTCCATGCCGTGTTTGTTGTAAACTGTAACTATGGCATTTCCTAATTCCTCGGTATCGATCGTGTCACCGACATATCTGATACATACTGTTTTGCTGTCCGGTGTGAGTACTTTGTCAAGTATCTCTGAATATGAACTAAGGTCTGTTGCTACAAGATCATTTGCATAATAGTATTCGTACTGATCGTTGTCTGAGTTGTATGATTCAAGATTTGAGTCAAGATCAAATGTGTCATCAATAGTAAAGCCTGTAAGTTCTGAAATATCGCTGTCAGCATCGTAGAGCATATAAGGGATTCCGGAAACGTTTGCGTTGTTTGTAGTATCTGTCATAAACCACTGGTTATCAATTTTTACTGCGTTCCATGCATGAGGAAGATTTCCGTTTAGGTTTCCTGTTACGACCATACAGTCTATTCCGCTCATTTCACAAAGAAGCTTGTATGTGAAAGCATATGATTTGCATACACCGACTTTTTTAACGAGTATGCCGTATGTGCTGAATGAGTCAGCAAATGTATTGTCATCAGTCATTTTGAAGTCATTAGCCTGTGCATTTTCAAGTGCAGCATCGTCATACTTGCAGTTATCCTCAAGATATTTATACAGAGCCATACGTTTTTCTTCATCACTCATGCCGTCTTTGATAACTTCTGATACAACCTTTGATGCTTCTGCTGCAATTTCACCCTGCTGTTTCTTAATAGTATCAGCATCTATTTCATAGTCGATCCTGACTGTCATTGTATTATAATCATAGCCGTAGGATTTTACTCCGAGTATATATGGATTCTGGTATGTTACCTTCAGAAGTGTATCAATAAGAAGATTAGGATCCTGCATTTCAGGAAAACCTTCTATAGAGAATTCTGTCTGTGCATCCATCATATTTCTTGCAAACCATTCTTCAGCTGCTGAATCTGCAAAAACAAGATATGATTCGTCAGTATTGGCAACTGTCTGGCTGTTTGCATTTTCTATATGGTTCTGAGTATTTTCCTGCTGCTGTTCAACAAGGGTCTTATCGTCAGGTGAGGAAGCTTCTGAATCGTCTTTTTTCTTTGTAGTTGTCTCAGCGTCAGAACTGTCATCCGTTTTGGTTGTAGTCTCAGCCTCTGAGCTGTCGTCTGTTTTAGTTGTAGTCTCAGCTTCAGAACTGTCCTCTTTTTCAGTTGTAGTCTCAGTCTCGGAACTTTCGTCTTCCTTGCTGCTTTCATCAGTCTGTGCCGGCTGCGTTTCTTCAGGAGTATCAATATCCGGGTCGTTGTTCAGATCCTCAGGAGTTATGATCGTGTCAACATCCGGATCAGGAGTTTTCGGAACGTTATCCTCAGGTGCCTGATTGCATGCAGTTGATGCATTTCCTACTGTAGGAGGATATTCGCTGAGGTCATCGTCCATTGAAACAAAACCTGTGAGTGCGGTTCCTTCTATCTGGTATGAGTACTGAGGAAATGAATTTCCTTCAATTCCGTCTAATGTGCTGCCCCACTGGAATGTGTAAAGAACATTTCTTGATGTAACAGAGCCGTCAATATTTACTATATCCAGTGTAAGAGGAAGATCAGCAACACTGTCATAGTGGTTAAACATTATATCGCATTCATCAGTCGGCTCATAAGGAATAATAAGATCTGCTGTCTGGACACCGGCTGAAAATCCGCTTTCCTTATCGCCGATAACTGCACTTACGTAATAATCACCATTTACGCAGTAGTTCTGACCGATTACATAGTCACCGTTTCCTGAAGAACTTGAATGAACAGCAAGACCATGACCTTCTCCTGCAAAGTTATCAAATTCTGTATCTGTAGTTTCAGAGTCTTTTACCAGATAACATTCCTTGAATCCCTTTTCAGTAGCGTTCAAAGGCAGATTCTGCTGACCGGTTGTCTGACCGTCACCTGAAAGAGTGTAAATATTGTAACTTGTTGCACCTTCAACAGGATCCCACACAAGTTTGAAGCGTCCTGTATTGTCAACAACACCTTTAACATTTGGTGCAGGCAGTTCATGTTTAACGGTAAACGGGATGATCACAGGGTTTTCAAGACGTACCGGTTTGTCAGATTCCATATCATAGTTTACTGAAATGTAGTATATAGAAGCATTTCCCCATGTATAAGTGTCATTATATATTTCTGCATGTTCTTCGCTGTCTGTTGCAAGTATGATCTCACACGGTGATACTGTAACCTTTGAACCGCCGTCAGGAGTTTCTTCCATATTTTCAAAAGTAATTATCTTGCTTTCTTCACTGCAGCTTCTGTCGGTATGTACAGTTACGAAATCACTGAAATCATCTGCTTCATTAAGATCAGACCTGAAGTTAAAATCGAATGCTTCATCAGGAGCCACATTGTTGAGCGGCATTACATCATTGCTTTCGGTTTCGTTATAGAGTTTCTTGATATCTTCAACTGATATCTGAGCCCCGTACTTTTTATCATCTGTTCCAAGAGAGGCTGTTGTCTTTGAAGATGTTTTGCTGTCTTCATTTTCGCTGCCTTTGGAATCCTTGCTCTTTGGTGAGCATCCGGAAAGAATAAGAGTAACTGCAGTCAAAGCTGCTATTATTTTTTTTGTACTGAATTTCATATATGTTCCTCCATGTTGTTTTTGTTTGTTATTGTTTGCTTTCTGACCCTAACACTATCCTGACTGCCCTGAGGTTGCATTAAATAAAAAATATTTTTATAAAGAAAAAACAGCATCAATATTTTTGATCTTGACATACATTCCGTCATAGATGATAAATTTGATAATATCACCGTTTTCAAACTGTGCCATATAATATACGGCATTGTTAAGGTCTTTTTCATCCTTGTCTGACACTGTAACTCTGGAATAACTTTTGACTAAACTTTTTATTTCGTCTTTATCGTTCATAAGATCTTCGTCAGTAAATGTATTGCTGCTGCTTCTGTACAGCAGGGAAAGATCAGAGCTGTCAGCCATTCTGTTTATGAATACTTCATATATCTCAGAACAGGTCATACCGCTGTCATACCAGTCAGACTGTGAAAAAACAGCTGAGCCGGCACCCGTCTGTTTGCCTGCCTGATGCATCGGGTTGTCGATACTGCCTGATGAACGTCGCACTCCGAGTGTGATCCCGACTGTCAGTATTACAGCAGCTGCACATGATGAACAGATTTTAAATGCAACTGATATATTTTTTCTTCTTTTGATCTCCTGCGATGACATTATCTCAAGTTTTTTCTCCAGATCACTAATGAACTCAGGGTCAGGAACAATTTTTTCGTTGTCTCTTTTATAACTGTCTTTAAAATTCATATTGTTCCTCCTTCAGAATTTCTTTAAGTTTTTCTCTGGCACGGTGAAGCTGACTCTTTACTGTGGATTCTTTTGCACCGAGTATTTCACATATCTCTTCTATGGACATTTCTTCATAGTAAAATAAATGAACCACAACTCTGTACTTTTCAGGCAGCGCAGCAACAGCGTAATATACTTCGCTTTTTTCAAATTCTGTACTGTATGAAATTTCTCTGGCATCATCAAGCTGTGCACGGTGTTTACTCCAGCCGGAGGTAAAAAAGCTGTTGCATGAGTTTACTGTGACCTTCAGCAGCCATGCTTTTCTGTGTTCCTCTTCGCGGAATTTTTTATTGCACTTTATGTACTTGAGAAATGTGTTTTCCATGATATCCTCAGCATCATATCTGTTGCCTGTACGTGCAAATGCAATTCGGTATATCATATCAGAATACATAGAAAACAGTTCTTTTACAGAAATATCCTGTTTAAAATCATTCACGTGAATCTATCAGCTCCTGTCACTAACACTAACGAATATGTAAAAAGGTTGCACAGCGGACAAAAAAATAAAGCTGTTTGCAGCCTTGTTATTTTACAGCAACGAGATTTATTGTATCACATTTTGCAGGATATTGCAAATAATATGGAAATTATTAATTATTAAAATAATGTGAGAGGTTAAAAGGGTATTATTTTTTTTACACTATTACGATATTTGCGTTAAAATGTTTATATTAATATAAAATTTAGAAATATGTTTAAAAATAATATAATATATGGTAAAATATAAATGCCGCAGATAATAGTCAGAGAGGAAAAATACAGTTTATGAAATTGTGATGTAATGAATCTAAAAAAATAGATAGAATAAGCAGGAGGATTCAGCATGTATATACCCAAAATACCTGATAACGGTTTAAAAAAAGAAATCAACGAAATAGTTAAACTTTGCGTACAGCTTGGACCTGAATACGGAGAAAGATGTGCTCTTTCAACGCATCAGTCACTGAAAAAGAGATATCGGAATGGGAAAGTGAAAAAAGTTTAGTGCTGCCTGAGTTCGTGAAAGAATGGCTTATGTTTTCAAATGGATACTGTATATTATTTGACAGTATGTATGAGTTAAATGATTATATAGTAGGAAATCCTCAGCTGCCTGAAGATCTTGTTATAATTGGATCTACTAATAATTAATCATTATGTTTTTCGAAATCATCACATGAGATCGTCAGATATGATAATGGTGAAACCAGAAGGTATGCGGATTTTAAGAGGTTTTTAAATGAAACGCTTATAAGAGGGATGAGGAATAGTTTGTAAATAAACAGCGCTTGTGTGAATTTAGATAGGACTGTTAGGACAAGAGGCATTTGCAGTAAATATGATTAGCCAGATGTTCGGCGTTGTAACGTTATCTGGCAGGAGCAGGCGAAATAAGGTTATCAGTTTTTAGTATTTGTTTATATAATATAGATAATAATATAGAATTATGTTGATTTATTGAAAAAAAAGCGATATAATTCATAAAGAATGTGTGAAGTTAAAAAATGAATGGGATATTCATGTTATAGCAATAATGTGCAACTGGAAAACGAGGCGTTAGCATTCAAACGAAAAAATATGAAGTCTGCAGGAGGCTAAATGATGGACTACTTTAAAAATCAGTATTGTAATTTACAATACCCTCATGCGTGTACTGAGCCTGGCTTAGAACAACTTGGATTACGAAACGCACAGATTGGAGCAATTCATGCTGTAGCTTCTCATGCGACTTTAGATAATAAGGCATCAACAGTAATTGTAATGCCTACAGGTAGCGGGAAAACGGCCGTTTTGATGATGGCACCATATGTTCTCCGAAAAAAGAAGGTATTAATTGTCACGCCAAGTGCAATGGTACGAGGTCAAATCTTTAACGACTACAGAAATTTAAAAACCTTAAAAAAGTTAGGCGTATTTACAATAGAAACACCAAATCCAAGTGCTTTTGAAGCAATGCATGAGTATCCCGCAGATGCAATTTCACAAGATGAATATGACAAAAATATAAACAACGCAGATGTAGTCGTTGCAACACATCAAGTTGCAGCCACAATATCAGAATCAAGAATTCGTGATGCTTTCGATTATGTGATGATAGATGAGGCTCATCACGTACAAGCCCCAACGTGGCAAAGAATACTAATTAATATGAATCATGCCGAAACCCTTCTTGTGACTGCAACACCGTTCAGATTGGATAGAAAGGAAATCAAAGGGGATATTGTATATAACTATCCTTTGTCTAAAGCATACAAAGATGGAGTTTTTGGTGAAATAACCTATATTCCTATTGAGGAAGCTCCAAACAAAGATGAACTAATTGCGTTAGAAGCTGAACGGGTCTTTCTAAACGATAAAGAGCGCGGATTTGAACATTGCTTAATGGTTCGTACTGACACAAAAGAGAAGGCAAAAGCATTAGAAATTATTTATCAAAAAAATACGGGACTTAAATTAAAACGCATTGATAGCTCTATGTCATATGTGACAGCCCAAAAAGCAATTGAACAAATGAAAAACGGCAAATTAGATGGAATTATTTGTGTAAATATGCTTGGTGAGGGATTTGATTTTCCCAATATGAAAATTGCAGCCATCCACGAACCACATAAATCATTGGCAAGTACTTTACAATTTATCGGTAGATTCGCTAGGACAAATGCTGATAACATTGGTGAAGCAAAGTTTATTGCTATGAACGATAGTTCTCTCAAAATTGAGAATTGCGAACTGTATTCAGCAGATGCTATTTGGCAAGATATAATAGTCAATCTGACCGAAACAAAAATCAATACAGATATTAAGGGAATTGAAACACTAAATCATTTTTCAAAACCCAATCTGGATGATGAAGGTCTGCTTTCACTCCATAATGTCAGGCCCAATTGTCATGCTAAAATATTTAAAATAGATAATTTCAGAATAGATGCTGACTTTCCAGAAATATGTAATATAAATAACAACGTATACAGAAACAAAGAAGATAACACGATAGTTGGCATTGCATATGTAAGGGAATCTCCACTTTGGCTTGAAGGAAATCAAATAAGTAATTTAGATATTCACTTGTTTATCGTGCATTTTCAAAAAGAGACAGGATTATTATTCATTTATTCACAAGATAAAAGCGAGTTTATGTACCAAACTATAGTTGATTCCTTTTCGGGAAATTATCAAAAGCTTCAAAGAAATGAAATGAATAGAGTCTTGGGAGAATTGCAGAATTATGAGTTCTTCAATACTGGCATGCAAAACAGATATTCTGAAGCAGGGGAGTCTTATAGGATAGTTGCAGGATCAAATACGGCGGCTTCAATTGATGAGACAACGGGAAAAATGGTTTCAGCAGGACATGCATTTTGTAAGGCTCAAGATGGCGACAGGGATATAACAATCGGTTATAGTAGTGGTTCAAAGATTTGGAGCAGTTCATATTGCTCTATACCTGATTATATAGCTTGGTGTGATGAGAATGGAAAGAAAATTGTAAATAGTACTCTCGTTGTTAAAACGGGGACAAATTACGATTTACTCCCAATTCCTAAAAAAAATGTAAAATACCCGCAGAATGTTATGTTTTGTTTTCTGCCTGAAAAATCGTATATATCACCTCCTTCGATAAGTATTAAAGGGCACGCGGAGGAACACTATCTGATTACAGATTTAGATATAACACTTGTTGCAGTAGATCCTGAGCTCTTGTCGCTTCAAGCAACTATAAATGAAATTTCTGAGCTCATATACTGTGATTTAGAGGGCAATTACCGCTCTAACGATGAGAATTTAACTGTACATGATGGAAGACTCCAAGTATCGCTGCCGCAATATTTAACATCACATCCTTTGACATTTAAAACAACTGATGACACGGTAATAGTAGGTGACGAACTATTGACCGGCGACAAAGCTGCTATAGTATTCAATCCTGATCACATCACGGCTGTTGACTGGATTTCATTAGGAACGAATATTCATAATGAGTGTTCAAAACCATCAAAGGAAGGAAAGTCAATACAAACTGTTTTAAGAGACCGCCTTGTAGGAGACGGCACATTTTCACATATCATTTTTGATCATGGAACAGGTGAAATAGCTGATTTTGTTACCTTCAGTACCAACGACACTACAAATACTGTATTTGTAAACTTGTATCATGTTAAAGCAATGAAGGGCACCAAATACAATTCAAGTGTAAATGATGTTTATGAGGTTTCGCAACAGGCAATCAAATCCACAATATGGATTAAAGACAAAAACGTTCTGCTTAATACAATTAATAATCGAGTTAAAAACAGTTCTAATCCACTAGAGAAGTTTGTTAAAGGAGACTTGAAATCCCTAAGTGTTTTGTTGCGAGAGAACAGAACCATGGCAGTTACTATTTATATTGTCCAGCCGTCAGTTAGCAAGAAAACTTCCATTCCAGATAAAATTGGAGAAGTTCTTGCGTCCGCAACTCATTATATTAAGCACAGTGGTAGAGCGAAAGAACTTAAAATCTTGGGAAGTCTATAGCAAAGCATGCCTTGCATAGTTCAATAGAGGTCTTAATTGCGCATGATGTTTATAAGGTGTACAAGCATATTATAGCAATAATGGGAAGTTTAAAATGATTATGGGAGATTGATAGTAATGAAAAACATCCAACGTCAAAAGTGGAAACAGGTTGAATACTCCAGAAGTAAAATAATCAGGTCTGGAAAAATCATAAAAAACGCCGAGTCATCTCAAGAACAAATTGCAGAAGCTATTACCGTAATTGACAACTGGAGAGCAGCGCACGCTTTTCCACTGCATGTCATTTACATGCATTTACGCAGAATGGCAAATAGTAATGATGATATTATTGTGGCAGAACGTTTGAAAAGAATAGACTCCATTATCAAAAAATTAAGTAGAGAACATTCAATGAGTCTTTGGGAAATGCAAGATTTAGGTGGATGCAGATTTATTGTTCCAACAGTAAGTGATGTTTATAGCTTCGCCCAAAAATACGATAATTCAAGAAAACGCCATGTTTTCCAAGATAAATACGACTATATAGCACATCCTAAACCATCTGGATACCGAAGTTTACATATGGTCTATAAGTATTACAGTGATACCAATGATACATATAATAGAAATATGCTTATTGAAATACAATATCGAACGCACCTACAGCACTTGTGGGCCACTGCTGTTGAAACAATGGGACTGTTTACTAAACAAGCAATTAAATCTGGACAAGGCTCAGAAGATATAAAAAGATTTTTTGTGTTGATTTCGTCTCTCTTTGCTATCAAGGAAAACCAACCGATTGTTCCAGGTACAATTGAGGACATCAACGAACTGGTATCTGAATTAGAAGAAATAAACAGCCGATGCAACTTTCTTGATATGTTAAGCGCAATACGAGTTGCTGTTGATAATCAAGAACAAAAGAAATTTAAGCATCAAGGATATTATATTTTAATTCTAAATTACAATACCAAGCACCTGTCGATAAAATACTTTATGCCAAGTCAAATTGAAACCGCAAATGAAATATATGGCCAAATTGAAAGTGAACGTTCCGAATCAAGAATTGATGCTGTACTCGTGAGAGTATCATCATTTCAGACATTAAAACTTGCATATCCGAACTACTTTTCTGACATTGGAGAATTCTTAGAGATAGTTAGGAAGTATTTGAAATATTAATAATCATAAACTACGCATAATGTTTAATATGTGGACAAGCCAGTTGTATCAATCAGGCAAAGCACGACAAATCGGAGTTTGTAAACATTTTCTGTGAACTTTCCTTATTTTTCAAGGCTCGCCGAGCCTGTCAACTTGAACTTCTATGTATTTTCCCTTGTTTTTGCCCTTATGAGCAATCTACAAGGGAAAGTTTTATTATTGCCCCACAACCTTGTCCAAAAGTTTAGCGGAACTTCGCTTTGCTTCCCTTGTTGCGTGAGCGTAAACATTCATG
>JAUNSK010000021.1 GCA_030539275.1 Oscillospiraceae bacterium | reverse complement strand
ATGTGTTGTGTCTAATTCATAAATCAATGTGTCCAGAAATCTGGGTACATATCACATCAGATTTTGATGTGAACCATTTTTTTAAAACAATTTTTTATTTTCTTTAAATCTCAGAAGCTTTTCTACATCTTTCTGATGTCCGAGGATCACTAAATGGTCATCAGTTGCAAATACATAATCTGCTCCTGGCATAGCCTGAATATTCTCATCTTTTTTTATTGCAAGTATGTTTATTTTGTATCTCTGTCTTATATCAAGATTTACTATACTTTTGCCTATCCATGAGGGTACCACAGGAATCTCATAAATTGCTGTATCATCGGTCAGCTCAATATAATCAAAAACATTATCTACACTGTACTTAGTAGCAAACTTCTCAGCACTGTATTTTTCCGGGTAAACGACTTCGTCTGCACCGTTTTTCTCAAGAAATTTTGCATGAAAAGCATTGCTTGCCTTGCTTATTACTCTGTTTGCTCCCATTTCTTTTAACAGACAGGTTATTTCCAGACTGCTCTGAAAGTCATGTCCAACACAAACAAAGCAAATATCAAAATTGCGTACACCAAGAGATTTTACTGTCTCCTCTTTTGCACAGTTTGCAATTTTTGCACTTACTACGAAAGGCATTGCTTCATGTATTTTTTCCTCGTTGAGATCGATAGCCATTACCTGATCACCGAGTTCATGAAATCTATAGATAAGATGCATGCCGAAACGTCCTAAGCCAATAACTAATACTGATTTCATATGCGTTCCTTTCAATCCTGCAAGTCTTTATCCGACATTTATTTTTTCTACAGGATTTTTAACTGAAATAAATTTTCTGTTTTCCGTGAACATAAGGGCAAATGATACGCTTCCGACTCGTCCGCAGTACATAAGGATCATGATTACTATTCTTGGTACGGTAGTGAGTTCTCTTGTAACTCCTGTAGTCATACCAACAGTATCTATTGCGGAGAACACTTCAAAAACTATATCTACCAGATTAAGCTCACTCTGAATAAATGATATAATTAAAATGGACAATATAATCAATATACTGTTAACAGTAATAACAGACGTTGCTTTTCTTATTGATTCATTTTCAAGCCGTCTGTTAAATATATTGCAGTCATCTGAATTCCTGAGAGTTGACCATGCAGATATAAACAATACTGCAACTGTTGTTGTCTTAGCACCTCCGGCTGTTGACCCAGGGCTTCCTCCGATAAACATATATATTATAGTAAGCAGCTTGCTTGCCGGTTTAAGATCAGCTGTATCAACTGTATTAAACCCTGCAGTTCTTGGTGTAACCGATGAAAAAAATGAAGTGGTTACTGCATCTGAAAGCGACATGTCCGCTATTGTGTTATCATATTCAAAACAAAAAAATAACACTGCACCAACTATTGTAAGCCATAGAGTCAGTGTAAGAACGATCTTGGTGTGAAGCTGATATTTTTTAAACTTTAACTTATATCTGTGTATATCGTCCCATACAAAAAACCCTATTCCCCCGATAAGTATGAGCAGCATAATTACAATATTGACAATCTCATCATCCTGAAAGCTGACGAGAGAGGAATATTCACCGTATTTTCCGTTCAGGTCAAAACCTGCATTGCAGAAAGCAGATATCGACATAAATATCCCATTAAAAATGCCCCGGACAAAACCCATTCTGGGTATAAACCTTATTGACAGCAGTACAGCTCCGATCCCCTCAAACATAAAAGTCCCCAGAACAACTTTTCTTATCAGCCTTACTACGCCGCCAAGCTGCATAGTACTTACGCTCTCCTGAAGAATACTTCTCTCTTTCAGACCTATTCTCCTTTTAAGCATGATCGAAAACATTGTTATGATAGTCATAAAACCCAGGCCGCCTATTTGTATAAGCAAAATAATAACGGTTTGTCCGAACAGACTCCAGTGAGTGTATGTATCACACACTACAAGACCTGTTACACATGTTGCAGAGGTTGCTGTAAATAGTGCGTCAAACATCGGTGTTGCTGTTCCATCCCTGCTTGAAAACGGGCACATAAGAAGAATACAGCCAACCATAATAACAATAATAAACCCTACTCCAACAAGCTTAGGGTATGAGATACTATATCCTACATGCAGTAAACCACAATAACTGATTTTAGATTTTTTGGATTTACTCTTTTTATTTAAAAAATTTATTTCTTTTTTTTTCAAATTTCCACCTCCACGCAATATATTATATCACAATACCTTACAAACATCAACTTAAAAAAAATATCCTGATACTTTTAGAATTTGTATAATTCTAAAACTAACAGGATGATAAATTAATTAAAGATTAGTATAGGATCATGCTAATTCAGCAGAACATGTGGGCAACACAAGGCTGAATTATAATACACCTGATTCCATAAAGGTTCATTAGTATTGCACTATAGGAATTATACCTTATTTTTCTTGTTTTGTCAATATAAAAAAGTAAATTTGTTAATATAAATGAAAATTATGGTTATTATGTCAATAGATAGTCTTTTTGCTGAATTTCATCAATACTCTTATCAGATGTTCCACGTAGAACTTTTTTACTTTTCTTTTGGTTTAAATATTGCTGCTGCGGCAAGACCGGCAAGAAGGGCCGCTTCAATTCCTCCTGATGATGCAGTTAAACCTCCTGTAAATACTCCTAAAAATCCTTTTTCATCAACACTCTTTCGTATGCCTTCAGCAAGCAGGTGTCCGAACCCGGTAAGAGGTACACTTGCACCAGCGCCTCCAAAATCTACAAGAGGCTTATATAATCCAAAAGCTGATAAAACTACTCCTGCAACAACATAGGCAACAAGTATTCTGGCAGGTGTCAGTTTTGTATAGTCAATCAAAATCTGTCCTATCGCACACAGTAATCCTCCTACCAGAAAAGCATATAATATACTCATATTCAGTATATCCTTTCTAAACTTTAAGTTTTTGAATTTGATATGTGAACCAGATGAGATATCGACGGGATAGATTCTCCCTGTTGAACCAGCATTGGTGACATAAGGGCACCTGTTGCGGCAAACAGTATATTATTGATATTTCCGTCTTTCATTTCATTTAAAAAATATCCGCATAATACACTTGCTGAACATCCACATCCTGATCCTCCTGCATGAGTATCCTGCTTTTTACCGTCGAACATCATAACACCGCAGTCCTTGTGAACAGACTGAATATCGATTTTTTCTTTCATCAGAAGTTCATTCATCAGTTTGCTTCCCACTTCTCCAAGATCTCCTGTTATAATGGCGTCATAATCCTCTGGTTTGGTTCCTGTATTTTCAAGATGTTTTTTTATTGTATCAGCTGCAGCCGGAGCCATAGCTGCGCCCATATTATTAGCATCAGTTATTCCGAAATCAACAACTGTACCGACAGTACCACCCCTGACATATGGTTTAGTATCTTCATGAGATAAAATTATACTGCCTGATGCAGTACATGTCCACTGTGCAGTCGGCGTACGCTGTCCGCCATACGACAGAGGAAATCTGAACTGTTTTTCTGCAGTTGAAAAATGTGATGAAGTAGAATTAAGAAGATAATCTCCATATCCGGCATTCATCATCATAGCTGACAGCAGCAGACCTTCTGCCATAGTAGAACAAGCCCCGAAAATTCCGAAGTAAGGTATGCAAAAATCTCTTATTCCGTAAGTACTTCCGGTACACTGATTAATGAGATCTCCGGCAAACATAAAATTTATATCACTTGCATCAAGACCCGCTTTATGCAGGGCTATCTGAACTGCTGTTTTCTGAAGTCTGCTTTCTGCTTTTTCCCATGTGTCTTCCCCAAAATAAGGATCATCATCACACTTGTCAAAATATTTTCCCATCGGTCCTTCTGATTCTTTATCTGATGCTACACTGGCAAAAGACTTTATTGAAGGAGGATTTTTAAAAATAAATGTGTTTCTTGGTTTTTCTCCTGACATTTAAACACTCCCTGTAAAATATTCTTTAAATTTATTTTATCCGTGATTATAATTTATATTCAAATCATTTATTTTAAAGAAAATTTCTTGGTATTGCAAAAAATTTAATTTTATTATATAATTGATTATGCAATTATTTTGGATATATGTTTTCAGGTGATTGCAAAAATAGACTTAGGAGAATTTTATACTATGGTTGTAATTGAAATGGAAAACGGCAAAAAGATCAAGCTCGAACTGTATCCTGATAAAGCTCCGATAACTGTGGAGAACTTTGAAAAACTGGTTAAGCAGGGTTTTTACGATGGTCTGGTATTCCACAGAGTAATTGAAGGTTTTATGATTCAGGGTGGATGTCCTCTTGGAACCGGAACAGGCGGACCTGGATGGAATATCAAGGGTGAATTTTCAGCAAACGGAGTGGCAAATAATATAAAGCATACACGCGGCGTTATATCTATGGCTCGTTCAATGATGCCTGATTCCGCAGGTTCTCAGTTCTTTATTATGCATAAAGATGCACCTCATCTTGACGGACAGTATGCAGCATTCGGTAAGGTAATAGAAGGCATTGAAGTTGTAGATGAAATTGCTTCACAGAAAACAGACAGAAATGATAAACCGGTTAATGAACAAAAAATTAAGTCAGTTACAATTGAATAAAAAAAATTCCTCAATTTCTTTTTTGAAATTGAGGAATTTTTTTAATTAGGAAAAATCTCTTTTATATCAGATTTTTTAACTTCATACTTAATATAGTCATTTGAATTTTCAGCATCCGGTTTATACTGTACAACCATGGTTGTCCAGTCCTGACCATATACCTGGAATGGAACGAAGCCCTTTATTGATTCACCTTTTTCAATAGTAGCATCATATCTTGTCATACCTTCAAGTAACTGTGTAGCAGTTGCAGCTGATACAGCACTGAAGAGTTTGTCAAAAGTAATTTCTGTTCCGTCCAGAAAAACTTTAAAATCATCGAGCATAGTAATTGTTATTGCTTTGTCGCTGTTATTTACCGCACTGAATATCAATGCCATACATGTTCTGCCATCCTGTGCTGGTTTTGATGTCTGGTCTATTTCTTCAAAAGTAATTGATATGTTTTCGTTTTCGTAGATAAATTCTTTACCGATATCTGCCGTATATTCTACCCCTGGAGGTAAAACCTTTTGTGCGATAGTTGTCTGTGCACCTTCATTAGTCACAGTAGTAACTTTTTTACTTCCGCAACCTGCTGCAGACATCATAGTCAGAGAAAGTGCAAGAGCAATAATAAAAATTTTCTTTTTCATAAAAACCTCCACTTAGATTATGTTCTATGTATAATTACTTATTTATTTTATCATTTTTTTGATTATTTTTCAATACTAAATAATATAGTTGTATCATTATACAAAATAAATTTGTTTTTTTAAACAACATAAAAGAAAGTGTAAAAAAAAGGTCCCTGATTGTAACCAGAGACCAGATTTTGTTATCTTAAATGATAACTATTAGTCAGCACTTGGAGCTGAAACAGGGCAAACACCTGCACATGCACCACATTCTACGCATGTATCAGCATCGATAACATACTTGCCGTCACCAGCAGAAATAGCACTTACTGGACATTCGCTTTCGCATGCACCACAGCTGATGCATTCATCAGAAATTTTATATGCCATTTTAAAGCACCTCCACACTTAATTTAGGTATTAGTCTTCTAATATCCACAACTCTTATTTTAACAATAATCAGACAAAAAAGCAATAGGTAATACGAATTTTTTACTTATACAAATAAATGAATTTTATCATTATGCTGATTTTATTATAAGTTTATGTTATAATCAATAAGAAAGGAATGATTTTTGTATGTATATAGATTTTCATGTTCATGCGTTTGATGACCGTATTGCACAAAGAGCAATGAGCAGTCTGACAGAAACTGCAGCTAAAACAGGAATAGGTCCATGTACTGATGGTACCGTAAACGGTCTTATGAGTGTACTTAGAGAAAGCCGCATATCACGTGCAGTTCTTCTTCCTGTTGCAACAAAACCCACTCAGCAAAAAACAATTAATAACTGGGCTGCATCTTTAAACAATGATTTTTTCTGCCCGTTTGGAAGTGTTCATCCTGATGCACCTGATGTATTTGAAGAGCTTGAAAGAATTAAATCACTTAACCTTTATGGTGTAAAGTTTCATCCTGACTATCAGAACTTTTTCGTAGATGACGAAAAAATGTTTCCTATATATAAAAAATGTGCACAGCTTGACCTTCCTGTTCTGATACATGCAGGATATGACCCGTTGTCTCCTGATATAATTCATTGTATGCCTGATGCCGCAGCACGTGCTTTTGATGCGGTAAACGATATGACCATGATACTTGCCCACGGAGGCGGTATGTACCACTGGGATATGGTTGAAAAATATCTTTGCGGCAAAGAAGGCAGACTCTTCTTTGATGTGTCGGTTATATCACGCGCCATAGAAAAGGAACAATTATTCAGGATAATAAAAAAACATGGTGCCCCGAGAATTCTGTTCGGAAGCGACTGTCCATGGGACGACCCGGCAAATGAAATTATGATGATAAACGATCTGGAACTATCGCAGGAAGAAAAGGATCTGATATTTTATAAAAATGCACAGAAACTCCTTAAGATATAGTTTTCAACAATATACTATTTAACTGTTGATAAAACTGCAGTCTTTAGCTTATTAAAGACTGCAGTTTTTCTTATTTCCAGACTATTTTCAACACTTTCAACTAGTTTTTCAACATATATTAAACATGGTAATATGTTACTTTTTTATAGAATATATATTTATATCAAGTAATCGGTACACAAAAAAAATCAATAATTATTAAATAAAAGGAGCTATCTTATGACCGGAATTTCAACATCTCAGGCTAAAAAACTAATAGAGAGCAATGGAACAAATACTTTTGCAAAAGACAAAAAATCTCAGCCTGTAAAAATATTTATCGGACAATTTAAAGATGTAATGGTTATGATTCTCCTTGTTGCTACTGTTATATCTGTTTTGCTTGGAGAAATATATGATTCTATAACAATTATTCTGATAGTTCTTCTTAATGCTATACTGGGATTTATTCAGGAATACCGGACAGAAAAAACACTTGAGACACTTAAAAAAATTACATCTCCGACAGCAAAGGTGTACCGGGACGGTCATCTGACAACCATAGATGCTTCCCAAATAGTGGTAAGTGATGTAATAGAGATTGATACGGGTGACAGAGTTCCTGCTGACTGTGTTATTCTGAGTTCATCAGGTGTATTTGCAGATGAATCCGTACTGACAGGTGAGCCGGTACCTGTATCAAAAAGTCCGGGAAACATATCTGACAATGATAATTCATTAAATAAATCCAACATACTGTACGCAGGTACAATTATTACTAAAGGTCATTCAAAAGCGAGAGTTATAGCAGCAGGCAAGGGCACTCAGATGGGTAAAATATCACATATGATATCAGAGATCCAGAACGACCAGACACCTCTTCAGAAAAGACTTGGTGAACTTGGTAAGGTAGTTGCTCTTATATGTATGGCTGTCTGTATTATAGTCTTTCTTGCTGGTATCATGCGTGGAGAAGATGTGTTCACTATGCTTATGACCGGCATAACAATTGCAATTGCAGCTATTCCTGAAGGTCTGCCGGCTACAGTAACTATATCTCTTGCACTTGCTGTCAGCAGAATGCTCAAACAGAAAGCTCTCGTGAACAAGCTTCACAGTGTAGAAACACTAGGATGCACCTCAGTAATATGTTCAGATAAAACTGGAACTATTACAGAAAATAAAATGACTGTCACAGATATTTTTACTGATATGCGTGAATTCAGGCTAAACGGTCTGGGATATAAAATATCAGGTTCTATTTCAACTGATGCGAGTACTTCTGTTAATCCAGTCAGTTTCCCAACACTGAACAAGCTTTTAAAATCCTGTGTTCTCTGCAATAATGCATCAATCTCATCATCGTCTGCTCAGATAACACGCAACCGAGGAAATCTCAGTGCAACAGGTGAATGGTCTGTAACCGGTGATCCTACAGAAATTGCTCTTCTTATAGCCGCAGCAAAAGGCAATATCCGCTCAGAAAATATAATGGGAGAATATAAAATAGTCGATGAAGATCCTTTTGATTCTCAGACAAGATGTATGTCAGTAACTGTAAAATGCAAAAACGGTGATAAAATATGCATTACCAAAGGCGCTCCTGATGTAATACTGGACAGATGTTCTTTTATAGAGATAAACAAGGAAGTCAGACCTCTTACTCCGGGAATTAAAACTATTATAGAAGATAAATTCCGTATGTACTCTGATGATGCAAAACGAGTACTCGCTTTTTCAACAAAGCTGTGCAGCAGTGTTGAAACCAGTCCCGGTGGTATGGTTTTTCTGGGTCTGACAGCTATGATTGATCCTCTTCGTGAAGAGGCAAAGAAAGCAATAAAAGTGTGCCACAGTGCACATATAGAAACTGTAATGATAACAGGAGATCATAAAAACACAGCAGTAGCTATTGCAAAACAGGCAGGTATTCTTCGTGATAAAAAAGCGATAACCGGAAGTGAGCTTGATGCAATGAGTGACAGCATGCTGCAGGACACTATCAATCAGTATTCTGTATTTGCCAGGGTAAATCCTTCTCATAAATTAAGATTAGTTAAAGCATATAAAGCACGCGGGTGCATTGTAACAATGACAGGTGACGGAGTAAACGATGCTCCTGCTATAAAGGAAGCAAATGTTGGCGTGTCAATGGGTATTACTGGAACAGATGTAACTAAACAAGCTGCAGACGTAGTACTTCTTGATGATAACTTTGCAACACTTGTCCATGCTGTTGAACAGGGAAGATGCATATATACAAATATCAAAAAGTTTGTACGATACCTTCTCTCATGTAATATAGGCGAAGTTCTGACTATGTTTGCAGGAATAATAATGGGATATCCTATAGTTCTTCTGCCTACACAGCTTCTGCTGGTAAACCTTATTACTGACGGACTTCCGGCAGTATGTCTGAGTATGGAACCTCTGGACCGCAATGAAATGAAAAAAGCCCCGAGAAGATCAACAGAAAGTTTTTTTGCAGGCGGACTGATGAGCAGGATTGTATTTCGAGGCATACTTATAGGTATCTGTACTCTTGGGTCATTTTCTACTGTTCTTCGTCTTACAGGAAACATTGACAGTTCAAGAACTGCAGCTCTGATTACCCTTATAATATCTCAGCTTATTCATGTATTTGAATGTAAATCTGAAAAGGGAAACATATTTACCGTAAGCTATTTCAATAACATGAAACTGATCGGCGCTGTTCTTCTTTCACTTATTATCGTTTCAATGTCAGTATATTTTCCACCTCTTCAGCTTGTCTTCGGTACTGTTGCTCTTTCGAGAAAACTACTTGGAATTGCACTTGCTTTTTCAGCTTCAATCCCTGTTCTTAATTGTATTATATCTTTATTTAATAATAATAAAGACTAATAATTAAAGCTTAATCTTTACATCACCATAATAATATATTATAATAAAATAACAATATATCAGAAGGAGTAGGAACATGGAATCTGTAATATACATTATTGATGACATTGCAGGAGATTACGCAACTCTCAGAAGACCTGATACAGGAGATACTATTCTCGTTGCTATGGCTCTTCTGCCATTTGGTGCTGACATAGGTGATACACTGCTTTATGAGAACATGTGTTATACAGTGCAGTGATTTTATTTAATGTCCGGTTATAAAACTATACAGAGAAACTGATCTCTGTATAGTTTTATTTATTATTTAAATGTATTATAAACATCGATTATATAGTATGGCTCAACCTATAGTATCAAGACCGAAACTTATAGATAATGCATTGTCAACCTTATTCATTGATTGATTATCCAGTTCTCCCATTCTTTCTTTTAATCTTTTTTTATCTATTGTACGTATCTGCTCAAGTAATACAACACTGTCTTTTGCAAGACCGTATTTTAAAGCATTAAGTTCGATATGTGTGGGAAGCTTTGCCTTGTCACGCTGACTTGTTATTGCTGCTGCAATTACAGTCGGGCTATGTTTATTTCCTACATCATTCTGAACGATAAGTACCGGTCTAACTCCACCCTGTTCTGAGCCTACTACAGGACTTAAATCTGCGTAGTATATTTCTCCTCGTTTGACAGACATAATTACACCCCTTTAAAAAGCCTTTTTAATTTTATATTTTATGTTTATATCATTGCCACAAAAAAAGTTTTTAAACATAATATTTTAATTATCTGGCTCATTATATAATATGAATATCTGTCAAAACAGGTACCTGTATATTCTATAATATAACATATTAATCACAGTTATTTTTCAGAACAAAAAACAAAGACAAAATGTCCTCTGATAATCATCGATCATGAGACATTTTGTCTTTGTTATTAATATAAAAATTCGGTTTCAAAGCATATTCTCTCGTTTGTTTTACCTATGACCACAAGTCTGTCTTTGTCTTGCTGCTTATACAACTCTATGCAGTCATTGAGATGTGCTTCATTTATATAGTTGATTCTGAAGTTTACTACATTTTGTTTATACTCTGTCTCATTCATCGTATCACATGCAATGTCTGCGTATACAGAATTATAAACATGTCCGTTTGAATCAAGATCTGATATTCTGACAATTCTCTTGCCGGCATACTGCAGATCACTATATTTTATTTTTCCTGCCTCAAGTGCCGGATTTAATCTGTCTGAAATTTTCGGCATATCAAAATTAACCTTAGACGGTTTGATGATCTTTCTGGAGACCGGATCTACAAGTATCCACGAGGTAACACCCTGTATCAGTACTTCATTCTGTTCATTCATTATCCTGAAACCACGTGGAAATACTGCACCCTTAGTGGGCTCCTCCCAGGTTGAAGATATAAGCTTTTGCTGATTTGACGGATAACTGTTTATTCTGAAGCTGACCTTGTTGACGAGAAAAACCATACCTCTGTCCCATAGATACTCATGTGAAAATCCTTTTCTGGTATAATCAAAACCAGCAAGTTCAGCTGACAGTTTAAGTATTTCGGATAGCTTTAACCTGCCAAGATAGTCACATTCATAAAAATAGACTCTTTTCTTATCATATGTCTCTGCACTGAAGTTATTTGTCATTTGGAATAAGCACTTCTTTTTTCATATATGGAACAAGAGCTGCCGGAATTTTTACTGATCCGTCTTCCTGCAGGTTATTTTCAAGGAATGCAATAAGCATACGTGGAGGTGCAACAACAGTGTTGTTAAGTGTATGAGCAAAGTACTTTTTACCTTCACTGTCACGAACACGTATCTGTAATCTTCTTGCCTGAGCATCACCAAGATTTGAACAGCTTCCTACTTCAAAATACTTCTTTTGTCTTGGTGACCATGCTTCGACATCTATCGACTTGACTTTAAGATCTGCTAGATCTCCTGAACAACACTCAAGAGTACGTACAGGAATATCAAGAGAACGGAACAGATCAACTGTATTTTTCCACAGTTTCTCAAACCACATCTTGCTGTCCTCAGGTTTGCATACAACAATCATTTCCTGTTTTTCAAACTGATGTATTCTGTAAACACCTTTTTCCTCCATGCCATGAGCACCTTTTTCTTTTCTGAAACATGGTGAGTAGCTTGTAAAAGTATATGGTAGTTTATCTTCAGGATTTATAGTATCAATAAACTTACCGATCATTGAATGTTCACTGGTACCGATAAGATAAAGATCTTCTCCCTCAATCTTATACATCATAGCATCCATTTCTTCAAAACTCATTACACCAGTAACAACGTCACTTCTTATCATATATGGAGGAATGCAATAAGTAAATCCTCTGTCGATCATAAAATCTCTTGCATATGCAAGTACTGATGAATGAAGTCTTGCAATATCTCCCATAAGATAATAAAATCCGTTGCCTGCCACTTTTCTGGCAGTTACAATATCAATACCACTGAATTTTTCCATTATATCTGCATGATAAGGAATTTCATAGTCAGGAACAACGGGTTCACCAAACTTCTCTATCTCAACATTTTCTGTGTCATCTTTACCGATAGGAACAGACGGATCAATAATGTTAGGGATTTTCATTAATATTTCTTTGCTTCTTTTTTCAACTTCTTTTTCTTCTTCGGTTAAAGCATCAATGCGTTCTGAATTTGCACCAACCTGTGACAAAGCTTTTTCTGCTTCATCTGTTTTGCCCTGCTGCTTAAGTAAACCTATCTGCTTTGAGATCTTATTTTTTTCTGCACGAAGTACTTCAACTTCCTGTTTGATAGCTCTGTTTCTCTTATCAAGCTCAATAAATTCATCAACAAGAGGTAATTTATTCTCCTGAAATTTATTTTTTATGTTCTGTTTTACAACGTCGGGATTCTCTCTTACAAAATTCTTATCTAACATTAAAAAAACTCTCTTTCTATTTTTTATTTTACTAGTTTACTGGCAAGTGATGAAAGATCATCCTTGTCATAAAATTCTAATATAAGCGCACCCTTATTATGAGTATGTTTTACACTCACTTTTCGTCCTAATTTTTCTTTAAGACTTAATTCCATTTCTTTAAAATAACTGTCTATTTTAATTTCAGTATCCTCTTCCTTATTTTCCTGTTCTGACAGTTTTGATATTTCATTTTCAAGACCACGAACAGTAAGACGACCTTCAGCAACTTTTGCAGCCAGAGCAATTATCAGATTCTTATCGTCAAGACCCGCAAGTATTTTAGCATGTCCTACTGATACTGACTGATCTCTGATAAGTTCCTGTACTTCTTCCGGAAGAGTCAGAAGTCTTAAAGAATTAGTTATAGATGATCTGGATTTACCAATTACTTTTGCCAGATTTTCATGTTTCATACTATAGTTATCTATAAGATCCTTATAAGTCAGAGCTTCTTCTATCGGATTCAGGTCTTCTCTCTGAAGATTTTCTACTAAAGCTGCCTGAACAGCTTCAATATCGGTAAGTTCTTTTATAACTACCGGCACTTCATCAATACCGAGCATTCTCGCAGCACGCCATCTTCTTTCACCTGCAACAATCTGATATGTATTATGAAAAGGTCTGACAAGCAGCGGCTGAATAATTCCATGTTCCTTTATTGACTCAGCTAATGATGCTATACTGTCCTCATTAAATGTTTTTCTTGGCTGAAGTCTGTTTGGCTCAAGTTCAGAAGTTCTGAGTGTCTTTTTAACATTTATATCTGAACAGTTATTATCAAACAATGCTTCAAGTCCTATGCCTAATCCGCTTCTCTTTGATGCCATAACAGTCCCCCTTTAAGATATGTATTTATTTTTTCTTCTTCAGATTAAGGTGAAAACCCTTTTTCTTTGGTTTTTCTTCGTATTTTTCTCCTAAAAGTTCCATACCAAGCTTCTCATATGCAAGAGCACCTTTTGAATTTTTATCATAGTACATTACCGGCATGCCATGACTTGGTGCCTCAGACAGTCGTACATTTCGAGGAATTGTTGTTTCAAACACACATCCCGGAAAGTATTTTTTAACTTCATTAACTACCATGTTTGTGACATTCAGTCTTGGATCATACATTGTAAATAGTATTCCTTCTATTTCAATTGAAGGATTATCACTGCACTTTACGCGTCTTATGATCTCTGTCAGCTGTGAAAGTCCTTCAAGAGAGAAAAACTCACACTGAAGCGGAACAAGGACACTGTCTGCAGCAATCAGACCATTCAGAGTAATCAGACTCAGGGACGGCGGACAGTCAATGAATATATAATCATACTCGTGTCTGCATGACAGTATCTGCATTTTAAGTCTTTTCAGCCTGTTATCCAGATTCATTATTTCTATTTCTGCTCCTGCTAATGCAGATGTTGAAGGTATTACATATACATTTTCAAACTGTGTATATACAACTGCATCATTAACAGTACATTTTCCAATAAAAAGATCATATGTTGAGTACTGAATTGATTTCTTCGAAATTCCAAAACCGCTCGTTACATTTCCCTGAGCATCAATATCGATACATAAAACCTTTTTATTGCGGCTGCCTAAGTATGCTGCAAGATTTATTACAGTTGTTGATTTTCCAACTCCGCCTTTCTGGTTTGCGACTGCTATTATTTTACCCATATAATCACTCCTCTCCATACCTGATAATATCAAGTATTATTATATCACAAATATTTTGCAGTGTAAAGAATTCATTGCACTAGTTTTTATTACAGAGACGTTTTTTTACTGGCAGCGTGACAGGATCAATGATTTTTGTTGTCTTAAACACTATTATTTTTATATATTTATGTTTACCGACTTTTAAAATTTCTTTATCCCAAAAAAATAACTGCCTTACGGCAGTTATAAAATGTTCCACGTGGAACATTTTTATTTTTCTATAGGTATTCTTACCCTGTATTCTACAAAATCATCATACTGTATTTTGCATGAATCAGCAGAAATTCCAGCTGCCTTCATTGTTTCTACAGCCTTATTTATTGAATTTACAAACAATCTGACATCTGAAAATACTTTGCTTCTCTTCCTGTAACTCTCCTTGATATGATTTTTCTCTATGTATTCTTCAATGACCTGTTCAGTTTTCTCAACATTAAGCTTGTATTTGACTACTCTGTTTATAATGACCATTCTGTCCTCAGGTGATCCTAACTTAAGCAGTGCACGTGCATGTCTTTCAGTCAGGTTATATCGGGTTATTACCAGCTTTTCTTCGTTTGTCAGTTTAAGTAGTCTCAGTTTATTAGCAATAGTGCTTTGTGCCTTACCGAGTTTTATTGCAGCATCCTCTTGTGTCATTCCATAGTAATTTATAAGCTTTTCAATTGCATTTGCCTCATCAAAAAATGAAAGATCCTGTCGCTGAATATTTTCTACAAGGGCAAGGATTGCAGAGTTTCGTTCACTGATATTCATAACAATGCATGGTACATAGTCAAGCTCAGCGAGCTTGGCCGCTCTGAGTCTTCGTTCACCTGCGATGATCTCATACGTTGATTCATTTTTTCTTACGGTAAGGGGCTGTAAGATCCCATTCTGTTTTATACTTTCTGCTAAAGAAAAAATATCACTCTTCTCAAAATCTGTTCTGGGCTGATGAGGATTAGGAACAATATCCTCTATACGTATCTGTATAACCTTGTTTATTTGCTTTTCCTTTGTAAAATTTAAGAATGCTGCCATATTATTAATGCTCCCTTCAGACTTAAACGCCTCAGAAAATTATTTAAATTTCATTAATCCTATTATATATCAATTAGGAAATAATTACCATACTTTTTTTTATCTATAAAAGCATACAATATGACAAAAGCCGCTGTTATTACAGCGGCTTCGAGATAATTTTGTTGGAATTTCTAGGATATTTTGATGAAGTATGAGATATTTTTTTTACTATAATAATTTTTCTTTTCTCATCATTTACAGTATACTCGGTCTGACTGGTGATCTCAGCTCCAAGTAAAGATATTGCATTTGAAGCAAGATCAATGTTTTCACTTGGTCCCTTCAATGAACAAAGACACCCGTTTACTTTAACAAAAGGAAGACAGTACTCAGCCAGAACAGGCATAGGTGATACTGCTCTTGCTACAGCAATATCGTATTGCTCACGGTACATCTCTTTTTTTGCCAGAAGCTCAGCTCTTTCATGAAGACACTCTGCCTCAATATTCAGTTTACTGCAAACTTCTTTTAAAAAATTAACTCTTTTATTAAGTCCGTCAATCAGAGTAATACAAACAGACGGCTTATAGATCTTTATAGGCAGAAGAGGAAATCCTGCACCGGTTCCTACATCTATAACTCTCATATTATCTTTAAAATCAATATATTTAACCATTATGATGCTGTCTATAAAATGCTTCAGCAAAATATCATATGGCTCTGTAATGGCTGTCAGATTTACTGATTTGTTAGTCTCACATAGCATTTGTGCGTAAGTATCCAGTTTTTCATATACATCTGCTGACAAATCTAGTCCGTACTTTTCAAAACATTCTTTACTTTTTTCGTATCCGGGCAGCATAGAGCACCTTCCTGTTATTTAGTATTTTTATGATTCTGGTCAAGCCATATAAGGAGTACAGATATATCAGCAGGTGATACACCCGAAATTCGTGATGCATGACCGATACTGTGTGGCCTGAACTTTGAAAGTTTCTCAACGGCTTCAAGTCTCAGTCCGTTGATCTTTTTATAATCAATGTCTTCAGGCAGAAGTTTTTTGTTAAGCTTTCTCATCTGCTCTACCTGTAAAAGCTGTTTTTCAATATATCCGTCATATTTGATTTTAAGATCAACCTGCTCACATACTTCATAACTCAGGTCTGGTCTTCCCGGATCAAACGGTTCAAGCATAAAATAATTAAGCTGAGGACGTCTCATAAGATCCGCCATCTTACAACCTGTTTTCATTTTTGATGTACCATGCTCCTCAAGAAAAGAATCAAGCAGCGGAGATGGTGCAACATTAAGAGTACTTACTCTTTCAAACTCCTGCTTTATGCTTTCTTCCTTTTTAAGGAGTCTTTTATATCTCTGCTCATCAATAAGACCGATTTTATACCCTATAGGTGTAAGTCTCTGATCACAGCTATCCTGTCTGAGCAACAGTCTGTATTCGCTTCTTGATGTCATCATTCTGTACGGATCATCGCATCCCTTGGTTACCAGATCATCAATAAGTGTACCTGTATATGAGCTTGCACGGTCAAGAATGATCTGATCTCTGTCTGAAACTTTCAGTGCAGCATTTATACCTGCTATCAGTCCCTGTGCAGCTGCTTCTTCATAACCGCTCGTTCCGTTAAACTGTCCTGCACCATATAATCCTGCAATATTTTTAAACTCAAGTGTCGGTTTAAGTTCAGTAGGATCACAGCAGTCGTATTCAATTGCATAAGCAGGCCTCATGATCTCAACATTTTCAAGTCCCTTTATTGTTCTCAGAAACGCAAGCTGGACATCCTCAGGAAGAGAAGAAGACATGCCCTGGAGATAATATTCATCTGTACCCAGTCCCATAGGTTCAATAAACAGCTGATGTCTCTCCCTGTCAGCAAAACGAACGACCTTATCCTCAATCGATGGACAGTATCTTGGTCCTACTCCCTCTATAAGACCGGAATACATAGGTGAACGATGCAGATTTTCTTTTATTATACGATGTGTTTCACTGTTTGTATAGCTGATATAGCATGATACCTGGTTTTTCAGAGATGACTTATCTGTTTCAAAAGAGAACGGAGTAATATCATCATCTCCGTCCTGACGTTCGAGAATATCAAAGTTTATGCTTCTTTTATGAACTCTGCATGGAGTTCCTGTTTTGAATCTTCTGAGAGTAACTCCGCTTGATTTAAGTGATTCAGAGAGTGACATAGGCGCCCTTACCGCATCAGGTCCGGCAGTATACGAAACTTCTCCTACATGTATTTTTCCCCTCAGATATGTTCCTGTTGCTATAATAACCGCTTTTGCTTCATACTTAGCACCGAGATGAGTAATTATCCCTTTAACAGTACCATCTTCAACAATAACTTCAGCTACTTCAGCCTGCTTTATGTCTAGGTTTTTCTGATCCTCACAGACCTTTTTCATGTAATTATGAAACATTACTCTGTCTGCCTGTACTCTTAAACTATGTACGGCAGGACCGCGTCCTCTGTTAAGCATTCTGCTCTGTATAAAACATTTATCAGCAGCAATACCCATTTCTCCGCCAAGAGCATCGATCTCCCTTACAAGATGTCCCTTTGCTGTTCCGCCGATTGATGGATTACAAGGCATATTACTTATCTGATCAAGTGATATTGTAAATAATGCAGTTTTACAGCCAAGCCTTGCACTTGCCAGTGCTGCTTCAACGCCGGCATGACCTGCACCGACTACAATAACATCATATCTGCCCATTTCATATTTCATTAACTATTACCCTTTCTGAGATATATAAATATTACTTTCCGACACAAAAACGTGAAAAAACTTCATTTACAACACTTTCTGTAACACTTTCACCAGTCAGTTTTAATAAGTTCTCCAGAGCTTCATCTATAATAACCGTAACAGCATCAAGACTTTCACCGTTTCTGAGAACATCTGCAGCTTCATTTACACTTTTGAGACAACAGTCTACGCAGATTTTCTGTCTTTCATTTGCTAGAATACTGTTATCAGCTTCAATTTCTTCATTTATAAACATTTGTTCAAGATATTTCTGAAGTTCATCCAGACCTTCAGAGTTTTTTGCACTTATATGAACGATATAAGAAAATACAGAATCAAAATATGATTCATCGAGAAGAGGTTCCTTATCGGTTTTATTTAAAATAATGATTACATTTTTATTTTTTACAGAATCAATTATCTTTCTGTCATCATCTGATAAAACCTGTGATACATCAAAAACAGCCAGAACAAGATCGGCCTGTGAAATTTTTTCAATAGCGATCTCTACACCTTTTTTCTCTATGACATCATCCGTTTCTCTTATTCCGGCAGTGTCTGACAGTGCAAGAGTAAGATCTCCTATTTTAATATGTTCTTCTACTATATCTCTTGTTGTTCCCGGAATATTTGTTACGATACTTCTTTCATATCCGCTCATACAGTTCATAAGTGTTGATTTTCCGACATTTGGTCTGCCGACTATAACGGTTTTTATTCCGTCTCTTATAAGTTTTCCGTAATCATATGTCTGAGATAAAACTGTCAAAGCGCAGCTTATCTGTTCAAGCTCAGCCAGAAGCTTATCAGGTTCAACATAAGGTATATCATCTTCCGGATAATCTGCCCATGCAGCAAGATCCCCCAGAATTCTCGTTATATCCTGTCTGATCCCTGAGATCTTTTTGAACATTGCACCATCTTTTAGTGCAACAGCATGTCTGAGCTCATTTTTGCTTCCTGCAGATATGACATCCATTACCGCTTCAGCCTGAGTCAAAGACATTTTTCCATTGAGAAATGCACGCTTTGTAAACTCTCCGGGCTGTGCAAGAACTGCCCCGTTCTCTAAAATGATCCTCAGGATCTGTCTTGTAATATACAGACCTCCATGACAGGAGATCTCAACAATATCTTCACCTGTATAGCTCTTAGGATTTCTGAATACAGTTGCAATAACATCATCTATTTTCTGATCTTCCTTTTTTACTTCTCCATATGCACAGGTGTAACCCTTCATTGATGACAGTGCTGCACCGCTGAAACTTTTAAAAACTATGTCAGCAATACTTATAGCATCTTCTCCTGAAATTCTTATAACAGATATTCCGCCTACTGCATTTGGTGTTGATATTGCTGCAATTGTACTCATATTTTTTTTCCACCTTAAATTATTCCCCGATGAATACTCACCGGGGAATGGATTTTTATATTTCAATTTTTCCGTAAAGTCCTGCTTTTACATCATCGTCAGGCTTTGGCTTTTTATAATCCTTCTCAAAACTTGTTTTAAGATCAAGAGACTTAGGCTCGAAGTTCTTCTTTTTATGATCTTTTCTGTATTTATCATTTCTCTTTACTGTTGAAGAAATGATAACCTTTCTGTAAGGTTCTTCACCAACGCTGCGGGAATTAACACCCTCAATTTCTGAAACTGCTGAATGTATTATTCTTCTCTCGTAAGGATTCATCGGTTCAAGAGCAGTAGATCTTCCTGATTTAAGAACAGTCTTAGAAATTTTTCTTGCGAGATCCTCAAGTGTCTTTTTACGCTTATCCCTGTAACCATTGCTGTCAAGTATTACTCTGTAGTATTTATCATCAATTCTGTTGCAAACCATAGAAGTAAGGTACTGAAGAGCATCAAGGTTTTCTCCGCGTCTGCCTATTACAAAACTTGTATCATTACTCTGAAGATTAATAGATATTCCTTCTTCAGTTTTTTCAGTTGTGTATTCAGCTTTGACTCCCATTTTTTCAAATATGTTCATTATATAATTTACAGCACACTGTTCCTTGTCTGCCGGAATATTTTCACTGACAGGCTGACTTGCTGCAACAGGTTCAGCTTCATGTACACACTCGGTCTCCTTAATAACCTCGGCCGGTTCTTTATACTCAGCTTCTACTTTTGCATCTCCCTTTATTTTTCCGAATAATGTCTTACGGGGTTCTTCCAGAATATTAAAATCAATTTTTTCAATTTCAACCCCGAAGGAAGATGAAGCGGCCATTTTGGCTTCTTCTAAGGTTTTACCTGTGAATATTCCCTTCATTCTGATCACTCCTTTACTTTGATTGCCGAATTTTATGATTATTTATTCATCATCATCTGTATACTCATCGCCGTATTTTTCAGCCATTCTTCTTCTGGCTTCATTTATTGCTTTAGTATTTGCTTTATTGTATTCTGTTTTTGACAGACCATCTCTTAACTCTCTGCCGGTAGCTGTACTGCCGGAATTGTTCTGTGCGTTAAGTGCCTGCTGCTGCTGTTCCATAAGTGTCTGCATAAAACCGGGTTTTTTGTTTTTGCCTTTGTTCTTTATCTTGTCAGATTCGAGAATTGCTTCGCATCTTTCCTGTGTAAAGTACTTATTGAATAATATCATCTGGATAAGTCCGAGTATTCCTGAAACCGTCCAGTAAAATGCGGCACCTGAAGGAATAGAGAATGAAAACCAGATGTAGAATATACTCATTGCATACATCATGACGTTCATGCTGCCCATGGTGGCAGCTGCCGGATTGTTTTTCTTCTGCTGAATCTGAGAAATAACTGTTGTTGCAAGATTTACCAGTCCTGAAAGTACCGGAATCGCTACAAGTGCTATTGCACCAATAGTCCATGCCTCCGGATGAAGATTTGCCTGTGAACCAAGATCAATAAATCCCAGGAACATATTGTTGTCACTAAAACTTGAGATCTTGTCCATGAAATCAGAACCAAGACTCTGAAAATAACTGCTGTACTCAGGATCAGATGCATACTTAAGTATTGCAAGTTCCTCACGTGTTTTGAGTATTCCTGTTGGAGTTATTCCTGTAGCCTCATACATATTCTGAAGAAGTCCGCTTGCTGAAGTAAGCAGATCCTTGCTGAATCTTAAAATATGAGAAAGAGGACTGTATACTACCTCAACAATACCAAAAAGTATTGGAAACTGGATAAGTGCCGGCAGACAGCCTGACATAGGATTTACGCCTTCATCTGCCTGCAGCTTCATCTGTTCCTGCTGTATTCTCTGTGGATTATTTGCAAAGCTCTTTTTTATTTTCTCCATTTTAGGATTAAGAGCTCTCATTTTTGCTGCACTTCTCTGACTTTTTAAATTAAGCGGAAGCAGCAGGATTTTTGTCAGTAATGCAAAAATTATCAGTGATAAACCATAACTTTTGCACAAGTGATAAATGCCATACATTATCCAGCCTAGTGGATATCCTAAAATCTTCAAATGTTTTCTCCTCCGTTACGTCTCTTATTTTTAAATAAAATAAACTGATCCGGAACGTTATCGATCCCGCCCTTACAAAGTGGGTTACAGCGAATCAGTCTCCCAGCCGCCAGTAAAGTGCCTTTGAATATTCCGAAACGCTCAATAGCTATCATAGCATATTCTGAACATGTAGGAACAAATCTGCAGCACGGCGGTGTAACAGGAGAAATAAATTTTCTATAAATCCTGAGCGGAAACAGATATAACTTTTTTAGTAGAATAAAAAAATTATTCTTCATTTCTGTTCCTCATTATAAACAAAAAGAGCCTGAATATCATTAACAGCCTGTTTTTTTATATAAGTACTCAGATATGTGGACTTGACTTCCGATGCGGCCTTGCGTGCAACAAAAATAATATCAATACCTATAGGAAACAACAGTTCATTTTCTCTGTAAGCCTGACGGATAATTCGTTTGGCTCTGTTTCTCATAACGGCATTTCCGACTTTTTTTCCTGCAGTAATTCCAAACCGGTTATAAGGAAGACCATTTTCCAGTACATAAATCACAACTGACTTAGAAACTATAGACCTACCCTTTTTATATAAATTTAAAAAATCACTGTTTCTATTTAATATTTCAGTATAAACCATAATTTTCTTTTCTTAAATTAATAGACCACAATATTCTTGTGGTCTTATAAGCATCAATAAACAAAATTACAAGAAAATTTCATTAAAAAATGAAAATACGCGTCAGCAATGATTAACACCGCTGACACGATGTATTATCATCAATTAGTGAGACAGTCTTGCTCTGCCTTTTGCACGTCTGCTTGCCAAAACTTTTCTACCATTTCTGGTTGACATTCTTTTTCTGAAACCATGTTCTTTTTTTCTGTGAAGTTTCTTTGGCTGATAAGTTCTTTTCATTATAAAATCCTCCTAATCTTGAAAATTACTATTAAACCACAAAAGTAGCCTATCATTTAAATTAAAAATTCACATGACCGTGCATCATAATAATGCACACAATTTGTACTATCATGATTAATAACATAGCCTTGCAATAATAAATTATATCCCAACTCATTAATATATGTCAAGTGTTTTTAGAAATTTTTAAAATTTATTAATTTTTTATACAATTCAGTCATTAAAAAATACTATTATATAACCTATATTCATAAAATATCATACTCTTCTGCTGTAACAGACCTAAGAAAAATGATTATAGCTTGCGTGTTAACTTAATATTTTCTGACAGCTTGAAATAATTAAAAAAATGTGATATAATAATCTGTAATTGTAATTGTAATAAGCTTTTTTACGAGTAGTAAACTGTTAACTGCGTATTAACTGATTCTTACTATCTTATAAAATGTTTATAGTCGTATATCAGCTTATAAACAGTAATATAAAACAAGTATTCTTATTATAACAGGAGGTTAAAATTGTATGAACTCCTTTGAAGAACTTTTTGATCGTGTCAAAAAGTATTGTGTTGAATCAGGCAGTGTACAAGAAACCGCATACAATCTATGGATAAAACCAATTGAAACAAGAGGATTTGACGGCAAACAGGCTACTTTATATTTTCCCACAGATTTTCAGAAGGATATATTTGTTTCAAATTATGAAACATTATTCAAACAGGCTTTTAAGGCTATTCTGGGATTTGATGTAGATATAGCAGTAACAACACAGGAAACTGAAGTTTCTGCACCTAAGGTAAACTTTGATGAGATAGAGCAAAAGCATCAGCAGCTTGAAAAAAGCTTTGAGGGTGCAGAATATGACTATACATTTGATACATTTATAGTAGGCAAATCCAATGAGTTTGCTTATGCTGCATGTACTGCCGTTGCTAAGGACAACAATGGAAGTACATATAATCCACTGTTTATTCATGGTCCGTCAGGACTCGGTAAAACTCATCTTCTTACAGCTATAGCAAATGAAATGAAAAAGAACAATCCCGACATCAATATTATATATGTAACCGGTGAGACGTTTTCAAATGAACTTATCGATGCAATCAAAATGAAAAAGGAAACAACGACATTTCATGAAAAGTACAGAAATGCTGATGTTCTTCTGGTCGACGATGTTCAGTTTATAGCCGGCAAGGAAAGTACACAGGAAGAATTTTTCCACACATTCAATGAACTTCATAAGGACGGACGACAGATTGTCCTTACATCAGATAAACCTCCTAAGGATATTAAAACACTTGAAGACAGAATCAGAACCCGTTTTGAATGGGGTCTTATTGCCGATATTTCCATACCTGATTTTGAAACACGTATTGCGATCATCAGAAGAAAAGCGGAACTTCTCAATCTCAATCTGCCTGACGAAGTGTCTGAATTTATTGCAAACAGGCTGAAAACCAATATACGTCAGCTAGAAGGTGCAGTAAAAAAACTTAAAGCTCTTAAGCATCTTGCCGGAAGTCCTCCGTCAATGGCAATGGCTCAGAGTGTTATACGTGATATTCTAAATGATGATCAGCCTATTCCTATTACAGTGGAAAAAATTATAGCTGAAGTTGCAAATGTATATGGCGTAACACCGGATGATATCAGATCCAACAAAAGATCAGCCCAGATATCGAATGCACGCAAGGTTGCTATATATGTAGTAAGGGAGATCACACAGATGTCACTTATGGCAATAGGTGTAGAGTTTGGCGGAAGAGATCATTCCACAATCGTTTATGCTGTAAACAATGTAGAACATAATCTGAAAAAGGATCCAAGTCTTAAAGAAATGGTTGATGATATTATTAAAAATATCAGGGACAAGGGTAAATAAACAGATTTCAATAACGTTTCAACATCATTTTCAACACAGTGTTGAAAATGATGTTGAAACGGCAAAACACGATATTTTCAAGTGTCAGCGTTAACAGGAGGACATTTAAACAGGCGTTTTTGAATATTTGTTCAATAACCTGACAAGTTAACATTTCAGGTTTTAAACTTTTCATATAATGAAATTTTATAAAAAAAGTTTTCAAAAAAATAATCAACAAGTTTTAAGTTTCAACTCAACATTTTTATAACATTTAAACTTAAAAAAAATTATTGCAACATGTTAAACATTGTTTCAAATAAGCCTTGTTGATGCTCCGGACATGCTGTTTTCTGACGTCAGGATGCATTTCAACAAATTCACAGCCCCTACTGCTACGACTGTTAACAACTGTTAACATTTATATTTATTTATATTATTATTATTTAAAAATAAAAATGAGAAAGGTTCGGTATCTTCTTATGAAGTTTAGGTGTAACAGAACCGCATTATATGAAGCTATTGTTAACGCTTCAAAAGCTGTTCCCCAGAAATCAAATATAGCAGCTCTGGAAGGAATAAAGCTTGCAATATCTGAAAATAGTCTTGAAGTAACCGGATATGATCTTGAACTGGGAATTCAGACAAAAATTGACACTGTTTCGTCTGACAGCGGAATCATTATTGTTAACGCAAGACTCTTCAGCGAAATTATACGCAGAATGTCATCTGACGAACTGAATGTCGAAATTGATGAAATGCTTAATGTTACTATTACTGGCAACAATACAGAGTATAATATTTCAGCAGTTCCTGCTGATGAGTATCCTGATCTCCCGAAGATCGAAAATAATTCATCTATAACAATGACCCAGAGTATTCTTAAAAATATGATAGGTCAGACAAATTATGCTGTTGCTGTAAATGACAACAAACCGATCCTTACCGGAGAATTATTTGAAATAGAAAACGGACTCCTCAGAATGGTTGCTATTGATGGTTACCGTCTTGCAATCAGAAATGAGCAGATCAAGTGCTATGATAATATAAATTTTGTTGTTCCGTCAAAAACTCTTAATGAAGTATCAAAACTTTTATCAGATTCTGAGGACAAGGAATGTACAATCTTTGTCGGAACAAAACACATAATTTTTGATATATCAGGTTATCAGGTTATTTCCAGACTTCTTGAAGGTGAATTTCATAATTATAAATCAAGCATTCCTTCTGATTTTAAGACTGAAATTATTATAAAAACAAGAGAATTCTGCGACAGTGTCGAAAGATGTTCACTTCTTATCAATGATAAAAATAAATCTCCTATTAAGTGCAGCTTTGAAGGAAACTCACTGAGAGTTGAATGCAAGACAGGAATCGGTAAAGTCTGTGATATGCTTGAAAGTGAAATAAACGGCGAACCGATTACAATAGGTTTTAATAACAAATATCTTCTTGATGCCCTTAAAGCATCAGAAACTGATAAAATAAAAATTCAGATGATAGCACCTAACAGGCCTATAAAAGTTATTCCTGTTACCGGTGACAGTTTTATGTTCCTGCTTATGCCTATACAACTTAAAAACTAGAAGGTGAAATATGGATAAAAGAGTTAAAATTAAAACTGAGTTTATTAAGCTGGATTCCCTGCTTAAATTTTCAGGTGTTGCGCAGACCGGTGGTCAGGCTAAGGAAATTGTACAAAATGGTGAAGTAAGCTATAATGGTGAAGTTTGTACAATGAGAGGAAAAAAAGTCAGACCAGGCGATGTGGTCAAGTATAATAATTATACTGTTTATGTAGAATAATCAGTAAATAACTGAAAGACTGCTGTTTATGTATATAAAAAAAATAGTCGTAAACGGATTTAAAAATCTGACTGAAATAGATTTTTCACCCGGTAAATCCTTTAACATTATCTACGGACGCAATGCTCAGGGAAAAACTAATCTTCTTGAAGCTGTCTGGATCTCAACCGGATGCAGAAGTTTCAGAGGTACACGTGAAAAAGATTATATAGGTTTTAACTGCGATAAGTTTGAAATAGAGATTGTATTTGAAAATGCTGTGAGGACACAGCAAATCGAGTATAAAATGGTCAGAGGAAGCGGTAAAAATAAGCTAATAACTCTTAATGGTGTTCCGCAGAAAAACTCAGGCAGACTATTTGAAGCATTTAAGTGTATTTCATTTCTTCCGGAGGATATCGATCTTATAAAGGGAAATCCGGAAAAAAGACGAAGTTATATAGATCTCTGTTATTCTCAGCTGATTCCAAGATCAATGAATTATATAAGAAAATATGAAACACTGCTAATGCAGCGAAATGCAGTAATAAAAAATATAAACTCAGGAACTGACAGCACAGCGAGTCTTGATTTATGGGACCAGCAGCTTGCTGTTGCGGGAGCTTATATTTCTTTTATGAGAAATAAATACGTGATTAATTTAGACAAATATTGTCAAGAATTATATAGTAAGGTAGCAGATAAAACCGAGGAACTAAGTATAAAATATCAGTCTAATATATATAACAGCAAATTTGAGTATCCTGATAAGCCGGATAAGATGATGACAGATATTTATTATAACCGGCTTAAAAACAGTATCAGTGATGATCTGAGACTTGGTTACACACATACAGGAGTTAACAGGGATGATATTTCACTCAGAATCAATGGTTTTTCTGTAAGAGATTATGGGTCTCAGGGACAGCAGAAAAGTACAGCTCTTGTTATGAAGCTTGCGCAGGCCCAGATATATATGGCACAAAAGGATGAATCTCCGGTCATCCTGCTCGATGACGTAATGGGAGAACTTGATGAGAACCGTCAGAAGTTTGTATGCAGTATAATAGATGGTATGCAGGTATTTATTACAACCTGTAATTATAAATCTATAATTCATGAATGTGAAAATATTTTTGAAATGAACGAAGGCATTTTAAAAGCCGGAAAATAAAAAGACAGGTATAAAACATGTATATACATCTTGGAAATGAGATATCTATCAGTGACCGTGAAATAATTGGCATATTCGATATAGAAAATACATCAATAAGCAAAGATACAAGAAATTATCTTAAACAGGCAACTGATGATCATAGAGTTGTGAACGTCTCACTTGAAATGCCCAAAAGTTTTGTAGTATGCACCACAAAGTCAGGATCAGAAAAAACTTTTATTTCGCAGATATCGGTATCTACTCTGCGTAAAAGGGCCGGAATCAAGCTCTGACGTTTAACCGCATTATTTTGAAGGAGGACTTAGCGTTGACTGAAAATGAAAGCTATAATGAAGAAATCGAAACAATTGCCAGACCTGAATCAAATGAGTACACAGCTAATGAAATTCAGGTACTTGAAGGACTAGAGGCAGTTAGAAAACGTCCGGGTATGTATATCGGTTCTACAGGTCCGAGAGGATTACATCACCTTGTTTATGAGATAGTTGACAATTCAATTGATGAGGCTCTGGCCGGATTCTGTTCAGAAATAAAAGTTGATATACTTCCCGGTGATATAATACGGGTGTCAGATAACGGACGAGGAATACCCACAGGAATTCACCCAACTGAAGGAATATCAGCAGCAACTGTTGTTTATACAGTACTTCATGCGGGAGGAAAATTCGGCGGCGGCGGATACAGTGTTTCAGGAGGTCTGCACGGAGTTGGCGCTTCTGTTGTAAATGCGCTTTCCGAGTGGCTTGAACTCACTGTAAAAGACGGTAAAAATATTTATTTTCAGAGATTTGAGAGAGGAAATTATACCGAGGAACTGAAAATAACCGGTGAGACAACGCAAACAGGTACAACAGTATGCTTTAAGGCAGATGCAGAAATTTTTACGGAAAGTACAGAGTACGATTATGAAATACTGCTTAAAAGACTCAGAGAACAGGCATTTCTTAATGCAGGAATTAAGATAATAATTTCAGATCTCAGAGATGAAGCAAATATACAGTCTGAAGTACTTCATTATGAAGGCGGAATCAGAAAATTTGTTGAGCATATTCATAAAACAAAGGGTCTTGAGGTTTTATCAGATGAAGTAATCTATTTTGCAGGAAAAGAAGAAGGTGCATCTGCAGAAATTGCGATGCAGTACAATGACAGCTACAATACGGTAATACTTTCATTTGCAAACAACATACACACAGTCGACGGCGGAACTCATGAAACAGCATTTAAAAATTCACTTGTCAAAGTAATCAATGAGTACGGTAAAAAGTTCAATCTTCTCAAAGACGGTGACAAGCTTCTCGGAGATGACGTCAGAGAAGGTCTGACTGCAATTATTTCAGTAAGACTTACTGACTGCGAGTTTGAAAGCCAGACAAAGGGCAGACTCGGAAATCCGATGGTCAAGCCTTTTATAGAGAATCTTGTAAATGAAAAGCTGATGAATTATCTTGAAGAAAATCCTGCTGTTGCAAGAACAATTTTTGATAAGAGCGTTGCAGCACAGAAGGCACGTGAAGCTGCAAAAAAAGCAAGAGAGCTTACCAGAAGGAAAAGCGCGCTTGAAAATGCATCTCTTCCCGGAAAACTTGCAGACTGTTCTGAAAGAGATATGGAACTTACTGAGATATATATCGTCGAAGGGGATTCAGCCGGCGGTTCTGCAAAGGAAGGAAGAGACAGAAAATATCAGGCTATACTTCCTCTGTGGGGAAAAATGCTGAATGTTGAAAAATCCAGAATAGACAGAGTTTACGGAAATGAAAAGCTTATGCCTGTTGTAACGGCACTTGGAACAAGTATAGGAGAAGATTTTGATATTTCAAAGCTCAGATACGGAAAAGTTATTATTATGGCCGATGCCGATGTAGACGGATCACATATCAGAACACTGCTTCTTACATTTTTCTTCAGGTTTATGCGTCCGCTTATTGATAACGGAAACATTTATATTGCTCAGCCTCCTCTGTTCAAGGTATCCAGAGGAAAGAAATTCAAGTATGCTTTTGATGATGCACAGCGAGATCAGTATATAGCTGAGTTTTCACAGGATGGTGCAAAGGTTGATGTACAGAGATACAAAGGTCTTGGTGAAATGGACTCAGAGCAGCTCTGGGAAACAACTATGAATCCTGAAACAAGAACTATGATAAAGATCGAAATGGAAGATGCAATCAAGGCAGATGAAATATTTACAATACTTATGGGCGATAAAGTTCTGCCGCGTAAAGACTTTATAGAGAAAAATGCAAAGTATGTTCAGAATCTTGATATATAAAAAAACGGGAGGCTCTGATGTCTGATAATAAAAATGAAATTATTATTTCAAAAGAGTATCATATACCGATAGAAATGTTCGCATCAGCATTTAAGGATTTTCAGAAAAAATTTGTGTATCCTAAAAATTATATTATGACTGTTGTGCTTGCATTTATTGCAGTCTCGTATACATCTTCACTTATAAAAAATCCGGGAAACAGTGTGTGTGTGCTGATAATTATTTTATGTGCAGGTCTTATATTCGGTATGTGGATGAATCCTGTTATGATAAGAAACAAGCTTATGAAATCTGTAAGCGGAATTCAGAATGACAGGTACATAGCCGAGTTTTCTGATGACTGCCTGTATATATCTACTACAGATTGTGATGAATTTGAAAATACAGCTGATGCTGCGCAAGAAGAGACAAACGATCATGATGACGAACAAGAAGATGAAGATGATTTTTTTAAGGAACCGGAAGAAAAAATATCAGATTCAATTCCAAAAACTCAGATTAATTTTATACATGATGATATAAGAACTTTAGAGAAAAACGATTATTTTTTAGTTTATATAGTCAAAAAAACGTTTTATGTTGTTCCTAAAAATATATTTACTCATGATGAAATAGAAACAATAAAAAATACCTTTTCAAAAGGTAAGTTTATTCCGTTAAAGAACAGTAAATAAAATTCAATTAACGGAATGTTGGCGAAAATATCACTATGAAAGGTCTTGATAAATTTGGATTTTAGTAATTCAATAGTAATTCCAAGAGATATAGAAAAAGAAATGAAAAAATCATTTCTTGATTACTCCATGTCAGTTATAGTATCAAGAGCATTGCCTGATGTAAGAGACGGACTTAAGCCGGTTCACAGAAGAATCCTTTATACTCTTCATGAAAACGGACTTACACCTGATAAAGCATACAGAAAATGTGCTGATACTGTAGGTGCGGTTCTCGGCCGTTATCATCCTCATGGTGACTCATCAGTATACGATGCGCTTGTAAGAATGGCACAAAAATTCTCTCTCAGATATCCTCTGATAGACGGTCACGGCAACTTCGGAAGTGTCGATGGTGACCCTCCGGCTGCTTACCGTTATACTGAAGCTAAAATGGCTAAAATGGCTGTTGATATGCTTACAGATATCAATAAAGAAACTATTCCATATATGTCAAACTATGATGACAGACTTAAGGAACCTGTAGTACTTCCATCAAGATTCCCTAACCTGCTTGTCAACGGATCTACCGGTATTGCCGTAGGTATGGCAACAAATATTCCTCCTCATAATCTTGGAGAGGTAATAGACGGAATAGACATGCTTATAGATAATCCTGACTGTACTCTTGATGAGATCATGGAATGTATCAAGGGACCTGACTTCCCTACAGGCGGTATCATTATGGGGCGCTCAGGTATACGTGCAGCATATGCGACAGGAAGAGGAAAAATTACACTTCGTGCAGTTACAAATATTGAAGAGATCAAGGGAAGAAACTGTATTATAATTACTGAGATTCCTTACATGGTCAATAAAGCAAGACTTGTTGAGAATATAGCTAATCTTGTAAAAGAAAAGCGTGTCGAAGGAATTCATACCTTAAGGGATGAATCAGACCGTTCAGGTATGCGTATCGTTATTGAGCTTAAGAAGGATGCAATTCCTCAGATTATCCTCAATAAGCTTTTCAGCTACACACAGCTGCAGGACACTGTTGGTGCTATAATGCTTGCACTGGTCGATGGTGAACCCAAAATACTTACTCTCAAGGAAATGCTTGAAAGATATCTTGATTTCCAGATAGAAGTTATTACAAAAAGAACTATGTTTGATCTCAGGAAGGCTAAAGAAAGGGCTCATATCCTTGAAGGTCTGGTTATTGCTGCTGACAACATAGATGAAGTAATAAAAATATGCCGTTCTTCAAAGAATATGCCTGAGATAAAGGAAAGACTCTGTTCAAGATTTGGTCTTACAGATATTCAGGCAGAAGCTATTGCAAGAATGCAGCTTTATCAGCTTTCAAATATGGAAAGACAGAAAATCATTGATGAATTGGCTGCACTTCATGCAAAGATCACTGAAATGGAAGAAATCCTTGCTGATGAAAATAAAATTAAAAATATTATCAAGATAGAACTTGCCGAAATAAAGAGAAAATACAATGATGACAGAAGAACTCAAATAGAAGCTGTCAGCGGTGAAGTAGATATTGAAGATCTGATTCCTGTTGAGGACTGCGTTGTCACATATACAGATATAGGGTATATCAAACGTATTTCTGCAGATGTATACAAGACACAGCGTCGTGGAGGACGCGGTGTAAGCGGTATGAAACAGCGTGAAGAGGATTTTGTAAATGAAATGTTTGTAGCGTCAACTCACGATAATATACTCTTTATTACAAACAAGGGCATTATGTATAAGCTTAAATGCTACGAGATACCTGAAGGCTCGAAGGCATCAAGAGGTATAAATACTGTAAATCTTCTTCCTCTCCAGGAAGGCGAAAAGATTGCAGCTATGATAAAATCATCAGATTTTGATGAGGGTAAATATCTTATTTTTGCAACTAAAAACGGTAAAATTAAAAGAACAAGGCTCTCTGACTATAAAAATGTGCGTAAAAACGGCCTGATAGCAATAAAACTCGATGAAAATGATGAAATTGCTGCAGTTCGTATGACTATGGGCGATCAGCAGCTCCTTATTGCTACACACAATGGATTTGCAATAAGAGTATGTGAAACAGGTATCAGAACTATGTCACGTTCAGCTCATGGCGTCAAGGCAATCAGGCTCAGGGAAAATGATTACGTTGTATCAATGGCAAGAGTTCGTGAAGGTGCAAGTGTACTGACTGTATCTGAAAAGGGACTTGGAAGAAGAAGTGACCTGTCTGCTTACAGAATACAGAACAGAGGCGGTTATGGACTGCTTAACTATAAGACATCGGATGAAAAGGGTTATGTATGCGGCATTAAGGTCGTAGATGAAACTGATGATATTATTATGATTTCATCTGACGGAATTATTATCAGAATAAGAGCAACAGATATAAGAGTTATGGGCAGATATGCTACAGGCGTTAAACTTATGAAGATTACCGGTGATAATAAGGTAGTTGCTTTTACCCGTACTGATCATGATGATACGGCAGAAATAAATGAGGTTGAGCAGGTTTCTGATGAAGAACTTAAGGCAGAAGAAGCTGAAGCTCTTGAAGAAGAGAAAAATGAAGTAATAGAAATTGACGAAATACCTGATGATGATATTGAAGAAGATCAGGATGATACTCAGGACGATAACCAGGACAATAAATAAATGATCATAAAAAAAGAGCAGTGCGAAGCACTGCTTTTTTTGTCTAAAGATTCATAAAATAATATACTAGTCCATATAAAAAAGATGCTGATATGCCATAAAGTATAACAGGTCCGGCAATAGAAAAAATCTTTGCACCGACTCCAAGAATAAATCCCTCTGATTTTGACTCAATTGCCGGAGAAACTACAGCATTTGCAAACCCTGTAATAGGAACAAGAGTTCCTGCTCCTGCATGTTTTGCGATTTTTTCATAAAGCCCCAGTCCAGTCAGCAGGGCACTTATCAGGACAAGTATTATTGATGCCCACGAACTCGCAGACTCTTTATCAAAGTCAAAGTATTTAAATAAATTCACGATGCACTGTCCCAGAGCACAGATCAGTCCGCCAATCAGAAATGCCAAAGGAGTATTAATGTAAGTTTTTGATCCCGGAGAAGCCTTTTTTGTCATTTTATCGTATTGTTTATGAGTAATATACATAATAATTCCTCCTGTTATAACAGCTTAAAGCTGTTATATAAATTATCTGTATATTTATTATAATTATTAATAAATTTCTAAAAAAATAATTTCAGAAGGATTAAAAAGTCTGAATTTACCTATTCCCCTTGATACCTCCATAGTGACAGAGCGGTTATCAAAAGTATCAGTATATAAACCTCCGGAATATTCCGGGAAAAAATTTCTTTCAGGAGAAAGAATACCTTTTAGTCCGGGCAGTCTTACAATTCCGCCATGCACATGACCGCTCAGAATAAGATCTGCACCCCACTGTGCATAAGAATTATAAAAAAAAGGATTATGTGCCAGAAGAATATTGTACTTATCGCTTGAGGTTCCCAGCCTGTTATTAATATCATTTTCTGAGGTAACGCTGAGATTTTTATACCTTCCACGAACTTTATAGCATGACTGATCAACTGTAAGGCCATAAATGCGTATTTTTTTATTTAAATCAATATAAGAATTGTCCAGTAACCGGACACCAGAGTCTTTAAGAAATTTTATCATTGATGAGTAAAGTGTTTTATCCAGTTCTTCAACATCTTTTTCATGATTTCCCAGACTGTAAAAAACAGGAGCCAGTTTCAACAAGCCAGAAATAAATTGTTGAAACCCGTCAAGATCACTGATATTTCTGCTTACGATATCACCGGTAAGAAATATACAGTCAGGATTAAGTTTTTTCACACTGTTTACCAGTTTAAAATTATTTTTACCGAATTTTTTATTATGAATATCTGAAATATGAACGGCTGTTATTTTATTTTTTATATTTACACCTGTTTTAATTTTATATCTTGAAATAACAAACCGGCAGTTATCATAAACAACAAATACAGTAAAACAGATTATTAAAATAAAAATAAAATATTTCATAGCTGTTTTCCTTTATCCATACGATTTATATGTACAATAAAATCTGCAATGCTGGAGTTAAATAGTTCAAAGAGCTCTTCAGAGTAAGGAATCTGGGTATCCGGCCGTGTGTCTTTAAGAAATCTTATCATATCGTCAGCTTCTTTTTCATTTATGCATTTGATTCTTGATGTGCTTCCGTCAGTAAAATGCAATATAGTAACATATCTTTTTTTAATGGTCTTCTTATACGCCCATACAAGATCAATGTTGTTTTTATATTCAAGCTGTTTTGTACTGCGGAATATAAGATATTTTCTTCCGAAGACGATATTATCAAATTGTTCACCGTTAGTATAATCTTTGCTTATCTCTGCTATTTCTCCTTTACTCAGACTGTAGCTGCTTATATATACTGCCGGAAAAATAATATAAATAATTATAGAGATAACAAACCCTACAAGTGAAACAATAAAACAAATGTATGGAAAAAATTCATACTTGTATTTGTAGGTGTATATAAAACTATAATCACATATATCTTCAGCAATGTCATATGAGCTGACAGTCATATGATTGATATCAAGCATTGTGTTGATTATACTGCATTTTTCTGAAATTGAGATTTTTTTAAGATAACCATATGCATAAACAGGGTTCCACTCAATCTTATTATAAACCCCGAATTCATATGACATTGAATTATCACAAATGGTATTGAACTGATGAACATAGAGAGCAGGTACATACATTGATACAAGTACTCCATCAGGCATCTGCACTATATAGTATTGACCACTGTTGTCGCTCATATAATTTGAAATAATATACTGTACTTTAAAAGTTACGAGATCCTTTCGAAGGGCCTGATCATTATCATCTACTGCCAGATCAGCATATTTGTCGTAACTTATTTCATTTATTTCGGGAATATTTTTATTGTGAAGAGAAAAATAATAGATTGAGCCAATAATAATAAATATTACGCTGATAACAATGACAGGCAGGCAAATTTTAATGCTGTTCTTTCTTATTTTACTGATCAGACATTCCAAAGTTTCATCCCCTTATCTAAATAATAATAACAGAATAACCATTATATTGTATCATAAAATTACTTAATAATCAATAAATTATATATCATTCCCATTGGTTACACAAAACAAATATATTATTTGTCTTAAAAATTCTTTATTCTTCTTATTTTTTATCATATAAAAAAAACTTTTCATTTTTAATATTTAATGATATAATATATATAACTGATTACTAAGAGGGGAATATAAAAATGGAGACAAAAAAATTTTATCTCGGCATTGACGTGGGATCAACAACAGTTAAGACAGTAATAACAGATGATGAAAAAAATATTTTATATTCAAAATATCAGAGACATTTTTCAAAAGTTAAGGAGACAGTTTCAGATCAGCTTCAGTTAATCAAAGATCAGTATGCCGGTGCTCAGTTTAAAATTGCTGTAACAGGTTCAGCCGGACTTGGTCTTGCAAATGCAGCTCAGCTACCGTTTGTACAGGAAGTTCATTCAGCATTTATAGCTGTTAAAGAGAAATATAAAGATACTGATGTAGTTATTGAGCTTGGCGGTGAGGACGCAAAAATAATATTCTTTACCGGCGGTGTAGAGCAGAGAATGAACGGTTCATGTGCAGGTGGTACTGGTGCTTTTATAGATCAGATGGCAACGCTTCTCGGAATAACTGCAGACGAACTTGATGAACTAAGTGAAAAGGCTGAAAAAGTATATCCTATAGCATCAAGATGCGGAGTATTTGCAAAGTCAGATATACAGCCGCTGCTAAATCAGGGAGCCAGACGTGAGGATGTAGCTGCAAGCATATTTCAGGCTGTGGTGGATCAGACAGTATCAGGACTTGCACAGGGAAGAAAAATTGAAGGAAATGTACTGTTTCTCGGAGGTCCGCTGTTTTTTCTTAAAGGCCTGAGAAAAGCATTTACAAGAACACTTAAGCTCGACGAGAAAACAGCTTTTTTTCCTGATGAAGCTCCGGTATTTGTAGCATACGGATCAGCACTGTTTGCACTCAACAGCGAAGATACATATTTTACAATAGAAGAACTTGCAAACCGTGTTGCGCAGGCAAAGAGTGATGACCATATTGCAACCGGGGACAGACTCTTTAATTCAAAACTTGAGTATGAAAATTTTATAGAGAGACACAAAAGCTGTGATCTGAAATATGCTCAGATCGAAAATTATGAGGGAGATGCATACCTTGGTATTGATGCCGGATCAACTACAACAAAGCTTGTTCTGATCACTCCGGACTGCAGACTGTTGTACAAATATTATGCATCAAATAAAGGTCAGCCTCTGGACCGTATTTCAAAGAAACTTGCTGAAATATATTCGCTTGCCGGTGATAAGCTCAAAATACGCGGATGTGCAGTAACCGGGTATGGAGAAGATCTTATAAAAGCCGGACTTCATGCTGACTTTGGGATCGTTGAGACAGTAGCTCATTATACAGCAGCGGCATATTTCTGTCCTGATGTTGATTTTATTATTGATATAGGCGGACAGGATATAAAATGCTTTAAAATAAAAAATGGTGCGATCGACAGTATAATGCTCAATGAAGCATGTTCATCAGGCTGCGGATCATTTATTCAGACATTTGCTCAGGCAATGGGATATGATATTGAGAGATTTTCAAATCTCGGTCTTTTTGCTGAACATCCTGTTGACCTGGGATCAAGATGTACTGTATTTATGAACAGCAGTGTAAAACAGGCTCAGAAGGACGGCGCAACAGTTGAGGATATTTCAGCAGGATTATCGGGATCTATAATTAAAAATGCCGTTTATAAAGTTATACGTGCAAAATCCGTATCGGAACTTGGCGAAAATATTGTTGTTCAGGGTGGAACATTCCTCAATGATGCTGTTTTAAGATCATTTGAGAAAGAACTTGGACGAAATGTTATCAGACCCGCTATTGCAGGGCTTATGGGTGCATTCGGTGCAGCACTGTATGCAAAGGAACACTCAACAGGATCTTCTGCAATCCTTGATAAGGAATCCGTTGATAAGTTTTCATACTCATCAAAAGCCTTTCAGTGCGGAGGATGTACAGCAAAATGTAATCTTAATCTTATTACATTCAATAATAATGAAAAATATATATCAGGAAACAAGTGTGATAAGGGTGCCGGAAAAAAAGAAAACACAAAGGAAAATTGTCTGTTTGAGTACAAATATGATCTGCTTCTGAGCACAAATCTTAAACAGGAAAACAAACCTGCTGCAAGAATAGGACTTCCTCTCACACTGAGCTACTATGAACAGCTTCCGTTCTGGAGCAGGCTGTTTACAGAGTTAGGATTTGAAACTGTAATATCAAATGAAAGTTCAAGACAGATGTATTATAAGGGACAACAGACCATACCTTCTGATACTGTCTGCTACCCTGCCAAGCTTGCACATGGACATATACTTGATCTGCTTGATCAAAATGTTGACTTTATTTTTTATCCCTGTATGAGTTATAATCTTGATGAAGGTGAAAGCCAGAATCACTACAACTGTCCTGTTGTTGCATATTATCCGGAGCTCTTAAAAGCTAATATTCCTGAACTTAATGATAATAATTTCAAGGCTCCTTATATGGATCTTAACAGACATAAACACGTGGTGAATGTGTTGTATAATACTCTTTCTGAATACAGCATATCCAGAAAAGATATTTCAACAGCGCTCGACAAGGCGTTTGAATCGCTTAATGAATATCATTCAAAAATAGCCCAGAGAGCGCAGGATATTATAAACACTGCCAGAAAAGAAAACAGAAAGATCATAGTTCTTGCAGGAAGACCTTATCATATTGACAAGGAAATAAATCATGGAATAAACAAACTGATTACAAGTCTCGGAATGTCAGTTATTACTGAGGACAGTATCTGTTCACTTGGAGAAATGCCTCATCTTGATGTTCTTAATCAGTGGACATATCATTCAAGACTGTATAAAGCTGCGCAGTATGTTGTTACTCAGCCTGATATGCAGCTTGTACAGCTTGTATCATTCGGATGCGGTATAGATGCGATCACTACTGATGAGGTAAGATCAATTCTTGAGAGAAACGGAAAGCTGTACACACAGTTAAAAATAGATGAAATAAGCAATCTTGGTGCTGCAAAAATAAGACTCAGAAGTCTGATGGCAGCCTCTAAATAAAAAGGAGTGTAGAATTTTGTCAAAATACCCTGTTTTTACGGATGAAATGAAAAAAACACATACAATTCTTGTTCCGGATATGCTGCCTATTCACTTTAACCTTATAGTAAGTATCCTCAGAAGCTGCGGATATAAAATGGAACTGCTTCAGACATCAACACAGACCGTTATAGATGAAGGACTTAAAAATGTTCATAATGATACATGCTATCCTGCCCTTCTCGTTATTGGTCAGTTTATGGAGGCACTGAACAGCGGCAGATATGATCCGAATACCACAGCCCTTATGCTTACTCAGACAGGCGGAGGATGCCGTGCATCAAATTATATCCACCTTCTCAGAAAAGCACTGGCTGATAAGTATCCTCAGGTTCCTGTTATTTCCCTGAACTTCAGCGGACTTGAAAAGGAAGGAAGTTTTAAGCTTAATGTACCGATCGTAATGAAGCTTCTGTTTGCTGTTTTATATGGTGACATTCTTATGCTTCTGTATAATCAGTGCAGACCTTATGAAATGATTCCGGGTGAATCTGACGAAGTGCTTCATAAATGGGAAAAAATATTAAGAGATCAGTTTCTTAACGGGAAGTTTCTGTCTACTGCGAAGACATATAAGAAAATACTGAATGATTTTGCACAGATCAAACGAAGCAAAACTAAAAAAGTCAAGGTTGGCATTGTAGGTGAAATTTATGTTAAATACTCTCCTCTTGCAAATAATCATCTGGAGGATTTTCTTATAAGTGAAGGATGCGAGCCTGTAGTACCGTCTCTTCTTGACTTTGTACTTTACTGTGCTGTAAATACAGTAAATGACGGAAAGATCTATGAGTTCAGAAATAAAAGTACAGTAGCTTTTAAAATAGGTTATGACGTAATATACGCAAAGCAGAAACAGATGATAAAAATTATTAAGGAGCATGGTGTGTTTGATCCTCCTCATGATTTTGAGCATCTCAGAACTGCATCTGACAAATATATAAATCAGGGAGTGAAAATGGGAGAAGGCTGGCTTATTCCCGCGGAAATGGCGGCTCTTGCAGAGTCAGGAACAGAAAATATAATCTGTACACAGCCATTTGGCTGTCTGCCTAATCATATAGTAGCCAAAGGTATGTCACGTGTTATAAAGCAGGCATACCCTGATGCAAATATCGTAGCAATCGACTATGATCCCGGTGCAACTAAGGTAAACCAGGAGAACCGTATAAAGCTTATGCTTGCTAATGCAAGAAGATAATATAAAATCCGGATGAATTGTTATTTCATCCGGATTTTTATAAATAATAATATTTTTATTAATACAACAATATTTCAGAAAGGAGGAGCAGATCCTGAATGTTTGAAACTCAGCAGGTAAACAATTTACTTACCGGTGTTGTTCTGGCATGTGAAGTTAAGGATTCAGATGAAGAACACCGGAAGTTTCTGACTGTACGTTCTTTTGATATAAGTAAATCCGGAAAGCCGGCGGCCTGGGACAAAACAGTTAAACCATATGACAGAGGAAATAATGCATTATTTGTTGTGCACTATTACTCTGTGAAAGCGCGGTATATGCAGCTTAATTATGATATTGATGATAATGATCTGACTAAAAACATCATAATTGATCATATTTATGGATGGGATCAGCTGTATAATCAGTTATCTAAATTTATTAATAATTATAGTGAACTAAAACCTCAATGGCATTGTGATAATCCGTTGGAATAGAACTAAAAAAAAATATGTACAGAAAATTTTTATTATGACTTGACAAAATGTTTATTGAAGTGTAATATAATCATATAGAAATAATTTCCAATTCTAAAAAATAAAGGAGTTGTACATTATGAAAAAACGTATTGTCAGCGCTCTTATCTGCAGTGCGATGATGTTATCATCATTTGTCGGAGTACCTGGTTCAGGTAAAGATCTATCGCTTACAACCTTAAATACTGTAAGTGCAGCCACTAATTATGGCGGGGTATACTATGTTTCGATAAGATGGAATCAAATACTGGATCAGGGTGTACCTATAAAAAATCATACATATGTTACTGTTTCTAACACTGGAAAGTATACAGCTAGAGATATAAACGGAAATATGAAAACCATTGATGTTACTGCCTATATTTCTTGGGGTTATTTTCAGTTAGTTTACCATTAATGCTAATGAATATGTTTTCCAGAGTTATTTTCAGTTAGTTTATAGATAAAATAAAAATACTGATGGCAGAATCATTATGGTTCTGCCATTAATTATTTGTCAACAATATACAGAGTGCGAAAATACAGTTTTATATATTTGTTCTTTATTCGTTGCATACAGTATATATTTTTGTTGTAATTTCTGTAACCAGCATCCTCTACAGGATATTCAGGTCTTAAGAATACAAAAGCTTTGACTCTGATTTAACTTAATTCAGTCTGTTTAAGCAAAGAAGCATATTTTTATTTTTCTCAATGTCTCACAAGGCTTTATGTAGTTTTTGATTACGATGAGGGTGAAGACAGAATTCCGTACCAACAAAACGTTTACAAAGTTCTTTGACAAATACAATCTGATGCATAGGAACTTTCATAGCCTCAGACACACATCTGCAACGCTCCTGTCATATGTTTTTATAACTTTTTATGCAAATAGTGTCCTCCGGATGCTAAAACATAAAAAAATATCTCACTCATGGTTACTTATAAGTGAGATATTTAATAAGATTTATTATAGTCGAGGTGACAAGATTCGAACTTGCGGCCTCTACGTCCCGAACGTAGCGCTCTACCAAACTGAGCCACACCTCGATAGAATCAATAACGTAAAGTATTATATCATATTTTTTGAAGCTTGTAAATACATTTATAAAAAAAATATATAATAAATCATCAAATTTTAAATAAATATTAAAATCTGCTGTTATATATACCAAATAAACAGTAAAATAAAATATAAAATCAATTAATTTGAGATAAAACTATTGATTTTTTTTATTTTATATGATATAATGATTAAAGTTTTTATGGGGATTACCCATTAAGCCTCTAACATCTAATTGATGATTAAAGATTATCCGGAATATAGGTGTGCGGGCCCTGTGCAACGAGACACCGTGAACCATGTCAGGCGGGGAACCGAGCAGCATTAAGCGGACCGTTTTGTGTGCCGCAGCAAGCCTGCACACCTATGTTTCGGATATTTTAATATATTTTTCAATGTAAATGAGAGGAAGGAAGGTTTGGGAAATGTATACTGCATTGTACAGACGGTGGAGACCGCTTACGTTTGATGACGTTATTTCTCAGCCTCATATCACTACTACACTGAAAAATCAGATTATGAACAACAAAACTGCTCATGCATATCTTTTTACAGGTTCAAGAGGTACAGGAAAAACAACCTGTGCAAGAATATTTGCAAAAGCAGTAAACTGCGAACATGCAGAAAACGGAGAACCATGTCTGAAATGTGATATATGTTCTGATGCAGATAATTTTGCACTCGGAGATATCATAGAGATCGATGCTGCATCCAACAATGGTGTGGATGATATAAGAGATCTCAGAGATGGCGCTGTCTTTACACCGGAACGATGCAGATATAAGATATATATAATAGACGAGGTCCATATGCTTTCAGTAAATGCTTTTAATGCACTGCTGAAAATTATGGAGGAGCCTCCTGAGTATGTAAAGTTTATTCTTGCTACTACAGAGGTTCATAAAGTTCCTGCCACTATAGCGTCCAGATGTCAGAGGTATGATTTTAAACGTATTCTGACTGATGATATTGCAAAAAGGCTTCTGTATATTTCGTCACAGGAGAAAATAATTCTTGACGATAATGCAGCATTTCTTATAGCTAAACTCGCGGACGGTGGAATGAGAGATGCTCTTTCACTGCTTGATCAATGTGCAGCATTTTCCGAAACAGTAAATTGTGATACGGTGTCACTTGCAGCAGGAATTGCCGGAAGAGATGCAGTATTTGGTCTTATAAAATCGATAATTGAAAAAGATACAGCGATGGCGTTATCATGTATAGATGAGTTATATTCAGGTTCTAAGGATATGTCCAGGTTATGTGAGGAACTGATTTCTCAGCTTCGTAATATTATGCTTATGCAGGTAAGTCCCGGACAAAAGGATCTGCTAAGTTGTATGCCTGATGAAACAGATCTGATTATTCAGTATGCTCAGAAAACAGATCTGCAGTCAGTTCTGGGATATATCACTCAGCTTCAGAACTGCAGTGAACGGATGATAAGGGCAGTAAACAAGCGTGTTGAGCTTGAAATGTGTCTGATAAGGCTGTCAAATGACAATTACGCTGAAAAAGCAAGTCCTGCTGACAGCAAAATTTCAGATCGTCTGGAACGTATTGAACAGAAACTTGCTTCTGGATGTATTGTTTCTGACTCAGATGCACATTCAAACAGAAAATCAGAAACAGTAACCGGTTCAGGATCACCAGGAGAACCTGCAGTAGACTTTTCAAAGCTTGATAAGAAAAATCTGAAGCAGCTTAACAACTGGGCTGAAGTTCTTCAGAAGTTTTCTGAAATAAATCCTGCGGTATCTGCAAGTCTGAATGACTCAAAAGCATATATAAATGAAAATGCCTTATTTATTGTAGTACAGAATCCTTTTTTCCTTACCTTGTTTAAAAACAAGGAACATGCAAAGACACTTGGGGATGCTATAGAAAGCGTTCTTGGCAAGAGATTTGCAATACGTGCCAAAAGTGCTTCTCCCCCGGCAGAGGAACAAAAAAAAGCTATGAAGCTGATAGAAAAGGCTAAGGATTCTCAGATTGAAACTTATCCGGAAAATTAGTCTTAATCAGCATATATAAAATCTAAATCAAGAGGAGTTTTAAATATGAAAGCAAGAGTACCTAAACAGAATGCAGGCGGCGCAAATCAGAATATGAATGCAATGATCAAGCAGGCTCAGAAGATGCAGGATGAAATCACAAAGCTTCAGGATGAAATTGAAGAACGCGAATTTTCTGCAACTGCAGGCGGCGGAGCAGTAGAAGTAGTTCTCTACGGTAAAAAATCAATCAAATCACTTACTATCAAACCTGAAGTTGTTAATAAGGATGATGTTGAAATGCTTCAGGATCTCGTTATCAGTGCTGTAAATGAAGCTATCTCAAAGATAGAAGAAACAACTGAAGATGAAATGTCCAAGATCACAGGCGGAGTATCTCTTCCGGGATTATTCTAATATAAATGGCTGAATCTAATGCATTGCCGATAGTAGTTCTTGCAGAACAGTTTGCAAGGCTTCCCGGAATAGGAATGAAAACTGCTCAGAGACTTGCTTATTATGTAACTTCTATGAAGCAGGAGGATGTTGAGGCGTTTTCCGAGGCGCTCCTGAACGCAAAAAGTAAAGTCAGATGCTGCAGTGTATGTCAGAATCTTACTGACAAAGAGATTTGTCCGATCTGCGATGACGTTAAGCGTGACAGAACGGTTATATGTGTTGTAGAGGGTCCGAAAGATGTAACAGCTATTGAGCGTACCGGTGAATATAAGGGTATGTATCATGTACTTCATGGACTGATTTCTCCTATTGACGGTATTACGCCCGATAAACTAAGAATAAAACAGCTTCTTGCAAGGATACAGTCTGATACAGGGATCAGCGAGGTCATTATGGCAACTAATCCTACTGTTGAGGGAGATGCTACAGCGATGTACATATCCAGACTGTTGAAACCGGTTGGCATAAAAGTGACAAGACTTGCTTTTGGACTGCCTGTCGGAGGAATACTCGAATATGCAGATGAGATTACATTGTTTAAAGCAATTGAAAATCGAAACGAAATATAAAAAAATCTGAGATCACTTGATGATCTCAGATTTTTTTATATATTAAAGAATTTTACTGCATTGTCACATGTTATATCAAGAAGTGTCTGAGTGTCAATATTCAGAACCTCTGCCGCCTTCTGAGCTGTTTTTTCAATCATCAGTGAATCACATCTTGTGCCACGGTAAGGCACAGGAGCCATAAACGGACAGTCAGTTTCAAGCATAAGACGGTCAGTTGGGATGACCTTAAGTGATTCAACAGATCTTCGTGCATTTTTAAACGTCAGGACACCCGTAAAACTGATATAAAGGCCAAGATCAAGAAGCTGCCTGGCTGTTTCAGGCGAACCGCTGAAGCAGTGTACGACTCCCCTGTGCGGTATATGTTTTTTAAGAATATTAAGAGTATCCTCACATGCATCCCTGGAGTGAATGATTACAGGCAGACCCAGTTCATTAGCAAGAATGATCTGTTTTGTAAAGACATCACACATGAGTTCACGGTTAAACCCTTCGTAATGATAATCCAGTCCTATTTCACCTATCGCTTTTACATAGCCTGATGATGCAGCACTTCTGATCTTTTCAATGTAATTATCGGATAGATTATTTATGCATTCAGGATGTATTCCTGCTGCGCAGTATACGTATGGATACTGCTCACATATCTTTACTGCCTTTGCAGTATCTTCGAGATTTGATACTGCAATCATAATATACCTTACACCGTTTTCATGCATATAAGGTATAAGCTCATTCCTGTCCTCATCAAAATCATGTTCTGTATAGTGTGAATGTGTATCGAAGATATTGTTCATAAAGTTACCAGACCTTAAATATTATTTTATACCACATAGTTCTTTAATTTCTTTTTTAGATGTGGAAGTTAATTTAATACCGTTATTTTCTGCTTCTGTTGAAGGATTAATGTATGTAGCCTCAAACTGATTGTTTGTAAGCATATATTCTAAAGCCTTCTTCTGATCATTATAGTCAATAGCAGTAATATCAGTTTCTGTTGAAGAGTTGACGAGCTTTTCAAACGTATAGTCAAGAGCTGACGCTACTCTGTTTCCTGTTGTCTGGATAAGCATCTCAGATACCAGATTACCTGTTGCTTCAGTTCTGTCAGGTTCGCTGAACTTTTTATTAGATAAAAATTTTATTATAAACTCACTGCTGAGATTCTGTGTTCCTTCATTTAAACCCCTCAGACCGCTCGGAACATTAATGTTTACACCTCCGAGAACATCACAAAGCAGTGTAAATGTTTCATTGTTAAGTTTTAAATACCTGTCAATCTTGATATCAAGAGTTTTTGATACAGCATCTTTAAGTTCAAGAATACCGCCCTTTTTATATATATCATCCATTCTGGTACTTGAGAGATCAGTATTGTACAGCAGTTCATTTGATATAGGTACAGAAACAAATCTTCGGTTAGTGGCATATGTACGGAAAACCATAAACGTATCTCTCAGTTCATCATCATCTACGTCAAATACAACAAGTACAGTTGTATTATTTTTGCTGTTTGGTGCATACTCCTCTAAATTATTTTTTGACTCATTTTCATTCTTGGTATGAATAAGCGACTGATATACTTTTGATGCAGGTATGCCTATAAAAACTAAAGCAACAAGCATGCTTATGAGAAACGGAATTGCTACGCTTTCTTTCTTTCTTTTCTTAACAAAAAACATGTTGAATCCTCCTGAATTTTAGAAATTTAAAAAAATTAATGTGAGTCAAACCTCATAAATACGTCGCATATGAATACTAACAGTATCCACATTAAAGTTTTCCACACGCTGTTGAAAACAGTGTTGAAATGTTTAAAAAACACTGTGAAAACTTTTTTATCAATTTACTATACAAAATAAAATTTAGGTAGTATAATATTATCTGTGACTAAAAAGTTAATTGCTCAAAGCTCATAAGATTATTTATATCAGACAGATCAGTAATATCTACGTTTTTGTTTAATTTCATTGCATAGTTTATAGTCTGTCCGGTTCCGCTTCTGTAGTTTTTGACAAAAGCAATTAATTTATCAGAGTGGTCAACCATATATCTGTTCCTGATCATATAGCAGTTTCTGGTATATGACTGGCATGTACAGATAACATCGTCAGCATTGGATAAAATAAAATCAAGCAGCAGTTTATCATTATCGGGAAAGTTGATTCCCTGATCAGATACAGGTTTTACACATCTGAGAATAACTGATGGATAAACAGCTTTCATCCTGAGTACTGTCTGGGCTGCCCAAAGGTCAATTCCTCTGGCAACTCCTGATATAAATTCAGTATAGCCGTCGGATATACATAATCTTATTTTTTCTGTGAGTATTTTTTTTATGTATATGGTTTCTTCTCTTTTATCGTCGCCTTTGCCTGGCAGTTTTTCAGGTCTGTGTCCTGAAAAACAAACCGTTTTGTTGTTCAAAAATCATTTCTCCTTTCTGTTTTAGTGTATCATTTGTGAAAGTGAGAGTGAAATTTTAAAGTTAAAAAAAATATCTTATTACAAACTATAATTCTAACATAGAAATAGTTAAATTTCAAGATAAGGAGCTGTTTTCTTTGAAAAATCATAAGCGTGCATGGGCTGAGGTCAATCTTTGTATACTTGAAAAAAATATTAATACAATAAAAAAAGGAATGTCATCAGAAACTGAAATAATGGCAGTTGTAAAGGCTGATGCATACGGACACGGAGAAAAAGAAATTATTAATAAGCTTAGTGATATGGGTGTAACATATTTTGCTGTTTCTAATCTTGATGAGGCACTGAGTGTCAGAAAAATTGCTGAAAATTCAGAAATTCTTATACTTGGCTATACACCTCCTGAGTATGCAAAAGAAATTGCTGCAAATAATATTACTCAGTGTATAGTTTCAGAAGAATATGCAGAGATTCTGAGTAAGTCCACAGATATGACAGTAAAATGTCATATTAAAATTGACACCGGAATGGGACGCATAGGACTTAAATATAAAACACCTTCTGAATGCTGCAATGCTGTTAAAGAGATAATGAAGAATAAAAATCTTGATATTGAAGGAATATTCACACATTTTGCTGTAGCAGACAGTGATGTCCCTGAAAATATCGATTTTACAAAAAAACAGGCGGCATTTATAAAGTCAGTATATGAGGAACTCTGCAATGAAGGAATAAAGCTCAGACACATTCATTTCCTTAACAGTGCAGGTGTAAGTTATCACTATGACAGTGTAAGCACACTGGCACGTATAGGTATAACAATGTATGGCCTGTACCCGAACTACCCGCTTGCTCTTCCCTGTGAGCTTGAACCTGTTATGGAATTCAAGGCAATTGTTTCAGATGTTAAGACTATTTATCCGGGTGACAGTGTAAGTTACGGAAGAACTTTTATCGCCCGGGAAAACATGAAGGTTGCTACTGTTACCGTGGGATATGCTGATGGATATTCACGTCTGCTGTCCTCTAAGGGGTTTGTTCTTTATAAGGGAGTAAGATGCGCTATAACCGGACGCGTATGCATGGATCAGATGATGATCGATGTTTCAGAGGTTGAAAACGCACGTGCCGGAGATACAGTTACACTAATAGGTCGTGAAGGATCTGACATCATAACTGCAGATGAACTTGCTTCCTGGTATGGAACTATAGGATATGAGGTAGTTTGTGGTATTTCAAAGCGTGTCCCGAGAATATATATTGATAAGTAATGTCCACGTGGCGAAAACAGTCGTATTTGATAAAAATACACATTTAACCGATAAATTTTTATTTTAAATGATAATTGATTTTTATCTTAAAATTTAATATACTATATATTGTTTGACAAATAATTGTTTAAGGAGTTTATTATGAGTGTTAAAGTAGTAAAATTTGGAGGCAGCAGCCTTGCTGATGCAAATCAGTTTAAAAAAGTTGCAGATATTATCAGGAGTGACAGTGAAAGAAGATTTGTTGTTCCGTCTGCACCTGGAAAAAGATTTAAGGAAGATACCAAGGTTACTGATATGCTCTACTCCTGCTATGAGCTCTCATCTGCAGGCAAGGATATTAATGAGGAGTTTTCTAAAATTAAAGAACGCTACAACGGAATAATAAACGACCTTGGTATTGATTTGTCTCTTGAAAAAGAATTTAATGAGATCGAATTTTGTTTTAAAGCCAAGAGCGGACGTGATTATGCAGCCAGCCGCGGTGAATATCTCAATGGTATTGTCCTTGCTGCATATCTCGGATATACATTTATTGATGCAGCAGAGGTAATATTCTTTGATGATAATGGTTCATTTATGCTCGATAAGACTATCACTGCAATCAGAGAAAAAACTGAGAATATTGAAAATGCTGTAATTCCCGGATTTTATGGAATGACGCTCAACGGTACTATAAAAACATTCTCAAGAGGCGGTTCAGATGTAACAGGATCAATCGTTGCACGTGCTGTCAGAGCTTCTATCTATGAAAACTGGACAGATGTTTCCGGTTTCCTTATAGCTGATCCGAGAATAGTTGATAATCCGGATGTAATAGATACAATAACATACAAGGAACTCAGAGAACTCTCATACATGGGTGCTACAGTTCTCCATGAGGATGCAATATTTCCTGTCCGTACAGCGGGAATTCCGATAAATATAAGAAATACAAATGATCCGACAGCTGCAGGCACCATGATCGTTCCTGAAGACAGCGGTGAAAATTCAAGCAAAACAACAATTACAGGTATCGCAGGCAAAAAAGGTTTCTGTGCTATAAATATCGAAAAAGCAATGATGAACAGTGAAATTGGTTTTGTAAAGAAGATACTTGATATTCTTTATAATAATCACCTTTCATTTGAACATATTCCTTCTGGCATCGATACAATGAGTATAGTTCTCAGTTCTGCAGAACTTGAAGGCAAGGAAAATCTTCTCCTCTCACAGATCAGAAAAGAAGTACAGCCTGATCATCTTGAAGTTGAACATAATATTGCCCTTCTTGCAGTTGTAGGAAGACGTATGTATAAAACAAGAGGAACAGCAGCACGTGTATTTGCAGCACTTGCACATAACCGCATCAACATCAAAATGATTGATCAGGGTTCAAGTGAGATGAATATTATTGTAGGAATCGGAGAAAGCGATTTTGAACAGGCTATAAGATGTATATACGAGATATTCGTTGACTAATATGATAAAAAAAACGCCGTTTTTAAACGGCGTTTTTTTTATCTGATTTTAAGTACTTTAATAATAGTACGTCCGAATGGAAGATCAAACATCTCGTCTTTATTGAAATACTTTGTTTTCAGTATCATAGTAAAGTAAACTGCAACAGCTATGATAAAAGATACTGAGAATGATATAATATTTGATTTTGTAAGCATAAACATAAGTTTAAAAATAATATATGCTGCATCCGCCATAACCACAGATGCAATCAGAGGCTTCACGAATATATCTACGGCATTTATTTTGTATTTCATGTGTGTTCTCATATATCTTGTATTAAGTATAAATATGATCATAGGAAATGTAATATCACCAATAACAAGAGCATAAATATTCAGATCGGTAAGAAATACTATAGCTATCATAAGCACTATATGAATTCCAAGAGATATGGCTGCATTGACAACAGGAATTGTCATATAGTTGTTTCCCTGAAGGATGCTTGTAGTAATTGTGGAGAATGAATAGAATATCACTGCACTGCAGCCGAAAACAAGAATACTTGAAGCAAGGTTATGGTAGTGCTCAGTCAGATTATAATAGATGATCGACATAACCGGTTCTGCCAGAGCGGCAATACCCGCAGCACACGGAAAAACAATAAGAGAGCAGAGTTTAAGTACAGATCTTATCTTTTTATCACGTTCTTTATAATTTCTTTTCACACATTCAGCAACTATAGTTGGTATAATGGTTATTGAAAGGGCAGTAGCTATGGCAACCGGAAGATTTATAATCTGATTATACTGAGTACCGAATACACCCTGAAGAGATATGATATTTTCCTTTGAAAGTCCTTTAAGCTTAAGAATATTAGAAAAAATAATATCGTCTATCGTACCTCCGATCTGGTATATAGTCTGGCTCAGAATAATCGGAATGACAGTAAGGGTAAGAGCCATGTATATAAGTGAAGTCTTTTCGGGTGCAGAATGATCAAGCTTAGACTTACTCCTGAGAGACGGGTACGTTCGCATAAAAACTAACAACATAAAAATAAGTGCAGCTGCAGCACCTGCAAGTGTACCCGTTGTGCCTCCGGCAGCTCCGAATGAGTACTGATCAGCGGTACCTTTATATGCGTTAAACAGCTGCCAGCAAGCCAGTATACTTATTGCTGCGTTGATGATCTGTTCTATGATCTGTGATACCGCAGTGTGGACCATGTTTTCATAGCCCTGAAAGAATCCCCTGAATACACCCAGCATAGTTACTATCAGAGTTGTCGGAGCAAGAACACGCAAAGGCCTGGCCAGACCGTCAGTTGAATAAATTTTTTCAAACATGTCTGCGCCTGCCCATAGAACTCCGCCTGCCAGGGATCCCAGCACAAAGGCATACAGAGAGGAATGAATAAATACCTTAAGGGCATTTTTATGCTGACCTCGGGCCGCTTTTTCAGATACGAGCTTCGAAAGAGCCATCGGAAGGCTGCTGTATGAAAGAGTAAGTGCAACACTGTATATTTTAAAGGCAACTGTATATATACCGTTTCCCTGCTCTCCGAGTATGTTTGACATCGGAATACGATATATCAGTCCAATTATTTTTGTAATTATTCCGGCCGCCGCCAGTATGCTTCCCTGGATAAGAAAGCTGGAATCCTTTTTTTTAGTCATCTGTAAGATGTCCTTTCCGAAAAATATAGATAGATTAATTATAAACTTTATTTATAGTTAAGTCAATAGTATTGGAAATACGGTGATTTATTAATACACTTGTATACAAATAAATAAAAAAAAGTATTATATATAGATATTATGTATAATATATTTATTGACAATATAGGAAGGAAAGATTATAATTTTAGTAAAATAAAAAGAAAGAGAGGCGTTTATTATGGATTTTGCGGAGCATCTGAAAAAGATAGACGAACTGACACAACAGAAAAGAAAAGAAGAAGAAATAAGCAGAGTATTCGGAGAACAAAAGGAATCAGCAGATGAACTCTATATCAAGAGCTGCGGAATAGGAGAATAATGTGGATGAAGTAAAACTTGTCATGGCTGCTGCATCAACTGTAGTCACTCAGGAAGAACTCAGTGATATTGCAGCTTACTATGATTACAAAGATGAATTAAATAAAGATGTATTATCTGAATTATTGAAAACCTGTGAAATTTCAGAAAATAAAAAATCGCTGATTTATTACTATTGTTTCCTTTACTGCAGACTGGCAGACAAGGATACATCAGCTGTAAATAACATTAAAAAAATATTTTCTCTTCCTGATTCGGTAATAAGAAGCTGTCAGAAAATTATTACAAAAAATAAAATTGATTATATTAAAAAAGAGTTCAGAGAAAATAAAAAAGGTCCTGAATGTGTTTTCAAAGACAATGAACCCTATGTAATACGTATGCTTTCAAATGCTGTATCCCAGCCGCTTGAAGCAGATAAAAAGGTTTTTGAAAACCTGAACTCTGCTGAATATGAGCATCCTACAGACAGGTCATATCTTGATAATCTTAATACAAATAAAACACTTGAGAGGATCATCAAGCTTTATTCGGAGTATAACTTTGAAAGAATGCTGATGGTTCAGTATACAGGTTCAAATATAAGGGCTACTAAGAAGAACCTTCCATACCTGTATGGTGCACTTGAATCTGTATGCAGGACACTTGATGTAAAGGAAGTACCGAAGCTGTATGTCACTCAGGGTTCACTCAACGCATGCACAATCGGATCTTCCAGGCCTATTATTGTTATATCAGGTATATGTCTCAGTCTCTTGTCATATGATGAGCTTCTGTTTATTTTAGGACATGAGGTGGGACATATAAAGAGTCAGCATGTACTTTATCATTCAATAGGAAACTTCCTGCCTTACATAGCAAATGCTATAGGCAATGTTACTCTTGGTCTTGGTGAGCTGGCTGTAAAAGGTATAATGCTTCTGCTTTATCAGTGGTACAGAATGTCTGAACTCACAGCAGACAGAGCCGGACTAATAGCGTGTCAGAATATTGATGCTGCTGTTTCCCTTATGGCAAAACTGTCAGGTTATCCGCCAAGCAATTATAATGAGATAGATAATGAAATTTTTCTTGAACAGTCAGCTGAGTTTGAAAATCTGGACAACAACACGTTTGATAAGCTGATGAAATTTCTTAGTGTACTCTACAAGAATCATCCGTGGACAATAATGAGAGCAAAAGAGCTGAAGACCTGGTATGACAGCGGAGAATATACAAAGCTTTACAATGTCAGCGAAAGAGTATATCAGGAGAGAAAACCAAAACTCAACGCTTTCTTTGATAAAAAAGTTTACTGTACACACTGCGGAAAACAAATAGATTCTGATGATAAGTTCTGTATCTACTGCGGAAAATCAAATGGATACAGATAATGATTTCAACATAGTTATAAAACATTGTTGAAAACAGGTACGATATATTGTTAATGTTATATACATAAAAAAAGTCCCTGATATATGCCAAGGCATTGTTCAGGGACTTTTTTATATGTTCTGATCGTCCAGACGCTCAGAAATAAAATCTTTGACTTCACTTACTGTTATTCCAAGTACATGGCTGAATTCCTGATAAATAATATTCTCGGCAGTTTTCATTACTGTTTCATCAACTGCAGAAGTTTTTTTGCCTAACTCTGACTGGTGTTTTGAATGAATATAAACAGAACGAATGATCAGAATAAGTGATTTGTAGTCATTGCTTTTAAGCAGTGACTGAAATGCCATCTTTCTTTCGTTGTTGTTGTCATACCAGACAGGTTCTATGTCAGGCATACTGTCAATAATGCTGTATACCTCATCCTTGGTATGCAGTTTTCTTATCTTTTCATCTATTTTGTCCTGGCTTACATAGTAGACAGATGATTCATTGTCACTGGGAGTAAGCTTATAGTATGTTTTTTCATTTAATCCATCAAACTTTTTTTTAAAGACTCCGTCAAATCTGCATAGCTTAAGACCGTTATACATAACGTATTCGCCTTGTGTCAGCATTGTTTGTTCTGATAGTCTTTCCATGGCATAGTACCTCCATAGTATTTTTGAGCAATTTTTTTCTGCTCACAGTCATCAAGTGAACACATACGGGACTTCCATGTATCCTGAGAATGAGAATCAGGAGGTATTATTTTTTTTGTTCCTGTATGTACATCATTTTCACATATGACTGAAGTATTTACCTTATTCAAGAAGCTCACCTCAGATATAATATCAGATTAATATATATATATTATATCATGTTCTTGAATTTTTTGTCATAGTGTTTTTACACAAATCATAATATCAGATAATTCAGAATAATGCATAAAAGAATATAAAACTGCCCTGACACTTATTTTTCTTGTGTCAGGGCTTACAAAAGTTATTCGATCTGTTTCCCAAGGAACTGAGCAGCAGCCTGTATAAGACTTGACTGGAGTTCACTTGCAGTTACACTGCTTCCCTCTTCAAGAAAAGCTACAGCACCTGTAACATCTCCTGATGACACTATAGGTACACATGCAATAGCGAATTTATCAATTCCTTCAACTGGTGTTATCTGTGGTGAATCTGCAGAGGTTCTGAAATAATTCTTGCGGCTTTCAAGTATATCTTCAAGAGCGGATGAAACTCGTCTTTCATTAAACTCTTTTTTCGATACGCCTGCAACTGCTACAACATGGTCACGATCAAAAACAACAATCGGGCAGCCGGCAAGTTTGACCATAATTTCTGCTACCTGTGTTGCATTTTCTGACATTTCATTTATTGCTGAATATTTTTTAAAAATAACTTCTCCGTCGTTACTGGTATATATTTCGAGTGGATCGCCTTCTCTGATTCTCATTGTTCTTCTGATTTCTTTAGGAATAACTACTCTGCCAAGATCGTCGATCCTTCTGACTATTCCTGTAGCTTTCATATTAACTACCTCCGAATTTAGTTAGTTTACACATAGTGCGTACTGTGTAAGACCTGAAATACGGTCATAAACAGCATAATACTGAATGTAGTCTCAGTACCTTTGCATTTATATTGTTTGTATTTTACAGGGATATTATTCAGTAGTTTAAAATATTTTATAAAAAAAAACAGTAATAAAAAAGCCATTTGTCAAAAGCATTATAAAATATATAAAAATGCTGATATAATATGTATTTATTATGCTATTAAAAATTAAATATATTTAAAAGTTAATATATGCTTGTAAAATGAAACTGATTGTGATATAATTACAAAAAATTATATAAAAGGGTGATTTCTTATGACACAAATAAATAAAAAATTAATTAAAACCATAATGTGTTATGTATTGGTCATATTGCTAGCAGTTTGCGGGCTGCCCTCAGGATCATGCACCAGCACAGCAGTTTGTGCAGCTCCCGCAACTTTTAAGCCTTATTTTATGGAAGGCGGTGATGCAGCTTTCAGAAACGACTCTGAAAGGTGTCAGATCTCTGTTAGCAATACAGGAGATAAACCATACAGTGTCATGGCTGTACTCGAAGGTGTAAGCATTCAGCCCTCACAGAGCTGCAGTCTTGATTTTTCTGTTTCATCATCCTGTGCACGTGATATTGAAGTGACAGTCGAGGATACGTCATACAACAGGATATTTGATGAGATAATATATGTTGATACAGCAAAGTCAGATTTTCATTTTGAGGTCGGATCGTCTGTGGCAGGTATATATGATATAAAATTTCAGATGGGCAAAACAGCGGGTGCTCCACTGCAGGAGCATACAATCTGCATTTCAGATTTCTCCTGGAATAATGAAATAACTCAGGAAGACGAGCAAATGACAGTAAGTGAAGATACTCAGAAAAACTGGATCCTTGACTGGTCTGATGAATTTGACAGTCCTGAGCTTGACTTAAGCAAGTGGTCATATGATATAGGAAACTGGATGCTTAATGATGACGGAAGCTATAAAACAAACGGATGGGGTAATAATGAACAGCAGTTCTATACTGACACAAATACACAGATCAGTGACGGAGTGCTCAGGATCTTCGCTAAAAAAGAAAATTACACAGACAGTATACAGGGAAATTATGATTATACATCAGCAAAGATCACTACAAAGAATAAGTTCTCCACCTGCTATGGAAAGGTCGAAGTAAAAGCAAGAGTAGACTCAGGAAAATCATTATGGCCGGCTATATGGATGCTGCCTGAGGATAAAGTATATGGTGAGTGGGCATCATCCGGAGAAATTGATATTATGGAGGGATACGGAAGCAGACCTCAGGAGATATGCGGAACGATCCACTTCGGAGATACATGGCCTGCAAACAAATATCTTACAAACAATTATTTCTTTGAAGATAATGATTCAACAGAAAACTGGCATACATATTCTATAGAATGGGATGAAAACAGTATAAAGTGGTATATTGACGATACACTGTACAGTACTCAGACGCAGTGGTACTGCGCAGGCAGAGCTTTTCCGGCACCGTTTGATCAGAACTTTTATATTATACTTAATCTTGCAGTAGGAGGTAATTTTGATGGTGTAGATGGTTTTCATGCAGATCCCGGTATATTTGATAACGGACCAAAGGAAATGGATATAGATTACGTCAGGGTATATCATGATAACTCAGTTATACACATTCCCGGAGAACTTAAATGCGAAACCCTGACTCCGTATATTGAAAATGCACAGGCTCAGATATCAAACGCAGACAGCGGATGCTCTGTAAAAATAACTGATACCGGTATTAATGAGTACAGTGTCATGGCATATCTGAAAAATAAACAGGTTGAGCCGGATGCACAGTATTGTCTTGACTTTGATATTATATCATCTGCAGAGAGAAATATTATTCTTACAGCAGAAAATACGGAGTATAAAAGATATTTTGAAGAAAAGCTCAGTGTAGGGACGCAGAGCAGGCATTTCCACTATGACATGAAATTTGAAGCTGAAAACTCAATTGATATAAAATTTCAGATGGGAAATGTTGACGATGCAGCGAAGACCGGTGCCCATAATATTCTTATATCAAATATTAAATGGGCTAAGAAAGAAGAAAGTACACAGGAAACACTGTACGGAGATGCAGACTTAAACTCTGTTGTTGATATGTCAGATATGACTCTTATTAGTCTTTACTGTTTAGGTGATAAAAAACTTGAGGGTCAGGCGTTTATAAATGCTGATGTAATAATTGATAATCAGGTAATGCTGAATGATCTTTGTATGATGAAACAGTATATAATGAAAGAAAACATTGTTCTTGGTGTAAAAATATAATATTTTTTAAACATAATCGCAAAAAACTATTTATTGGTTTAGTATAAAAATACTAAAACTTTTTATCTATTATTTAGAAGTGTTGACAAATTTAAAGTATAATACTATAATAAGATATACTGTTTCAAAGGAGGGTATATCTTATGGGTAAAATAAATGTTATAACAATAGGAAGAGAATATGCCAGCGGCGGAAGATTAATTGGAAAAATAGTGTCAGAAGCTCTGGGTATTCCATTATACAATAAAGAAATACTTCATATGGCTGCTGACAGACTTGATATGTCCGCTGAAGATATAAAATATGCTGATGAAACTGCTGCAAGCAGTCTGCTGTATAGTATGTCACTTATGACAAATATCAGTATGGGTACAACACTTCCTATAAATGACCGTATATATATTGAGGAAAGAGAAGTAATCAAATCTATTGCAAATCAGGGTCCGTGTGTTATTGTCGGACGCTGTGCAGACAATATATTAAAAGAAATACGTGATGATACTCTTAATGTCTTTATCTATTCTCCGCAGAATGCCAGGGCAAAGCGTGCTGTTGATGAATATGATATACCTCAGAATGAAGTATACTCAGTAATAAGAAAACATGATAAAAAACGGTCAACTTACTATAATCTGAACACAGGCCAGAAATGGGGCGCTAAAGACAATTATGATCTTTGTCTTAACAGTGATTCTCTTGGCATAGATGCATGTGCAGGTCTTATAACTAAAATAGTAAAAGATTCAGCTTTATAATCCATATAAAAATGCGGCTGTCAGAAATATTTTCTGACAGCCGCTGATTTTTTATTTTTTTGCTCTGTTCTTTGCACGCATACTGTTATCAAGAATTCTTTTACGGATTCTGATGTTTTTAGGAGTTATTTCAAGCAGCTCATCGTCTGCAATAAATTCGAGACTGTCTTCAAGACTTAAAATTCTTGGAGGTACAAGTCTTAATGCATCATCGCTTCCGCTTGCACGAGTATTTGTAAGATGTTTCTTCTTGCAGACATTTACAACAAGATCTTCAGCCTTAGGAGAAGCACCTACGATCATTCCTTCATAAACAGGAACACCTGCAGGAATAAATAATGATCCGCGTTCCTGAGCATTATAAAGTCCGTAAGTAACCGCTTCACCTGTTTCAAATGAAACAAGAGAGCCTGTAGTTCTTTTCTGAATTTCTCCCTTATATGGTTCGTATCCTTCAAATATGCTGCTCATGATACCCTCACCCTTAGTATCTGTAAGGAATTCGCTCTTGTATCCGAAAAGACCTCTTGCCGGTATTTTGAATTCAAGTCTCATACGTTTGCCCTGTGGGTGCATTGTAAGCATTTCAGCTTTTCTTGTTCCCATTTTTTCCATTACGGAGCCAACGCAGTCTTCAGGAACATCGATAACGAGAAGCTCCATAGGTTCACATTTTCTGCCGTCTATCTCTTTGAAGAGAACGTGCGGTGTGCTTACAGAAAGTTCAAAGCCTTCACGACGCATGTTTTCAATAAGTATTGAAAGATGCATTTCACCACGTCCGCATACTCTGAATGAGTCTGTGTTTTCTGTTTCTGTTACTCTCAGTGATACATCCTTAAGAAGCTCTTTGAAAAGTCTTGCACGAAGCTGTCTTGATGTAACAAACTTTCCTTCTCTTCCTGCAAAAGGACTGTCATTTACTGCAAATGTCATTTCGACAGTAGGTTCACTTATCTTAGCAAAAGGAAGTGCTTCAAACTCAGAAGTTGAATCACATATTGTATCACCTATAGTGATATTTTCTATTCCGCTTATCCATACGATATCGCCGACAGTAGCTGTTTCAACAGGAACTCTGTTAAGCTCCTGAATCTGATATACAGAAGCGATCTTCGCATTGTAAGGTTTTTTAGAATCAAAGTGGTCTCCGATAGTTACGTTCTGGTTTACCTTGATAGAACCTCTTTCAATACGGCCTATGCCGATACGTCCAACATATTCATTATAATCAATAGAAGAAATAAGCATCTGAAGAGGCTGGTCATCTTCACCCTGCGGAGGTTCAATATAACTTAAAATTGTATCAAACAGAGGAGTAAGATCCTTGCCTGTTTCGTACTGGCTCAGAGATGCTGTACCGCTTCTTCCTGAACAGAAGAGCACTGGACTTTCAAGCTGTTCTTCATTTGCATCAAGATCAAGAAGGAGTTCAAGAACTTCATCGCCTATCTCATCAAGTCTGGCATCAGGCTTATCAATTTTGTTTACAACAATAATTATTTTATGTCCCATTTCAAGAGCTTTTGAGAGAACAAATCTTGTCTGAGGCATCGGACCCTCTGCAGCATCAACAAGAAGAAGAACTCCGTCTACCATGTTAAGTACACGCTCAACCTCTCCTCCGAAGTCTGCATGTCCAGGAGTGTCTATGATATTAATTTTTGTATCTTTATAGTATACTGATGTGTTTTTTGCAAGAATTGTAATACCTCTTTCTTTTTCTAGGTCATTACTGTCCATAACACGTTCAGCAACAGTCTGGTTTTCACGGAATGCACCGCCCTGTTTGAGCATTTCATCTACTAGTGTTGTTTTACCATGGTCAACGTGGGCTATAATGGCTATGTTCCTTAAATCATTTCTTACCATAAAAAATCCTCCTAATCTGGGTGGCCGCATGTTGTTGCTGTAATATTTTTTACTATAACAACAATTATTTTATAATATTGGACAATATAATAACTATTATGCTAAAAAAAATTTGCATAAAAAATTTCCTACATGATTATGTAGGAAATTAATAGTGGGAGAGGATGGATTCGAACCATCGAAGCTGAAAGCAACAGATTTACAGTCTGCCCCCATTGGCCGCTCGGGAACTCTCCCATATTTAATTTTGAAGCTGGTGGACGGACTTGAACCCCCGACCTGCTGATTACAAATCAGCTGCTCTACCAACTGAGCTACACCAGCACAGCTTCTTAATTATATCACATCATGTCTTTGTTGTCAAGACTTTTTTAAAATTTATTTTTTACCATTCAGGATTAATAAATTTTAAAAGCTGGTGGACGGACTTGAACCCCCGACCTGCTGATTACAAATCAGCTGCTCTACCAACTGAGCTACACCAGCATATCGAGGCGACAGGACTCGAACCTGCGGCATCTTGGTCCCAAACCAAGCACTCTACCAAACTGAGTTACGCCTCGTTGATGTCATTCATCAGACAGCTTCATAATTATACAATGAAACATTATGTTTGTCAATACTTTTTTTGAAAAAAATCAAAAAAAATCTTTTTATTTATTTTGATAGCTTTTTATATATGATTATGAGTCTTTTAGCAGAGAAGTTGCTGCGTGCTGGTGTACGCAAAAATAATCATATGGCTTTATTAGTTTGTGATGATTTCAGATATTATATACTTTATTATAAAGCTATAGTAGTTATATAAATATGTAAAGAAATATGCGCAGATATTTTTATAATGAGTTAAGTCCAAAAAGTCTGACCAGGTATTAAAATTAATAACAACTAATTAAGTTCTGATACTGACATGATGAATTAAGTTATATCGTATACTTACTTATTATTATGTTTATCCTCTGTAAAACTTTTTAATTTAAAATCAGGAGAATGGTATATCTCTGATTCATATTATTTACAACCTGTTATTTTACACTGACTTTCTTACCGGACCAGAGAAACAAATTTTATTGATAGTCAATCACTTTTCTGAGATGCTGCATTTGTTCAATTAAATATTATCTATCATAGCTGGTCTGGATTCCTGGTCTGACTTCAGGGTATATTTCTATTATAGTATTCAGTACTGAGCAGTATATTTAAGACCGGTCTATTTGATATAAAGATATATAAGAGAAATGATCTGATTAATTAATTAAAACCAGGTTGAATCTTTGGTTGATTAATTGCAAACATACGATGCAACCACATAAAATCTCATGTTTGGTTATTTTAAAACATAAAATAGCCAAAACCAATTCTGATTGACAATTATCAATAAATGAGGTATAATTAAACCAATAGATTATAAGTTTACAACCCTTTAAACGCACCAGGAGGAGTACTATGGAACAGGCAGGACAGCAGTATGTTACTATAAAAGAATTTGCAACGCTTGCAAACGTTACAACGCAGGCAATATATAAAAGGCTTAATCAGCCTGAAAACCCGCTTAATCAATACGTTGAGTACAGCGGAAAGATGAAGCTTATCAGCAGAGATGCACTTGATCTTTTTACTGACAGTGCCGGAGGACAGTCAGCTGAAGAATCTGAAAATGAAACTGAAAGCGGTTTACTGAAATCTCAGGAAGCTGTATTTACATCATATTTTGATACAACATTAAAGGTCCTGACAGATCAGATAAGTTCTAAAGATGTTCAGATAACTGAACTGATCAACTGTAATCAGAGTCAGCATGAAAAGATGCAGGAGCAGCTGCAGGCAAAAGACAAGCAGATATCTGAGCTTCAGAAACTGATTGATCAGCAGCAGCAGCTGCACAGGGCAGAACAGGAACAGTTCCGCCTGCTTACTGTTTCTGAAGAGAAAAAAGGATTTTTCAAGAGACTTTTTCATAAAAAAGAGGCTAATGCCTGAAATATAAAAACGCTTAAAAAAGCAGTGAATCCTGATTTGTGGGATCCACTGCTTTTTTGCTTTTATAATAATATTATCATCGTTTTAATATTTATATAATTTTATATACTCCTGATACGACACGTATGATGCCATTAAGATCTTTCTCAAACTTTATATCTGTAAATCCTTCAGAAGTCATTATATCAGAAACATCGTTTTCCTGTCCGATTCCTATTTCATAGATAATCATACCGCCGTTTTTAAGTGTAGTTTTCCACAGTGATGTTATTCGTTTATAAAACATCAGACCATCCGATCCGCCATCAAGCGCCATGACCGGTTCAAACCTGACTTCCGGCTGCAGGTTATGAAGATCATCAGGCGTGAGATAAGGAGGGTTGCATGAAATAATATCGATTTCTGAGTAGTTACCGCAAAATTCATTATTCAGTACGTCTCCGTCATATGCCTCAACTTCTGATTTGTTAAGTTCTATATTTCTGAGGAGATAGGAAAGAGCAACAGGTGAATGTTCTACGGCACAAACGCTGGAGTTTTTAACATACTCAGAGACACTGACTGCAACGCAACCCGAACCACTGCATAAATCAATGATTTTCGGATTACGTCTGACTTTGGCATTGTTGATTACACAGCTTACAAGAGTCTCGGTATCCTGCCTTGGTATAAGAACTCCTTCTCCTACAAAAAATTTAAGTCCGAAAAATTCCCATTCCCCGAGAATATACTGCAGAGGATATCCGGATACTCTTTTGTCTGCCGCCTTCTGAATAAGGGCAACCTGGGCTGAGTTTACAACAGCATTCTGGTTTGCAATCAGTTGTTCATGTGTCAGTTCCAGGACACTTTCAATGATGCATCTTGCTTCAAAACTGTAATTTTCTATATTATGCTCTTTAAGATATGATCTGAGGTTGATTGACAAGTTATTAATGGTTACCAATTATCTTCCTCCAGTTTTTCAGGTATACATGGTTTTATTGCAGCTATTGCAACCTCAATCTGAGAGTCATCAGGTTCACGTGTTGTGAGACGCTGCAGTTTGAGTCCTGGTGCTGAAATTGCACGTGTAAATGCATTGTCTTTTCTGCCGGCAAGCCTTATCAGTTCATATGAAAAACCAAGAATAACAGGAAGCAGAAGGATCTGCAGACCAAGTCTTATAAAGATTGCAGCAGTTGAATTAAAGGATGCAAACTTAGGTATAAAGCAGAAAACCAGAATACTTATAAACAGTGAAATAAGTATAAAGCTTGTACCGCATCTCGGATGAAATCTTGAGTTGGTTTTAACATTTGCAACCGTAAGCTCCTGTCCTGATTCAAGACATGCAATGGTTTTATGTTCGGCACCATGATATTCATATGTACGTCTTATGTCTTTCATGCGTGCGGTAATTGCAATGTAACAGATAAAAATAACTATTTTAAGAATGCCCTCAAGAAATGTCCTTAAAACAGGTATATCCACGAGTGATTTGGTTGCAACAGTGGGTATAAATTTAAACAGGAATAGACTCATTGCCAGACCTATTATCAGGGCGACAACAGATACTATACCCGTTATTTTTTCACCGAGATGTTCAGTGAGCCAGATGTCGAACTTGCTTTCAGGCTCCTCGTCGTCAGTCATTTGCTTATCAGCTGATTTCATAAGACATTTATACCCGCTTATCAGAGAAGAAACAAAGTTAAAGGTACCTCTGATAAAAGGGGTTTTTTTGTACCAGGGTGCATCGGCACCGTTATTGTCCTCCCATGTTTCGACATCTATAGTCCCGTCAGGGAGTCTGCATGCCATAGCAGAAGTGCGGACACCCTTCATCATTATGCCCTCTATCAGCGCCTGACCGCCGATTTTTGATTTGTGTTGTTTTTTTTCGCTCATATTATCCTCATTTCTTTACAGTCTTTATTATTGGAAAAAACAAAAAAGTTAAAAATACCTGTTATGTCGGTGAAGTGTCAGAATTAAAGTGTCATGTTTTAACAATAGGAAGAAGTATATGCACAGTAGTACCGATATTCTCTTCACTTGTTATATCAAGTTTGCCTTTATGCATTGAGATGATCTCATCTGCAACTGCAAGTCCGATTCCGGATCCTCTTTTTGTATGATTTGCCTTATAGAACTTTGTCTTTATCTTAGGAAGATCAGATGCTGAGATTCCGAAGCCGTTATCCTGTATTGCTATATGAATATAGTCCTCATTTTCCTGTATTGCAGTAATACGGACTATACTCGGATGATTTTCAGGATTTGAATATTTGATCGCATTGTCTATAATATTTATAAATACCTGTCTTAAACGGTTTTTGTCTCCGTAGATAAACGGAAGCATTTCAGGGGCATTGTAGTCTATTTTTATATCATCATGCTTTGCCTTTTCAGTATAGATAAGTATTGCATCCTCAAGCTCGGCAAGGATATCCATAGTATCCATCTGAAGGGTGAACCGTCCGTTCTGCATACGAGAGAAATCAAGAAGTTCCTCTACCATCTGGGACAGTCGTTCTGTTTCGCTTACAATGACACGTATTCCTTTTCTTGTTGTCTCGGCATCGTTATCAGCATCGATAGTCTCAGCCCAGCCTTTTATAGCTGTGAGAGGCGTTCGCAGTTCGTGAGATACTGAGGAAATAAACTCATTTTTCATAGCATCTGCTGTTGACAACTCATCCGCCATGTTGTTTATGGATTTGCAAAGCTGTCCAAGTTCATCATTGCTGTAAGCTGTTATTCGTTCTGAGAAATCTCCCATTGCAAATTTTCGTGTTGCCGCATTAAGCTTCTGTACAGGCTTTACAATTGATCCGACAAAATACATACCTGATAAAATGATCGGAAGCAGTACAAGAAGACAGCCGATAACAACAATTATAGTCAGGTTTAAAATATGGTTGTCAACTTCGTTTAAGGAAACAACAACTCTCATTGCGCTGTAATCAGAACTTTTTGAGGATATGGGGTAGGAAACCGCCATTATTTTTTCATTATTGTCAGCTGTACCAACCCAGTTGCCAAATCCGTTGTTTTCAATAGCCAGATCATAGTCTTCCATAACAGTAGATGAATCGGGCGAGAATCCTGAGGAAGTAATAACTACAAGTCCCTTGGAGTTTATCACCATTAGCTCTATCTTATCCTTGTCGGAAAAGGTTTCAACAATATTGCGTACTTCTGTTGAAAAGTTTCTTGTAGAATCAGCAGAGTATCTGTTGAGGACACTTGTTATTGTTGTCAGTTTCGACTTGATATATTGTTCGGTAGACTGATAATAATAATTCTGTACAACATAAATAAGTATGGTTGCAATAACCAGAAGAATAAGAATAAGAATTCCGAGGTTATTAAACAGCCATCGGTATATTATGCTGTCCTTTGCTACTTTGCGTCTCAATCTTTAAAATCACTTCCTATGGATTATTGAGTTTACTACTTTTCATTCCATTTGTATCCGAATCCCCATATTGTAATAATATACTGAGGGTTTGACGGTTCTTCTTCAATCTTCATTCTTATTCTGCGGATGTTAACGTCAACGATTTTCTCATCTCCGACATATGTCTCTCCCCATATATGATTCAGAATGCTGCTTCTGTCGAGTGCAGTATTTTTATTATTCATAAAGTACTCAAGTATCTGGTATTCAACCTGGGTAAGATCAATAAGTTTGTTGTTTTTTGAGACTGTACGGCTCTTCAGATTAAGCTGGAACGGACCGGATTCAAGAATGGGGGATTCTTCAGCTTTCATAAAGCTCATGCATACACGGCGGTATATTGCATCAACACGTGCAGTAAGTTCACTCGGAGAAAATGGCTTTGTAATATAATCATCAGCGCCGATCATAAGACCGCTGACTTTATCCATCTCCTGCGTTTTAGCTGACAGCATGATTATACCGATAGTAGAACTCTTTTCTCTGAGCTTTTTGCACACAGTAAATCCGTCAATTCCGGGCATCATTATGTCCAGGAGTGCCACATCAAAGTTTCCGTGTTCACTCTCAAATGTTTTCAGTGCTTCCTCACCGCAGTTGACATCTACAACATCATATCCTGCTCTTTTAAGATTAATAACCACGAAATCGCGGATAACATCCTCATCTTCACATACAAGAATTCTTTTCATAATAACCTCCATATTATATCATCAGTTCTTTTAAGCGGTAAGTTTGAAATTGAACTGAACTTCGCTGATAGTGGGGACAAGCGGCTCATTTTCATTTTCAGGAATACATACAAGGTATACTGTATCACCATACGAATAGATCTGTTCGTACTGTTCATAGTGATTGTCATTCATTATTTTCTGTGCTTCTTCCTTGTCCACGACACATATTTTCATAAGTTCTGTAGATGAGTCGCTGGAAGGGTCATACTTGCAGAAAACAACATCCTCATTAACTATTTTAACAGTTACCTGATCAATCCATCTCATAGGCAGCATAAAGCAATAACCATCTGTGATACTGTAATAACCGCAGTATTTTCTGGTGAGCATATTATTCTCATAGGTATACCAGTTCGTCATCGGGATCTGCTCCGTTTCGGGCTTGTCCTCATATCCGGTAAAGATAGTATTTATCGGTATTTCGACTACACCGTCCGAATCTATATCCTTTGATGTAAGACTGGATGGTCTTACCGTTTTGTTTATTACATCAGTTTCCTGATTTTCTACGGACAAAGGCTTAAGATATATGGTATCCTTAGTTTTCTCTGCATAAAATATCTCAGTCATGATAGTATTTGTGCTGACATATGAGTCAAGATAAACAGCGGTGAGATTATTATTTATTCTGCCATATATAAGCTGAGAAATATCAGTTGAGTTTTCAGTAAGATTAAGACCGGGACCGGAGACAAGTGTATTGTCACGGTCAAGCCATTTCAGCTGTGCAACATTGTTTACTGCAGTGCTGCTGATCATCAGCAGTTCGTTGCTGTCATCGTTATTAATATCACGTACATCCATGATCGAATATGACCCGAGAAGCTGAGGAGATTCTGTTGATACTCCGTTATAATTAAACATCAGAGCATTTTTTTCAGTCTGGTTGCTTATTCCGACAATAATATTTATCCGGTCCGATTCCCCGAGATCAGATATAAAAACTCTGTCAACATCAGTGCCGTCTGTAGAAAAATCATAGACTGATTCCCAGCGCCCGTCTTTCTGGTCAAGAAGGTTTATTCGCAAAGCAGGAATATCGCTTTCCGTAAGACTTTTTTTTTCATAAAAAACAATAGCTTCATCCGAGGGCTCATCATCTATGTTTGATACAACAAAGGCTGAAAGATAAGATCCTGAACGCGGATACTTCAGATTTATTTTTGACCCTTCAGCTTTTATAAGAGCATTGTAAATCTGTTCATGCTGTTCACTTAACTTAGGAGGTTTGAGGTATGCATCAATGCCTGAGCCCATTGTGCATCCGGTAAAACAGAATATAAGTGAACAGACTAACGATGATAAAATTGATTTAGTCCTGATTTTTAATTCCTCCCATGCTTGATGCTCATATTCACTTGATTACATATAAATAAATTATACCACAAAACATTACTTTTAGCAAATCCTTTTATAGAAATGCTTACATATTTATGCAGAATAAAAAGGTTGCAAATCTAATGATAAAAGTTGTACAAATGATAAAAATGGGTTGTATGAATTAAATAAAGCATATACTTTATTTAGGGCTAATTGTATTTTTAAATTGCAAACCTTATGACAGCAATGTATAAGCAACAGTTTGCAACATGCTTTGAAAGTTGACTGTAAATCTCTCTATTAATTTTATTATTTGTTTCTTTTTTATGTCACTTATGTTAAGTTTATTGACATTAATACAATATAATATTATAATTAGAATAGAGAGAAACTGAATTATCGTAACATCACATAAAGGAGGTTCTAATGATGATATACTCGTATCCAGGCTGCTTTTTTCAAAGACCAGACGGAAGCTTTTGTGTCGTTTTTGTTGATCTGAATAACCTTGCAGCTTTCGGGAACAGTTTCGATACCGTTCTGGCAAACGCGGTTGATCTTTTATCAAAATACATATATAATATAATAATAAGAAACGGAGAAGTTCCTGAACCGTCGGATATAGAAACACTCAGACCGGATGTCGGAAGTGAATACACAAGAGCTTTTTTGAGGACTGTAAATGTAGATGTAGAAGAATATGCAAAAAAACATTTTGAAAGTGATATTGTCAGAACAGTTACAATACCTGCATGGATGGATGATATCATCAAGAAGGATAACATCGATCTGTCAGAGTTTGTGAAGAGATCTTTTGAAGAAAAGTACAATATAAAAAAACCATAACGTAAAATCCCGGCTGCTAAAATGCAGTCGGGATTCTTTCTGTGCTGTCTCCGGGCCTGTTTCTTTGTACAACAGGGGCTGCAACAGCTTTTTTCTGCTGTATATAATTAAAGAGTTTAACTACAAAGTTCCATGTAAATTTGTCAACCTCACCTGTTACAGGGAGGAGTGAAAGATACTGTATGCGCTTGACTGCATCTGATGTTGCCTTATCATATTCGCCTGTAACAGGAACATCAGGAAGGTTGCTGAATTGCTGAGCTGCGGCGCTCAGCATAACCTGAAGTGTGTAGATAAGATGCCGGTCCTGGCCGGGACGGATAACAAAATCTACTGACGGATACACGTCAACCATTTCGGGTGTATTTATAAAATATCCCTTGTAAACAGCTACAATAGTATCCCATGTCAGCTTATCAACCTCACCTGACTGTGGAATATTATAATATTTCTGAAATGCAAGTACAGCATCCTGCGTCTGCTGGTTATAGAATCCGTCAGGTATTACCTCAGGAATCATGCTGTTGAAAGAAGAAATTGAGTACAGATAATACTGTATTTCTCTTATATGTTCTTTTTGCTCGCTTTCTGTATAAATCAAAAATGTTCACCTCAGTATCTAACTTATTGTATATCCGGGGAATTGAAACGGCTGTTTTTGTGCACCGAACTTTAGGTCGGAGTAAAGTGATGCAATTTCATTCCATGTTGCTGCACCGACTACGCCATTCTGAGCAAGACCTGCACGTTTCTGAAATGCAATAACAGCTGAACGTGTAACAGGTCCGAAATATCCTGTTGCATTCACTGATGGTATATCAGGATATGTTTTACTTATATAGCTTAGATATTCCTGAAGAACTCTGACTGAATCATTTGTAACTCCTTCACGAAGAACCGTTCCGGGGTATAGTCTGACAGTATCTTCATCGGAAAAAGGAACAGACTCGACGATTCCTGCATAAGCCCTGTAAATATCACTCCATGTCTGTTCATCAACTATTCCGGTAGCAGGAAGTCCGTAAACATCCTGAAATGATCTAACAGAGTTCTCAGTTTCCTCACCGTAATAACCGGTAATTGATACAGGTGAAACACGTACATAATACGCAGCTATTGTGGCAAGATAGTACTGCAGGGCTCTTACATTCTGATTCTGCATTCCTATCCGCAGATCACCTTCGTACTGACTTGGCAGGTCAGATATTCTTATACCTTCTGAGTCAAGTTCTGACAGCCGTTTTACACTTGTAAATATGTATGCAATCTTATACCATGTAGCTTCATTTACTGTACCTGTCTGAGGCAGATTGAAGATCTCCTGGAACTTTGCAACAGCAGCATTTGTGCTTGCATCGTATATTCCGGATATGCTGGGTATTTTGGGTATAAGAGGATATGCGGTTGATATTCTGTTTAGCTCTATCTGAAGAGTTTTTACCGGCGTTCCGGCTGAGCTGTCATTAATTACATAACCAGGGTAAGATGGTGCGTTGATGCGTACTTCTGCATCCTTAACGATCTCAATATCATTGCCGTAGTAGTTCTGAAGTATCTCATAAGGCGTATAGCCCTCATTTGCAAGGTCGACAGTACCCCATTGTGAGAGGCCGCTGCATGTAACGGTAGTTCCGTTGCAGAATGAAGTAAAATAAGGCTGGATAGTGCCTTCTTTTCTGACATAATCATTGAAGAGTTCATCAACAAGCAAAGATATATTATCATAAATATCTCTCTGCTGGATAAATTTCTGATCATATGACGTTACACTAGTAATATCAAAATCATATCCCTTGCTTCTGTACCACTGGGTATATACACGGTTAAGAGCGAATGATACTATAGCATAGATATTTGCGCGAAGAGAATTCTCAGGCCATGTCGGATATATTTCGCTGGAGGCAACATTTTTTATGTAAGAGGGAAAATCAATAGTAACATTTTCAGCATATTGATCAGGATTTCCGAGATGTACTGTAATCGTATCGGGGATAAAAGGTGTTTGCAGCATAGGCAGGACACTCCTTAAATCGCATTTTTATAATTATTTACTAATAATACTATGCATACTGTCTTTTCATTATGTCACTGGCCGGTCTCTGTCTGAGGAAAAACAAGAGTATCAAATGGATTTGCAAAGGGAAGCGGAACCATGTTAACAAGCTGTATTGATTCAGTATCAGGAAATACGGAAATGTTCTGCATAACAACCTCATAATATCCCTTCTTAAAAACATTCATATTATAACTTGAATAAGGAATAGCTGAAGAAGGGGTTTCCGATACAGCCTTGCTTGGTGTTGAAACAGCAATACTTCTTGTTTTACCGCTGTCATTTGAGATAAGAATTGACAAAAGATTGTTGTTATCGTCAGAAACCAGTACAAGTGCGTCACCTATAGGAATAGTGTTGTCTGCAGCAGCCAGACTTGCACTAAGCCATCCCCTTGAATCACCTGAGTCGGGCGTACCGGAAGAATTCATGTCTGTCAGCAAAGATGATGATGACATATATGAAGGAATCTGCGGTTCAGGGTATCTTGAGGAAATGTTGTCTGCTGAATTGTCCTGCACTTCATTGATTTCCGTCATCGGCTGTGAAGGGGACATCCTGCCTGACGATGCAGGAGTCATACCGCCTGACGATGCAGGAGACA
>JAUNSK010000042.1 GCA_030539275.1 Oscillospiraceae bacterium | reverse complement strand
TAAACGGTGCTATTCTAAATGGTGCTAATCTTAAAAACGTTGTCTTAGAAAATACAGAAATGACTAGTGCATATTATGATTCAGACACTATATTTCCAAATTCATTTAATCCAATAGATCAAAACATGGTAGAAATATAATTTAATTCATCCTACCAAATCATCTTTGGAAGTTTGGCATAAACACTAATATATAGTCAGAAAAAAACTACTTACCTTCACACAACCCATGATAGATATAGACCATAGTATTATAAGAAGGCATCCTTTCGCAATAAGAGACACTAACGCAATACTTCTACATAAGAGGTCAGAAATTGTTAAGCTTATTATTATACCAATAAACTTATAAGAAACATTATATAGATATCTTTCCTTTCTGCATTAAGAAATAAAATGCTTATCCGTTTATATCAATACAAATAAAATCATGTCATAACATAAAAAATAAGAGGTGTAACTATGGACAACAATACCCTTACAACAAACCGTCTGATCCTCAGACCATGGCAGCTCTCAGATGCGCAGAACCTGTACGAATATGCAAAAGATCCGCTCGTTGGTCCGATAGCCGGCTGGCCTCCTCATACAAGCGTTGAAAACAGCGAAGAAATTATCAGGACAGTCTTCAGCTCACCTGATATATATGCTGTTTGTCTTAAAGAAGACAGCAAGGCAATAGGATGTATCGGTCTTACAAGAGGGAAAGCAAGCAACCTTTGTATATCTGAAACAGAGGGAGAGCTGGGATACTGGATAGGTGTACCGTTCTGGGGAAACGGATATATCCCGGAAGCTGTGCAGGAAATTATCAGACATGGTTTTGAAGATCTGAATATGGACAAGATATGGTGCGGCTATTTTGAAGGAAACGTGAAATCAAAAAGAGTTCAGGAGAAGTGCGGATTTATTTACGATCATACAAATGAGAACATTCACTGGGAACTTATGAATGATATAAGAACCGTACATATTTCATGCATTACAAAAGAAAACTGGAAAAATAATAATTCATTCTGACATTGTGATCTGCTCTCCATTTTACTTATCATAATTTTTATGCTATACTGATTATAACAATTATTTTTAAGGAAGAGACCCATGAATGATAAAAATTATTCTGTTGAATTTGAACAGATTCTTGATGATACAGATCAGTGACCGGGCCGGCTTCAGAATGCTTTATGCAAATAAGCCGGCTATTATTTTTGCCAGACACTCTGAAAAACCATACAGAGGCGAAAAATAATACAAATACTTAATGGGCCTGAACGAACAATGTCCTTTCTGTCCGTTACATAAACTTCAGGAAAATGAATCATTTGTTACTGAAGTCGACAACGGAAATCAGGTTTTTACCGTTAAGACAAAGCTATAATTGATGCAGCTGATAAGATGCAGACTATTTTCTCCAGCAAAGATATTGTATCACGTTTTGGCGGTGATGAATTCTGTGTTCTTATAAAGGATATTCATAAGAAAACACTGATAAAAAAACTGGATTTTCTGCTTGAAAATCTTAAAGCCACATATACTGATGAAAATGCAGGTGTGAGTATTACGACAAGTATAGGTGCAGTATACTGTAATGGGAGGACAAAAGACATCATGGGATAATTCAACAAATAACAGCAGATGATCTGCTGTGCATTAAGTATCGGGGATGATTATAATGCGTGTATATGATTTTGATAATACCATTTATAACGGCGAAAGTATTCTGGATTTCTATTTATTCAGTATCAGATATAATCCAAGAGAAATTAAATATCTGTTTGTTGTTGCATTTAATACTGCAAAGTATAAGATGGGCAGAAGCACCAGATCTGAGCTTGAACAAAAGCTCAGGAAATATGTTAAAGGGTACATGAGTTCTTTTCGCAACAGGGAGGAGATAGTCAGAGCTTTCTGGGATACACATATCAAAAAGCTGAAGGTATGGTTCAGACCACATCCCGATGATCTGATCATAACTGCTTCATTTAATATACTTATGGATGAACTGCTCAGTAGGATAAACTTTAAAAACTGTATCTGTTCTGTGATTGACTGCGACAGCATGGATATTAAATACCTTAACTTTAATGACAATAAACTGAAGACATTTCTTGAAAGATTCGGTCCGGACGTAATTGTTGATGAATTTTATACTGACAGTATTTTTGATATGCCGATGATAGGTATTTCAAAGAAAGCATTTCTTGTAAAGGGCAATAAAATAGAACAAATAAAATAAAAAAGGCAGGAAAGTAAAAATGGGTATGTGGAATCCATGGCGTGGCTGCCATAAATGCAGCGAAGGCTGCAAATACTGCTATATACATAAGGGTGACTATAAGCGCGGAGTTGATACAGATAATATAGTAAAAACAGAAAAATTCTATGCGCCGATAGAAAAAAACAAAAAAGGTGAATATAAAATGAAATCCGGTCAGACAGTATATGTGTGCTTCTCATCTGATTTTCTTCTGCCTGATGCCGATGTTTGGAGGAATGAATGCTGGCAGATGATAAAGGAGCGTCAGGATATGAATTTTCTTTTTCTGACTAAGAGGATCCAAAGATTTATGGAATGCATTCCTGAAGACTGGGGAGAAGGATATGAGAATGTTACGGTCGGCTGTACGGTTGAAAACCAGTCTATGGCTGATCTGAAGCTGTCTGTATTTGATGATCTTCCGATAAAACACAAAGACATCATTCTGCAGCCGCTGATCGAGGGTGTAGATCTTAAAGATCACCTTAAAAACATTGAACTCGTTGTAGTAGGAGGCGAATCAGATTACAATGCCAGACCTCTGAACTACGACTGGGTATTAGCTGTAAGAGACAAGTGCAGGGAAGCCGGAACGCACTTTGAATTCAGACAGTGCGGCACATACACGATAAAAGACGGAAAAAAGTTTACACTGAATGTCCGTCAGCTTTGCTCACAGGCAAAAAAGGCAGATATAAATTTCTAAAATAAATTACGGAGGAAAATCTCATGAAAGAAACATTACAGGACCTTAAAACAAGAAGAAGCTGCAGGAAATATAAGCCTGATATGATAAAAGAGGATGAGCTTAATGAAATACTTGAGGCAGGTATCTATGCACCAACAGGAATGGGCGCACAAAGCCCTGTAATAGCTGCTGTTACTGATAAAGAAACCAGGGATACGTTAGCAAGGCTTAACGCACAGGTTATGGGATCAGAAAACGATCCATTTTACGGTGCTCCGGTAGTCCTGGTAGTGCTTGCTGACACTTCACGCAGAACTTACATTGATGACGGCAATCTTGTAATCTGCAATCTTCTCAATGCCGCTCATGCTATAGGCGTAGATTCATGTTACATTTACCGCGCAAGGGAAGTGTTTGCAAGTGAGGAGGGAAAAGAACTGCTTGATAAGTGGGGTATAAAAGGGGATTACGAAGGAATAGGAAATGTAATTCTGGGATACGGACTTCCTGAAGGTATAAAACCGGCTGCACCGCGCAAAGAAAATTATATTATCCGCATTTAAGGAGAAGATAATAAAAATATCTATTTTAGAGGTATCAGTATGAAATCTGCTAACAAATTCACAACACTGGATTATACCTGATGAATGATAATAATAAAAACGAAAATCTCGGATCACTTCTCGTAATTCTTTCTGCAATTGCTTTCGGCCTGATGCCGCTTGTTACAAAAATAGCTTACAGTCATGGATGCAATGCATATTCGGCAGCTTTCTGGCGGTTCATTTTTGCAGGTCTTATACTGTCTGGTATCATAGCTGTTGTACCGGGATATCATATTCGCGTTAGATTTTGTGAGCTGAGAAAAATATTTCTGCTTTCGATTCCGTTTTCTCTGACATGTCTGCTCCTGTATACTTCTTACAACTATATCGGATGCGGACTGGCAACAACACTTCATTTTACTTACCCGGCTTCAGTAATTATTATTATGCTTGTTTTTTTCAGGCAAAAACCGTCTCTCAGGCAGACTGCCTGTACCATAGCATGCATTGCCGGAGTAATTGCGCTTTATAAACCGGACGGCAAAACTGCTGCTGCGGGAATTATTCTGGCAGTATTGTCAGGCATCGTTTACTCGGTATATATAGTATTTCTGAGTAAAAGCGGACTACGAAGTATTCCTGTGCCTGTTCTTGCATTCTGGCTGTCTGTTTTTGCATCAGCAGAAACTGCTGTAATATTTTTACCTTCAGGACTGCTTCGCGTAAGGAGTATAGATCCAGCCGGATGGGCTGCATTAGCAGCGCTGGCCGTTCTTGCATCTGTTATTGCTCTGGTTCTTTTTCAGAAAGGACTATTTCTGTGCGGAGAAGTAAAAGCTTCACTGTTAAGTACTTTTGAACCTCTGACCGGCATATTTGCTGGAATTATTGCATTTAATGAAAAGCTTACGATAATGGAAGGTGCAGGAATTATATGTATTCTGTTTTCTGTAATTATTCTTGTCGTTAAAAAATCAAAAGTATAAAAAGTTGCACTGTAAGATGCAGCCCGGATATATAATAAATTTGAAAGTAAATAAAAAGGGACAAAAAATGGACAGATAAAAGATATTTGATTACGTAAAAAAAAGATATGGCACTACGCCTGATTTCCCATGGGATTCTGATCCCGAAAGTGCAGTTCTCAGACATTACTCAAATAAAAAATGGTATGCACTTATAATGCATGTACCAAAAAACAAGCTGGGTCTGGAAGGTACACAGCCGGTTGAAGTTGTGAATGTAAAATGTGACCCGTTAATTATAGGTTCACTCAGACAGTCACCCGGCTTTCTTCCTGCATACCATATGAACAAGGAACAATGGCTGACTGTACTGCTTGACGGCACTGTCAGTGAAAAAAAGATACTTGAACTTATTGACTGGAGTTATGACCTCACAGACAAAAAGAAAAAAGTTACAAAAGGATGAGATTTATGACACAGTACGATAGTTCATATAAGTAACATACGCAACAAAATCAAAAAGCCTGACGACAGAGAGGAATACATTGAAACGTTGCGGCATGGGATATAAGCTGAAATAACCTTTTCTTAACCTTTGTCTTTACGATTTCTTTACTATGTGAGATTAAGATATAAAGTAAAGAGAGGGTGATAATATGACAGCAATTGAAATGAATAATATAAGCAAACAATACGGCAAATCAAGAGCAGTCGAAAATTTTAATCTCAGCATAGATAAGGCACAGATATGCGGACTTATCGGTCCGAACGGGGCAGGAAAAACAACAATAATGAAAATAATTGCGGGTATCATGTTCCAGTCAGGAGGAGAGCTAAGACTTTTTGAAAGCGATAAACTTGACGAGCAGCGCAACCGCATGAGCTTTATGATTGAAGCGCCGATAATCGATAACGGTCTGATTGCATATGATAATCTTGCTTATATACGTTATCTGCGGGGATATCCGAGTGTAAAACGAATTGATGAGGTACTTGATATTGTTGGACTTACCAACGCAGGTAAAAAAAAAGCACGCAACTTCTCTCTCGGTATGAAGCAGCGGCTTGGTATAGGAATGGCTCTGCTTGCAAAGCCAGAGGTACTTGTACTTGACGAGCCTGTAAACGGACTTGACCCCGAGGGAATTGTCGAGGTAAGGTATCTTCTGAAAAGGCTTGCGGAGGAACAGGATGTAACTATACTTATTTCGAGTCATTTTCTTTCCGAATTATCCGAGCTTTGCACCGATTACGCCATAATAAATCACGGCAGACTGATAGAAAGCTTTACATCTGAGGAACTTGCGGCAAAATGCCGCAGCCGCATTTGTCTGAAAACTACAGACATCAACCAAACAGCAGCTTTACTGGAAGATAAGCTTTCGCTCATTAACTTCAAGGTAATGAACGGAGAGGAAATACATATTTTTGAGCAGCTTGACCGAATAGAAGCTATCTCAAAAGCTGTCTATGACAGCGGAATTTTAATCACGAAGCTTTGTACCGAGGGACAAAATCTTGAGGAATACTATCTTGGAAAAGTAGGTGACAGTAATGAATAATCTGATACGCTCCGAATGGTTTATGTTCAGAAAGAAAAGCTTCATAATGACTTTATTCGGATTGTTGACCGCATATGCGTCGTTATTTTTCGGCGGACTTTTAGATGATGAAAAAACAACAATACCTTTTTCCGTTGAATCACTCTGCACGGGAAGTACGATAAGCATCAGCATTGTGTCAGCTATCACAGGCGCCGCAATAGCAATTTGCTATCAGAACCGCACACAGCTTTATGAAATAATGACAGGCTTCAAGCCGAGCACGATAATTTTCGCCAGAACAGCTTTATTTCTTTTCATATTTACATTATTCTTTTTTATTCCCGCATCGGCGGTTTTGCTTATTCTCAATTACAGTGCGGAAATACTGCAAGTGCTTGCACTGGTTTTGATTTTATATCTGCGTTTTATGTTATGCACTGTTTTCCTCAGTCCATTTTTTAAGGAGGGTGCATGGATAACGGCAATGTCAGCTTTAGTGATTTTAATCAAGCCGTTATATATTGATACGGACGGTTCAACGGAAAAATTCCGCAGCTCGCTGATAGGACATTCTGCAATCGGACAATGCAGCTTACTAGGTGAAGGCATTACCTCGGATTTTGTATTCAGCATTATCGTATCCTCAATTATTTCATGCATTATATGTTATTTTATCGGCTATTTCACGCTGAAAATGAAATATGACCTTGAGCCTCACCCGATAGGATAAATAAAAGGAGTCACACTTTATAAAAATATTATTTATTATAATATGCGTGTGCCTCCTTATTGTTTTGCTTGTGGTAATTATGCGGATTGATCAAATCAAAATGAGCTGCGGCGCTTTTCGGATGAGGTCGAAAAGCTTAAAGACACCAAAGATGAAATTTCAACACAAATAAAATTGATCTCAGCAATATCTGCAGGAGCTTAACAGCTGTTTTGGTTCTTATACTGTTCAATACATTCTGTAATGTCAGATGATACAATCAGAACGTCTTAAAAAATCTGATTATATTCATATAAAATATCCCCTTGTTCTGTACATAACAGGCAAGGGGATATTTTCAGTAATTTAATTATTACAGAAACGAGCTAAACTGTTTTCATTGAACTGATACGCAAAATGCCGTCAACCTTTTCAAACTCCATTTTCAGATCCTTTTCAAAATGTGCAGTCAGAACATTGTTATCCCACTCAAACCCGGTTGAGTTTAACTTAAGAAAACTCTGGATAAATATTTTATGATCAACAGGAAACTGCTGTAAACACTGCATGGAAACTGAAGCAAACTTTGAAATATCCACAGGTGCAAATACCTCATCAGGAATACCTGATACAGCCACAAAAGCCGCTCCTGCCTGATGCGGACATCTGTAGTAGCACAATCCCCCTGAAAGTATACACATAACCGCAGAGAGATTATGTCCGTTAAACACTTTATTAAGTTCAAACTTAGCTGCAGTCAGCGGTTCAAGCTTCCACTGATCACCTGTTTCTCTTGTCTTGTTTACAGCTGTAAGCAAACTTTCATCAAATCCGTTTACATTATCCCATCCCCAGAGCCAGGTGTTGCTCTGTGTCGATTCACTTCCGATAAACTGAAAAGGATATGTGTCACTTCCGAAAGAAATGACTCCTTTGGAAAAATCAACGTTCCATCTCTGACCTTTTACAGCCAGTTCTCCGAAAGCATTCTGAACTGCTATCATTTTTCCAAGACATGCTGAAAAAACCTGTACCCAGCTGCTTTTATCATCTATACATGATAAAACTGTATTTTTACCGAAATCCTGATCTTTAATCATATTGTTCTCCTTACTGATTATTTTATTTTTAAATTATTTTAATTATACATCAGGATACCCGGATTGGCAATATTAATTATTTGTTCCTGAATCCTATACTTAATAAAACAATAATTGACATCTATATGTAAAAAGGGATATAATAAATTTATTAAATCACCAGAAAGGAAGTTTATAATTATGCCTCATATAGAAATCAAGTGTTTTCCCGGAAGAAGTGAGGAACAAAAGAAATTACTGGCTCAGAAAGTTGCGCAGGATACTGCTGAAATACTCAACTCAAAAATCAGCAGTGTTTCAGTTGTGATCAAAGATGTGGAGGAAGATAACTGGAAAGAGGAAGTCTGGGATAAGCAGATATTGGCTGATAAAGATTTTCTCTATAAAAAACCCGGATATGAGATCAAATAAATTATTTTTCACAAAAAAGGAGGGCTAAAATGGAAACACGCAGATGTGTACAGTGCGGTCAGATCTTTACTATTTCAGATTCCGAAAAGGATTTTTTTATTCGCAAGAACCTCAATCTTCCGAAAAGATGCAAAGCATGCCGTGATCTCAACAAGGGCTTAAAACCGTCAGGGTCAAATTCAGAAAATTCCTATTATAAGTCCGGCAGTGAATACTATATGCCGCCGCAACACCATACAAACCGGATAACAAAATTAAAAAATCAATATTGTGATTTGAAAAAAATAATATTAATAGTGGTTCTTGGATCGGTTTTTCTGATGTCATCTGTAAGTCTGATAGTTTCTCTCTTCGACAAAGAAAGAGATAATGCCGGCTATACGGCTGATAATACACATTCAGTCACCAGCACCGGATATCAGCGTGGTTATTATACCGGTGATCCGACACAGAGTCAAAATACAAGCTCAGATACTATTTCAAAACAGTCATCTGATACAGAAAGCACATCAGGTCCTTCTGTCAATGTAACTGCAGATCAGAACGCATATTATACTGACGGTCAGGTTCAGAGTAATAATGCCGGCTCAGATACTATTGCTGAACAGACAGCTGCTGCAATTATCACAACAGATCCACCTGAGAACGTACAAAGCACTACACTTCCGGATCCCACCACAACTACGCAACAGATCATTTCATCTCAGTACAGTTTCCGAAACAGCAGTACGCTTTCAGATCATTTCGCAAAACACGGCGGCGAGTTTGGCTATTCATCAGCAGAGGAATATCAGGAACATGCAATAGCAGTGATAAATTCACCGGATGCACTACATAAAAAAGAAGCCGAAGACGGTGATGATGTGTATTATCTTGAAAAGACTAATGAAATAGTGTTTGTTTCGTCCTCAGGTATAATAAGAACATACTTTAAACCCGACAGCGGTATTGATTATTACAACAAACAATAACACTGCATTATACTCATAAAAGCAGCATTTTTATGCTTTAATGCCCCTTCATACTACTCTGATGATCTGTTTATGCATTTATGTTTTAAATATGACATATTTCTGTAAGATTTTTCTTTGTTTTTTAATTATTTATATTTGTTTTTTTATAATATTGTAATTGGAAGCACCTTGATAGATGTACATAAATGGATTAATATATAAATATGTAATCGTATTTTTTATATATTAAGGAGAATTACTATGGAAAGTCGGGCTATTGCAAAAACTCCAAAATCGAAACTTACATATCCTGTACTGTGCAGATATATAATTGAGTTTACAGTATGCGGACTGTGCGGATGGATATATGAAACGCTTCTTACTTCATATCTCTGGGGTGAATTTGCCCAGAGAGGTTTTCTTCATATTCCCGTTCTGCCGATATACGGAGTGTTTTCTTTTCTTCTGCTTCCAGTTTTCAAAAAAAGGAACAAGGTATTCCAGGTTTTTTTCGGAAGCATTATTATAACAACTGTTCTTGAACTGTTAAGTGCATATCTGATCGAAGCTGTTCTACATACAAAACTATGGAGTTACAGCAGCTGGAAATATAACTTCTTCGGAGGTAGAATATCGCTTTACAGCAGTCTGATGTTCGGAATACTTAGTCTTTTCCTGATCAAAGTAGTTCATCCGTTCGTTTCAAAGTTTGCACGTGAGGTTTCTGAAAAGACTCTTTCAATTATCGGCAGCATCTGCTGGATCTCTATACTGGCTGATTTCATTATTTCATTTGCAGGACAAAAGCATTAACAGCATAAAAAAGCAGGTACAAAACAAGTACTTGCTTTTTTTGAGCAAAAATAGTCGAGTCTTTAATATAATAAGCGGATATAATAAGATACATAAGGTGGTGATAAGATGAAGGAACAGATATCAGCTGTTCAGCGTATGCAGGACTATATCGAGGAAAATTACAAGCATGAGATCACTCTGGCGCAGTTATCAGAGGTATCGTTGTTTTCGCCATGGTATTCTTACCGCTTATTCAGACAGTATCTGTCGATGTCTCCGGCTGAATACATAAGGAAGGTCAGATTGTCAGATTCAGCGAGAATACTGAAGAACGAGGACTGCAGAGTAATAGATGTAGCCTTTGATATGGGATTTGGGAGCGTAGACGGATATCAAAGAGCATTTTACCGGGAATTCGGGTGTAATCCCGGTGAATATGCTTTACACCCGGTTCCTATAAAGCTTTTCATCCCTTACGGTGTAAAATTCAGATATATTAAAAAGGAGAGATTAACAATGGAAAATGTTCAGAACGTGTTTGTACAGGTAATACATAAGCCGGAAAGAAAGGTAATAATCAAAAGAGGCAAAAAAGCGGGTGAATACTTTGCATACTGTGAAGAAGTGGGCTGCGATGTATGGGGGCTTCTGACGAGCATGGACTCGATCTGCGGAGAACCGGTATGCCTTTGGCTGACTGAAAAATACAGACCTGCAAATACTTCTAAGTATGTACAGGGAGTAGAGGTACCGGCAGATTACACCGGAATTATTCCTGAGGGATTTGATATCATTGAACTTCCTGCAGCAGATTATCTGATGTTTCAGGGTGAACCGTTTGCAGAAGAGGATTATGAAACAGCTATAACAGCTGTCCAGCAGTCAATGAAGAAATATGATCCGTCTGTTATAGGATATGAATGGGATGATTCAAACCCTGCAATACAGCTTGAACCCCGCGGAGAACGCGGTTATATTGAAATGAAAGCCGTTAAGGAAAAATAGATTATTTTTATGCCCTGCTGAAGATCAGCAGGGCATTTTTGTCGTATATTTATCTTTCTCAATTGATTTTTCAGAAACATAATAGTATAATAATAAAAAGAGAATTACAGGAAATTCTTATATACAAAAAAGGGAGGAAAAACAATGGAACAGATGTCAATGTTTGACACAGATATTCCACAGCCTCTTGCAGCACGTCTCAGACCACAGTCACTTGATGAATATGAGGGACAGACACATTTATTAGGGCAGGGAAAGGTGCTCCGACGACTTATTGAATCTGATCAGGTATCATCGATGATATTCTGGGGACCTCCCGGAGTCGGAAAAACTACTCTTGCAAAAATCATAGCTAACTGTACAAAGGCCTCATTTATTGATTTTTCAGCTGTGACAAGCGGAATAAAAGAAATCAGAAATGTAATGGAAAGGGCTGAGAACAACCGCCTGTCAGGTGATAAGACTATCGTATTTGTAGATGAAATACATCGTTTCAATAAAGCACAGCAGGATGCTTTTCTCCCGTTTGTTGAAAAGGGAAGCATTATACTGATAGGTGCGACAACAGAAAACCCGTCATTTGAAATAAATAACGCTTTGCTGTCCCGATGCAAGGTATTTGTCCTGCAGGCTCTGGGGACAAAAGAACTTGTTTCACTCCTCACAAGAGCAATCAGAGATAAGCGTGGATTCGGAGATCAGACTGTCAGTATTTCTGATGAAATGCTTGAAATGATAAGTGCATATGCAAACGGTGATGCAAGAAACGCATTGAGTACACTCGAAATGGTCATACTCAACTCAGAAGTTGACAGTCATGGTGCAGTAACAGTAACCAAAGAAACCATTGAACAGTGTATTTCAAAAAAATCTCTTCTGTACGACAAAAAGGGCGAGGAACACTATAACCTCATCTCAGCACTTCACAAATCTATGCGCAACTCAGATCCTGATGCAGCCGTTTACTGGCTTGCAAGAATGCTTGAAGCAGGGGAGGATCCGCTTTACGTAGCACGCAGAGTAATACGTTTTTCCAGTGAAGATGTAGGACTTGCGGATCCCAAGGCTCTGGAAATTGCCACTGCTGCATATCAGGCCTGTCACTTTATCGGAATGCCCGAATGCAGCGTAAATCTTACTCAGGCTGTTGTGTATATGTCACTGGCTCCGAAATCGAATGCACTTTATGCAGCCTATGAGCACGCAAAAAAAGATGCTGTCAGTCAGCTGGCACAGCCGGTTCCGCTCGTTATCAGAAACGGTGAAACCCGTCTTATGCAGGATCTTGGATACGGGAAAGGATATCAGTATGCCCATGATACACATGAAAAGATAACAAATATGCAGTGTCTGCCTGATTCACTGCTGTCGGCCGAGTACTACATTCCGACTGATCAGGGACTTGAGGCCAAGTACAAAACACGACTTGAAAAAATCAAAGCGTGGAAGCAAGAACATAGATAACCTGCATAAATAAAATATATTTTATTATCGTAATTGACATATCTACCGACAATAAAGCTGCGACGAAAGGATGATTTTCATGCCATCTGATTTATATACTAATAAAGCAGGATGTCCGAACTGCGGTGCTGATATTTTATTTTACAACAGTTTACAGTGGTATTACGGTTCACCTCTGAGAACCTGCAGAAGATGTGGCGCAGAATATTTTGATGACCGTTATCATGAAATAGAGATAGACGGATATGAACCGGATGCCTTTAACATAACAAAAGACAGACTTGCTGCAGTAGTGGGACTGATAATCACTGTAGTATTTGCCTGCGTTCACGTATTCGAAGTCACACATCTGACAAGATTTTTTCCGGGATATGCATTACTATCACTGATCGGTGTTTTTGCCATGCTGTTCGGAATAACAGACGCTGTGATGATCGCTACAGGCAGGAAGGAAAAGAGATTGGAAAAGCTTCGCTGCAGGTCAGAGGAAAGACTAAAAAACAAACAGTATGCACATAAACTGTATAATCATGGATACAAGGTTCCGGAAAAATACTTATAACTAATAATCAAACACATATTCACTAGCAGGAGAATTACAAATGGAAACAAGAACTTTTAAAATTAATAATATACCCGCCGTTATGTATGGAAGTCAGTCTGAGAAATGTTTTTTGTTTATTCATGGAAAGCAAGGCTGCAAAGAAGAGGGAGAAGCCTTTGCAAAAACAGCATGCAGATATGGCTGGCAGGTCCTTGCAGTTGACCTGCCTGAGCATGGAGAGCGAAAAGCTGAGAGCAACAGATTTAATCCGTGGTGTGTTATTCCGGAGCTCAGACAGGTATTTTCATTTATGAAGCAGGACCACAGCGTATATGGACTCAGAGCAAACAGCATCGGTGCATGGTTTTCCATGCAGAGCCTGAGCAACATAGTATTTACAAAATGCCTGTTTGTTTCACCTGTTCTTGATATGAACAAACTTATAGCAGATATGATGATGTGGTCAGGGGTCACAGCTGAAGAGCTTAAGTCACGACAGGAAATTGGAACAGATTTCGGAGAAACTCTCTCATGGAAATATCACGAGTTTGCAGCACTGCATCCGATTGAAGTCTGGAACTCAGATACAGCTGTCCTGTATGCGGATAAAGACAACCTTACTTCACGTGAAACAGTTGATAAGTTTGTACAGAAGCATAATGCAAAACTTACAGTTATGGAAAACGGCGAACACTGGTTTCATACACCCGAACAGATCGCTGTTCTTGATGAATGGACAGAAAATAGTATGACTGATTAATCAGATTATTTATGTATACATATATTTAAAACAGATGAAAGGATGACAAAAACTATGGCTTTTGATTTCAAGAAAGAATTCAGGGAATTTTATATGCCAAAGAACAAGCCCCATATAGTAGATGTTCCGGAGGCTAATTACATAGCAGTACGCGGTCATGGCGATCCAAATGAAGAGGACGGTGAGTACAAACAGGCAATAGGTATACTGTATGCAGTTGCCTATACGCTAAAAATGAGTTACAAAAGCGATTACAGGATAGAAGGATTCTTCGAATATGTAGTTCCACCACTTGAAGGTTTCTGGTGGCAGGACAACGTAGATGGAGTGAGTTTATCTGAAAAGTCTGCTTTCAACTGGATATCTGTCATCCGTCTGCCTGACTTTATCACCAGGAAAGATTTTGACTGGGCAGTAAAGACAGCATCTGATAAGAAGAAAATGGACTGTTCAAAAGCTGAATTTCTTACGATAAGGGAAGGACTGTGCGTCCAGATCATGCATATTGGGCCTTATGATGATGAACCTGCAACAGTTGAACTTATGGATAAGTACCTGGCTGAAAACGGATACGAAAATGATATCACTGATCTTCGCCGTCATCATGAGATCTATATGTCTGATGCCAGAAAAGTTTCCCCGGAAAAATGGAAAACAGTGATCAGGCACCCCATAAAAAAGATATAGTATCGGTAAGTCAGGAGGTATTAACATTGGTATATAAAATTTCCGCATATATTATACTGATTGTTTTCTACGGATGTTTTTTTATTAAAAAACAAAGCCAGAAGAAAAAAGGCATCAAAACCAATCATATTGGTGAAGCCAAGGAAGGTCTTGTTAAATTAATAGAAACTGCAATGGGAACAGCAAGTGTAGTCATAGTTATAACGGAGATGGTAAGCATTTTTCTCGGAACATCCGGCTTTCCGGTATATATAAGATTTATAGGTATCATTCTTGCGAGTCTCGGTGATGCAGTCTTTATCTGTGCTGTACTTACTATGCGTGACAGCTGGCGTGCGGGTGTTTCAAAAAATGATAAAACAGAACTTGTAACCGAAGGCATATACAAGTGGAGCCGCAATCCGGCATTTCTGGGCTTTGATCTGGTGTATACCGGCATTGCACTTGCATTTTTTAACTCAGTTCTTCTTGCAGTTACAATTATTACTATGATATTGTTTCATCTGCAGATAGTAAATGTAGAAGAGGAATTCCTTATAAATACATTTGGTCAGTCATATCTGGATTACCGGAAAAAAGTCTGCAGATACTTCGGAAGAAAAGCTAAATAATCAGACATTTCCGGTTCGTAAAGGATTTATATAACTTAAAGAGGTGTACACTGTCCATTTTTGATATGTACCCCCTTTACTGGACAACACCAGTAAAGGGGGTATTTTTATGCG
>JAUNSK010000001.1:116931-253370 GCA_030539275.1 Oscillospiraceae bacterium | reverse complement strand
CAGGTTATAAGTTGATGTCCTGTATATATACAGATCATCCAGTGTTATTCCTTCTTTGAATTCTATTATATTTCCTGCCTGGGTGTCTGCTTCGCTGTCCTCTATTATATCTGTCCCGTCTCCGATTCCGTATATGTATCTGTCCGTGCCGGTTCCTCCGTAAAGTGTATCGTTTCCGGTTCCGCCGTCCAGTGTATCATCTCCGGCTCCTGCATAAAGCTTGTCGTTTCCGGCTCCTCCTATCAGTGTATCGTTTCCTTTACCAGCGTTAAGAGTATCATTTCCTCCAAGACCGCTCAGAGTATTTTCTGTCTGATATATTGCATTAAGAGTTTCGTCAGCTTCTGTTCCGACAAGCGTTTTTGCCAGTTCGATCAGCTCTGCTTCACTTTCATCTGCAAACTTAAGCCTGAACTTTCTGAAGTCTTCATAATAAGCACCGTTTGTTATTGTTATTTTATCTTCTTCATTTTCTCCTACCTGAATGGTAAGATTATAACTTCCTGATCTGTATATATACAGATCATCCAGTGTTATTCCTTTTTTAAATTCTATTATATTTCTTGCTTCTTCGCCTGCTTCTCTGTCACATATTAAATCTGTTCCGTCTCCGATTCCGTATATATATGTATCCGAGCCGGTTCCTCCGTTAAGATTATCGTTTCCTGCTCCTCCTATCAGTATATCGTTGCCTTTACCGGAATTAAGAGTATCATTTCCTCCAAGACCGCTCAGAGTATTTTCTGTCTGATATATTGAATGAAGGGTTTCGTCAGCTTCTGTTCCTACAAGCGTTTTTGCCAGTTCGATCAGATCTGCTTCACTTTCATCTGCAAACTTCAGCTTGAACTTTCTGGAGTTTTCATTATTAACGAAGTTTAATATTGTTATTTTATCTTCTTCATTTTCTCCTGCCTGTATTGTGAGTTCATTATATCCTGATCTGTATATATACAGATCAGCCAGTGTTATTCCCTCTGCGAATTCTATTATATTTCTTGCTTTTTCATCTGTTTCATTATCACTTATTGTATCTGATCCGTCTCCGATTCTGTAAATATATCTGTCTGTGCCGGTTCCTCCGTTAAGTATATCGTTTCCGGTTCCTCCGTCAAGTATGTCATTGCCGTTTGAGGAATTTAGTATTTCATCACCAGAACCTCCTATCAATATATCTTCTGATAAAGTTCCGCTGAAACTACTGTTATTTTCTCTGGCTCTGACAATGTTCAGGGCATTTTCTATTATATCCGTATATTCAGGAACATTTTCAGTAAGATATTTACCTGTATCAAAAATCACGCTGCTGTTTAATTCAGAATTTACAGTCATATGTTTAAGGCAGCCTAATATTTCTGATAATTTGTCACTGCTCATTTCTCCTGATTTAAGAGATGAAGCGAGAAATATATTAAGCACAGTCATATCCATGCTTAAATGTCCGTTTTTATCACTGCATATAATAAGATCCATTATATCACTGTATACCTGTCCTACCAGTGAATAATAGTATACATCTACTATTTTATTATACATTGTACTGATAATTGGTCCTGCTGTGTTGTTAGGATTTTCTCCGTCACGTCCGACAAAAGATTCACCCATGTAAGCTTCTACTACCGCAAGTTTTCTGGCACTTACATTCACGCCTCTGCTTCTATCCGGAATTTCATCACAATTGCACATATAGGCCAGAATGTTTTCAACAATACCCCTTTTCTTTCCGGATTGTGTCTGCGACTCAAACTGATCAACCATATTCTTCAGTGTTCCTGTTGTATCAAGAGCGATTGCTTCATGCAATGAATACAATTTTCCATGACCTGCTACGTCCAGCATACTCTTGATTTCATCAGAAAGTTCAATATCTGCTGCTGCCTGTGTATCAATTAAGTCAGATGAAACCCACATTTCAACTATATTACCCTGTGTATTATCTTTATATATAAATGTTGCGGCATTTCCTATTACAGCTTCAGAATCTGTCTGCTCATTTAATTCTTTATAATCCAGTCTTATAGCTGATATATTCATTTCTGCTAATGTCTTAAGTTCTCCTGCAGCTGATTTTCCATCGCTGTCACTGTCTACCCATAATCTTAGTTTGCCGAATATCTCATCATTTTCATCTATTATTCCATCTTTGTTGGTATCATACTGGGCCAGTGCCTCAAATCCGTTACTTGCCCTGGTTCCATCACTAAGCAGATGAAAATCTCCGAAAACCTCGCGTCCGTTATTTATTTTTCCGTCTTCATTGAGATCTACAGCCAGAATTGCATCTTTTGATGTCCAATTTATTTTTTCTGCAAATCCGTCACTGTTGAGGTCAAAATAGGTGCCGCTGCTCTTTGAATTTATCTCAAATCCATTTCCGTCCAGATCAAGTATAAGAGGATCATAATTTATTATTCTTCTAACAGCATTTATTGCATGTGTCCACGAGTCTATCATAAATAACAACGCTTTAGCCTCTGCTTCTATGCCAAAGTTGAGTAATTTATCCTTTGCTTTATCCCACTTATAATCCAGACAAATTTTATAGAGTTCAAATGCATTAAACATATTTCGTGTAAAATCATCAACGCCGTTTCTTATCTTATCCGCCGCTAACATACATTTTAACCATGCCTCAGATGTATATATTTTCAGAGCAGTACTAGTTATTCCATCTTCAACATCCAGCTGCATCTGTCCTATAACAGTTTTGGATTTTTCCTCTCTTTCAGCTGCCTTTTTTGCCTTTTCAATTGCATCATTATATGTTTCAAGAGTTAATCCCTGCGCTTCAAGTTCCTTAACAAATTCATATTCTATACGCCAGGACAAATATTTATTTAACTCATTGATTGCTTCATAATTTTCTCCCACGTTGCCCTTTAGTTTTTCGATATAGGCTGCAGTTTCGTATACACTTAGTCCCTCTTCCCACTTGCCTTCACAAATATTGTCTATTCCTGTTTCAATATCTGTACCCCAATTATCACCTATCAACGTAAAATGCATTGTCCTTAAGTGTTCCTCACTGACTGATTTACATACATTGTCTAATGCCATCAACGTAAAATCAAAAGACTCAGCATAGTATTTGCCCCCTGGTATTTTATCAGCGAGACTGCCTGCAACACCTACGAAATCGTCAAGCATCACAAGCAGATTTTCTTCATAATCAGCACTGGTAGTTCCGTCTTCATTTATGCTGTTCTGAAGATCAACCAGGTGACCATATATTTCTCTTCCTTTTTTTATATTATCTATTAATTCCTTGCCCTGATTATATTTTTCTGCAATATCTGATGGCAAAAGCCCATCTAACTTTTCACTGTCTGCTGGTGTTGTTTTAATTATACCATCTGAAGCCCCGTCTGTCAGAAGAAGTATTGCAACACTTTCCTGGTCCTTGCCATATCCTAAACTTTCTGCTTTTTCATCAAGCTTATCTAAGATCATTTCTTTTACCTGATCTTCAGCACTCCCTTTAATATTATCTTTTGCATCCTCAATTTTTGAGTCGATATACTCATCCGTTGTTTTTCCAATAACATTTGGATCAACTGTAGACTCCGTAACATTTTCGCCATTCTCCATAAGAATACCTCATTTCTTTTGTTATACAGATTTATATAATTATATATTATACAGTACAAATTTTAACATAAGTCAGTAAAAAATACAATAAAAAATGCCTAAATAAAAGTAATTTAGGCATTTTATTTGAATATTCAGTAAAATAATGAATAATATTATTATTTTTTTATACTTTGTTTCATTAAAAATAAAACTTTTTACACTCTTCATAAATAATTTATGCTAAACAATATTATTTTCTATATTCTGTATATATAATCTATGTTGTTTTTCTGTTTGAGTACATATATCCGAATACCATTTACAGTAATATATTTAAAACAGTATTGCTTCGTAAATATACGCAAAGTAATAGCTTACTTCTCCTTCAGACTTTCCCCGAACCCCTTTTTAATTGGATCAAGAAAATAATCCATAACACTTCTGGTACCGGTTTTTATTTCTGCACTTCCGGATAAGCCCGAGATAATGTCGATACTATCCTTTACGTCTTCCGGCTCAAGTTTTACAAGATAAACACTTCCCGACTTTTCGTTTGAAAATGCACTCGGGCTGATATATTTAACCCTGCTCTTTACTGTCCCGTATTTGTTGTATGGGTATGCTTCAAGCTTTATCTCTGCCTGCATGCCAGGTTTAACATCGGCTATATCCATATTTTTTACATAGCAGACCATTTCAAGATCAACGCCTTCAGGAACAATAGTTATGAGTTCCTGAGCTGTAGTTACTGTTTCTCCTGTTGTATTGACTGCTATACTGTTTACCACACCGTTTACAGGTGACACAACTGTCTGATAGTTCTTGCTCAGTTCGTATTTTTTGATATTTGACTGTGTCTCTTCCAGTTTTTCATTTATCTGGGACAGCTGTGAATTTATCTGTAAACTGTACTGTGCTCTGGCATAATTTATCTGCGCGTCAGCCTTTTCAACTGCCGCTTTATACTGATTTACAACAAGCTCCTGTGACTGAGCCTGTCTCTGAGTTCCGGATTCTCTGTATTCCTCAAGCTGGATCTCTGAGATCTGCTGGTTAAGTGAAGCTTCATCTTTTTCCTTTTCATATGAAACTACAGTATTTTTATTACTTGTATCTGAATCTATGATCGACTGTACATATGGCTGAAGCTCTGTGTCATATGATGAAACATCGACAGATGTCATATCATCATTATTTTTCACCTTTGCATATATCTCCTGCTGACACAGGAGTATTTTCTCCTGAGACCTGAGCTGATCTATATCTATCATCAATGAATCACAGTCAAGTTCAATAAGTACATCGCCTTTTTTAACATACTCACCTTCTGCGGTATTTATTGACTTTACAGTACCTCCTGAGTATGACTTGATGACATTGATACTGCCGACAGGCTGTATGCTTCCGGGTGCCGTAATTACAACATCAGTTCTTGATACACATGCCCATACTACAGCTGCGATAAGAAGTGTAAATACACCAAGTATTATTACTGTTCCGGCTTTGTGAGCAGGGCGTTCAATTATTTCAAGCAAAGAGGGCATAAAGTCGTACTTCAGCTCCTTGTCACGCTGTTTGCTGTGTCTGAGTATGTACGCGGTCAGCTTGTTATCCATCAATATCACCTCTTTGCTGCTGGTTATACAGATGACAGTATAGTCCCTGTTGTCTCATCAGATTCTCATGAGAATCATATTCCACAAGACTTCCCTTATCTATTACCATGATCTTCTGCGCATCCTTAAGAGTTGATAGTCTGTGGGCAATGATCAGCACTGTCCTTCCTCTGCAGATCTCCTTGAGATTGTTCTGAATAATACTTTCAGATTCATAGTCAAGGGCTGATGTTGCCTCATCAAAGATCAGTATTCTTGGATTAGCAAGAATAGCCCTGGCAATAGCTACTCTCTGCTTCTGTCCTCCTGACAGTCCCATACCTTTTTCACCTATTATTGTATCATATCCGTTTGGCAGCTCCAGAATAAAATCATGTGCTCCTGCAATCTGTGCTGAGTGTATGATCTGTTCCATCGAAGCTGTCGGACAGTGAATAGAAATGTTTTCAGCAACCGTTCCGTTGAACATGAAGTTCTCCTGCAGAACTACACCTATCTGTTTTCTCAGCATTGCCGGATTTACCAGTGAAATATCCATTCCGTCTACTGATATCCTGCCGCCCTCCGGTATATACAATCTCTGAATAAGCTTGGAAATAGTACTTTTACCTGACCCGCTTCTTCCGACTACTCCGGTGATAGTTCCGGGTTCTATTTCAAAGCTCATCCCTTTTATTACTTCTGCACCCTGAGGGTTGTATCTGAATCTTACCTTATCAAAACTGATCTTTCCGCTGAGTTTGGGGATCGATGTCTGATTTGTATTCAGTACAGGTTCAGCTGGTGTATTGAAGATATCCCCGATACGTTTTACTGATAATGATGCCTGCTGATATTCCTGCCATAGCTGAACAAGTCTCAGTACTGGTCCGCTGACTCTTCCGGAAAGCATTCTGAAAGCCACCAGCTGTCCTACTGTAAAGTTTCCATCCATTACGGCTTTAGCACCAAAGAACAGTATCAGAAGATCAAATATTTTTTGTATGAACTGTCCTGTTGTTCCTGCTGTTGCCGATACCATTGATGTTTTGTAGCTTGCCTTTACATAGTCTGACTGAAGATCTCCCCATTTCTTTTCAAACTTCGGTTCAAGAGCATATGATTTTACTGTCTGTACTCCTGTTATTGATTCTACAAGAAATGACTGTGTATTAGCACCTGTTTCAAACTTTTCATCCAGACGTTTTTTGAAAAGCGGAGTTACTATCGCTGAAAGTATCGCATAAACCGGAACCGAACAGATAACTATCAGGGTCAGCATCCTGCTGTACATAAACAGCACTACTATGTAGACTATGATAAATATCAGATCTATCATTGACGACAGAGGCGTTCCGGTCAGAAAACTTCGTATGCTGTCAAGTTCCCTTACCCTTGCTACTGTTTCGCCTACGCGCCTTGACTCAAAATATTTAAGCGGCAGGGAAAACAAATGTCGAAACAGCTTGTAGCTCAGCATTACGTCTATTCTGTTTGTTGTATGCGTAAACACATAGTTTTTAGCAAGTCCGAGTATGAGCTCATATATATATACAACTGCTATTCCTATTGTAAGTATGTTTAGTGTTGATATGCTGTTATGTACAAGTACCTTATCCACTACTACCTGAGTCATTACAGGAGTAAGTATTCCAAGGATCTGCACTGTGAATACAGCTATGAGCACCTGTATAAATTCCTTTTTAAACTTCAGTATTGTCGGTATAAACCACTTGAAGCTGAACACCGCTTCGGTATCCATAATGCCTTTTTTATTGATAAGTACTGCTGTACCGTCCCAGATCTCTGACAGTTCACTCCTTGTTTTTATCTCCGGCTGTGTTTTATCCGGTGTCATGATCATAAACTTATCTTCTTTTGACTTGGCTACAATAAAAAACTCTCCGTTTGAGTGTCTTGCTATTATAGGTGATACAACTTCTTTTAGTTTTCCAACATTCAGTTTACATAACTTTGCTTTTAATTTAAGTAATTTAGCTGCCTGAATGATATCTAATTCTGATATTTTGTCCTGTTTTTCAAGAACTGATAATGTTACAGCCTGCTCATGAGTGATAGGTATTCCGTAAAATTTCAATACTATCATTAAACATGACAGTCCGCTGTCCTGTGTATTGGGCATTTCTGATTCTCCTTGTATGTCTGTATAAATTTCCTGATTATATTAATTTTCAGCACATGGCAGCAGCTTAGTATCTGCTGCTGCCGGAAGTCTGAAAATTTCCGGAGAACTTACTTAGCTGAAGAAAACAGCTGGTTAGTCTGCGTACTGTCTGTTAATTCTGATGAAGTAATGCTGTCTGATATATTATCGTTTGCTGCAAATGCGGACATATTTTCTGTAAGTATCATAGCCTGAATATCCGTCATGTCACTTACTGCTGATGAATCTTCATTAACGATTTGTGTTGCAGCAGGCTCAGTAATAACTGTATGAGGTGCTTGTGTAGTTACGGCACTGTCCTGAATATACTGGTTGTCATATGCCTCCTGTATTACTTCTGCACCGGCCTGCGTCTGATCGTCAAAAATATCCTCCTCTGATTGCTGGATTACTAAATCAAGGCCATTATACTCAGAATTTACAGTACCTGTTGTACCATCAGCAAACTGAAGTTCGTAATGCTGATAGCTGCCTGAATATCTGTAGTCAGAAAGGATAATCTTATCATTACTGTCTTCACCGACACTGAGCTGAAGGTTATAGTTTCCTACTGCACTTACTTTTATATCTGATGCTGATATTTCTTCCTCAAATTTAATAATATTATTAACTATAGCAGAGGATTCATAATCATTTATCAGATCAGTTCCATATCCGATTCCGTATATATACGTATCCTGGCCGTTTCCTCCGTTGAGTGTATCGTTTCCGGTTCCTCCGTCAAGGATGTCATTGCCGTTTCCGGCATTCAGTGTATCGTTTCCGGCTCCTCCTATCAGTATATCATCCCCGTTGCCGGCATTAAGGGTATCGTCTCCTCCAAGACCGCTCAGCGTATTTTGTTCCTGATTATATATTGCATTAAGAACATTGTCATCGTCTGTACCGATAAGCGTTTTAGCTAGTTCTCTAAGCTCTGCTTCACTTTCATCTGCAAACTTCAGCTTAAATTTTTTGTAGGCATCACTATAAGCGAAGTCTGATATTGTTATTCTATCGTCTTCACTTTCTCCTACCTGTATTGTCAGATTATAATTTCCTGATCTGTATATATGCAGATCATCAAGTGTTATTCCTTCTCTGAATTCTAATATATTTCTTGCGTCCGCGCCTGATTCATACTCATTTATTATATCTGTTCCGTCTCCGATTCCGTATATATATGTATCCTGTCCGTTTCCTCCGTTAAGTGTATCGTTTCCGGTTCCTCCTTCAAGAATGTCACTGCCGTTTCCGGAATTCAGTATATCTTTTCCGGCTCCTCCTATCAGCATATCATCCCCGTTGCCGGAATTAAGAGTATCGTTTCCTCCAAGACCGTTCAGCGTATTTACTTCCTGATTATATATTGCATTAAGAGTATTGTCATCGTCTGTACCGATAAGCGTTTTCGCTAATTCTCTAAGCTCTGCTTCACTTTCATCTGCAAACTTTAACCTGAACCTTCTGTAACTTTCATCATAAACAAAGTTTGATATTCTTATTTTATCGTCTTCATTTTCTCCTACCTGAATTGTCAGATCATAATTTCCTGATCTGTATATATACAGATCATCAGGTGTTATTCCTTCTCTGAATTCTAATATATTTCTTGCCTGGGCGCCTGATTCATACTCATTTATTATATCTGTTCCGTCTCCGATTCCGTATATATATGTATCCTGTCCGTTTCCTCCGTTAAGTGTATCGTTTCCGGTTCCTCCTTCAAGAATGTCACTGCCGTTTCCGGAATTCAGTATATCTTTTCCGGCTCCTCCTATCAGCATATCATCCCCGTTGCCGGAATTAAGAGTATCGTTTCCTCCAAGACCGTTCAGCGTATTTACTTCCTGATTATATATTGCATTAAGAGTATTGTCATCGTCTGTACCGATAAGCGTTTTCGCTAATTCTCTAAGCTCTGCTTCACTTTCATCTGCAAACTTTAACCTGAACCTTCTGTAACTTTCATCATAAACAAAGTTTGATATTCTTATTTTATCGTCTTCATTTTCTCCTACCTGAATTGTCAGATCATAATTTCCTGATCTGTATATATACAGATCATCAGGTGTTATTCCTTCTCTGAATTCTAATATATTTCTTGCCTGGGCGCCTGATTCATACTCATTTATTATATCTGTTCCGTCTCCGATTCCGTATATATATGTATCCTGTCCGTTTCCTCCGTTAAGTGTATCGTTTCCGGTTCCTCCTTCAAGAATGTCACTGCCGTTTCCGGAATTCAGTATATCTTTTCCGGCTCCTCCTATCAGCATATCATCCCCGTTGCCGGAATTAAGAGTATCGTTTCCTCCAAGACCGTTCAGCGTATTTACTTCCTGATTATATATTGCATTAAGAGTATTGTCATCGTCTGTACCGATAAGCGTTTTCGCTAATTCTCTAAGCTCTGCTTCACTTTCATCTGCAAACTTTAACCTGAACCTTCTGTAACTTTCATCATAAACAAAGTTTGATATTCTTATTTTATCGTCTTCATTTTCTCCTACCTGAATTGTCAGATCATAATTTCCTGTTCTGTATATATACAGATCATCAAGTGTTATTCCTTCTCTGAATTCTAATATATTTCTTGCCTGGGCACCTGATTCATACTCATTTATTATATCTGTTCCGTCTCCGATTCCGTATATATACGTATCCTGTCCGTTTCCTCCGTTAAGTGTATCGTTTCCGGTTCCTCCTTCAAGGATGTCACTGCCGTTTCCGGAATTCAGTATATCTTTTCCGGCTCCTCCTATCAGTATATCATCCCCGTTGCCGGCATTAAGGGTATCGTCTCCTCCAAGACCGTTCAGCGTATTTTTTTCCTGATTAAATATTGCATTAAGGGTATCACCAGATTCTGTTCCTAAAAGCGTTTTCGCTAATTCTCTAAGCTCTGCTTCACTTTCATCCGCAAACTTTAACATGAACCTTCTGTGACTTTCATCATAAACAAAGTTTGATATTGTTATTTTATCGTCTTCATTTTTTCCTACCTGTATTGTAAGATCATAATTTCCTGTTCTGTATATATACAGATCCTCAGGTGTTATTCCCTTTTTGAATTCTAATATATTTCTTGCTTCTGAGCCTGATTCATACTCATTTATTATATCTGTTCCGTCTCCGATTCCGTATATATATGTATCCTGTCCGTTTCCTCCGTTAAGTGTATCGTTTCCGGTTCCTCCTTCAAGGATGTCATTTCCGTTTCCGGCATTCAGTATATCGTTTCCGGCTCCTCCTATCAGTATATCCTTTCCGTTACCGGAATTAAGAGTATCGTTCCCGCCCAGTCCGTTGAGAATATTTTCTGTCGTATATATTGCATTCAGGGTATCGGCTGATTCTGTTCCAACAATCGTTTTGGCTAATTCTTTAAGCTCTGCTTCACTTTCATCTGCAAACTTCAGCTTGAATTTTTCATAGGTATCACTATATACGAAGTTTGATATTGTTATTTTATCGTCTTCATTTTCTCCTACCTGAATTGTCAGATCATAATTTCCTGTTCTGTATATATACAGATCATCAAGTGTTATTCCTTCTCTGAATTCTAATATATTTCTTGCGTCTGCCCCTGATTCATACTCATTTATTATATCTGTTCCGTCTCCGATTCCATATATATACGTATCCTGGCCGTTTCCTCCGTTAAGTGTATCGTTTCCGGTTCCTCCGTCAAGAATGTCATTACCGTTTCCCGAATTCAGTATATCGTTTCCGGCTCCTCCTATCAGCATATCATCCCCGTTGCCGGAATTAAGAGTATCGTTTCCTCCAAGACCGTTCAGCGTATTTTTTTCCTGATTATATATTGCATTTAGAGTATTGTCATCTTCTGTACCGATAAGCGTTTTCGCTGATTCTCTCAGTTCCGCTTCACTTTCATCCGCAAACTTCAACATGAACCTTCTGTGACTTTCATCATAAACAAAGTTCGATATTGTTATTTTATCGTCTTCATTTTCTCCTACCTGAATTGTCAGATCATAATTTCCTGTTCTGTATATATACAGATCCTCAGGTGTTATTCCTTCTCTGAATTCTAATATATTTCTTGCTTGGGCGTCTGATTCATAGTCATTTAATATATCTGTTCCGTCTCCGATTCCGTATATATACGTATCCTGGCCGTTTCCTCCGTTAAGTGTATCGTTTCCGGTTCCTCCGTCAAGAATGTCATTGCCGTTTCCCGAATTCAGTATATCGTTTCCGGCTCCTCCTATCAGTATATCATCCCCGTTGCCGGCATTAAGGGTATCGTCTCCTCCAAGACCGTTCAGCGTATTTTTTTCCTGATTAAATATTGCATTAAGGGTATCACCAGATTCTGTTCCTAAAAGCGTTTTCGCTAATTCTCTAAGCTCTGCTTCACTTTCATCCGCAAACTTTAACATGAACCTTCTGTGACTTTCATCATAAACAAAGTTTGATATTGTTATTTTATCGTCTTCATTTTTTCCTACCTGTATTGTAAGATCATAATTTCCTGTTCTGTATATATACAGATCCTCAGGTGTTATTCCTTCTCTGAATTCTATTATATTTCTTGCCTGGGCACCTAATTCACTGTCATTTATTATATCTGTTGCATCTCCGATTCCGTATATATATCTGTCTGTGCCGGCTCCTCCGTTAAGTATATCGTTTCCGGTTCCTCCGTTGAGAATATCATTGCCGTCTGAAGAACTGAGTATATCGTCTGAAGAACTTCCTATCATTATATCATCCGATAAAGTTCCATTAATACTACCGTTATCTTCTTTAGCTGTGATGATATTCAGTGCTTTATCAATTATTTCCGTATATTCCGGAACATCTTTAATAAGAAATTCTCTTGTATCAAGTACCAGTTTACTGTTTAAATCAGAATTAACAGCCATATATTTAAGGTATCCGCATATTTCTGATAATTTGTCATTGCTCATTTCACCTGATTTTAGGGATGATTTAAGAAAAATATTAAATACTGTCGTATCAACACTCGTATTTCCGTTATTATCTTTGAATATTATAAGATCCATTATATCACTGTACATCTGACCTACCAGTGAATAATAGTATACGTCTACTATTTTATTATACATTGTATCAAGAATCGGTCCTGCTGTATTGTTAGGATTTTCTCCGTTACGTCCGACAAACGATTCGCCCATGTAAGCTTCTACTACAGCAAGTTTTCTGGCACTTATATTACCGCCTCTGCTTCTATCTGAAATTTCATCACATTTGCACATATAAGCCAGAATGTTCTCAACAATAGCCCTTCTCTGACCGGATTGTGTTTGAAGATCAAACTGATCAACCATATTCTTAAGTGTTCCTGTTGTATCAAGGGACATTGCTGTATGAAGTGAATACAGCTTACCGTGACCGCTCACATCAGCCATACTCTTAATTTCATCAGACAGTTCAACATCTGCTACTTCCTGAGTATCAATAAAGTCAGATGAAACCCACATCTCAGCTATATTGCCCTGTGTATTATCTTTATATATAAATGTTGCAGCATTTCCTATTACAGCTTCAGAATCTGTCTGCTGATTTATTTCTTCATAATCGAGTCTTATGGCTGATATGTTCATTTCGGCTAATGTCTTCAGCTCACTAGCTGCTGATTTACCATCATTGTCACTGTCGACCCATAATCTTAGTTTACCGAATATCTCATCGTTTTCATCAATTATTCCATCTTTGTTGGTATCATACTGGGCCAGTGCCTCAAATCCGTTACTTGCCCTGGTTCCATCAGCCAAAAGATGATAATCTCCGAAAACCTCGCGTCCGTTATTTATTTTTTCGTCTTCATTAAGATCTACAGCCAGAATTGCATCTTTTGATGTCCAGTTTATTTTTTCAGCAAATCCGTCACTGTTGAGGTCAAAATAAGTACCGCTGCTCTTTGAATTTATCTCAAATCCATTTCCGTTCAGATCTAGTATAAGAGGATCAAAAAATACTCTTTGAACAGCATTTATTGCTCTTGTCCACGATTCTATCATTAATGACACAGCTTTTTTCTCAGCATCTTCATACAGATCTAATAGTTTATCTTCTGCCTCATTCCACTTATAATCCAGATAAATTTTATAGAGCTCAAGTGCATCAAACATATTTCGTTTAAAATCATCAAAGCCGGTAATTAATTTATTTGCCGCTGCCATTGATTTCATCCAGGCATCAGAGGTATATACTTTTACAGCAAAACTGTCTATTGCATCTTCAACATCCAGCTGCATCTGTCCTATAACAGTTTTGGACTTTTCCTCTCTTTCGGCTGCCTTTTTTGCCTGTTCCATTGCATAATTATATGATTCAAGAGTTAGCCCCTGTGCTTCAAGTTCCAAAGCAAATTCATATTCTGTACGCCAGGTCAAATATTTATTTAACTCATTGATCATATTCTGATTCTGTATTTTAAGTAGTGGGTCACTCTCCAGACTTTTGATCCATGCTGCAGTTTCATATACATTTGGTCCCTGTTTCCAGTTACCTTGACACATATCCTGAACTTTTGATTCTATATCTGTACCCAAAGTATCAAATATCATTGCATCTGTTATTTCAATACTATGTTCCTTGCTGATCAGCTCATTGAGATTTCTTACCCCGGATACAGCAAAACCAAATGATTCTGAGTAGTATTTACCGCCTGGTATTTTATCAGCCAGACTACCTGCTACGCCTACAAAATCGTCAAGTGTATTAAGCAGATTTTCTTCATAATCAGCACTGGTGGTTCCATCTTCATTTATGCTATTCTCAAGTGCAACCAGGTTATTATATATTTTTCTTCCTTCTTTAATTTTTTCTATTGTATCCATTGCCTGTGAATATTTATCAGCTATATCAGACGGAAGCGTCTCCATTATCTTGCTTTTATCAACAGTTTCAGTTTTAATATACTGATCTGAAGCTCCCCCTGTCAGAAGAAGTAAAGTAACATCCTGCTCTTCTTTACCAAATCCAAATTTTTCAGCACTTTCATCTAACTTATCTATGATCATTTCTTTTACATGATCTTCAACATTCCCTTTAACATTATCTTTTGCATCCTCAATTTTTGAGTCGATATACTCATCCGTTGTTTTTCCAATAACATTTGGATCAACCGAATACTCAGTACTGTTTTCACCATTTTCCATAATAAGACCTCATTTCTTTTGTTAAGTGAATTTATATAATTAAATATTATACAGTACAAATTTTAACATATATCTGTAAAAAATACAATAATAAATGCCCAGATAAAAGTAATTTAGGCATTTTATTTGATTGTTCAGTAAATAATTAAGTATTATTATTATTTATTTATATTTTGTTCCATCTGAATAACAAAAGAATTTGTTCTGTTTATGCATTCGTCCTGAAAAAAATGTAAAAACTCTATCCGTTTTCTTATCCCCGAATTAAAATTTATGCTTATTTGAAATTTTATACATAATATAGTACAATGTATTAAAGATCATTTTTAGTATGTCAACCGGCAGCCCGAGCATTTTACTGATAATATTTTGTGTAAAACCTTTAAAGGGGGTAAAATATATATGAATAAGAAAAAGAAGATTATTATCATGATAATAATAGCCGCAGCTTTGCTGATTCCTGTAAAGTCCTGTTATAAAGACGGCGGAACGGTTACATATACTGCAGTACTTTATAAAGTCACCAAACAGCACTCAATAGTAATAGAAGAAAATCAATCCGGATATGATACAGGCACTAAAATCCGTATTTTATGTTTTGAAATATATAATGATGTAAAATTTGTACCCAGAATTGCTGACAGTATAATATATGATAAAATATTATTGTAAACATAGAATTAATTTATAACCATCTGAAAACATGAACAGAACCATTATGAAAATATTGATTCATAATGGTTCTGTTTTTATTGTTTACAGATGATAAACAAAAACTCTTTACTTCTTTACTATCATTTTCTTATATGATTTCTGAACTTTGTAGGACTGCTTCCGTACTTTCTTGTAAATATCTCAGTGAAATAGCTTGATCCTCCGAAGCCGACTGCCATTGCTATTTCTGTGACAGTCATCTCTGTTTCCTCAAGAAGCGCAACCGCTTTGCTTATTCTGTAATCTGTAAGGTATTCGACCGGAGTTTTATTAACATACTTCCTGAAAACCGCGCAGCAGCTGCTTTTGCAGACATTTCCGCTCAGGGCTATATCATCAAGAGTGATCTTTTCAGTGTAATTTTTCTGAATATATCCCGCCATATTTTTAAGTGCCGACAGATGACTGTTCTCATGCTTATGGGTTTCCTCCTCCGGAAGCTGGTCATACAGAACAGCCCATATACTGTAAAAAAGGCTCTGGATGTTCAGATAATATGAACGGCTCTGCTTTGTAAAGTGAACATCCGTCAGATACTGTGTAAGCCTTCTTCCCTCTTCGTCCTTGTCTGAAAAAAGAAAGTATTCAAAATCAGTATTTGTAATGACTGATGTAATATATTTTTTCTCTATAAACGGAGTCGCACACAGAAGCATTGGATGAAACAGGATGCATATATATTCACAGTCAGAACTGCTCATCGAATAGCCGAAATGAAGCTGCCTTGAATTTACAAATATTCCGTCACCTTTTTTAAGATTTACTATATGGCCATTTACATTATAGTTCATTTCTCCGTTTGTAACACAAATAAATTCCACATCATCATGCCAGTGAGCTGTAAAGATAAAACTGGAGAATGATGCAAAGCTGCATTTGCTTGTATACATCGGAAAATCTGCACAATTATAGCGTACACGTTCTGATCTGTCATCATTTACATTCAGTCTTAATTCTACTCCTGATTCCATATAGATCCTCCTTTTTATAAATATTATTAAATATTATTGTTATAATTATTTAACACTTTAATAACAATTAACGATCAAAAATGCAATATTATTATATCATACATTTTTTAAACAAACAATATTAATTATTAAAAAATACACAGATTATCTTTAATTTACCGGGTATAATAACCTTATTATAATTTAGTCTGTCTGAATATAAATAAATGAAGGGAAACAACCATGAAATATTATATAAACAACTCTAAAATCCCACCTGTTGCAATAGGCACATGGGCATGGGGCAGCGGTATGAACGGCAGCAAAATGATCTTCGGAACATCAAGTGATGAGAGCACAATAAAGGAAGCGTTCGCTGCAGCATATAAAAATGGTTTCAATCTGATCGATACATCTGCAGTCTATGGCATGGGAAATGCCGAGAGGATCCTTGGAGACTGTATTAAAAATAAATCAATTATCCTGTCTGACAAATATACACCTTCCACTAAGTTTGACCCTAAGTCGATCGAGGACATGCTTGCTGCAAGCACATCACGTCTGCATGGAAAAATTCCTGATATATACTGGCTCCACATGCCTGTAAATCTTGAAAAAAATATTGAACACATGTGCAGACTTCTCAAGCAGAAGAAAATCGGATCTATCGGCGTTTCAAACTGCAGTATGGAACAGATCCTGAAGGCACAGGAGATAATAAACAGATTCGGATTCAAGCTTGCCGGAGTACAGAACCACTACAGCCTTCTTTACAGATCATCAGAAAAAAGCGGGATCACCAGGTGGTGTCAGGAAAACAGTGTTCCTTTCTTTGCCTATATGGTCCTTGAGCAGGGCGCACTTACAGGCCGTTTTGACGGTGAACACGGTTTTCCGTTCTTTTCACGCAGAGGCTTTGCTTTTCCTAAAAGAAAACTCAGACGTATCGAGCCGCTTCTCGTTAAGCTTAAAAACATCGGGGAAAGCCACGGTATTTCAACTGCACAGACTGCTATTGCATGGGCTATTGCAAAAGGAACAGTACCGCTTATAGGAGTTACAAAACCATATCAGGCAAAGTCGCTTGTCAAACTGGATACAATTATCCTCTCTGAATCTGAAACAGCTGTTCTTGACAGTACAGCTGAAGCAACCGGAATCGAGGTTCCAGGCATATGGGAGAAGCGCGGATAACTTTTTTACAATAATAGTATTTTTATATTTATATGAGTTTAAAACCGCATAATTTATATATAAGTCACAAATTGAATGCTTCTTGTATTTATGATATAATTATGTTAAAGAAATAATTATGTTTCAGTCGCATCTTTTAAACAATTAATAAATCAATATATCAGAACAAGAGGTTAATCAAATGAAAAAATCTATAATAGCCAGATATGCATTTACTCTTTGTATCGCTGCTTCCATGGCCGTATCCGGTTCAGCAATCCCGTACTGCAGCATACTGCCTGACTCAGAAGTATCCGCACAGTCAACTGCTGCACAGGGAAGCTGCGGACCGGATGTCACATACAGTATATCTGATGACGGTGTCATGACTATTTCAGGAACAGGTCCTATGTATACCGATATGTCATCATCACTCTGGGACAGATCTTCAGTAAAAAGCGTAGTCATTGAAAGCGGAGTAACACTCATCGGAAGCTTTGCTTTTGCTCACAATGATAATCTTGTCAGCGTAACTATTCCCGATACTGTCAAAACTATCAGCAACGGTGCTTTTATGGACTGCGCATCTCTTGCCGGCATTACTATCCCTGACAGCGTCACTTCAATGGGTTCACAGTGCTTCTCTCTCTGCAAAGGACTGAAGAGCGTTAAAATCGGTACCGGTCTGACAACTATTCCTTCAATCGCTTTCAGTTACTGCAGCGCACTCACTGAGGTTGACTTAGGTGCAGAAATTCTCTGTATTGAAAACGAAGCATTTTCAAATTGTACCTCACTTGGTACAATAGTACTCAAAAGCAAAGTTAAAACTATTTCAGATAAAGCCTTTTATATGTGCTGGAGTCTTAAATCCATCACTATTCCTCAAACCGTTACATCTATCGGAAAAGACGCACTTCTTTACTGCGGAACCGGAGAACCCGGTCCTGACAACAAATTATTATATGGATTTACTGCCTATACGGTAAAGGACTCCTATGCTGCACAGTATGTTTCTTCTCTCAGCAATCCGCCTGTATCAACAGATCCGCCTGAAGAGATCTCAGCATTTGAATACTATGATATCGTCTGCATCGCTCTTGGAAATGACATTTACTATCAGATCGTAGACTCAAAGGACTATGTTCCTTTCAGTGAGGTAAACACATACTATATTCCTGGTCTTGAATACAAGTGCGGTGATATTTACGGCATTAAGCTCAATTCCGACAATGTTGTAACATCATACTCAGTTTCCCCTCTGATAAAGCAGAACTCAAGCTTCAAGGCAGATTCTCTGTATACTATAAAGGAACCTGTTTATGCTGATGCCAAAGGTTCATATATCTTTGGAACCGTTGACACAGTTTACAGTGATACCTGCATTCAGGTCAGCACAGATGCTGAACGACTCCTTGTCATCTGTGACAGTACAAAGGGTCTCTCACAGGGAAACACTGTTTCATTTACACCATATGAAGTCATTTCAGGAAACAATATGAGTATTTATACAACAAAAAATCTTGAACAGACATACAACGCAAGCGGCACCTGTCTCGGATACAGTACTGAACTTCACTGCAATCTGTTTCTGGACACTTCAGGAAATTATGATCAGATCCCGATGAACAACGCCGGATTTTTCTTTGTAGCCGGTGACGAGATCCCTGTTGGTCAGACAACTGTCAGTGTAAATTTCAACAAGCCTGAAAACTTTATCAATGAGATACCTGTCATTTCACTTTATTCAAAATCGATAGCTCCGGGCTCTGAGGTTATCACAGCTGTTGATGACCCTTCATCACAGGCACGTGAAGGCATGCTCAGTGTAAAATATACAGACAACGGCGGTCTGGTATACCTTGATGAAAATACATCAGTATATCTGCTCAACGGCATTCCGGCAGACGCACAGCCGGGTGATTATCTTTCATTCAGACTTCTGAACAAGATCGGGAAAGATGCCTGCTATGCCGCAGATGTCAGGCTTACAGGAAAAACCGCCCTGCCTACAGAAATCGGTGATATCAACAAGGATAAAAAAGTAAACATCCTTGATCTTATCCTCCTCAAGAGCTACATCGTAAACGACAAGGCTGAAAAAGTAGATTCTGTCTGTGATGTAAATCAGGATACATATTTCTCTGTTCTGGATATAGTCGCTTTAGTAAAGATCCTGCTTGGACAGTAATATTTAATTAAATCCTTAAAACTGCACCTCATAACTGAAGTGCAGTTTTTTTGTCAGACAGTATTTGCATGGCTCATTTTTATGTGATATAATCAGAATAATTAAACTTCTAAGGAGACACATATGTATAGGATTTTGATAGTAGAAGACGATCTTGTTATTGCAGGAGCTGTGAAAAAACATATAGAAACCTGGGACTGTGAAGCGTTGTGCGTTCAGGATTTTAAAAATATTATCCCTGAGTTTGCTCAGTTTGACCCACAGCTTGTTCTTCTCGATATAACTCTTCCCTTTTTTAACGGTTACCACTGGTGCACTGAGATCCGTAAGATCTCAAAGATACCGGTCGTATTCATATCAAGTGCTGCTGACAATATGAACATAGTAATGGCAATGAATATGGGAGCTGATGATTTTATAGCAAAACCATTTGATCTTGATGTTCTGACTGCAAAAGTTCAGGCTATGCTGAGACGTACATACGCCTTCAGCGGTCAGACAAATATAATAGAACATAAAGGAGCGGTTCTCAATACATCTGACAACACACTTAAGTTCAAAGATGAAACCATTCCACTTTCAAAAAATGAATACAGAATATTATTAACTCTTCTGTCCGAAAAGGGCCGTACTGTATCGCGTGATACCATCATGACAAAGCTCTGGGAAACAGACTGCTTTATTGATGACAACACCCTTACGGTAAATGTAACAAGACTCAGGAAAAAGCTTGAGAGTGCAGGGCTTAAGGATTTTATCACAACGAAAAAAGGAATAGGATATATAGTGGAGTAGAGTATGAAGACATTTTTATCTGCTGCAGCACAATATTTCAGATCAAACCTGAGAACCATAATTATTTTTATTATCTTTACTCTGATATTTCTGACTGTATTTTTTTTCAGTAATGCAGATATTGATGCTGTAATTTATTCATTTATTTTATGCGCATTTGCCGGGATCATTTTTCTTAGTCTAGGCCTTCGAAAGTTTTATCTCAAGCACAGGACTCTTGAAAACCTGAGAAATGAGATAATACTCGGGACGCAGAATCTGCCGCCGGCAGACAAGCTCCTTGAAAAGGATTATCAGCAGCTTATAAATATCCTGTATGAAGCAAATCTTGACTCGATCTCGTCGGCCGATACCGAAAGAAAAAATATGACTGAGTATTATACCATGTGGGTACATCAGATCAAGACTCCGATCGCTGCCATGAGACTTCTTTTACAGAGCGACCAGACACATGACAGCCATGAGATCGAGGCACAGCTTTTCAAGATAGAGGAATATGTTGAAATGGTCCTGTCCTACCTGAGGATAAGCAGCACAGCAACTGACTTCGTGATTGCACGCTGCAGCCTTGATGAAATAATCAAACAGGCAGTGCGAAAATATGCAAAGCTGTTTATCCGCAAAAAAATAAGCCTTGAATACAGCGAATCAGGACTCACGGTTCTTACAGACGAAAAGTGGCTTCTGTTTGTTATAGAACAGATCCTTTCAAATTCACTCAAATACACTTTAAAAGGGAAGATCACGATCAGCGCGGATGAAAACAGCGTTCTTACCATAACAGACACCGGTATCGGAATATCTGCTGAAGATCTGCCTCGTGTATTTGAAAACGGTTATACAGGCTACAACGGACGTCTCGATAAAAAATCCACCGGAATCGGACTTTATCTGTGCAGCCGGATAATTAAAAAGCTCGGACATTCTATCCGTATAGAATCACAGCCTGAGCATGGAACATGTGTGATTATCGATCTTGACAGCACAGTGATCTATTAATATTTCGCCAAACTTACAGTGCACCTTACATAATTGTAAGGTTAAACGGGGAAATGTAAGCCTTTTCGATGGCAGAACATTTCCCCGTTTTGCTATAATAAAGATACAATAAAAACAAAAAAGGAGTCGGTAAAAATGACACTGCTTGAAGTAAACAATCTCAGGAAAACATACACAACAAGATTCGGAGGTGCCCATGTACAGGCACTGACAGATGTCTCATTCTCAGTTGAAAAAGGTGAATATGTAGCAATAATGGGTGAGAGCGGTTCCGGAAAAACAACTCTGCTAAACATGCTCGCTGCTCTTGACAAACCAACAAGCGGTGAAATTCTTCTGAGCGGCAAACGCATAACAAATATCAGCGAAAAGGAGATCTCTTCATTCCGCAGAAATAATCTCGGATTCGTTTTTCAGGATTTTAATCTGCTTGATACATTTTCACTCAGAGACAATATTTTTCTCCCACTGGTTCTGTCAGGCGCTGACTATAACTCAATGGAATCAAAGCTTGCGCCGATAGCAAAAAAACTCGGAATAACTGAGCTTCTGGCCAAGTTCCCGTATGAAGTATCAGGAGGACAGAAACAGCGTGCTGCTGTTGCGCGTGCACTTATAACTGATCCTCAGCTCATTCTTGCCGATGAACCGACCGGTGCTCTTGATTCACATGCAACAGATGGTCTGCTAAAACTTTTCTCAGAGATAAACAAAAGCGGTCAGACTATACTGATGGTTACTCACTCCACTAAAGCCGCAAGTCACGCAAGCCGTGTTCTTTTCATCAAGGACGGAACGGTATTCCACCAGTTATATAAAGCAAACATGACAAATGATGAAATGTTCGGCAGGATCTCTGATACTCTGACACTTATAGCTACAGGCGGTGATAAAAATGAGTAAACTCTTCTATCCTAAGCTTGCTGTTACAAACATAAAGAAAAACGGCAAATTCTATTTTCCTTACCTTCTGACTTATGTCGGAACTATCTCAATGTTCTATATTATGAGTGCTATCTCAAACAATTCACGTATATCAACGATGCCTGATGCACAGAGCATGACTACTATAATGAATCTTGGAACGATAGTCATAGGCATTTTTTCCGTGATCTTTCTTTTCTATACTCACAGCTTTCTGATGAAAAGACGTAAAAAGGAACTTGGTCTTTACAACATTCTCGGTATGGAGAAAAAACATCTTGCAAAAATGCTCTTTCTTGAAACTGCGATCACATCTGCTGCAGGACTTGCGTGCGGCCTCGGCTGCGGAATTCTTTTCAACAAGCTTATTATCCTGATCCTTGAAAAGATCCTGCACTTTGATTCCGGAATAAGATTTGAGATTCCAGGCATCAGTGTACTGATAACGCTTGTGCTTTTCGCAGTAATTTCTCTTCTTACACTTCTTTCAGACTTTGCAAGGATCAAGCTCTCAAATCCGATCGAACTGCTCAACGGCTCAAGTGTTGGTGAAAAAGAACCTAAAACAAAGATCATCATGACACTCATCGGCTTTGCATGCATCTCAACCGGATACGCGATCGCAATCATTACAGATTCACCGCTTGATGCCCTTCTCCTCTTCTTCCTTGCAGTTGTACTTGTTATAATAGGAACATATCTTATTTTTACAACCGGGTCTATTGCTATTCTCAAGCTTCTTAAGAAAAACAAGAAGTACTACTATAAAACAAGCCATTTCACATCAGTCTCAGGCATGCTCTACAGAATGAAACAGAATGCCGTAGGTCTTGCTAATATATGTGTTCTGTCCACAATGGTCCTTGTAATGGTATCAACTACAGTATGTCTTTATATTGGCGCAGAAGATACCCTGATGAACAGATACCCTACAGACATGAACTTTGAACAATACTACGATCTGAATGATGCACCGGATCCGGAAAAAATAGTAAATATAATAAAAGATACGGCAGATAAAAACGCATACACATTAACTGATTTTAAAGATTACTCCTATCTTTCATTTATAACAGGAAAACAGGGTGACGTACTGAGTACTACCCCGTCAAATGAAATGACCGGTTCAGATGTTCATATTCTTGTACTCGTTACAGCCGATGAATACAACAGACTCACCGGAAACAGCGAAACTCTTACAGGCAGCGATGTGCTCATGTATGAAAGCGGAAAATCCATCGGCTCATCATTTGTTCTTTTTGATCAGAGATATACTGTTACTAAAAAACTTGACAGCGATTTCATGAACAGCAACTACAGCGGCTATGACTTTAACCTTCATTATATCGTAGTTGCCGATGACAGTACACTTCGTACGATATTTAATGAGCAGAAAAACATATATGGAGACAGTTCCAGTCCGATGGAGCATTACATTGAATTTAACCTGAAAAATCCGAATGGCAGCACAGTTGATGCATTCAAAACTCTGCAAAATGCACTTGGTGGTCTGGAATCATTTAACGGTGAATGCAGAGAAGCCAACAGAGATTCATTTTATTCAATCTACGGATGCTTCCTGTTCCTCGGAGTATTCCTCGGACTGCTCTTCACAATGGCAGCCGTTCTGATCATTTACTATAAGCAGATTTCAGAGGGCTATGATGACAAGGAAAGATATCATGTAATGCAAAACGTAGGAATGAGCAAAACTGAGGTCAAGCAGTCGATCGGATCACAGGTACTTACAGTATTCTTTATGCCTCTGATAATTGCTGCACTTCATATTTTAGCATCATTCAAGATGATTACAAAGCTTCTTTCACTCTTCGGTCTCTATAACATTCCGCTCTTTGCCGGATGCTCAGCACTTACTTTCCTCTCATTCGCAGTTATTTACGCAGTAGTTTATATACTGACTGCAAAGGTTTACTATAAGATAGTCAATGCATAAAAAAAGAAAAATAAAAAGACAAGACAACAAAACAAAGTGTTAATCTCAAACAAAAACAGTGGATCCCGGGCAGGGATCCACTGTTTTTTTATATAAAATAAATGTGCCGGCTCTCAATAAAGAAAAGCTCATTCTTCTATTCTCGCACCGCACGCACCGCAGAACGGACTGCCTGTTCTGGCAGGTACTCCGCAGTTAGGACATACGGTATAGCCTTTCTTTCTGCCCTTTTTATCCCTGATTCTCAGTTCCTTTTCTATTTTTCTGAGATACGGCTTTACTGTTTCGGGATCAAAGGTATGCATGCTTTCTATATTCTGAAGATTTTTATAGAGCTTTCCTATTTCCTTTGTACTCATATATCCGAAGCGTTCAAACATGGATTCAAGCTCGTTTGTTTCATGCTGTGCTTTTTTTCTGGTTACTATTGCAACAGCCTCAGCCTTTGGAACACACTCCTCAAAAATGCTGTCCTTTGACTGCATTATTGCGTGAATTGTGCTGACAAGCTGTTTATGGTCCATATTACTTATCTGCTCATACAGGGTATTTATGTATTTGTCATGATTTTCTTTTCTCACATTTCCTATAACCATGTCGATCCTGTTAAGATACGGCGCAGCTGTTTTCTCAATAAACTGACTGTCACTTATTTTCTGTCTGAGTTCTTTAAGTTCATCATATCCAAGACTGCTGAGATCGTTGCACATCTGCGAAAGCATATTGTCCTCGATCGACGCTTTGAGTTCGATAAGCATCATTGTAAACTCATCCTTGGATATGTAAGCTGAATATCTGAGATAGTCCTCATCCGTTTCATTTCGGACATTTCTAAGCTTTACATAAATATCCTCATACTTTATTTCAGCAAGTCTGTTTTTTATTTCTATAAGCGTTTTGTTTCTTATCTGAGTCTGAACATATGAGATTCGTTTATCAAGATAATTTTCATACCTGTCAGACACACTCTTCATGAAGTTTGATGATGACAGTTCATTTTTCAGTGTTACAAGCTCATCTAATCCTGCTTTTTCAACATTTGCAAACATTTGTGAAAGTTTCTTTTCGTCCTCGGCTGTTTTAACCGACAGAACAATGCTCAGTGCCTCTCCTTCTGTAACAAAGCTTTTACATCTTAGATATTCTTTATCAGTATGATTTCTTATTCCTGAGATCTTCTGACACATCTGTTCATAGTTCATTTTGCCAACACTGTCTCTGAGTCCGTTCAGATAGCTTCGTCTGGATTTTTCTCTCCGGTCTTCAATTGCTGCATCTGCTTTTGCAAGATATATATCCTTAAGAATGGTGCTGCACTGAGATACACATATACTGTGTTTTATCTGCAGCAGCTCATTGAAACCGGGCGTGTCAAGATCACGACACATCTCATCCAGAACTTTGTTCTTATCCTGAATTATCTGTACAAACAGATTTGTAAACCAGCACAAGCCATCTGCATATCTGTTATTTACTATATCAAAACTAAAACAATCCTGTGTCTGCTTCATAGAAAAGTAGATCTGATTTGAAAAAACCTTCTTTTTGATCTCGCAGACTATAAACTCATCTGTCAGAACAGACCTGTCAGCACTTATGCTCACGATCCTTTTGTTTGTATATATTACTCTTGGCATGTTTGATAGTACTATATATGCAATTACAGGTTCATCGGCTGAAAAACCGTACTTGCTTATATATTCGCTAAGATACGCTTCTGTCTTTATATATTCTTCATTGTCACAGTTTACGATAGATATAAAATCACTGCAGCTGTCTATGACCTTTCTGAGTTTCTGTGAGTATTTTCCGGCGAGTATTGCCCTTTTATAACCATTCACTGTGCTGATATACTTTTCCCTGATATCCTGTGAACAATCAATCTGATCAATAAACTTTATTATCTCATCAAGTTCTTCTGAGTTTTTATGTGAGATATCAGTCATACCGGATATGATCTGCTGCTGCGAATTTTTATCTATTGCCTTAGTTACCATTGCCAGGTATCTTTTACTTACAGCACTCTGAAAACTATGCTGCTGCGACATACTGGTGATCTGTTTTCTGATCTCATACAGCTGAGTGTTGTCTGCATTTTCAATATTCTCAACCAGCTTATCAAGAATCTCACACTCACATCTGTTCATATGTATATCGATCTGTTTAATATATTCATCTGCAATATGTTCTGTATACTTTTTTTCAGCTATTTGTTTTTTTAGCTCTGTACACGCATCATGATCCATCGTATCAAGCTCGCTGCACAAACCGGAAAGTTCAGTATCCTGACCCAGTGCCTTATTTCTGAGCTGAGGCGTTTCATAAACAATACCCTTATAGGTTCTGCCCAGAATATCCATTTTCTGATTAACCTGAGCAAGCACACTGCAGGTGCTGACTGAGTACTTATCCATTTCTTTGATTATGCGGTCTCTGAGTGAAACAGCCTTCTCATATGTGTCAAAGCTTTCGTTTTGAAATTTCTGATTGATAAGTTTCTCGGTAACCTGTGAAATATCGATACTCATAAACGCAGCCATTCTTGCAAGTTCGCCGTCAGGATCACAGTAGCGTTTAAGATATCCAGTAAAATAATCAATATTATATGGATACAATCTGAATACCTTAATAAACGAATCACGTATCTCATCTTCCTGTGTAAGTGACTCAATGCTTCTGAATATCTCATATGCCTTATATTCGTTTTCTCTGGCCTGACGAGGATCAATTATTATTTCACCCAGTCTTGTATTAAGACACAGATAGTAATATACTCCTGCTATATCGTTATAAACACAGGCTGCGAGCTTGTCACATCTGCAGATATCTTTAAACTTTCTGAAGTTCATTATTCTGTATCTGAAATTAATATTATTCTTTTTATCCGGCTGCTGATTCTGCGGATCATTCTGAGCCTCAGCAGACGCTTCCTCAAGTGCCATAGCGGAGCACATAGAATTATACATGTTTTTGTATGAAGAAGATGTATACAGGTATCCGTTCATAAGAGCCGCCTTATCAAGACGTGTCTCGGCAGTAGTATTGATAATGATGCTGATGCTTCTGTCAAATGCACATTCCATTACCTTGTTGTATATAGTCATCGCATCACATGCAAAGTCACCTATATTCCGTATCCTCTTTTCATACACCTGTACAAACTCGGCACTGAGCTCATGTGCCATAGACATAAATTTATTTTTAAGTTTAACATATATACAGAACCTGGGATCTATATGAATGCTGCCTGAGAGGATCCTGAAATCATTAGGCGGCGTCTGGTAACCTGCAGCAGGTTCAGCTCCTGCGTATTTACTTATGCTGATATAGTGATTATCCAGTGCTTTTTTTATTACCATATAGCTGTCATCAGAGCCATGAAATTCTACTGTAAAATCACTGCTCTTAATGCTTTTTATCATTTCAGCATAAAATCCGTTCCATTTTACCCCGTCAATAAAAAAAGGGCTGGTCCATATTTCAATTTTTTTGTCTTTTATCCTGTCAGTGTCGAATTCTATGCCGTCAATAGTAATTCTTGACTGTGTAATATCGTTTTCACACTTATACCAGACCTTAACAGCAACCATTCTCCATCCCTCTTTTCCAAATAACAGTCTGCAATTGATTATTTTTTTTAAATCGTTCTTTTTTTATTAGTTTTAAAAGATTATACATTAATTATAGATTAACGTGGTAATAATGTCAACTTACTTAACTATTAATATATATTTTTTTGTATAAATATTTTTCAGACATTTTTATACAAAAAAGAAGGGTTGCATAAAGCAGCCCCTCTTATCTTTTAAATTATTAATTTTTTTTAATGAAATTATATTTAATAATATAATTTAGTTAAATATGTTTTAATTACTGAGCACTTTCTGACTTTTCTTCGTGATATTCCTTCTCAGTATTAACATTCCAGATATTATCCTTGCTTGTAATTCCCTGAGTAATGTTTTTAACAGTTTCAAAAGCAGTTACCATAGAATGATCCATGTTATTGTAACGATGCTGTCCGTTTCTTCCGACACAGTACAGGTTATCAAATTTGCAGAGATATTCGGTTATTTCATTCATATGATCATATGTGTCAAAGTAAGCCGGATAAGCCTTCTTGACTTTCTCACGGTGACTGTCCTTTACATCAGCTGCGCTGTTTATTACTCCCATGCTTACGAGTTCATTAACAGCCATCTTAATGCAGTCTGTATCGCTCATATTCCAGAACTTGTCTCCCTCTGAACAGAAGTACTCAAGTCCTATCCATACAGTATGCTCCGGATCCGATACCATGTAAGGAGACCAGTTGTTGAATATCTGAATTCTTCCGAGCTTGACACCTGTATCCTGAACGTATATCCAGCAGTCAGGTACTATATTACCGAGTGTTTTGATCTTTGTCTCGTTTTTAAGATTGAGCTTGTCTACAAGAAGTCCTACAGTTACGAAATCTCTGTAAGGAAGTCCTGCAGCCCATTCGTTTATATTCTGAGGAACATCATTCATACCTGTAACCAGATCCTTGACAGGCATTGATGAAATGAAGATATCTCCTGAGATCTCTTTTTGTGTACCGTCACAGTCAACAGTGAGAGAAGTCACTCTGTTGTTCTCAGTATGAATTTTCTTAACCTCGTGATTTTTAAGGATCGTTCCGCCCATTTCTTCAATATGATGTGCTACAGTCTCCCAGAGATGTCCCGGACCGAATTTCGGGTAAAAGAATTCTTCAATAAGTGATGTTTCCTTATGTGCATTATCCTTTTTAGGAGCTATTTTTGAAAATACGTCCTTGATAATTGCAAGAATTGAAAGGCCCTTTACTCTCTGAGCTCCCCATTCAGCTGATATCTCACGCGGATGTCTTCCCCACAGTTTCTCTGTATATCCCTCAAAGAACATACTGTACAGAGTTTTGCCGAAACGGTTTATATAGAAGTTTTCAAGTGAATCCTCAGGCTTTTTAACAACACAGGATTTTATGTAGCTGCAGCCTGACTTCACTGTTGATGAAAATCCCATATTCTTGAATGTCTGTGGTTTCATTGAAATAGGATAGTCAAAAAACTTGTGTTTATAGTAGATACGTGAAACTCTGTTTCTTACAAGCATTACTTCATCTGTCTTTTCAGGATCAGGTCCGCCGTTCTTAAGTTTTTTCTCACGTCCGAGTTTTATATCATCAAATGACGGCTTTCCCTGTGTAGGCATTATTTCATCCCACCATCTTGTAACATCCTGATCCTTTGAGAAAAATCTGTGTCCTCCGATATCCATTCTGTTTCCGCCGTATCTGACAGTTCTGGATATGCCTCCGATAGAACCGGATTCTTCAAGAATAGTTACTTTATACTTGTCAGGTGCTTGTTTCAGCAGTTCATACGCAGCTGTCAGGCCTGCCGGACCTGCTCCGATAATAATAATGTTTTCCATATTTACTTCTCCTTAATTATTATTTTGAATAAAGTATTATTTTTCTTGCTAAATAATTATATACAAGGACAATTAATGCGACTATAATTTTAGCTATGTATTTGTTCATTGCAAAGATCCACTCTGTACATACAAGCATCAGTATAACATTGAGTCCCCATCCGATAAGTCCTATGACTGTGTACCAGATGAACTCCCCTTTTCTTGATGTATTATTTGCATCTTCAGTAAAAACAAACTTTTTGGACAGCAGAAAATTTACTGTAAGCCCTACTATAAATCCTGCAGTTGTAGCTGTTACAATAACTGCTTTGCCTTCGCCAAGCAGCTTGCATGTAAGTCCGAAAGATAGAAAATCAGCTACAAAAGCAATTCCGCCGACAAAACAATACCTGAAAAACTTGATCATTCCGTTATCTGTCGGAGTCAGAAAGAGTGATTTTAAGTCAAACCTGAAGATAAGCTGCAGCAATTCCTTCAATAATATCAGTCTCCTTTACTATATAGTCTGTGAGTCGGTGTTCCTGATGAGTAACGCTGCTGTGTGTAATGACATGCATCAGTTAATCACATTTTTTTAATAACCTGATTTATTTTAACTGTAATATATTCTTTCAAAAAAAAGCATACTCACATTTTTATATTATAACATAAAACCATACAAAATTTCAATAAATATTTACATTTTTATTATTTTTTCTGAAATTTGTTATAAGGTAAAATAAATAAATAATTACATTTTCTATATTTGATATTAATATGTATATTGGTCATCTTTAATATTAAATTAGGTTAAGATATTACTATTTTTATTAATAAAGTTATATTGTTTACTATTTTTCAGTGATATAATAGCAATAACATAATATCAGAAGAGTGTTCAAAAGTTTAACAGGAGGTTTGGTAAATGATAAAGTTTTATAAGAAAAGTATTGCAGCTGTTCTTGCAGTAACATTTTGTACTGCAGCTGCAGGCGCAGTATGTGCACTTTCCGGTTCCTTTGATGTTGACCTGAACGGTTCAGTAGGAAAAGAAGACTCCAGGCTGCTCATGAACTATCTGCTTGGCAAAAATGATTCTGCATATGTAACCGGTGATGTAAACTCTGACGGAACAGTAAATGTTCTCGATTTTTGTCTATTGAAAAACAAAATAATGAATCCTGATAAGGTAATTCCTGATCTTGGAACGCCGATGGATTCATCAGCTACCATGGTTGCAGATTTCAGAAAAGGTGAAACTCCTCTCTTCTTTGCCTCTGACGGCTGGACCAACGGCAATCCTTTTGACTGCGGCTGGTACAAAGAAAATGCAGTTATCGGTGACGGCGGTCTTTCACTTAATATCGACAGTGACAAAACAGGCAAATACAACTATTCCGGCGGCGAGTACAGAACAGCCGATACATATCATTACGGTTACTATGAAACTTCAATGCAGGCTATCAAAAATGATGGTGTAGTTTCATCATTCTTTACCTACACAGGCCCTTCAGAAGATGATCCATGGGATGAGATCGATATCGAAGTACTTGGCAAGGATACCACAAAGGTTCAGTTCAACTACTATACCAACGGAGTCGGAAACCATGAATATATGTATGATCTTGGTTTTGATGCTTCAGAGGGTTATCATACATACGGTTTTGACTGGCAGAAGGACAAAATCACCTGGTATGTTGACGGAAAGGCTGTTCACTCTGAAACAAACAACATTCCGCAGACTCCCGGCAGGATCATGATGAATGTATGGCCCGGAACCGGTGTTAATGACTGGCTCAGACCATTTAACGGCAACACTCCTCTTACAGCAAGATATCAGTGGGTTACATTCAAAAAATCTGAAACAACAACGGATCCGGGTAACGATAATCCAGGTACTGAAAAGATCCCTGATTACGGAACAGCTATGGATCAGACAGCTGACACAGTTGCTGATTTCAGAAAAGGTGAAACTCCTCTGTTCTTCGCTTCAGAAGGATGGACAAACGGCAATCCTTTTGACTGTGGCTGGTATAAGTCAAATGCAGTTGTTGATGACGGATGCCTTACCCTTAAAATTGACAATGACCAGACAGGAAAATACAATTATTCCGGCGGTGAATACAGAACTGAGGATCACTATCAGTACGGCTACTATGAGACTTCAATGAAGGCAATCAAAAATGACGGTGTAGTTTCATCATTCTTTACCTACACAGGCCCTTCAGAAGATAATCCATGGGATGAGATTGATATCGAAGTACTTGGCAAGGATACCACAAAGGTTCAGTTCAACTACTATACTAACGGAGTCGGAAACCATGAATATATGTATGATCTTGGTTTTGATGCTTCAGAGGGTTATCATACATACGGTTTTGACTGGCAGAAGGATAAAATCACCTGGTATGTTGACGGAAAGGCTGTTCACTCTGAAACAAACAATATTCCGAAAACCCCCAGCAGGATCATGATGAATGTATGGCCCGGAACCGGTGTTAATGACTGGCTCAAACCATTTAACGGCAACACTCCTCTCACTGCAAAATATCAGTGGGTTACATTTAAGAAATCCACACAGTCAACAACAAACCCAGGAACCGATCCCGGAACCAAGGCTCCTGATGATTATGGCACAGATATGAACGCATCTGCTACAGCAGTTGCTGATTTCAGAAAAGGTGAAACTCCTCTCTTCTTTGCATCTGACGGATGGACCAACGGCAATCCTTTTAACTGCGGCTGGTACAAATCAAATGCAGTTATCGGTGAGGGCGGCCTTACACTGAAGATCGACAGAGATTATTCCGGAAAATACAATTACTCAGGCGGTGAATACAGAACTTCTGATTTCTATCATTACGGTTATTATGAAACATCAATGAAGGCTATAAAGAACGACGGTGTTGTTTCATCATTCTTTACCTACACAGGTCCTTCAGACAACAATCCATGGGATGAGATTGATATTGAAGTACTCGGCAAAGATACTACAAAGGTTCAGTTTAACTACTATACAAACGGAACAGGAAATCACGAGTATATGTATAATCTCGGATTCGATGCTTCACAGGGCTACCATACATACGGCTTTGACTGGCAGAAGGATCATATCACATGGTATGTTGACGGAAAACCTGTTTACTCAGCATACAGCAACATTCCTACAACACCTGGCAAGATCATGATGAATGTATGGCCCGGAACCGGTGTTGATGACTGGCTCAGACCTTTTAACGGCAACACTCCTCTCACAGCAAAGTATCAGTGGGTAACTTACAACAAACAATAATCCGGCAAAACGGATAAATAAAATATAAAGTCAGACATACTCATAATATGTACTGAACAAAAATCTATTTTCATATAACAAACCTTTTACTTACATACTTTCCACCATAGAGCAGTCTCCCGATGCGGTTATCGTCGTCGGAAGGCTGCTTTTAGTTTTACATTAAATACTTTATAGCTCTTGCTGCTTCTGTTTGTTATAATAAGTTAATTTTTAAACATAAAAAAAACATACAAAAAACATATTCATATTATTGAACATATCTGTTATATATAATAAGTCATGACATATTTGTTATACTTTTGCGCAATATTTATTATATACAGCAATAAATAATTTGAAATATATACTTGACAATGGTATAATAAAGTAAATTTATTGATAAGGAGTTGTTTACAAATGTCCGGAGCTGTAAAAAAAGCATTACTCATTTCAACAGCCTGTGTGTGCATGGCATCATTTCTCCCTGGTGCTGTGCCGGCCGTAGTAACACAAGCTGCAGACGGATCTTATGGCGATATCAACCATGACTCAAAAATCGATGTACAAGACTTCAAAGAATTCCAGAAATACATGCTGGGACTGGATGGTCAGTATTATGAAGACCGTCTGGACGTCAATAGTGACGGCAGGATAAATATTCTTGACTGCTGTGTTTTAAAAGAGCTGATACTCAAGGCAGCACAGGAACCGCCTGTAACTACTCAGCCGCCGGTAACCGTAGATCCGGCAGCTTATATGCAGACAGTCAGAAGCGCACTTGTTGAAACTGAACCGTCAAGTGTCGATACGCAATCCCCTGGTGTTGATTACGGTACAGTTGAAAGCAAGACATATTACTCTAAAGCCGCAGAAAAGACTAAGGCTCTTAACGTCATTCTTCCGGCAGGCTATAACAAAAATGAACAATACCCTGTACTGTATGTTCTGCATGGTATTTTCGGAGATCAGAACTCAATGCTTGATGATTCCATGAAATTACAGACTATTATAGGAAATCTGACAGCAAGCGGTAATGCACAGAAAATGATCATTGTATGTCCTTCTATGTATACTAGCAAAACCAAGGATCAGTGTTCAGGATTTACTGTTGAGGATACCATTGCATATGATAATATCCGTGAAGATATCACAGAGAGCATTATGCCGTGGATGCAGGAGAACTACTCAGTAAAGACCGGCAGAGAAAACACTGCTATCACCGGTTTCTCAATGGGCGGCAGAGAAGCTCTGTACTGCGGAGTCACTCGTCCTGATGTCTTCGGTTATATCGGTGCTGCATGTCCGGCTCCTGGTGTAACTCCTGCAACAGACCAGTTCATGGCTCATCCTGGCAATATGCAGGAGAGCGAATTCAGGATCAGCAACAAGGCATACAGTCCTTACCTGTTCCTTATCTCAGGTGCCGCAAATGACCCTGTTGTAGGTACAAATCCTCAGAATTATCATAACATACTTACTAAAAACGGTACGGATCATATCTGGCAGCAGATTGCAGCCGGTGATCATGGCGGAAACACGGTTCGTCCTCATCTGTACAATTTTGCACAGTACATATTCAAAGCCACAAGCCAGTCATCATCAGGTCAGCCGCAGGTTACAGATCCGCCTGTAACTCAGCCGCCTGTTACCAATCCACCTGTTACCGATCCGCCTGTATCCCAGACACAGGTTACCGAACCGCCGTCATCAAAGGATCCGGCAGCTTATATGCAGACAGTAAGAAGTGCACTTGTTGAAACTGAACCGTCAAGTGCAGATACAAAATCCCCAGGTGTTGATTATGGTACAGTTGAAAGCAAGACATACTTCTCAAATGCTGCAGCAAAGAATAAGAGTCTTAACGTTATTCTTCCGGCAGGCTATAACAAAAATGAACAATACCCTGTACTGTACGTTCTGCATGGTATTTTCGGAGATCAGAACTCAATGCTTGATGATTCCATGAAATTACAGACTATTATAGGAAATCTGACAGCAAGCGGTAATGCACAGAAAATGATCATTGTATGTCCTTCTATGTATACTAGCAAAACCAAGGATCAGTGTTCAGGATTTACTGTTGAGGATACCATTGCATATGATAATATCCGTGAAGATATCACAGAGAGCATTATGCCGTGGATGCAGGAGAACTACTCAGTAAAGACCGGCAGAGAAAACACTGCTATCACCGGTTTCTCAATGGGCGGCAGAGAAGCTCTGTACTGCGGAGTCACTCGTCCTGATGTCTTCGGTTATATCGGTGCTGCATGTCCGGCTCCTGGTGTAACTCCTGCAACAGACCAGTTCATGGCTCATCCTGGCAATATGCAGGAGAGCGAATTCAGGATCAGCAACAAGGCATACAGTCCTTACCTGTTCCTTATCTCAGGTGCCGCAAATGACCCTGTTGTAGGTACAAATCCTCAGAATTATCATAACATACTTACTAAAAACGGTACGGATCATATCTGGCAGCAGATCGCAGCCGGTGATCACGGCGGAAACACAGTCCGTCCTCATCTGTACAATTTTGCTCAGTACATATTCAGATGTAAATAAATAATTCACACACAAAACCGCTCTCCTGCTGACATATACAGGAGAGCGGTTTTGCTTGTGTTAAATTGTATATTTTTTCTATTGTCTTACTTCTCTTATGAACCGTTTTTCTTGTCAGTACCACATTTTTATACTGTAATGAATAGTAAATTACTTTATTTATTATATATTATTTTTTAAGAATTGGAATCAGACAAATATTATCTGTAATATTATGAAACAGAACTGATTGCGTTTTTTAGTTTCTCCGGCTGCTTTTAATCTATATTTGAAAGGTCATGAATGTAACAAGATCAAATTTTTATCATAATATATACTGTCATGACCAAAACGAACCTGATTAATAAAAAAACAGGTTCCGAAAAAATATATATTAACTAATTTATGTCAGGAGGCTTCATTATGAAGCAAAGTTACTATCTCGGCGGTACATCCCCTACAGGATTCAAATCAAAGTTCATAAGACAGATAAGAAAACCGGATTATTATACATATATGCTCAAAGGAGGGCCAGGAACCGGAAAATCAACGCTGATGAAAAAAATTGCAAATGAGTTTGATGATGATGAATGTGAACTGTATTACTGTTCATCTGATACAAAGTCCCTTGATGCAGTAGTGCTTACAAAAAAGAAGATAATAGTTGTAGATGCTACGGCTCCCCATGTCTTTGATCCGGAGATACCCGGTGTTTCCCAGGAGATCATTAACCTTGGTTCTTTCTGGAACCGCGATTTGCTTTCTTCTCATGACGCTGCTGTGCGCTATTATTTTGAAGAGAATGCAAAATATCACGCAAAAGCAAAAAGATACGTTCAGGCATTTGCTTCACTCAACAGTAATATCTATTCAATAGCTGAAAACGCTGTAAACAAAAACAAACTCGATGCTTTTATATCCAGACTCACTTCCAAGCTGTTTCCAAAGCCGAATAATGAAAAGTCACCGTGCAGTATTGATTACAAACAGCTGTCAGCACTTACATCCTTCGGATATCAGACACAGGAAATTGCTGACTTCTATACGGTTTATACGCTTAATGATGATTATTTTGCCGGCAGTGACTATTTCCTGCGAAAAATAGCAGAAAGAGCATGTGAATGCGGATTAAGCATTACTATCAGCGAATCCAATATGCTCAACGATACTATTTTTGAGCACGCACTTATCCCTGAACTAGGCATAGCTTTTATCTCAAGTAATTTCTTCAACGACCGGAAAAGTGAAAACTCTCCTGAGATCAACTTCTCAAGATTTTACGACAAATCAGCTCTTTCTCTTAAAAAGACTCATCTGTCATTTGACAAAAAAGCAGTTACAGAACTTTGCAGCGAAGCTGCCGAAGCTATTGACACTGCCCTGCGCATACACGACGAACTTGAAAAGTTTTACATCGAATCACTTGATATAAATAAGCTTAATGAGTTTACGGAAAACCTGATACAATCTATCATATAGAAATAAGGGTCAGATATTATCTGGCCCTTATTTCTATATATTATTTATTACATCTATCATGCGCTCAAGCGAATAATTACAAAAACACATAGTGTAATAAACGCCTTTATTTTCAAACTCACAGAAATAAACATCGCTGCCGCGGTCTGAGTAGTACCTTCCTATCAGACAGCTTTTATCACCGACCTGTGTCATCTCCGGCTGATAGCAGAAAAACTTATAGCCAAGAAGTTCATCAGATCCGTTTTCACTGACGTAAGCAGCATCGCTTACAGTTATAGATATGAATACGGAATTTTTACTGTTCAGCGGTCCCTGTGTTCCGTAAGTAAACACTGCACCGGTTTTATATTCATAAAATCCCTGTTCTACTGTACCTGATGCCTCGGGGGCAAGATCTCTCAGGCACTGAGGAATTACATCATATCCGAAGTGCTCCCTGCAGTCATCGTAGCTTACACTCAGCGGTGTTCCCGCAACATTTCTTATATATGAATTTGAATAGTTTACTCCGTCAATTGCCATATCAGTTGATGTTTGTGAAGTAGCAGCATTATCAGCTGGCGAAGTTGTGATCAATATATCACTCTGATCCGGTTTTGAAGTTGCATGAGGTTTGCCGTATGAAGTCGTTGTGTTCATTGTTTCGGCAGGCTGCTTTGTTGAAGCCGGTGGTTCTTCAGTCGCAGGCAGTGTCTGATGAGTGCTGACAGTACCTGGCTGAGTCTGGGATGCCGTATTATTGCTTTGTACCGGTATATCAGTTGCAGCAGGCTGATTATTGTTTTGTGCCGGTCTGTCTGTAACAGTTGGCTGCTGCTGATGTTTTTGTGCAGAGGTACCGGCAGATGCTGCAGAATTTTTCGTATTGACTGCTGCCTCAGTTTTCTCAGAAGCTGATGAACCGGTATATGCATGTGAATTATTTTTATCAGTTGCACTGGTTGAGTCTGACTGAACAGCTGATGTATCCCCGTTTATGTCTGATGTATCAGAAAGTACTGTAGTTGATGGCACTTCAGATACAGGAACATCGTCTGATAGTTTTGGTACGATCAGAACAGACGCAGCTGCTATAGCGGCACATGCTGTAAGTGCAAGATATCTGTTTACCTTAAAAATTTTGTGCCTGTCAGGAGAAACCTCTGGTCTGAGCTCATTTTGCATCATTTGTTTTGTTGCTTCAACAAGCTTATCATCCGGCCTGATCTGATCAAAATATTGTCTGTAGATATTTTTGTTTTTATCAACCATCGAGATACTCTCCTTTCAATATATCTTTCAGCATAACTCTGGCGCGTGTAAGCTGGGTTCTTACTGTTGAATTTTTTACATTAAGTATATTCCCTATTTGTTCTACTGATAACTGTTCGTAATAAAACAAATGTATTACGGATCTGTATTTCTGAGGTAATTTCATCAGCGCATTATAAAAGTCTATTTTAGTATCATTATTTTCTTCATATGATTTGTTGACAGATTCATCAAGTGCAACAGTTCTTCTGAACCATGAAGAAGTATTAAAACTCTTGCAGCAGTTTATGGTAACTCTGATAAACCATGCTTTTACGTGTTCTTCACAGTCAAACGTACCGCCGTCTCTGACATATTTTATGTATCTGAGAAAAACATCCTGATAAATATCATCAGCATTGCTTTTGGTTTTAACATTTGAAATGGCTAATCTGTAGATCATATTAGAATATTTATCAACTATTTTACTTATCATATCCGCTGATTGTAGTGACTGATCAACCATCTGTAACCCCTTTCGTCATTAATAATACTTCATACAGCTTAATAATGCTACATAGAAATATTTTTCCCTGCTGTTCTTTTTATAAAATCTGTTATCACTGCATTCAACCTGTTTACATAATATTGTTTAAAGTTTAAGAAAAATTTTTTATACATTTATTTAATTATATCATGTAAGATAATTATTAGCAACATTATGTACAATTAAACTCATAAATTACTAAAAAAATATGATCTCTGTTCAGAACAGAAATCATATTTTTAATTTATATCTGAGTTTTTCTGCTGTCTGATAATTTATTTATAAGAAGCGAAGAAACAACTCCTGTAATTATGCCGAGCATCATACCGCTGATAACATCAGTCGGAAAATGCACGAACAGATAGAGTCTTGAAAACGCGATCAGTGACGCAAGTATCAGAGCAGCAGTACCTGCTTTTCTATTAAAGCAAAAAATACTGGTTGCTGCAGAAAATGATGAGTATGAGTGTCCTGACGGAAATGAATAGTCCTTCGGACATTTTATCAGCAGTTCAACAGACGGATCTGTCCAGCATGGCCGGGGTCTCATGACTATATTTTTAAGCAGACAGTTTCCGACAATAAATGATGCAAACAGAGCAAACAGCATCATTGCAGAGCACTTTCTCCATTTTTTATTAAACAGCATCAGCAGTGCCGGTATTATCCAGACAAGGCCCTTGTTTCCAAGAGCAGAGATGTTTCTAAAGATAACATCTGAATATTCACTGTGAAGCCCCTGCAGCCAGTACAAAAGCCTGAATTCCATAAAAATATCCTCATAAAAAAAGGGGCGGACAAAACCACCCCTGATCTGTTAAAATAAATTCTTTTTCGAAAAAATAAGAGCAACCAGCAGACTCGATACTATTGCAAATACTATGACCGCTGTAAATCCGAACGGACTCTGCGATAAAGGCATTCCGGAACCGCTCACGTTCATTCCGTATGCACTGAATACCATAGTCGGTATTGAAAGAACAATTGTAATAGTAGCGAGAAATTTCATTACAATATTAAGATTGTTTGAAATTACTGATGCGAATGCATCCATCATCCCGCTCAGGATACCGCTGTATATGTTGGCCATTTCCATAGCCTGTTTATTCTCAATAATTACATCCTCAAGAAGATCCGTATCCTCAGGATATTTCTTGATGCTTTCTGTCTTAAGCATCTTCTCAAGTACTATTTCGTTTGAACGAAGAGACGTTGTAAAGTATACCAGACTCTTTTCAAGTTCAAGAAGCTCGATAAGCTCCTGATTTTTAGTAGACTTATGAAGCTTTGATTCAACAGCTTCACTCTGTCTGTTTATATTTCTCAGAAACTGCAGATACATTGTCGAGTTTCTGTACAGGATCTGCAGAACAAATCGTGTTTTCATATGTGTATGGAAATTACGTACCTTTGATTCAATAAATGACTTGAGAACATCTGTATCTTCAAGACAAACGGTAATGATTGCTTTTCTGGTAAGTATTATTGCCATAGGGATCGTTACGTAATACTGTTTCTCATTTCTCATTTCTGACGTCGGGACGTCAACAAGTACCATAGTGTAATTATCCTCTATCTGTATTCTTGAACGTTCCTCATCATCCATCGCTGCCTTGATATCATCAGGCTCGATACCGTTGTCTCTTGCGACTGTCATAAGCTCATTTTCAGTTGGTGCTGTCAGAGCAATCCAGCAGCCCTCCTGTTTTTCTTCAACTGACTGGATCTTTCCATCCACTGTTTTAAATATTCTGATCATGTTTAACGCACCTTTCCTTATCCCAGACAGATAACGCCTGGTCACAGGTAAGTGTGCCGGCTTAGTTAATCTGAACGGATAATTTTATTAAAAACATACTGCAACTCCCTGGATCACCGTCCATTAAACTCTCACCTTCCTGACTTATACTTTAAAATAAACATGAATACTATTATATTTTATCACATAAACAGAATAAATACAAGGAATTTTAAAATAATTTGTCTTACATATCATATATAATAATATAACTTATTAAAATTTGTTTGCTATTGCCGCCCATACATATTTGTTTCTGTTGAAGATATCAGCGAACTCACTTAAAACAAGAGGTGAATCCCCTGTTCCTATCTCTATCGTCTCAGCAATTATTCCCTTGCCGGCAACCCAGTTGCTTGCACCGGAGTCATAATCCTCACCTGATATCAGATAGTAGCCTGTAAGCTGTTTAATAGTCTGGGCCATATCCTGACATCTGGTCCTGAACTCCCCTGTCTGACCAAAAGCCCAGTAAATATACGATCCGGATGAATGGTAGCTGAGAACCATCTTAAGCGAAGGAAGAGAATTTACAAGCTTTTCAAGAGTCTGTGTCTCGATCTCCGAAGCTGCACATTCGCCAGGGAAACCGCTGCTGCTCGGATTTTTGACCGGTCTGTCTGATGTCCAGAATGAATGAAAGTTTCTGTTAAGGTCAACTCCCCTTGAATTAGCCTTCCACTTGATAAAATACTGAGGCTGACTCAGAGACGTAATGTTGTGTGCCAGGTCAAACCTGTACATATCATAAAGGGCTGCGCGCATATCAAGCTTATTGATAATATCTGCACCGAACTGGCTTATTGATACTCCGTCAGGGTTGAGCATAGGTACAATATGGACACACATATCAGAAAAAATACTTTCAAAGCTTTCATTGTTATAGCTTAAAGAATAATAGTTTTTAAGATAAAATTCAAGCTGATTCATTACAAGCATCGATGTCATATACTCCCTGCCGTGACAGGATGCCTGAACAACTATCTGATTTTTAGCATTTGGATTTCCGAATACTACGTCATAGATATTTCTCTGGTCATATGTCTGTGTAAGAACATTGACCTTCAGAAGTCCGGGGTACTGCTGACAGAGCTTGTTTATCTGCGCTGTCATGTTGTCATATGTATAGAGAGCTGTGGATGTATCTACAATAGTCGGGAGATTCTGCCAGTCAGTTTTCATGACACCATTATTGTCAAAGTAATAGTGTCCGGAGTTTATCTTCTGATTTCCGGTGCATGCCTTACCATCAGACTCACCGAAATAATATTTCCTGTTATCGATATTCTTCCAGCCTCCTATCGGGAATCCAGAGCTGTCGGCATAATACAGACTGCCGTTACTATTGAAAAGACCGGTCCTGAATTTTCCGTCAGCCTGAAATCTGTACTTGATTCCAAAAATATTCTGGTCACCTGTGAGCTTTGACGCATCATTATAATAATATGTATCAACTCCGTCATTATACCATCCCTTGAGAGCCCATTGAGAAAATGCCTTGTCCTCCAGGATATGCTGCGATAATCCCTCATAATCCTTCCATGTTATTTTAAGATCGTTATCACAGTCACCGTATATCTGATTCTCACTGTCCACTGCACCGGAATACATTAATTCCTGCTTGAGACGTATACTGTCAAAAACATTTACCTGTTCATCACCGTTGCAGTCACCGTATAGATTATTTCTCTGCGATGATGCAGACACTGAAAAAGAGCCTGAAAATATCTGTGCCGACATGATCAGTGCAATAAAAGCCGCTGTTGTTTTTCTCTTCATATTACCTCACCTGTTTTCTGTTTTATTAAAACCATTTATGGAAATTATAACATAAAACCATGTTTTGTGCAATATTTATAAGATAAATCGCTATAATATCATAATAATATGTTCTTTTTGTAATGTATGATCAAATGAAGCCGGATGATTCTGATTCCATTTTTAGTTATTGACATATGTCATAAACTACTCTATAATAATATTGTCTTCAGATCATTATAATATATGGAGGTGAGCTTTTTGCCAAGGCCCAGAAAATGCAGAAAAGTATGCTGCCTTCCGATCAACAGAGAATTTTCCCCTGAAAGATACGGCAATGATAAGGATGACGCTGTAATACTCACTGTCGACGAATATGAAGCAATAAGACTTATCGACTACAGAGGTTTTTCACAGGAAGAGTGCAGCACCTACATGAAAGTGGCAAGAACTACAGTTCAGCAGATCTATAACGATGCACGAAAAAAGCTCTCCTCTGTTATAGTTGAGGGCAGACGTCTTAAGATTGAAGGCGGCGATTACAGTCTCTGCGACGGCAGGGAGGATACCTGCAGGTGCGGAGGGTGCAAAAAACACAGATGTGAAAATAAACAATGAAACTTAAAGGAGCAGGCTATGAAAATTGCAGTAACTTATGAAAACGGACAGATTTTTCAGCATTTCGGACACAGTGAATTCTTCAAATTTTACAGTGTTGAAAACGGTATGGTAACTGATTCATCAGTTGTAAGCACAAACGGAAGCGGACACGGTGCACTTGCAGGATTTCTTAAAGATAATAATGCCGATATTCTTATATGCGGTGGTATCGGCGGCGGTGCCCAGATGGCTCTTGCACAGGCTGGAATCAGACTGCTTGCCGGTGTACAGGGCAGTGCTGATGATGCTGTAAAGTCATACCTTGACAAAACACTTGTATATTCAAATGAAGCAAACTGTTCTCATCATGATCACGCACACGGTGAAAACGGCGGATGCGGTGAACATTCATGCGGCAGCCACACATGCGGCGAAGGCGGATGCTCACACTGATCATTACACTTTTTATAGTAAAAAAATATATCCCTGTGAGATTGTTTTTCACAGGGATATATTTATATTTACTGGTTTTTTGTCTGCATCAGAAACATTATAAAGGGAACTGAAAATACGATCAGCATTATACCAAGACAGATCTTAAACCTGAAGCCACGGATATGTTCCCTGTATATACGATCAGGTCTTTCAGGATCGATATGTATCCTTAAAGCCGAGTCAACTATGGGTTCCTTGTCGAGATTATACAGATCATCACAGACTGTATATTCCGCTCCATTATATGTATAGCGGAGCACAGGACAATATAAATAGTAACGGGAGTGTTCATTTCTGTGTGTTTTTTTGACCTTTACAACAACAGCTTTGATTTCTTCGCAGCACGTTTTCTTTCTGTGCTCCTCCATAAACACCGAACCTGCACTCAGCATAAGTCCTGATACAATAAGCACAACCGGTAATAAAGAACTAAGCACCCTCGGATAATTTTCACGCAGAGAGTCTCCTCCGACGAGATAAAGGCCGCTCATTGCTGCGACCACTGCCCCACCGATCGGGAATCCCAGTGTCCATGCATTTCCTCTCGTAATTTTTACACCATATGTACCCATAATTCCGAATGACATGAAAAGCAATCCGAAAAACAGAAATGAAGTTGGTGTATCCTGTTTCCTGATCATCAAAATAAGTGAACCGATACATGCAGCAATCAGAATAAACGCCAGAACCTTTGTTCCTTTCTTTTTTTTCTCAGGAGCCTCAGTCTGGTCCTTGTCAATAATAAACGGACTTTCATTCATAATTTTTATCACCTTTCTTATTTTTTTCACTAACATTATAACAAAAAAAGAAATTATAGTCAATTATCTGGTGTATATTTGATATGCTATTAAAAATATTCTGTCTGTTCCCCTGCAAAGCATTAAGAAAAGAGCAATATAAAAGGCACTGTTATCTGATATGATCTCCATACTGAGAAACAGTGCCCGTCAGCCGGAGCATTCTGAATAAATTCAACCAGCCAGACTTAATAAAATAAGACTTATTAACACGAAATGGTTCCGAGTATTTTAATTGTATACGGTTTTATAGTATATGTTGTATCATCTCCGACTATCTCTACCTTTGGAATTGTAGCTGTCGGAACAAAAGTAATTGTCAGCAGTCCCACGGTATTAGTTGTAGCTTTAGTTGTATCTAAAGCTGCAGTTTGGAGATGAGTATCAGTTATTTCAGTTGCTCCGTCATAAATCTCGATATGATCTGCAATGGTTCCGGTAGCGAACGTAAAACCTTTAGGAAGATTGTCTGTAACAACTACACCGGTGGCATCCACATTGCCATAGTTCGTAACAGTCAGCTGATAGTTTGGATTTCCGCCGCAGCTGACACTTGCAGCAGCAGTATGACCAACTGTGATATAGGCGTAATCAGAAGTAACTGTTACAGTATTTGAATCCAGCGGAGTTGTTTGAGTAGTTGTGCTGTATGATACCGCTGCAGTATTAAGAACATCGGCAAATGGATAAATAGGACCTGTCTCTCCTCCGTTAGGATCATCAACTGTACCATTGACTGTAACTGAGAATCTGAGGATATACGATTTTCCGGCTTCAAGTGGTACCATGGTTACTGTTATCGGATTTGCCGTATCATTGTAATAATGAGTTGCATCAATATTTGCAACATCTGCAACTACAATTAGTTCAGTTTCAGTATTAGTCGCTGAGTCGCGCACGCTTACTGAAACAGATCCTGTCACAAGAGTCACTGATGCCGGCAATGTGTCAGTTATCGTGACATTCTCCGGTGTAGTGGCGTTGCCTGAGTTTATAGCTGTAACTGAATACGCTATGGTATCACCTGCTTTGACATTTGACACACATGCTTCTTTATATATCGAAACATTCGGTGCAGTTACTTCGGTTACACTTGTATTGGATAATGCATCTGAAGCTACAGATTCATCACCAAGAGCGTAATTATAATTAATATCGGCCGAGTTTGTAATATAGTTATTCATATTTTCCCACCTTAATAATAGTATTTTATATGATTGCTCTCTATGGGTATAGGTTTCGGATCTTCTGCCTTTATTCCGGTAAAAAATATCTCTATGTTGCTGCTGAATGGTTCGTTAAAAATAAGAACCAGCGTTATATTTTTTACTTCTCCGGGATTCAAATTCTCTATAACTATCGGACTGTCGGTACGCATCCGTATATTATCAATTATGCATGTATCAATTATATACCGGCTCCACGGATAAACGCTCAGCATCAGTGTACTGTTTTTCACAGGAAGATCAGACATATCTTTTATATCACCTGTGAAAGTAAAAGCCTTTCTCTGATTACTCAGATTTGTCAGTGCCTCTAACTTAAGATTCAGACTGAGACCGTTTATATCAAGGAAAACTTTTGCTGTATTGCTGACCATTGTATAAGCTTCGATTTTGCCGGTGCTCTTATAAAATATTTCAAATCTTGCAGAAGAAGTATTCAGTATGTTGTATCCGGTCTCACTGCGTTTGTGCCTGACCTTGAACTGTATGGCAGTCATGCTGTAAGAAAACATACTTCTGAGAAATATACCTTTTGTTATATTCATATCAGGATAGCTTTGATTTGTAATGGTCACACTGCCCGGAATAAAATCAACATCCGGCCCGATATCGTCAGTGATAGTTATATTATACAAGTCACATTTACTGAAATTCTGAAGGATAACAGTATATGTAATAACCATTCCCGGCTCAATTCTTTTCACATCTGAAAGCTCTGTTATATATAATCTGTTTTTAGCATCTGTGTCCTCTTCAGAAGCCCTGCATAATAAAATATTAGTATATGATACATCACTGACCCTGGTCCCGTCACGAAGATAGTAGGTATACTCTACCTTCGTTTTATAATCTGAACTGAATATCATACTTACCCTTTCAGCATAAATAAATACTTTGTATCATAAAATGAACTGAGTATTTACAGGCGTTGCGTTCATATAATGAAAATGATTATAATGCCGCACATAATATTTTATATTATATTATATTGACAGGAAACCAAAATGTTGAATGCTTCAGACAAAGGAGAAATTATCATGGATCACAGCGAGACATTTTATACACTAAAGGGGTATCAGCTGATCGAAGATCCTCAGTTTACTCCTGCTATGGAGGATTATCTTGAAATGATCTGCCGGATTCTCCAGGATGAAAGTCAGGTAAGGATCCGTGACCTGTCAAAAAAGCTGAATGTTAAACCGTCCTCAGCATCTAAAATGATACAGCAGCTTAGCAGTCTCGGATACCTGAGTGCGCAGAAGTACGGCAATATTGAGCTTACTGACAAAGGAAAAGCGGCAGGCTACTATCTGCTCTACCGCCACAATGTTATATTCAGTTTTTTATGTTTCCTCAACAAGTCCGAAAACGAACTTGAGGAAGCTGAAAAAATAGAACATTTTCTAGGCAGAAATACCGTAGAAAATCTTGATGATCTGCTTAAAAAACTTAAGTCGTATGATAATGATCAGGCAGATGGATTGACATGAATCATACAGTGTTTTATCTCGGGAAAATCATTTTCCAGTTTGTCATGTATCAGATGTGCTGTTTCATGTGAATGAATAAAACTTAAATTACTCTCAAGAGTTATCTCAATATCGACATAAAGTTTTGAACCAAACTGTCTGGTCTTCAGGACATCTACAGATAAAACCTCATCATTTTGCAGTATATCACTTCGCATCTTTTCTATAAGTACACTGTCAGCAGATGTGTCTATCATCCTGCGGCAGGCATCTTTACATATATCATAAGCTGCTTTGAATATGAACAGAGAAATGACAAAGCATGCAAGTACATCAATTATCGCATAGCCTGTGCATATACCTATAACACCCGCCAGACTTCCTATACTTGATATGGCATCAGATCTGTGATGCCATGCATCGGCAGCCATTGAAGGTGAACCTATCTTTTTTGCACACTTCATTGTAAACCTGAACATCCATTCCTTGAATACGATAGATAAAACCGCAGACCCGGCTGCAACGATATTAAGCACGGTAAATCCGGGTTCTGTATCCACAGGAAACCGCATTTTTTCATAGCCCTCATATCCGATTATGCCGCCTATTCCAAAGAGCATGATCCCAAGCAGAAAAGCAATGATGCATTCAATACGTTCATGACCGTAAGGATGTTCCTTGTCAGCAGGCTTAACTGACACTTTCAGTCCTATAAGAACCACAAGCGTACTGAAAATATCCGTAAGTGAATGTACGGCATCTGAAAGCAGACTTACTGAGTGGATAAGCAGTCCGCATACTCCCTTGGCTGCAAACAGACCGAGATTTACGATCATTCCCTTCACAGATATATGATAAGCAAGCTTTTGCTCCTCTTTTGTCATAATAACACCTCCTTCCGTATTTAAGCGTTTATTTTAATATATGAGTCTGATAAAGTTAGTGTGAGGAAACATTCAAAGAGGTTTCTTATGTCAGGAAAGCCCCGTCTCATAAGTGCTCATAATTGACAACAAAAAAAACGCGGAGTATAATCAAATTAAGTAATTATACCCCTTGGAATATTTTTTTTAATAGTAAACTCATAATACGAACGGAGAATAAATTAATGAAGTCAAATAAAAAGCCTGATAAAAATACGGATGACATACTTAAGCATCCGGACAGGCTTTTCTCTTATTTCAAAAAAGAATACATGCCATTGCTTGCTGTGACGGTTTCAGGAATTATTTACAACATCGGTCTGGCAGCAGGACCGTACCTGGAGGGAAAGCTTGCGCAGCGGCTCTATGATATCATAGAAAAGAGAGCGGTCTTTTCTCAGATGGTCTCACTGGCACTTATATATATACTGGTAATACTTATTGTTCAGGGAGCACGCTGCATCAAACGTTTCTATGTAAGGAGATTTGCAAACAACACAAGTCTAACTATGCGCCGAATGCTCTACAACAACCTGGTTCACAAAAGCAAAAATGAGCTTGAGTCCGAGAGCACAGGTTCACTTATGACTAAAGCAATAGCTGATGTCGATGCCTGTGCTGAGGGTATGAGAAAGTTCACAACAGAAGTTTTTGATACAGGCATTGCGCTCGGTGCTTACTTTGTCATGATGCTCAGGTTCGACTGGCAGCTCGCTTTATTGTCATGTATGTTTATCCCGGCCGCCTATATAATTGCAGGCAGAATGAAGACACTGGTGTGCAGATATAACAATGACTATAAAAAATGCTGTGGTGAACTTACAGACGTTACTATGGAACGTGTGTCAGGAGCTCTTACATACCGTATTTCCGGTCAGGAAGCAGACAGAAACTCGGACTATGAAGAGCATCTGAAAAAATATGAAAAAACTGCAGTCATGGCAAACATCTGGGAGAACACCCTTACGCCTGTTTATAATATAATTTCTATGACAGGTGTTGTATTTATCCTTTACTTCGGCGGAAAAAATGTTCTTTCAACTGGTCATCGTGTATGGGATATAGCAGCGTTTACAGCATTTCTGTCATGCTTTGCAAAAATGGCTCTTAAGTCCTCAAAGGCTGCAAAGCTGTTCAACAGTGTACAGAAGGCCTCTGTTTCGTTCAAACGCATCAGACCTTTAATGAAAGCTTATGAAAATTCTGATACTCATTTACCGAATGAGTCCGTCAGCTGCACGGAACTTGAAGTCAGGGATCTTGCTTTTAAGTATGACAATGATAATTACATATTTTCAGGGCTCTCATTTACCGCTCATCCCGGTGATATAATAGGTGTTGCCGGACCGGTTGCCTGCGGAAAATCAACTTTCGGAAGGACATTTTTATGTGAAATGCCTTATGAGGGGAGTATAAAAATTGACTCCAGGGAATTGTCAGACCTGTCAGATTATCAGAGAAATTCAACAGTGTCATATCTGGGACACCAGCCCGAGCTGATGAGTGATACTATTGAAGAAAATATATGTGCCGATGGCAGAAAAAGCGCAGACAAATACCTGAAAGCGGTCTGCCTTGACAAAGATATCGCAGGGATGCCTGACGGTATACAGACTGAAACAGGATATGGCGGATTGCGCCTTTCAGGAGGTCAGCAGGACCGTCTGGCTCTTGCAAGGACTTTGTACAGCAAACGAAAGATCATGATCCTTGATGATCCGTTTTCAGCTGTTGATATAAAAACCCAGGAAGAGATCATGTCAAATATCAGGGAAATGCTTGCTGACTGCATTGTTATCATCATTTCACACCGTGTATCCTTGTTTTCATCATTTGACAAGGTCATATGGATGGAAGACGGCAAAGCATTTACCGGTACACATTCTGAGATATTATCCTGCCAGGAACACTATGCACAGATATTCATGGCACAGAAAGCAGGCGGTGAAGATGAAAAACAGTAAACATGAAAGCTTCATAGACGTAATAAAATCAGAAATAAGAAAAAACAGGCTCATGACAGCCTGCCTTGTTACAGCAGTGGCCGGGGCAGTAGCAGCTGCACTTCTCCCGCCTCTTGTACTCGAAAAAATGGTCAATGAGCTTGTCTCACACAAGTCCATATCATTACGCCTGGCAGTTATGTATTTTGGTGTTCTTATCATATCCGGTATATTTGATTCACTTAAGGAAATGCTGCTTACTATGTCAGGACAAAGAATAACCCACGGGCTCCGCTCACGGATGTGCGGGAAGCTTTCAGTACTCCCCGCTTCATACTTTACATCAAATGAACCAGGTACTGTAACGTCAGGATTTATTAATGACGTTGATACGGTGGGTGCACTGTTCACAAACGGGATAATCAGTATGTGCACGGATATCTGCAAGGTTTTAAGCATTATTGCAGTGATATTTGTTAAAAGCACCGGGCTTGGTATAGCACTTGTATTTACAGCTCCCCTGTTATTGCAGCTTACAAGGACATTTCAGAAGAGAATGCTTGCAGCACAGAAAATGAACAGAAAAGCTGTCGGCAAAGTCAGTCAGTTCATTCCTGAAACGATAAACAATATACGTACCGTCCACTGCCTGATGAGAGAATCATACATGGAAAAAAGGTATAATGAAAAGATATCCCAAAGCTATAAGGCAACAGAAAAGTCAAATCTCTATGATTCTGTTTACTCGCCTATAATTATCATGATAAGCACTGTTCTCATCGCACTTCTTATGATAATGTCTGCTATGGGCGGACAAATGCAGACATTTTTCGGGATGTCTGTAGGAACCGCTGTTGCTGTCATTGCATATGTCAGCAAGGTATTTGAACCGATAGAGAGCATAGGTATGGAAATACAGAACATTCAGTCTGCCGCCGCAGGTATAAGCCGGATAAATGAACTCCTGCGTGAAGATGAGAGCTGCAGAACTGATGACAGCATTACTATTGAAACTCTGCTTGCATCAAAGCAGTCCGGCATCAGGTTTGACAATGTGGTATTTTCCTACGATGACCGTGTAAATGTGATAGACAGTCTTAGCCTTAGTATAGACACCGGCGAAATGGTCACTCTGGCAGGACGTACAGGGGCCGGAAAAAGTACGGTATTTAAACTGCTTACCGGACTTTATATTCCTCAGGCCGGAAAAGTCACGATATTCGGGTTTGATGCATCAATTATTCCCAACAGTATAAAGCGCAGACTTTTCGGATATGTAGAACAGTCATTTCACATGGTACCCGGAACCATTGCTGATCAGATCACGCTGTTTGACAAGTCAGTCAGTATGGAGGACGTAAAAAGAGCCGCCGGGCTTGCAGGTATACATGAAAGTATATCTGAACTGCCAGACGGCTATAATACAGACTGCCGAAGCGCGGGATTCTCACAGGGACAACTTCAGCTTTTGTCAATCGCAAGAGCCGCAGCCGCTGACCCGCCTGTAATGCTGCTTGACGAGATCACTGCTAATCTTGACTCTATTACCGAACAAAAGGTATTAAGGGCCATTGAAAATGCATCAGCCGGAAGAACCGTTATATCGATCTCACACAGACTGTATGAAAATATGGGAAGCAGACTTATAAATATCTAGTCTGCCATCATCTTAAGTCTCTTCTGAACCTCCGTATGTGAAAGCACATTTTCATAAAAAGATGAACACAGCTGCATAGTACCGTTAAGTGTCACAACGCCTACTGTCTGAACAGCTGCCGGAGAAGCCGGTGGTACAAATACGACAGACTCCATAGAATCATTTTTGATGCTGCCGAGATTTGTTATACTTACTCCCTGCTGTCTGCCGAATCCGAACATTGAAGTGCCGACAAATTTTGCAGCCTTGCTCTCAAATCCGTCAAGTCCGCCCATTGCCGCCGCATCAATAAGAGACGGTGTCATGCTGAGGTAACAGGCAAGAACAAGCATTTTCTTTCTGTTTGATGACAGACTCTTTTTAACCAGAGCGTGAACCTCGCAAGCATTGTCATAATCATTTCCGCCCCTGCCTTTGTACACAATACCTAAGGCTGTTGCATAATTGCCCATTGCGCCTTTATTGTATGCCCTGAACTTTCCCCGTATATCAGCAGCGATAATTATCTTGTTCGTTTCAGCTGCCATATATAATCTGGCCATCAGCAGATCATTTACAGATATTCCTTTTTCCCTGCATCTGCGGTGCATTTCACTGACACGCTCAGGTCTCATAGTACAGCTTTCATAACCGACAGGACTTTGCTTTGCAAACTGATGCACAAATGCAGCATAATCCCTGTACGAAACTACTCTGTTCTCCTTTGCCCACTGCCTGTTTGCCCTGTTTACAAGCAGCCTGCTTATTCCTGCAAGACCGCTGCCCTCCGGCAGATCCTTTATACCCTGTATAAGTCGTTCTTCGGCATATGCAGGGTCAGTATTTTTTACATACTTGTCTGCAAACTCACATGCAAGCTGTAATACAGACCTGCCGTCGCCCAGCAGGTGATGCGCTGCAAACAGAACATTAAAACCGTCATTTTCAGGACAGACAAACACCCTGAGAAGACCGTCTTCAAACACATTCCAGTTAGTTTTTGAGATATTTATGTACGCACTTCGTATCTCTGACAGTGATTTCTTCTCATAGATGATCACTTCAGATCTATCACTTACCTTGTAATAGAGCTTCTGAGGGTCTTCTTCATCAGCCGCTGTTTTACTTGTAAGAAACGGATGGGCACTGCTGAGCGCATCCATAGCTGACAGAAATCTTTCATGTTCATAAGCAGCTTTTATTTTGAACAGTATCCCGAAGTGCATATTGGGACACATGAAGTGTGTACGTTCTGTCAGTAAATATTGTTTTTCCATTTTAAAAGCTCCTTTGATCAGATTTAATCATATAAAATGCCTCCGCGCACAGCATAAAAAATATACCCTGTTCCAACCATCAGTACATTGCTTACACTGTGCATTATCATCGGATAGAGAATACTCTTTGTTTTCAGGTATGCCAGACCATAAGCTATGCCGAATACAAATGCGTAAATAAGCTGAAGCGTGGAAAACTGCAGCTCAAAAGGATCAATACTCCAGTTGATATGTGCTGCTGAAAATAAAAGTGCCGCTGTCACAACAGGTATCACGCAATATTTATTACTGTATTCCTTCCTGATTATACTGCAAAGAACGGCAACAGGCAATGCCCTGAACAATATTTCTTCAGACGGACCTGAAAGCACCAGCTGAAATGACAGAGTTCCGATGATATTTCCGGGATCCAGGTTATTGTCCGGCACAACATTGTCATACTTATACATGATCATATATCCCAGCACGCTGCAGATCTCAACGAAAGCTGAAAATATAACGATATACTTTATCCCGGTTTTACTGTACCGGGATGATAAACAAAAATCAATATCTGTTCGTGAAAGACAAAGGATCATTAGAAGCCCTGCCGCCATCTGAACGATATGATGAACCGATATCCATAAAAATGTTCCATCCGGGTCTGCAGTGCTGTAATCAAACAGATCTGCGACAGCTCCCCCTGCCCTGCTTGCCGCCTGCTGAAATATGAAGATCAGCAGCGTAACGATTATGTACTTAAGGATTTTTCCGGTTTTGCTCATATGTTATAACACCCCGTCACTTCGTATTTTCACTGCCGCCGAATATCTTATCCCTGTACGCTTTATATGCATCAAAACACGTCGGATGTGTAAAGTCAATAAACTCCCCGTTGCTGCCGTCAAGAAGCCTTGTACCAAACTCAATAGCAATCTCCTTCAGAAGTTCTGTCGGCTCATTGTTTCCCCTGATGCACAGCATGATCGCAGCTGCTTCATCTCCGTCACCTATATTAAATTCTACAGACCAGTTATCAGCGGTCATTATCTGCCAGGAAGGATCACTGAAATCATACCCGGCATTTATATACTCTGATATCTTTTTTAGCTTCATGATTATTTCAGTCTGGGTGAACGGGACTAGCATATCATCACTGATACTGTCCGGTGGTTCATTGTTGTTTTTTGTCCTTATCATTATTACATCCCAGCTCATGTCTGTTATCTCTCCTCAGAATTAAGATATGTTTTTTTGTTTCAGATCTTATTATACGGTTTCGCCATCTGAGCACTGATCATTGAACCAAAAAACCTGTCTGTAAACATTTGCTTTTTAAGCTTCTCCGGTATCATCTGTGACTGCAGAGTTACATTGAATGTGGTATTTTGTGGGTCTACAGGAACAAAGTTTATGCCGGAGGATCCTATGAGATCGTGCCAGCATGGGGGTGATCCGAGGGTCGTTCTGAAACCGGAGTGTTCAGGGCACGGAAGAGGTATATGTACGGCTGGACATCGACGCGGGTGCACATGGTGAAGAAGGTGATGGTTTTCATTTTGCTTTATATGTGAATTTTTTTATCTGAGTTAATGTGCTGAGTGTCTTTTATTTAAAGGATAATTTTTTCGTATTTGATTCATCGATATTTTCAATATACCGGCACTTAGGGAATCCGGAACATCCCCAGAATTTTGTCCCGGCCTTTTCTCCCTTTTTAGCTGTCCTTTGCACCAAAGGTGCTCCACAGCGCGGACAGATTTTTGTATCTGCCGAAGCTTCATACGAAGTTGGGATCGCTTCGGCTATAGTTTCATTTTCAACTGGTTTATTATTAACCGGATTGTTGTATTTATCATTTATCTGCTGTACATGCAGAAGTTTCTGCTCGTCTGTAGTCTGTGTCAAAGGATACAGCAAGGTATAAAGTGATTCTATAGTCTCATTATCGCATTTTATGCCTGCAATATCTGCATTTTTCCTGACTGCTCCCAGAACATTATATCTGTTAATAACACAGTGTTCATTGCTTGTCAGTTTTATATTTTTAAGCGTGCATCTGTCACTGAACAGAATATACGAATACATAGGTATATCTGCTCTCTCACCCAGATATGAACTAAGCCATTTACAGTGCCCCTTGTTCTGAAGTATCGGATTGAAAAACTGCCGTTTCTGAGAACGTCCCCTTCCCGCCGGAAGAGTCTGCGTCCAGTTTCTGTTCGTTTCAGTACCGAAGATCCATCCGCTGTAATTCTTTGATTCAAACACATAGATGCCTGAATCATGCAGCATTAGTACATCGATCTCAGTTGTTTCTGAACCTTTCGAAGGTATGTAACAGTTGAACAGAAATTTCTTATTGCCATTAAGAGATCTCAGGTATTTGTATGTTAGAAATTCACCGTATCTGCCTTTGTTGAAACGCATTTTAAGGAATGGGATATGGGTCTGGTGAAAGTACTCGGTTTTTTTGTATTTTGAATTCTGGACTAGGTAGATTATCAGGAGGATTGTTAGTAGGATCATGATGTCACCTCAAACATTCAATAAAGATTTTACGATATTTTTTTATTTCTTATAAATTATTTAGTTTTAGTATGTCAACTTTGTGAATATAATTATCTAATGAAAGGTTAAATTCTAAACATTTTAACTAGTTTATTTATACAATATTTAAATAAGTATTTTTCATTAATTAAATATTAAAAAAATAATTATACAAGTAAGGATATTCATTCTTATTAGCAATAATTCTTTCCATAATAAAATCTCTAAACTCCATTGCACATTTTATTGCATCCTCTGCTTCAGTGTAGGATGGAATGTATCCCATATGTACTGCTTTATTTCTTAGTTTGTATGTATTGTGGTACCACCTACCAGCAGCGTTAGACTCAGATTCTGTGTCCCAATCCCCGCCTAAATAACTTGGCATTCCTGTTCTAACAACTTTAATAAATATAATTTCATTTAGTCTTTCTTCAATTTTATTTGGAGTAACATTCTTTATTTTCAAAAGTTCTTGCAACAATATCCTAATTATCACATCAATACTTATCTGTATAAAAATAACAGTTTCTAAATAAAAGCCTTGTGTCCAATACCTCTTTGCCATAAACACATACTGCTCGGCTTTTACAAATGGATTTAAATTATTAATAACTACTGATTGTACTCTTCCTAATTCCTGAATCTCTTCTACTTTTATCAAATCTTTTTCTAGAGGTACATTTAAGTTTAATAAAAAGATTACTTTATTTGTATTCCATGGTTTAAGATTAATCGACTCAACGATTAAAAAACTTGCAAACATTTCTTTTGTTAGATAGTGACAATCACAATCTTTTTTCTTTATTGAATAACCTAAAATTACTTTATTTAATTTAACAAGAAACAAATCAAAATATTCGTTATTGTATGTTTCTATTTTTTTTTGATAATCTAAGTAATCTAATTGAGTTGCTACAATTATTTGGATTTTAGATTTTTTGAGTTCATATAATTTTTTATCTACTTCTAATGGGTTCTTGTATGACTCGTCTACAGTCACTGTATCAAATTTATAACTTAATAGCACATCATTAGTATTAACGTTAATAATGCTATTTTTCTCTATAGGAATATGATAAGGCAATACTATTTCAAAAACTACAATGGTTTTAGGGTTATATTTCTCTTCTTTATATATAGGCAATAATTCTTTTTCATATATTTCTTTAGTTAAAATAGATTTTGATTCTTTATCTTTTTTACTTGACTTGTCTGACGGTATCCTAGCTTTCATATTTTATCTCTCCTAGTATATATTTTTTGTTCCAGCATCTTCTTCCGCACTTAATATAACACGGCATCACATAAACATATATTTAAATTCAAACCTTATTTTAAACAACTCCCATCAATCCCCCTCACAATAAACCCAAGAATCTTCCCACAATTTATCGCATCCGCATCCGCTCTGTGAGAATTTTTATTAACAAGTCCGAAATGCTCTTCCAGCGTACTCTGTCTGTAATTATCAAGTCCTTTTACATACTTCCTGGACAAGCCCAGAGTATCAACATAATTGAAATACGCCTTATGTCCCAGCCTGTTTAATGTATTGCATAAGAAACCGAAGTCAAACCTTGCATTATGTGCACACATAAAAATGTTTCCCTGAACCGCCTCACCCAGAAAAACCATGAATTTGCTATAAACTAATTCTTCCCCCGGTGCATCAGCAAGCATTGCATCTGTAATATGATTTACGGCAGCTGCTGCAGGATTAACTTTAACATTTGGATTTACAAGTGTTGAGAACTTTTTTACCGGCTGACCGTTCTCAAAAAGGACAGCACCTATTTCAATGATCCGGTCTGAATAAGAATTAAGTCCTGTAGTTTCAACGTCAAATGCTATGTATTTTTTACGCAAAGACTGAAGTACATCTGTATTTAATTTATTATTAAATGCCTGAGCTGATTTTATATTATCCATCTTAAATGCCTCACTGTTCTGGTAATTATCATAAGTTTCTATTCATTTTACAAACAACATAACCTTTGTTATATCTATAAACTTTAAATCTCCATCTTCCTTTTCCCCTTAACATACCACCTATACTCATCCCTCACCAATGCATATGAGATCAGGTTTTCTACTACTTTTGAAACATCGTCATCCGACAAATGCCATAGTCTGTCGTTCTTAAGTTCTCCTAAATAAAACCGTTTTCCGTCTATCAATTCAGGGCATTGCTGATCTACAAAAGACCTCAGTTCATCTGATTTGCCGCTGCCTATGTTGCCTATTGAAATCTTTCCGCTGTGATAAAACTTAACTGAATTACTTTCACATATCAGATTATCGTCTGCCACCAGCTCAAGTGAATGGTGTGATTCATCTGCATTGTCAACCGCAACCGCAATAACAGTTTCTATTATATCAGGACATGCGTATGTATAGTAAGTTGATAATCCAAGAGATACTATTTGTGCACTTCCCTTGTATTCTATCAGGAATGAACGATATGGACCTTCAAATAAACCTCCGCTTGCATTTCCATATGAGCAGATGCGAACACCAAGATCCTTTATTACCTTAAAAATGCCATATTCTCCTGCCGGCAGAATATAATTTTCATCCAGAAGACATTCCCATAAATTAATCAGTGCTGTCTGCATTTCTTCCGGTGTATCCTCTCCTATATCCTGTCCGATATAAGCCTGAGTTCCATCACTGTTTAATTTATTAAATGGAATTCTGTCTGGTACTTTCACCGGATCATGCAAAGTCAGCCCGTTACTTATAAGTTCCTCATATGATGGAAATTCATTAATAAGTTCAAATTGTTTCTTCTCCGGGCTGTAATGAAAGTATCTGCAAACATCCCCATTTGTCACTGCAGCATAATCCGTACCTAATTCGTCAGCATATTTCAAAAGAGTTTTAATGTCAGATGCAGAGACAGCCTTATCCGGTGACTTGCATTTTATTATCACTGCCGGAACCCCACACTCTTCCTCCTCACAATAGCCACCGATAAGAACATCTGCCTTGTACCTGCATTGTATACCGTATTGGGAAAGCGGCGCTGATATATCTATCATATCTCCCGGAACATTGTTTTCCAAAAGCATCGCAACTATATTCTGCCGTATTGTTTCTTCAGGTGTTGCACGAAATAATGCCTTTCTTACAGGATCGAGATAATATTCTTCTTCATTACAAATGTATTTTTCAGGGAGTTTGCTTATATCTGCATTTAATTTCATCTTTATCACTCTCACATTGTTTATTAATTGACTGTAACAACATTTAACCAGTACTTTAAAAGTCAGGGATTACTTACTGCCAGGTATTATTATGAATCCTCTCCTCCACACAAATCTCCTTCTGCTCTATCTCCCTGCACCCATCCTTCTTCTTACCGACAGCAATAAAACAAGGCATCAGATAATCATCCGGGAACTTCAGGACCTCTCTCGCCCACTCGCCTTCGTTCCCCAGAGGGATCCTCAGAGTACATGCATACCCTTCTGCAGTCGCAGCCAGGAACATATTTTCAATACAGCACCAGATAGACGCAAATCCATTTAAATGAGACAGGTTCTCCGGATGAAGTATATCTGTTTTCTGTCTGAACACAGGCACTATCACACATGACGCATCGTAAAACATCCGGTACTGCTTCGGGATAGCATCCTTATAAAGATTCTGCTGACATGTATCATTCAGACCCCAGTCACGGAGTACGGCTTCAATTGCTTCCTTTGACACCTTCTCCGGTATCTTTCCAATAAGCTTTGTGACAACATTTCTGTCCTTTATAACAATAAAGTGCCAGTCCCTCATATGGTCGTTAGTAGGCGCTTTCATTCCTGCAGAAATGATCTTTTTAATTATCTCATCGTCTATATCTGCCTGTTTGAAATCTCTTATTGTTCGTCTTGAGTTTATTACGTCGTAAAATTCCATACTTTACCTCCGGGTTTAATTATTATCAGATCTGTCATATTTATCGGTCATAGTAATAACGCTTAATTTTTTCATAAAATATACCATCCTCATCATACCACATCTCTCCAGTTATTTCAATACATTTTCCGACTTTTGTATACATAATGACCAATAATCTTTCACATTCCATCTGTCTCAATATGCAAAAGAATCAAATACACAAAAAAAGCAGACACCGGACAAAATGTCGCAGTGTCTGCTGATATTTTTACTGTTTAAGTAATGCGCTTATAACTGAAACTATAGCTCTTAAATCTAAAATAATTTTGTTACAGTTATTTTTTCTGAGGTCCGAGCGTTACCGGTTCTTTCAGAATGTACTGTTTAAGTGTTGAGAGATCAGCGATGTCAACATTGCCGTCTCCGTTTGTATCTGCCTGTTTAAGAGCTTTTCCTTCAATCTTGATATCACCCATAAGGTACTGGCTCAGAGCTGTAAGATCAGTCATTTCGACTACTCCGTTGAGATCAATATCACCATATATGTACTCTTCATTTGGTGCTGTAGTAGTAGTTTTAGCAGTTGTTGTAGTAGTTACTGAGGATTCGCCTTCTTCTACAGGAGGATGACCATAAACAAGTTCATCTTCAAAATAAAGCGGGATATCCTGTGTCTCACCGAAATCATCGCTGAGGACAAGAGCATTACGACTGTAGTCATTTGTAGGATCCCAGTTGCTTTCATAGTTCTCATCCTGGCCTACTATAATTCCGACCTGAAGTACTCTCGAACCTCGCCATAATGTATTTGTCCAGTCCATTTCAACATAGTAGATATTATCCTTATAATGAATAGGCTGTGATACCTTTGCCGACTGTTTCATGTCTGTAGTTGACTGAACTTCATCGTAGTAGACCTCAACCTTGACATCTTTAATGGACTGACCCTTAGGAATAAGTTCGCTTATATCAAAGTAGTAACGTGCCTTGAGACTCTGTGTCAGATACTTAGGCGGAAGTTTGGATTCATAATGTACTTTTACAGAGAACTGTGTTCTTTCAATATTTTCCTGATTGATAAGTCCCTCTATCCAGTAACGGTCACCCTCTTCTTCCTTAGGAGGGAAGTTCTCTTCAGGCTGCATTTTATCTGTTCCGTAGTAGTGATAAAGTCCGGCAAGATCTCCTACTATTCCTGCGTTGTAGTCAACTGCAACCTCGTTGTATACATAGTCCTTTGTTATATCCCTGTGCCAGTCTTTTGCATCAGGACCGCCAACGAGTGCGCCCCAGAGTGTATGTGACTGATCGATAGGATCATCCATGCTGAATGTTGATGAACCGTGTGCTGCACGGTGATGAGGATGGGATGCAGCGGTTGGTGAATAACCTACGATATACGGACGGTTCATCGGGTTTTTACCCATTATGTATTCCATCTGATTTTCTGCCCAGTCTGTAAATCCTTCATATTCTTCATCAAACTTTGCAGTTTCTTTTCTGTAAACCATTGCACACAGACCTGCTGCGGTATTATAACGGGCTGAACCATATTCGTTAAGCATTGAGAAACCGGCCGGTGTTTTCTTAAGATATGTCTTATCACTTTCATCGATTTCCTTGATATGCTGATAATCCATGTTCCATATCTCATCTGCAAGACCAGCTGTCTTCAGATGAGGTTCGCCTGACCAGAATTCAAGATTCCATCTGAAAATAAACCAGTCACGTTCGTTGTTTGTAATAGGTGCAAGCTTAGCAAAAACTCCGCCCCATACTGTATCCCAGCAGTGTACCCAGATATTCTGCCAGGTGCTTCCGGTTGTTTCAATGATCCTCTTGATGTATCCTGTATACTTGTAACCGCCTGTCTCAGTCATTTCTGAGGTATCAACAGATACGATATCGTCTATATAATGCTGCTCACCTGTACAGATGTTAAGCCATACAGCAGCCCATGCAAGTTCATCGTAATCATAGCTTGAATTGTAAAATCCACCGTCATATCCAAGGCTCAGGACCTTATTGCTGTCATCTGCCTCTTTATGTGTCTCAACAGCAAAATCATAAAGTGCTATAGCCTTCTTAAGACTTTCCTCGGCATATTCAGGCTCTGTGTCCTTAAAGTTAAGATAGTTTATCGCAAGTGAAGCTGATGTTCCGGCACACATATCTGAAGCGGGTGATTCAGTTGTTGCAAAATATGCCGGTCTTGCAAAGTTAAGAAGTGACTTTGAATCCTGAAGTTCCGGAGGACACCAGTAGTTATGGTCGTTGTTTCCTTCGCCGACCTGGTAGCAGAATGCGATAACCTTTCCGTCTTCATCAAGATATGTACCCTTCATATAGAAGTCGTTGAACCAGTGAAGTATATCTTCAATATGTTCCTGAGTACCTGTATCAACATATGCATCCCTGAATTCATAATAGCCCCAGCCAAGTGTTGAAGCTGCATATGATCCCGGAAGGCCGAACTTTACATGGTCACCTGCATCGTGCATTCCGCCGCCGCAGTCGATATATCCGTCACCTTCAGGATCAAGGATATCCCTGTACTTATCAATGAATTCCTGTGAGAGATTTGTACCGAATTTTGCATCTGCACCCTCTTCGGATACAGGCTTCAGCGGAATGTTGTAATCTTCCAGATGACAGTCACCGCGCCACTCAAGCTGTTTGAGTTTCTCTCCTGTATCAGGATCCGTATCACGTCCGCACTTATTGGCATCATAGAAATAAAGTACATACTGAAGTGCCTTTGCAAAGTTTACCTCAACGTCATCATAACTGAATGAATCAGGATCAGGGAACACAATTTCATCTTCGAAGATCTCCGGCGGTTTTTCACCGGCCGTTGCACCTACACTCTGGACTGCGGCACCGGCAGTCATGGATACACTCATCAAAATTGCCAGTAAACGTTTAAAATGTTTCATTTTTTCTTCACCCTTCTTTAAGAATGAGTTATCCGTAAAAGACTGGTATAACTCATATTGTATAGCTTAAATATTATTGTTTTTTCTGGTAAAAGTGGTATTTTGTCATTAATGATATACTTTCTATGAAGTTTATAGGTCATTAAAATTTCATTGAATTATTCTATGTCACCGGTTGTGGAAAGGAACCGGTTCTCAGTCCGAGAAGATACTGCGCAAGCATTAATATATCTGCTGAGGTTACTGAACCGTTCCGGTCTACATCTGCAGCTGTCTGTGCAGCAGTGCTGTTAAACTTATCCAGAAGTCCTGCTTTTATAAGTATAAAGTCAATAATATTTATCCTGCCGTCACAGTTTATATCGCCGCGGATGATCTTTGTTTGATCCGGTCCGCTTATCTCAGTTCCTGATACCGCACCGATTGCTTCATCAACAAAGAAATCTACAAGGGTTTCTGTAGTTTCGATAACAATAGCAGCATCAGATGCTCCCTCAGGTATAAGAAAATCAGGTGCACTGAGCTGGACAAATTCACCCTTCACAGCTGATTTTGTATCCATTTTTTCATACTGTGTCTCACCGCTTTCATCAGTATACTGAAGAGTCATAATAAATGTCTCGGACGGGTTTCCATAGTCATATGCAACATCTGCGCTGAAGCTGTATTTGCTGCCCGGCTTGAAGACTAAGGGACTCAGCGGTCTCATAACACCGTTCCATGTATCGGTTCTTGATGAAGCATAAAGAGAATAAGAACCGGCATATGCCTTATTATTTGTAATACTGAGTTCTGCAGAACCTTTTGGTAACCAAAAGCCCTCTGATGACTCGAAATCATCATGAAAATAATATCCGTTCTCATCAGGTTCATCCGGATTATGAGTACCAGTTGCCGGGGGATCCTTGATTTTCCATTCATATTCAGGAATAAGTCCTGCTACTGCGTAATAGGCATCCTTCGGCTTGTTGTACTTATCAAAGAGCAGAGGATCGTTATAGCTGTCTATCCACATATTCGGATCATTTGGACCCATTACACATACAGCCGTTACCCTGCCTTTTGCAGATGTCTTGTTAATATCTATAGCTGCCTTGAAAACAGCCTTGTACTTATCTGCCTGAGTTGATGCATACTGTCCACGCTCTGTGCTTACTTCAAGCTCTGTTATCTGAACCTGACAGCCGATAGCTGCAAACTTCTTTATAGCCGCAGTATAATTGCTTACACCCGTAAAACCTTCTATCTGTGCATCGGTATGTGACTGCATTCCTATACCGTCAAGAAGACCTTTTTTATAAAGTGATTCACACATCGCAGCTATGCAGTCTCTCTTTACATCCCAGTACTCGTTGTAGTCATTATAGAACAGTGAACATGTGTCAGGTGCATATTTTTTTGCATAGGCAAATGCCTTTTCAACAAACTTATTGCTGCCGTAAATCCTGACCCATGGTGATTTACCGCTTCCGAATCCCGGCTCCCTGGCACCTCCGTTATTCATAATACGTTCTGAATCCTCGCTTACACATTCGTTGCAGACGTCGTAGGCATAAAGATCAAGCGTTGGATACTGTTTGCGGATCTCAGTGAACATATTTCTGATATAGCTTTCCATACGTGCATCCATAACTTCTTCTGATACCCAGCTTCCGCTGAAATCAAAATTTTCCTTAAAAAACCATTCAGGAGTCTGTGTATGCCATACAAGCGTATTTCCTCTGACTCCGATATTGTTCTGAGCACAGAAGTTGAGAAGACTTGCCGCATGAGACAGAGAAACAGCTACATTTGTTCCGCTGCTTGCAGCCTTATCCATTGTAGCATCAGGTTTAAGTTCATATTTACATGTAATACTGTTATACTCCTTAAGGATCATGGCTGTAAACGGAGATTGTTTTACTGCATTACCGTCAGGTACTGAACCTATCCTGAAATAATTTGCATATATATCCTTAAGCCCCACATCAGCTGCACCGGCAGCTGCCGGTCCGGACCGATTTCCTGTGATTTTAAAATCATCAAAGTAAAAATCATTTGTTGAATCGGTTGTAATTTTCAATACAAGCTGTGACGCGCCTTCCGGTGCCTTGAATTTACCGCTTAACTGAGTCCACTCTCCCCGGTCAGCTTTCTTTGAAGCAAAAGTCTTTGTCACATATGTGTCTGAATCTGACGGAAGGTACTGCATAGACAGCATGAATGTTTCACACTCTGCCTGCTTCTGAAATACCTGCGCACTGAATCTGTAGCTTTTGCCTGCATCGATATAGAAACTTTTTTCTGAACTCGCACCGTCCTCCCTTCCGGTACGCCGGCTGACATGCATACTTCTTGTGCTGTTGAAGCTTACATCATTTACAGCTTCTACAAGTGTCTGGTCACCGCAGTTAGTCCATCCGTCGTAGTTGATCTCAAAGCTGTCACTGACAAGCAGTGCATTGGCCTTGAGAATACTCCCGACGGGTGCTGCAGATATCATTCCGACAGATAATACCGCAGATGTTATGACCGCACAAATTTTTTTCTTATTCATAACGATCAAACCCTTCACCATATTTTTTGCCAACATCATACATTTATTGACTTCTATATTATAGCATAATATTTTTAACAATTCAACTAAATTTATGTGCATATATAGCACAGATTTGATGCAATATTAATATATTTTTTAGTTTATAGATCTGAAATGAAATAAAATTTCATCACATTTTCTTAGTTAATATATAAAATATTTAATTAAATAAATGTGTAATTATTTACATTTAGCATATTTAAGATTGATGAATCAGTTGTATTATGCTATAATATTGATAAACCTGACCCAATTTCTCATATGATTTCAGTTAAATATTGCGAAAATGAGCATAATAAAAAAATTATTTTAATCTTTTTCAGGTCTTTTCCTTGTCATTTTCCGGCTTATAGATTACAATAATTACATAAACAAAGACATTCAGACATTTTACTGATTTATTATATACCAAATATCATAAAGGAGTTTTAAGATGATAAAAAGCCCCGAAAAAACTGCAGAGGAAATGACTCTTTATCAGAAAGCACGTCTTGTAAATGGTTTTTCAAATTTTTCAACTGCCTGCATAAATGATGCAGATATAAGGTCCCTTCAGCTTCTTGACGGAGGTACCGGAATAAACTTTGAACAGCTGTTCACAGACTTCTGCGACGCTCTGAAAAGTGAAGGCACAAACGGACAGAATATAAGTGCACAGGCACTTGCAGACGTTATTGATTACTTCTATGAAACCGATAAACCTGAAGGTTATGATAATGAGCTGCACAGCTATATAAATTCAGAACTTCTGAAAAGAACAGGTGATGAATATGCACCATCATGTTTTCCGCCCGGTATCCTCCTCGGAGCAACCTTCAGCAGGGATACAGTATATGAAATGGGAGAAGCTCTCGGAAAAGAAGCTGAATTGTTTGGTGTCGATATTCTCCTCGGTACTCCGAATATAAATATTCACAGAGATCCCAGAAACGGAAGACTGTTCGAAGGCTACAGCGAGGACCCGTGCCTTGTTGCATCCCTTGCACCCCAACTCGTAAAAGGAGTACAGAAATCTGCTGTTGCAGCAAACATCAAGCACTTTGCTGCAAACAACCAGGAAACAAACCGTGTCGGCATAAATGAGGTCATTTCCAGGCGTGCACTTATGGAGATATATCTGCCGGGATTTGAGGCTTGTGTAAGAGAAGGAAAAGCAAAAACAGTGATGAGTGCCTACAACAGGATAAACTGTGTCCCATGTACCGAAAATCACTGGCTTCTGACCGAACTGCTGCGTGATTCATGGGGATTTGAAGGGATGGTTGTATCTGACTGGGGTGCTGTTTATGATCCTGTAAATGCACTTGAGGCAGGAAATGATCTTGCAATGCCGGGGCCTCTGGATCCTCAGCCTGTTATAGACGCTGTAAATGAAGGACGGCTGTCAGAAGCTGTTCTTGATAAGGCAGTAATAAGAATACTTAAGCTTATAGATTCTCTTAATACCAGAAAACAGCCTGTCCATACTGCCGGGTTATCTCTTCTTACAGCAAAAGCTGCATACAAAGCAGCCACTGAGGGCATAGTGCTTTTGAAAAATGAGAATAAAATGTTCCCTGTATGTCCGGACACCGGCAGAAAAATTGCTGTTTTCGGAAGCGGCCGTGAAAAAATTCTTGACTGCGGCAGCGGAAGTGCAGGAATTACAACTAACCGCACCTCAGATCTCCCTGACTGCCTGAGAGCTCAGCTGGGTGCTGAGAATGTACTTACAGCAGATATGCAGTCTTTTTCAGACTCTTCAGTACTTGAGAAATGGATCGCAGAAAACTCAGTTTCAGATATTATCGTATCTGCAGTTGTCAGCGGTATGGAGGGCAATGACAGAGAAGATCTTTACCTTTCAGAAAAGGATGACAAGCTGCTCAAAGACCTCTCACACATTAAAAAGAAGAACGGTTTTATGCTCGGACTTATCCTTAATACCTGCGGACCAGTTGACACAAGTGATTATGAAGCTACTCTTGACGGTATTTTCTGCATGTTCCTGCCCGGCATGGAAGGCGGACATGCAATGGCTGATATAATGACAGGAAAAGTGTGTCCAAGCGGAAAGCTTCCGCTCACATTCCCTGTACACTGCGAAGATACACCGGCATTTCTTAACTTCCCCGGAGATGGGTACACGGTGAATTACGGCGAAGGCATTTATGTTGGATACCGTTACTATGATAAGAAAAAAATCAGACCTCAGTATGCCTTCGGACATGGACTGTCATATACTGAATTTGAAATATCTCATCTTGATATAAAAAATGACATCTTTACTGACGAGCTGTCATTTACAGTTGATATAAGAAATACCGGCAGTATTAAGGGCGCGCAGGTAATTCAGGTCTATATAAGCGACCCTGTTTCAACGCTCCCGAAGCCTGTAAAAGAACTGAAGGCATTCGAAAAGGTATGGCTTGAACCCGGCGAAAAGAAAACTGTTTCTTTCACACTGGGTAAAAAAGCTTTTGCTTCATTTGATATGGATCATGACAAATGGATCGCTGAGGACGGATATTATGATATTCTGATAGCTGACAGCTCAGATGAAAACTGCATCAGAGAGTCAGGCCGTGTTTATCTCGAGTCAGAAAATGAGTATTCATACGGGTTAAACTCCACAATAAAGGTGCTTTCAGAGCATCCGGAGCTTGCAGGCGCACTTCATAAGCTCTGTGACAATACAGGTACCGAGTGGCAGATCATTAAAACCAACTATCAGTACACTCCGAACAAAACTCTGAAAAATCTTTTCCTCGAGAAAAATATTCCGATTCAGGGCAGTGCTGTATCAGATTTTATAAGAGATGTTAAACAAGTCAGAAAGATCTGAGTTATATCAGAATTTCATACTTTCAGATTTTTAAAAAATTTCAAATCTTTTTAATATTTTTTTGTTTTTGATTTTGAAATAATTATTATGCCTGAGCTTGTCAGACGTTGTAGCTTGCCACGCAAAACGAAAAAAAATGTCATGCAAAACAAAAAAAGACGGACACGCAAAATAGAAAAATGCGTGTCCGTCTTTTAATTTTATTATCTGTTAAACACCATTTTAAGTGTATTAAAATGGTGTTTATTTAATTATGTAATACCAGTCCGTACCGCCTAGGTATCCTACACCGAGCTTGTACTTCTTCTGGAAGTCTGCTATGCCGGACATTGTTGGCGGTTCTGCATATCCGTCAGCTTCGCCACAATTGAAGCCCATCTCATTAAGCCTTTCCTGTACCCACCTTGTAAGAGGGCCCATATCATAAAGCTCAATAGTATAGTTGCTTACTGCCTTGTATGTTTCAGGACCGGCTTGTCCGTCTACTTCAATTCCGCATCCCTTTCTATTCAGTATACGCTGCAGCTCTTCAATCTTCTTGTCATAGTGATTATCCCACTTCATATCTGGGTTTGCTCCTGAGACCTCCGCCGGAACTCCTGAAGGCTGAGAAACTGTAGAAGTACGAGGGCCGCCCCAACCATATACCTGAGGATCAGAGTATTTGATTGTTCTTCTGCGTACTCTATCATTAGGTTTTTTTCCGTTATTGCCTTCTATTACAGTTACATAAGAACCGTTGACTGACTCAACAATTCCCACATGGTCCGGATCGTTATCTTTCTCCCAGTCATAAAAAAGAGGATATCCCGGATAAGGCGTGCCGGTTTTATATTTATAGTTGCCGGACTGTTTGAGCTCATTAATCATGCCAGTGCATGACATATTGCACGGAATATCAGATCTGTTGCACTTCTTTGCAAGCCAGGATATGAAGCATGCACACCACTCTATGCGATAACTATATCCCATGTCATAGCAGTACGTTTTATAATCATTACCGATCTGATCAACAGCGAGATTTATTATACTAAGCATCATCATCCGCTCCTTTCAGCTGCTCCATCACCTCATCTGCAGCTAAAGCTGGCTTTGTAAAGCTATTGTTATACCACCATGCTGTTAAGCTAGAAATAACTGCTGCTATTGATGATACAATATCGTTCACAGTATCATTGCTTATTGGTAGCGGTGATTTATCAATTGCATTAAGAATTAAATTGACTAAAGTAATAATCAGTATAATTGTTCTAATTATCGTACTTTTTTTTATTTTCATGTTTTTATCCTTTCTGGGGCACATTACCCCAACTTTTTTAAATCTGTAATTCTTTTATTTATTCCCATCTTTGCAACCAGTAAAGCATTTCAACTTGTGCTGCCGGTGCCGTAAAGCTGTTGCCATATATGTTCGTTAGCGTTACCAACTCCCCATTTGTCATTGTCGCATGCTGCCCGGTCGTAAATGTTCTGATTTGTGCAATTCCTCCATTTCTCATAACAGCATTAATAAATTTCTTGCTATACTTAGGGCTTACAATCGGATCATCGTCACTGTGCCATATCTTTACAGGTACGCGACAGTGCTTTGAAAGTTTATCATATGCAGCGTCTGAAGTAACTTCATCATCTGAATAAATGTCATTTGTAAATCCATTGGTATTGTAAAGTATTGGATTATACCCGGTAACTTTGTCAAGGTTGTTCTTAAAATACTCCTTTTCAGCTTCAGAAGGTGTTTGGGTTGCCGTCCATGTTGGGGCCGTTCCCGAAAATGCATAATATTCTGCAATTGCTTTCCTTTGCAATCCATAATTGTTGCTATTAGCCCCACTATACCATGGCTTACAATAAGCCTGTTTGTATAAGTCTGTGACTGGTTCAAAACCGCCCCATGCCAAGACTGGGATCCTCCCACTGTTCAAAATTCCTAGACTTGAAAGTCCCCCCATACTCGCGCCAAGTACAAAACATTCGTGATATAAGTTATAGTTATCAATTGCATAATTGTATGCTTTAATATATGACTGGATTGCCCATGGTGCACCATAATGCCGACCGTCCGCAACTCCACCGTTTACGTCTAGAACTGCATAGCCCATATCAATGAAAAACTTATTCCATGATTTTGACGTTGCTGTAAAGTTTTCATCTATAACCGTACCTGAACCATGACAACTTATAACCATTCTTACCGGCTTACCAGTCACTGAATAATTGACTGGCAGGAAAAGAACTGCTGCATCTGTATATGCTGTTTTGCTATCACCTGCAGTATTATTGCCGGGATTTACAGCTATGTTTTTATTTATGTTTACTGTAAATCTTACTGTAGCTTGATATGTATTGTATTTATTCAGCGCATAACCTTCTGATAAATTTCTTTCGTCAATTAATATCCTGTTATAACTCCTTTTGCTGCTTGTATATAAATGTATGCCATCTGGGAACATTTTTGAATACCATAGTGCCCTTATGTATCTTGCACCTTCTGGCGGATTGACACTTATATTTTGCCTTGCTTTTACAGTGCCTTTCACTGCAGATATGAAGGCATGGTTAGCAGTGTAAAAACCAATATATGCAGCACTGGCAGGTGTAACGCTTATAGTTAATGCATCATATTTTAGTGTGCCATCCTCGTTTAAAACTTCTATTGGCTCGCTAACTTTGCAACCATAGTTACTTGTAACGATATTGCCCAAATTATCTATTGAACCATTGCTCCAACTTGCTTCGCTAAGTAAGTCTATTGACGTATCAATTGGATCTTTCGAAAAATTGTATGCAGCATCATAATTACTTTTAAGCGCATCTGTTAGATCGTTTGTACTTAGCCCCTTGCCGGTTTCTGCGTCCTGCTTTATGTTGGCAATTGCATCAATGTATGTTTTGTTGTGCGCATAATAGTCAACTGTTATTGTGTCTGTTGCTGTGATACTTACGTTTACTGCATCAGTACTGTTTATATCCCATGTTTTTGAACCTCCGGCCGCCACCACTGAAGGATCAAAAGTGTGTGTACCATATGTAAGAGTTACTGTTACCGCTGCGGCTGTATTGTTTGTAGCTGTTAAGGCCGGCCCTGTGCAGTCTGTAAAAGCAAAGTTTGTACCTTCCGCAGTTCTCATAATAGTGGATCTTGCAAGCTGATTATCAATAAAATCTGTGTTCTCGTTTATAGCTGATATTTTAAGTGCGTCTGTTCGCTCCGGCTTTTTTAACTTAAACTTTTCTGTTTCTATCATGATAATTCCCCCCACCTGAATTCTTCTAGTTCGGCCCATGTAAAGTCCTCTGCATCGCCCCACGTCTTCAGCATTTTAAGTTGTGTTGCATGCAACTTTTTTGCAATTGCCAAACCGGCTGGCGTATTTTGCATCATTTCTGCGAATTTGTCTCTGCGTGTCAAACTGCTGCGCATGTTGCCTAGTTCTATGCTTATTGTTTTCTGATTTAAAATATCTTTTTGTTTGCTTATAACCTTCTGCTCTGTGTCAATTCCAAGCTTTTGACAAAAGATATTTCCAACGTCACCAACGTTGCGATTTTTAAGACTCATAAAGCCTTCATATTTTTTATCATTTTCAATATTTGCAAAAATTACCTCATATGTTAGCTTTGGAACACAAACAGAATTAAAATAAGCCTGGCCATCTTTTATCATCTGATCAGGATCATTTGTTTCATAGTTCAAAGTTATCGACTTTGTAACATTGTGGTGTATTTGTGGCAGTGCAACATATGACACGGCCCAAAAGTTGCCGAAATTATCGTTGACTCTTAAATGTGTACAAAAGTCTGTATAATCAATATCTTCAACAACTTTAAGCATATCACGGCCATACATAATATTAAAAGCATTATCAGTGCTTTTTTCTTTTCTGGAGTTAATTGAAAAATAAAAATTATCCCGGTATAATTCACCACCTAAACGATTTATGAAGCAATTGTCTGCGCCGATCAGTGCTGCTACAGGAGATATTCCTTGATAATAGGATGTTGCAGTGCTTTGTATATCGGAATAATAACTATAATTGTACTTTGTATATGTATTGTCGGGATCATCATCAAAGATGTTGCACATAATCCAATTTATAAAGCCTTGCCCTGCCTGGTCAGTTGGTCTAACGTCTATCAGCAACTTATCTGTAAGGTCGTAAAAGATATGCCTGCAGTATGCAGCTATTTCTGCGCTGCCGTCTTCGTTCATTTCCTTTCTCGCTCGGTATATGCGAAATAATTGACCATCAGCTTTTATTATGTTTAGTTCCTGGATATAGGCCCATTTCCCTATGTCATCAATTGGATGCCTTAATTCAAGATCATAACTACTATTTAACTTTTCAGTAGTTATGCAAGATGTTGCGCATGATAGTATAGCAAGGCCGTTAGTGTTAAAATCGCCCTGTGCCGTATTCATGTCAAAGACACAAATATATTCATTTTGTTGTATAGGCTTGCAAAAATCATAGAGGGACGGCCAACAACTTTTATAGGGGGCTAGGCCAGGCATGCTCTGCCATGCTCTGGACTCATAATGCTTCTTATCTGCAATATACAAATCTGATTTTTTATGTGGCAGGTCTATTGTTGGCCATGCTAATTTATATGGCGGTGCACCGTCACGGCTATACCATTCAGCCATTTATAGTAACACCACCTTATTGACCGGGAAATTAATAGCATCACTTAATAGGCTATCCGGGCTGTTAATTTGTGTTTCTGTCACTGGTTTTAATCCGTCTAACTGGTTATATGATGCAATGTCAGAATTATAAATATTGTTTCCCATGTGCCTGTTGTACCATGAATAAATGGTTAAGAAGTTGTGAGCTGTTAATGATGACTCAAAATTAAATACATTGTTATAGATATTTACAGAGTAATCAGTAAAAGTACCAAAATAAGCCGCTTTCCCTTCGAAACTAGTCCCACTTACTGTTATTGTTTGGGATCCATAAAAAAAGCGGTTATTTATAGTGTTGCCGTATAGTTTTACATAGCTATCCGAAATATTAGTGTTACTAAATACAGTAACACCACCGCCATAATTTTTTTTATTGACAAATTCTATTTCTGCTCGTATGTTGTCAATGCTGCAGCCTGTAAACATCTGGCCGCTTCCCTGGAATGTATCTAATGAAGCCGATATTGCCATGTCGTTAATACCGCAATTTAAAAATAATCCTGCGCATCCATTATCTAAAATGTTAAAGCTGTCTTCAGTGATATCTGATATTTTGCCTTGTTTAACATTGACATTTTCAAACAATCTGTTGTTTTCCTGAATATATGGTTCAATCAGCTTACTGCCGTCAAAATCAATAGTTGATTTATTGTTTGAAATTCCTGCAATTGTTGTCCATGGGCTGCTACCACATGCAATGTTATTTGCAAGCTTCAGAAAAGCCCCTGATACAATTGCCTTTTCTCTGAGTTCAGTAACATCATGAATTACCCACGGATTTGCCTCAGTTCCTTCGCCAGCTGTAGACATCACTTCCACCTCTCATTTTTCGTAACTTCAATTTTGCTGACATTGCCACCCCACTGTATCAAGTTTGTACCTGCACCCAAATAAGGCAAAAAGCCTGAATTTTTAACAAACACTTTATCTTTGTGACAAACAAGCAGTGATGTATCAACAGTAACATAGCTGTCAATATCGTATAGCTTCAAGGGCTTATCCGTATTGTTTACTTTTAAAGTGATATTTCCGCTGCCGAAAATTTTATATATTGGCTCTGAATAATAACTGCCGCGAACTTCTAATGCATAATTATTTGTAGTAATTTCAATTGGATCGTTGTCTATAGCGTATGCGAACGGCTGACATAGAAACTTTACTGACATACTGTAATACTTATTATTTGTTCTACTTGTTGAAACAACGCTATTAGAGTAGGCATTATAATATTTGTCTGGTTCATCACTAAAAATCAATTTGCCGCTGCCAGAAAGCCACGATAATATGTTTCGAATATTAGTACCTGTTTTTATTTCCATCTCAACAACATATGAAACAGGGTTAAAAGACTCTTTTAAATCTATGATTGGTTCGGGTCTACCTGGTATATAAAGTATGTCTGATTTCTGTTCTGCCTTACTTGCAAGTGGCATGTTCAAAATATTTGATACGCCCATATTCCTGCTGTCATTTTCGTTAAAAATAATATATGCCATACTAATACCCCTTTCCTGCACGTGTTTTGCGTTCCAGTGTCGCTAATTCTTCAGATATTTGTTCAGCGGTTTTCTGGGGATTCTGTGCATTGATATAGAAGTTATTTTCATTTCTCGTTTCTGCTTTGTTATTTGTTGTATTTGATATCTGATGATTAGATACGTTTGAATATGGTGACGGAGCTGCAAAATTAATTGCATCTACTGCACCTGTTAAACTGTCAAAAGCGTCAAGTGCATCTGCAGTTACAGTTGGCATTGTTTCATCAATACCTACACCAATACCGAGAACAAGATTTTTCCCAATTATGTCCCTCATGACTCTGGACGGGGAATGTATACCAAAGAACTCTTTCAGGCTATCTAATATTCCTTCACCAAAGCCAGTGATTTTTTCTTCTACCCATCCAGCCATATCATTAATACCGTTCCAAAGTCCTTCAACAATGTTTGATCCTATTTCACGTAGCTTGTCTGGCAGCCCCGTAATTGTATCTACGATATTGTCAAACAAATCCTTAGCCGCATCTTTACCTTTTTTCGCAAGTTCTTCGCCCCATTCTTTAACCTTTGTAACTGCACTTTTAATTTTATTATAAATGTCAGAAGGCAAAGATGTTACTTTGGTAATTATCTCAGATATAAACTTTGACGCTGCATCCTGCGCTTCTGCCTTCATTTCTGATGCCCATGACAGTACCTTTTCTATTACTTCTTGCAGTTTTTCTTTGACTTTGCCAGGTAATTCTTGAAAGAAAGTAGCGACATTATTTATAAAAGTAGAAGCTGCATCAGATGCATTCTGAGCAATGTCAGAGCCCCACTGAATTATGTTAGCAATTATAGTTGAAAGCTCTACAGCTATTTTCCCTGGGAGCTGTCGGAACCATGAAACTATACCCTCAATTGTTTTGGGCAATTCAACTGAAAAGTACTCATCCATAGCTGCAAAGAAACCGCTGAACCAGCTTACAACACCTGAAATACCATTTCTTACTCCGTTTCCGATGCCTAGTAGTATTTCCGCTCCAAGCAATGCCCAATCCGTGTTTTTAATAACCTGCCATAATGATTCTAGCATCTGAGTTTCCATGTCTGCTAGTTGAGGTAACGCCTGTATTAATCCTGTTACAAGGGCTGCAATAATCTGAAATGCTGCTTCAAGTAACAAGGGTAAGTTATCTATCAATGCCTGAGCTACTGCGGTTATAATGTCAACAGCAGCTTGTGTCAATTTTCCAACATTTCTTGTAATAGCATTTACAACAGCCATAATTATTTTGACTGTAACTTTAATAAGCTTGTCGATATTTTGCAATAGTCCATTAACAATAGCCATTATAATCTCTATTGCTGCATCAATTATCGTGTCTATATTTTCAAAGAGTGCATCTGCTAGTACATTAATCAATTCTATTGCTGCAGTAATAAGCATAGGTAAGTTATCAGATATAGCCGTGACATATGTTCTTATTATTTCAGCAGCACTCTCTACAACACTGCTGAGATTTTCACTTAAGCCTGTTATAAGATTATTAATAAGTTTCTGACCTGCGTCTATCAGTGCCGGCAAACCGTTTATTAGGGTATTACTGATTCCATATACAATTTCATCTGCAGCTTCAAGTATGTAAGGCAGGGAATCGGCAATACCGTTGATAAGTGCAGTTATTATTTCAATACCTGACTGTGCAAAGTTTTCTGTATGTTCACTTATAGCGTAAATAAGATTCATTATTTGCTTCGGAAGGATTTCTGCAAGCTTTGACATGGTGTCAGCTATGCCCTGGCATAAACCGTCTATCATTTCAATACCGCACTTTATAAGTTCAGGAAGAACAGTAGGTATAGTTTTTAGCATGCTGTCTACAAATGAGGATATAACAGATGCTCCAAGTTCAAGAAGCATAGGGAGTTTAGTTGATATATAACTCACAACTTCACTGAGCACTGTTCCTATTTCTGATACCAGGCCTTCAAAACCACCGCTTTCAAATGCTTCAGTAAGCTGCTGAACATATTCAATGCCTTTGCCTGCCAACTCACGTAAAGGTTCCTGTATTCCACCATAAACAGCTATTCCAAGAGATTCACATTTGCTTCCGAGAGACTTCATATCACCCTGAAGGTTATCATTCATTGTTTTAGCCATATCAGCCATAGCACCATCACAATTTGATATTTCACTGTATAAATTATCATACTCAGTGCCACAGCCGGCTAACATTGCCTGAACAGACTTCAAATCGACTTTGTTGAAGATCTTATTTAATGCCTGTGTTTTATCACCTGCATTCATGCTAGCAAGTGATCCGTCAAGATCTTTAAAGATTTCATTGAGTGGTCTCATATCGCCTTCAGCATCATAAACTTTAAGACCAAGCGATTCTATTGCATCGGCAGCCTGATCAGTCGGAGCACTGAGGGAAAGTATAACGTTTCTTAATGCTGTGCCGCCCTCAGACCCTTTTATACCTCTGTTTGCTAAAACACCTAAAGCCGCATTAAGTTCAGTGGTACCGCCGGCTAGTGCTTTGGCAGTACCACCGACTGTAAGAATTGCTTCACCTAACTGAGATACATTTGCATTTGCTTTGCTTGCTGTTTTAGCTAATTCATCTCCGAAATGAGTAAGGTTTTCGTTTGTTGCTTCAATACCAAGTGCCGCCATAGCATCTGTAGCAAGATCAGATGCATAAGCTAAGTCCATTCCACCTGCAGCAGCAAGATTTAAAACAGCTGGCAGTGCATCTGCAGCCTGCGTTGCACTATATCCGGCTAAAGCCAGATAGTTTAATGCATCAGCGGCTTCTGTAGCAGAATACTGAGTATTTGATCCGGCATCTTTGGCAGCCTGCTGCAATACTTCAAAAGGTTTAACACCATCATCAAGCACAGTATCTTTGGTAATAGCCATTGTAGCGCAAACCTGACTCATAGAGCTTTCAAAGCTTGATCCTACTTTTGTTGCATAAGCACCGAAAGCTGCTACAGCACCTGAAGCTAAGGTAACAGCTCCTGTCACTGCCTTAATACCTGCAGATGCAAGGCCACTCAATTTATCAAGTCCAAGTTTGAATCCGGACGCATCCACACTCGTATTAAATCTTAATTCACCATCAAAGCTCATAGCATCACCTCACTTACATGCAACTGCTGAATACGGCGCCTATATCTTCATCATCTATTTCTGTTGACGGAAGTCTAAGTGCAAGTTTGATTTTTCTGATACGCTTCCGCTCTTTTTTATCGCTTATTTCTTCAAGATTAGTTGTTCTATATGAAATACGTTTTTTTGTCTGTGATTCATCAGGCAGCCCTTTGAAAAGACTTTGAAATTCCCACCAGTGCAGATACTCAATATGTGATAAATTAATCTGATAATATCTCAGAAAATCAGATAAAACATATGCAGCATCATATTTAAAGCTGAATGACGGGTGTTTTTGCCTGCCTGAATAATTTTCTGTAACGTCTGCAGATATATCTTCCTTAACTGCAAAAAATGAGACAAGCTGCTTTATCATCTCTGCAGTAACCGGCGGTTTTTCACCGGGAAACCAAGAGAGCATGAATAGCAGCTTGTCTTCTTTAGATACGCTTGTGTCAGATATCATTTCTGAAAATGATATCCAGTCCCTGAAATCTGTTAGTATTTGATAAACCTTATTATCAATCGTTACTGACGTAGGATAAGATTCATAAAGTATATTGATCATTTTGTTGATGTACGTCCGACAGGTTTGTATTTTGCTGTGAACGCAGTAACCCTTGCTTTATTAGTTGCTGCCTGAGCTTCAATAAAAGCCATAAAGGATGCAATCATATCTTCATGATTACGAAGCTTCCAGCAATCAGGGGGGATTATCTTAGCTGATGTTCCATCTCCGAAAACATCATCAATAAGATTACGGTAAGCAGTACAGGTGTTCTTAATTTTTGTGGATGCACTGTCTGCATTTTTACGTAGAGTTTCAGCCTTTTCCTGAAGTCTTTTAAAAGCATTTTCATAGCGTTCCATATCCAGTGCATCATCAAGATCAAGTTCAAAAGTCAAACCGTTTATTTCCCATGTAGTATTATTCATTTATTTCATCCTCCATGTTTATCTGTTCGTCGTTTTCTGACATTATGTTTTCTGTTTCAAGGCTTAATGAATCAGCCTGATTACTTCAATCAGAATCAGCAGTGAATGTGACTGTCTGCCATCCGTCTGAAGATGTTGCTTCTCCTTTGACAATTTCGCCGGCACACTTAAAATCACCACTGTATGTATATGCATCTGTTGAATCGCCTTCAGAGCTTGGAACTACTGTGAATGATCGCTTTGATGCCTTAAATGAACCTGACGAAGATCCTGCTGTAGTTTTATCTACAACTATGATTTCTCTTACTGCATCATCGCCAAGCTTCTCTTCATCTGAAATACTTACAATATCCTGATGTACAGTATTTCCTGTATGCAGATCAAATTCATAACCGATTGAAGGGGAGTATCCTACAACACTGCTCGTTTCAAATGCTTCATCAACATACTGTCGGGAATACTCTTTTGCGCCTTTGCTTGTTGAAAGACTTGTGAACTTCTGCATCCTGGTATATGTTGTTGTAGTAGAACTGCCAGATGTTGTCGGAACACCATAAAAGGCAACTTTCTGTTCTCTTCTTACTAAACTCATACTAATCCTCCTCATAAAGCATTCTGCACTGAATCTGATATCTGGCATTATCCGAATCCATTTCAAAAACATAGCCTGATGTCAGTATTTCAATGCTTTGTGCTTCTTTTCCGGTTTCAAGTTCCGGAAAAACTTGATTTTTATTTTGTGTTTCTATCCATTCTGAAAACTGTTCGTAGAAATTAAGGTTTTCTATATTCTGATTTACATCTGTTCCAAAAAATTCACGACTGGCGAAAATAAAGTTATATTGCTTAAGTGTTCCTCCATCTACATATTTTTTTATGATAGGATTAACCGGAACAGTTTCAACAGTATACTCAACAGCTTTTGTGTCAAGAAAATCCACCTGTAATCTGCCATCCTTAAGCTCCGGAAAGTCCAGAATATAATTACGTACACTGGATACTATACTCATTTTGCACCTGCAGCTTTCTTTGCACCTTTAAGTATTTCGTCTTTGTGATCTGCTTTCATTCGTTCAAACCACATCCGACCCCTTAACGGACCTTGTGTACTACTTCCCGGTGAACGTCCGCTATAATATTGAATGCGGGCATACGGTGCATTATATTTTACTACTCCGCTTCCTATAACCGTTCCGTTTGTTCCGGATTTTTTCAGCATACCTGTCTGCATGGGGACATACTGATCAGATAGTCTGAGTACTTCGCTGTCAATAAACTTTTGTGACAGACTGAAATCTTTTTCCTTATCCTTAAGTAAGTTCGGACGAAATGTAAGCATATTATTTTCCCCTTATCTCGATATGCGGGTTACCTCCGAAATTATAGACATCTACAGATATAACTGTATACGTCTCATATTGCTTGTGAAGATCTGATATTGTGAACGATCCTGATATCTCATGTTCAACAATGCCTTTAACCAAAATATCCTGTTCACAAACTGTTACATCAGTATTTGGTATGCTGGCAAACATATTACAGTTGTCAGCCCATCCTTCACGGGTCAGCTTTGCAGCCTTTGTTGTTTCAATATAAACATCCGGTATCTGAACCTTTGTCCATTTATCCATGCGTGTAGTGCTGTCATACCCACGATGATATATTGTGCATGAAGCGTTAGAAAACATACTGTACTCCTATTCGATACTACGGCTCATAAGGCCTGTACTGCCAAGGTACTGAGACGCTATAGATCGTTTGTGTCTGTTCAGTTCACTGACAGAACATTCTGCATATGAAACGGAATAGCTGCCTATCTTTTCAGAAGTTTTTCCGGCTGCAATACCATCAGTGTGTATCTGTTCCGCCAGAGCACAGCAGCAACGTTTAATTTTATCTGCGATCTGAGCGTCAGTGTTTTCTGATGCTCTTCCAAATGTAACAGAATCAATATATTCAGATGCACGTTCAGACGGAGCTGTATACTCCGTCTGAGTGCTTATTTTATTTCCGTGGAATGTGCTCTGATAGTAAGTAAAATCAGCATATTGCATCTGATATCACCGCCTAAGCTTTGATAGCTGAACCAGGAACAGTGACATATGCAACGGCAACCACCTTTGAGCTTGAAAGGTTTACAATTTCAATTACATCTCCTGCTGATACAGCAATTTCTGTTGTTCCGGAAGTAAGAGACGTGCCGGCATATGCAGTTGATGTCATATTGTATGTCGCTCTCGATGATGGGTTTACCTTATATGAATATGTTGTACCTGTATTTCCAGCTGAAACAGTTGGTACAGTTGTACCTGAAGTAGTAGATCCTGCAGCCAGTGATACAGTAAGTGATCCCGGTGTATATGCTGCTCTGACAGCGGCAGATCTGAGAACTTTGTGTGCATATACCATTCGTCCCTGTACAGCTGATGCACCGATGTATTTACCAGATCCGGAAAGATCCTGTACATGTACACCCACACTCCACTCATTTACTCTTGTCGCAAATCTGGGATGTCCGGCAACCATTGCAAGATTAGCTGTTGTGTCATTCCATTCGATAACGTTAAATCCGGCAATTTTTCCTACTATACTATTCTGTACAACAGCATCTCCAAGTGCAGATGCCCTGACAAACTCATCACACTTTAATATCAGTGCAAATGTGTCCGGAGTTACCAGAAGATATCTTTTGCCATCGTTCGGGATCTTTGCCTTTGACATATCAGTACGAATATCAACGATTGTATCGTAGATATTTGATTCTGTCAGCTGAGTAACGTTGGTTACTGTTGCACCGGCAAGAAGAGTAGTACCGCCATCGGTATCGATCTGATTTGCAAGACTATATCCAGCACTGTCAATTCTGTCAGCAACAAGGTTATCAGGAACTGACTGTGCATCATAACCATCAATAACCTCGTTCACTGCTTTATCCTTGTCAATTGTAAGTGTAGTGTATGATGTAGAGCCGCTGGTAGCAGTAATTCCATTTGCTTTATCGTAATCTGATACAGCAACCTCAGTATCTCTTACAGGAATCTTAACTGCTCCTGATACCGGATTACCTTCATAATCAGTATTAAAAACAACTCCGTCCTTCAGTACGTTTTCACTTCTGAGCTTTGCCATAGCCATTTTTGAATATCTTTCCTGTGATGTATGTGGCATAATTTTTTACCTCTTTCTTAATCAATTTTTAAATTTGGATTCTTTGCAAGGAATGCAGCTTCAACGCCGCCGACGCTGGTATTGTTACCGCCGTTTACACTGTATGAAAACTTAGGTGGCAACTCTTCAGCCTTAAACGCATCAGGATGTGATTCCTTAAATGTGTTTACAACATCTTCGCCGCCGATAAGCTTGTCACCGTCAAACTTAAGTCCTTTTTCAATCAGTGTGCCTGTAACATAGTTTTCATAGACATCATCTTTGAGATTAAGACCCTTAACATAGTTTGTAAGCTTTGTCTTATGCTCAAATTCTGCTCTGTCGGATTCAGATTTCTCATACTTGGTTTTCCAGTCGTCAGCTGACTTCTGGATTGCTTCCACATCCATGCCTTTGAAACTTTCAATCTGAGTATTTGCTTCTGAAAGCTGTGCCTGGGCTGCTGAGACAGCATCCTTTTCTACCTTGATGTCAGCTCCATATTCGGCAACAATTTTATTGACTGTCTCTTCATCGGTAACGCCAAGGCTTTCTAAAAACTTCTTATCGATCATGATTTTGACCTCTTTCTTTTAAAAATGTGTATAAAAATAGCACCTGTTTCGGTGCATTCAGACTATGAAATTCCAGTATTTTTGATAATCACCCCTTTCAATGCATAAGAAAAGCACCCTGATATTTTCAAGGTGCAATTTTTACATTAGAGTAACCTCTGCAGCAATCTCTTTTAGTGATTTGCCATCATAAATTTTATCAGACATCAGATCTTCAATACTAGTGTATGTTTTATCAATGTCTTTATATGCAAACTCAAATTTGTTATCGTTCCACGGGTTTACAAATATCGTATCTCCGTGATATTCCATTATAACATCGTTTAAGCACGAAGCAATTGTATCTTTTATTTTCTTTGCAGTCATAGAATATCACCATGTTCCTTTCTTTCTTTGTCAGTAATGTTTCGTGTCGTTCTGTGTGGATGCTTTTGATTTTTTATCCATACAAAATCATGAGCATGTTCGTGATGCTTTCCATATGGATGTTTTTCAGGATTTGAATGACCTCCAGAATGAATTTGAAGAGACATAATAGCTTCATTATTATAGATCGTATGATCAATTTGAAAATTTCCATTTTCCGCAGCAGTTTTTGTTTCAATAACTGCGTTAGGTTTATATTTGGAAGGCAAGCTAACTTTCCCTTTACTTTTCCAATCATCAGTCACAACAATTGTTCCATCTTTATTGTAATGCAAACATTTATACTTGTCAATCTCTTTTTTACTTGCCCATACCGCTTTCTGAGCAGTTGAACGCCCAAAACCATTTACTTGTTCTCTGAATGGATCACGAAGCTGACCAGTCTTATTTATGAAGCTGCCAAGTTCTTTTTCCTTTGCTTTCAGTTTTACTGAAACGTTTCTGAAATCATCTTCAAATGCCGTTTTAACAGTATCAGAAGATGCATTTTGAATTGCTGTATTATATGCAGCTGCTTCACGTTTCAAGCTTCTTATTTTACGTTCTAAGGTTCTTTGCATCTGAGAGATTTCATACTCAGTAAACTGTTTTCCCTGATACTCAATATTCCTGGCATTCAGATCTTTAAGATCACTTTTGGTATATGACCGTTTGCTTATTCCCTCAAAATAAGGATACCAGTCATGACGGCAGTTCCAGCCACCGAACCCGGCACCGGTTCCGTATCCGATATCTGACTTCGAAAGATAACCTTTTCTGCCGGAGAGGCTGACGATCTGACCCTGCCATTCTGCATGTGACGGTCTGGCACCGGCATGAGCTGTTATCTCCATAAGATCACAGCCCATATCCTGAGCATTGGTTTCTGACAGTGTTCTGCATGTCTGACCTACGCCTGTAAGCACTGCACGTCTTACTGCAACATCTATCTTATCACTATGACCTGACGGATATAAGACCTCAGTGCCGCTTTCAGCAACTTGTTTCACTGCACGTCTTATTGCTGTCTGATAATCAAATGCACCGCTAGTAATCTGCATATATGCATTATTACAAGCAGATATGTATGCTGTCTGACCAGTACTTGCTGTAGTAAGTGTCAGATTACTTAGAGTGCCGGCACATTTTTTAAATCCGGCATTAAGAACCTGCAGAGCTGCAGGGGACATTTTAATTATACTTCCCAGACCAGCCTGGCTATATGCAGCATTATCATTGCTGATGCTCTGCAGACCGGCATCTTCAAAAATAGTTCGGAGCTGCCGATCAGCAGCGTTAGTATGCTTTGCTATTTCAGAAATTATATCATCATACATCATTCCGGATTCCTGAAGCTGTTGTATCTGCCATTTTGCTGTTTCAGTTAAATAGCCGTTCTTCATTAATCGTCGTGTTATATCAGATATAATTGCATTGTCAAGTTCAGCATACAGCTTTACTAGTTCGTCAGTAAGATGATCATAATAACCAGGAGTAAGCATGGTTATTCACCTCCGAACAATGATTGTGTTTCAGGAATGTACTCCTTTGCTTTTTCTTCAGAACATCCAAAGTACCAGGCAATAAGTTTTTCTGCCTTAAGTTTTCCTGCAGTAACGAGCTGTAATTGCCTTGAAAATTCTTTGTCCCTGTCCTGGGTAACACCGTCGCCCCATTCAAATACAGTTTCGTATTCCCCTGAAGGTGCAAGGTTATAATAATCAGCGTATTGATTCATTATCCAGATCAGATGTTTTAATGCGTTCTCAAGTGACTTTTGTTTCTCCTGCATACTTGATCTGGAACGTTCCTTGCCTGATCTGACTTCTTCAGCTGTCTTTTCTACTGTCTGAGGATCAGAAATTGTACCATATGCCAAGTCACAATTATATTCAATCCTCTGTAATATTCGATTGAAACCATTAAACAGCGATTGATCACGAATAGCCGGAGAAAATGCTTGAATTGGTATATCATCATTTTTTTGCTCGTAATCATTTGTTCGGAACAGACGTTGCATACGCTCTGGAATTATCAGCTTTCCATTTTGTTTCTTAAACATATCTTCAGGAGCATCTATTGCAAGCTGTGAACCATCATACTCCCACATTATCAGCGCCCAGTGTGTATCTGCCTGTTTTATCTGATCTATGGCTTTTGCAAAGCAGCTTATTCCTGTCGGAGAGTTGCGATCAATGTTATTTGCAGTTGGCATCTTAAAATATGCAAAAAGCGGCCTTTCAACGTCCCTGATATGCATTAGTTCCGTGTAATTCATCCACATATCAACATCTGATAAGCTGCATTCCTTACCAAGCGATGAATAGCTTTCAGATACATAAGCATGATTTTCAACTGTATATTCATGTAATCCTGAATTAAAAATATGATATTCCAACCTTGTATATACGTTTTTACCGATTGTATGCTGTTCAACAAACACAGCTGATGTAAGTTCTCCGTCAGTATCATATGAAACAGGGTAGAAGCGATCTGCTGTTACTGCATCAACTTTTATGTTGCCACCACACAGGTAAGGTTTTAAGGCAATTCCACCAAGTGCACATCCAAGTTCAACATCTTTTCTGATCGTTTCCATGTATGTGCTGTACTGTTTCTGTAAATATTCAGCACGGGCAGATCCGGAGATCCATGACTTTCCGTTACCAGTAACCAATCTGGATGTTTCCGAAGCAATTTCAGATGCTAAGTTAAGACTGACGATATCTTTTTTTATCCAGTAAGCTTTATTTTCATATGTTTCTGCCCAGATTCTTATCGCTTCATCCATATCATTAGACACCGGAATTGAAACCTTAAGAGCCTTTTCTATTTCAGCTTTACTTATCATTCATATCACCTCCGATCCTTTTCAGCAATGTTCTTCTGAGCACTGTATTGACAAGGTATCTGGTATCATCCATTGCATGGTCATTTTCCTTGACAACAGTATCTGTTTCAGCTTTATTATTCCAGCAATATAGTTTTACTTCTTTACGAAAGCCTGCACATTCCTGAGTTACAAGTAAGCAGCCGGCATTTATTAATGTTGATGTACGTCTGATACCGTCAAGCACCTCATTCTGTGCTCTTCGGACACTAAAACGTCCATGTCTCTTGATAGTTTCAATAAATGAAGCTGCAGACGGATCTATGATAACAGAACGAATATCAATATCACCAACAAGCTTTTCAAGTTCTGAATAATGCTCTTCATCTGTTCTTGACCAGCCTTTTTCACGACTGTCAAAGTAGTATTCTGCCGTTCTGACAGCCTTTGTATCTGTGACGTGCCACAGGCCAAATGAACATGGATTAACTGTTCCGTAGTCCGCACTGACATACCATTCGCCCCATTCATCAGGTTTATAGCTGTCAATAACATAATTATCAGACCACATAGGATATACTAATCCATCAGCCAATACCCAGAGACCTTTTATATATCTGTCATAGAATACACCTGAGAATGATCTCTCATACATCTCTTTTGTTTCTGAATCAAGACTCAGATTATCGTCCATTGTCATATGCAGGTGAAGCGCATTCTTTTTTTCCGAATCTTTTATCCACTCTTTATAGAACCAATGTTCAGAGCCTTCAGGATTACAGTTGAACCAGAGTTTTGAGCCCTTTACAGAACATCTTGTTATAGCCTGGTCAACAAATGAACGCGGCATCAAAGCTACCTCATCAAGCAGTATTCCTGCCAATGTAATACCCTGAACGAGCTGGTAAGATGTTTCATCCTTACCGCCGAACACATAATATCTGTTTGTATGACCGTTCATGGTTATTTCAACATAGTTTTTACTTACTCTTTCCTGAATAGTACATACACCTTTAAGCCATTTCTGCATAGGTGTTATTACATTTCGCTTAAGAGATTCTATTGTTTTACCGCAAAAGGCAAAGTTCTCATTATTGAAGCTTTTTGAACTCCAGAACACAAAGCCTATTGTCATAGCCATAGTTTTGCCGGAACGTACAGACCCATCACAAATTATTGCTTTGCGTTTCTTTGTTGCAGATCTTGCCCACCATAGCATTGCCTGAAGCTGCTTTTTACTGAATTTTGTATACTGCATCAGGCATCATCTCCGTTAAGGCTGCTTTCAATCGCTTCAAAGAGATTATTGAGTTCGGTTGCTGCTTCATCTTCACCTTTACCGGTAAGAGTGTTTTTGATTATTCTTGCCGTTTCAGCTTCAGCTGTAATGAGTTCAGGATTTGACTTAAGAAATTCATAAAACTCCAGCTTACGGTTTTTGAACTCATCCAACAGCTTTTTACGTTTCTTTTTGTCAGATGTCTGGATGATCATATTCATAAGATCACTGATATCTTTTATACCTGACAGATCTACATTTTTCTTGCTGAATTCAAACTTATCCATACCATCAGCCAGTGCTGCTATGCTTTTCTTTTTAATAGCCCCCATGCTCTCATCTCCCTCCAATAAAAATAAGCCTACAGAAACGCTCTGTAAGCCACTTTGCTTTTCATAGATTAGTTTTACTATAAATTCTTTAGAACAGTATTTAAACAGTGTTATGCGGTTTTTAAATGGGTATGCTCCGCCATTCTGGTTTCAATCTGAAATCAGTTATAGAATATGACCTCTGACATATTCCACGGGGACGAATCAACCCGGTTCAGATATCAGATTTTTTTCAGCCGGCAGACTGCAGAAAAACTCCAGACTGCCTATCTGTACTAATATTTTGACTCTTCGCTGCCTTGGAGAAAATGAGACAACCTCAACTGGCATTTCTGAAAGCACACCTACAGTAAATTCCGGAACATTATCATGCAGCGTATAATATGAGGTCTTTATCGGTTTACCATTATTGCAAAGAAATCTGATCTGCTTTTCTTCGGTTTCTGAGAGTGGTTTCGGTTCACCAAGAAACTTTATGAATCCATCCATATACTTCAGCTGATGGAACAGTTCAGGAGTATATTCTTTGTCCATGAATATGTAACCGGGGAACAGCAGCCTTGTTTCAGTATGCCATTTGCCTTTATTCCTTATGGCAACTTCTTCACTCGGAGCGTATGCCGGTATCTTTGCCCACTCCAGGCGTGCCTGTATGATCTCATCCATTCCGGGAACTACCTGTATTACGTACATGTCTTTTTCTCCTTAAGAAACTTCTTGACCTTTTTATAAAGATCAGGCTCTTCCTTTGACATTGCTTCAAAGATGAGTGACTGGAACTGCTCTGATCCAACATCAATAATTTCTTTGTTTTTCAGTTCAAGATTCTTTTTATAAGCTGCAGCTCTGGTAAGTGCAACAGCATTTTTAGTCAGTGTTTCAAAGTCCACACTTTCAAGACTTGCAGACGGCATCTTGTTTATTGCATCAAATATCTGACTGCTCAGTAATCTCAGTATTCCGTCAGTGACATCAAGATTCTGATACTTTTCAGTCTCATCCATGATTGCCCGGAAGTTTTCCTGTGCCATTCTCAGAGACTGAAGTGTTTCATTGAGACCTGCAGCATAACGCTGGACACTTGACATAGAGATCTCTGTGCCGCTGTTTCTGATGTAGTCAACAATCTCACGATAAGTGAAATTGGATCTTAGCATTTCGTCAACTGCTTCCTTCAGATCAGCAGGCAGGCTATCAATAATAGAATGCTTTCTGTTTTTCTTTTTGCCCATTTGATCACCGCCTAGACTTCAACGCAGCTGTCAGTAATCACTCCGGCAAGCAACTGTATGCCTTTTGCAGTAAGCTTTGCTTCTATCATTTCAAAATCAGTATCTGCAAGACTTGTAGGTGTTTTGCTTGTAATATGTCTCAGATGCAGATAACCGGCTTCATAGAGATAGTTTACACTCTTCTCAATGTCTCCTTTTTCAGTTCCATCCAGGGCATAGCAGACTGTTTTAAGCTTGTTATACTGCGTTTTCAGTATGTTTATAGTTCTTAGAACACTTCCGTTGTTCTCGACAAAGTTTCCTGCAGAAATTCTTTTATTAATTGTTTCTCTGTCCACGTCCACGTTCTCCTTTCATTTCAAGTAATATATCCATTATGCGATCAAGTTTTCTTCTTGTTTCAGTCTGTTCCCGGAAGAAATCTTCTTTCGCAAGATATTCAGATTTGATTTTAACGATTTCCTTTTCACATTCACTGATCTGATCTACGGTTCGTTTCAGAAAGAAACTAATTACTCCGATTGCACCACCCAGAGCAGCTTCTATAACCCATATAAGAATTGTAGTATCCACGTTTTCCTCCTATAAAAAAAGATGCTCATAACTAACTTTAAGTTAATTATAAGCATTTTAATTACTATTGCATAACACAATAGTAAAGTCAAAAAAATATGTACAATAATCGTTTACTCGTTGGAATTAATAATACGTCTAATAGCAGAAATAGAAAGATTATATTTTCTTGAAAGCTCTCTGATGTTTTTTCCGTTATAATCTTTTTTGATCATAGCATCTCGATCAGATCGTATTAATGTCTTTGCCTGAGAAATATATATCGTACTTCCTCCGTAATATCTTACCAGCAATCTATATGCTTCTATTCCAATACATTCAGCAAGTTCTTTCTGATCTCCAGAAAGCTCATCAATAGTTATATTTTCGAGCATCATGATGCTCCTTTCTTTTTTGCGTTTGCCACATATTTTTTCAACGTTTCAATGAGTTTGTTTCCATCCTCAAACGATACCCAGCGAAACGGTTCTTTCATGTTAGGCGTAATTGCAAGGATCTTTTTAATAGCACCGTACATCCTGTCAGACACGCTTGCATCATTCGCTGCAGGAGATATGTTATTAAGTTCATACATAATGGCCCAGGCTTTTGATATCTGTCCCGCATTCATCATACCGGGCTGTGTAGCTTTGGTTTTCTTTTTCTTCTGAATCTTTGAGTCACCGGCGTTCATACGATTTCTGAGTTCTGATTCAACATCTTTTGATTCTTTTGCAGTAAGTTCTTTTACTGATGACTTGTTTGTTATACCATATACCAACTGGTGAAACGGATCATCTTTATTTCCACTTTCGACAAGTCCAAGAGCACCAGCCATTGAGTATAACCTTTTTATTTGTGATTTATCATTCATGACAGCACTTCCTTTACTTTAATCTGTAGTTTTTACTTTGATTTTTTTTAAGACTCATAATATACGATCCACTCATCTGTATTATTCTGCCGGCTATAGCTTCATCTATCGCTATAAGCTCATAGGTCATAAGTTCTGACGAAATGATCGTTGTAAGGTTGTTGATGCCTCTGTAATTGATTATATCAAATGCCAGTTTTACATCAGCCTTTGTGACATTTGCTTTGAACAGATCATCTATATAAAGCACATCAATGTTTTTAATAACATTAATATGTTTCTGATACTCTTCTTCATTAACATTACTTTTAAGTTCGGTCGATTCTGAAGACCACTGCATATATTTTGCTAAACGGCCTTGCTTCATCAAAGCTGCCGTTACAGCTGTGCATATGTGAGTCTTTCCTGATCCGCTTTGTCCTAGCATTGTAAACCATGTCGCGCCGCCATTGTTTATGTACTGCTGAGCCTGATTTTTAATATGTGTCTGCCATCCTTCTTTACATTCAAACTTATCTAATGTACAGTTTTCAATATGACTTGATAATCCACTTATCTGAATACGTTTTAAACTTGCTCTGATATTCATACATGTACAATTCCGAAATACTTCTTCGCCGTTCCTTATATCTGATATCATGCCTTTATTATGACAGACAGGGCAGTCATAACCATCCAGTTTACCTTTCATCTCGTTATATGCATCAGATCTTGCCTTTACAAGTTCATCATAAGACAATACCGTAGCTTTTAGGTTCGCCGGCATCAGACTGCTCAGTCTCTCCATCTGTCTCATCCTCCCATCTTCTCTGATTCAGATAAGTTGCCGGATATGGTATATACTGACCATTTTCCTTTATCCAGTTGTATGTCTTCTTTGACTTTTCAACAGCTTTTATTATATTGTTAAGAGTTGATTCATCTGCTTTCAGCTTTTCAAATGCTTTTTTTGCTTTTGGCTTAGCAGTCTTCTTCGGATATGCCTTCCAGAACATATTAAACATCTCTTCCTGACTCATTACACTTATCCTGCCTTTCCTCATAGTAAAAACAACACATATCAATGGCTGCATCCAAACCTTTATCACAATATAATTGTGCCGGATCAGCTCCGGCACAACAAAATTTACAGGTTATGCAGCACTCATCTGTACTGCTCATTTTTCCATCCTTTCAGTAAACTTCTTGATAACGTTAAACTCTGCAAGAGCATATATACCACTTTTCAGTTCAAACATTTTTCTTATCTGGTATATGCGTATATGTTCAAACTCAGCTAATGCAGTGGAAAGCTGCGTCTTGCTTTCAATATTGTTTGGATTTTTTCTGCATTTCTCCATTAACTCTGCAATGCTGAGCATTAAATTCATAATTATCTTGCCCTGTTCTGCTACACCATTAATGGTGAGTTCTTTTTCAACAAGGTCATTGTTTATCATTACACTCATCTTTATCTCCTTCGACGGTAAGCTTCGTTGAGCGGCTCACTACTATAGCGGCATTTACGTTCTGATCCAGTTTCTTCATCAGCTCTTCTGTAACATTTCCATGATTTAAATTCATGATATTTTCAATAAACTCCCATGCTTTTATTTCTGATATCAGGAAAGCATTATCTGATGCTGCCTGATCATCCAGACCGCCAAGCAGTCTGAGATTTTTCTTATCAGTCTCAAAATTGACACCCTTCAATTTTTTAGTCAAGGATTTTTTGCTTTTCTCATCAGCCGGCAGATCATTAATTATCTCATTTATATCACCTTTGCAGTACTCATGATTCCATACAGCACTCAGCAGTCTTTTGGCTGCAGGCTTTAGCTTATACTCTTTTTTTTCTTCTACGAAATCAGGATATGTTTTGCCAAAAATGCTCTGGAAGAGTGACGGGCAAACATTTGATATTGTATCAGCAATTACAGCTGTCACTTTGTTACCTTTATCACTGCAATATGTAATGCTTTTAAGCTTCGTATCTTTGAGAGCATCTTCAGCAATAGCATACAGTTTTGATTCAGTTTCTTCATATTCCTTTTTAAGTTCGCTCATCTTCGCTTTAAGCGAAGCAAGCTTATCAACCATATTCGTTATTTCTGACATTCAGGATCCTCCTTAATAGCTGCTCCGCAGATCTCACATACATCTACATTTTTAACTGTTCTTATATTTTCGCAGCTTCCGCAGAATCTGCAAACTTTCTGATGTGGTCTTATCAGGATTCCTTCCGGAACAGCAACAAGGTCGATTCCCATTTTGCCTTCCCAGCCTTTATACAATCTCATTTCCTTTGGAATACTTACTGCACAGTTTGCTGTAAGTTTCTTTGATTTTATCATATCCATTATTAATTCTCCTTGTGAATGGTTCTTATTTTATCAGTGTATCTGTGAAGTATCATCAGATCCTTTTCTGTTTCCCTCACTATCAGCCAGTTCTTTGCGTTCAAGTGTGGATAATTACTCAGGATTATCTTTTGTCTTCTCGTAGGCTTTTTTCCTCTCATAACGTCCTCCTTATACATCCATCTCCATATGCTGAGCCATTGCAACCAAGCCGGCATAAGAATAGTCTTCGTTATCGTATGCATTACTGAATAGATTTGTTGCTCCTCTGAGTCCCTGATGTGTATGAGCTATTTTCAAAATGAAATCGACCTCAGCAGACTTGCCAGGATCTGATAACAGAGGGAACAGCTTAATAATATCTTCTTTGGTTATCTGACTTACTGTATACATACGTGTTTGCTTTGTTCTGTTTGAGATTTGTGCAAATTCAGCACGCTTTGAACCCATTCGGCTCATTGTTTCAAGATTGCCGATAAAGATAATTCCTAATGTCTGACCACGATCATTGAAATAATCTGAGAAGCTGCGGAGCACTTCAATTGCTTTTGTTGTTAAATGCTGTGCTTCATCAAAAATAAGGACCATACCATCAGATAGCTTTCTAACAATTGCATACCATAGTTCATCCCTGGACTTCTCCTGTGCAGCTCCTATTCGTGAAGCTACTTCTTTCAATAGGCTTTTAACACTTGTCAAACAAGGATTTACTGTTACTAAAACACTGCTTGTAGCATTGTCCTGGACATACTTTCTTGCTGCTTTGGTTTTGCCTATACCGGCGTCCCCACATGCAACAGCAAGTCCTCCTTTTACCTGGCAGATACGTATCAGATCATAGACCTCAGAAGATATAAATGTGTTTACATAATCAGTTTCTGAATATGTCTGCAGAGCTGCATTCTTAACATTTAAGTAATTTGAAATAGTCTCAAAAACCCTGTCAACATTTCCTTTATATGTACCTGACTTAATAGCAGATAAGACTCCTGCAGATATCCCTATGAGTTTGCTTGCCTTATTCTGTGATCCTTCCTGTTCAACAATTGCATCAACTTTTTTAAGTATTTCCTGTTGCTCCGCTGTATACATAATAATCAACCCTTTCTCTTCGCAGCGTTATTTATCATTTTCTTCAAATCGATTTCTACTCCGCAGCAATCACTGCCGGATACTTTTCTGGCTTCCTCTTCATTACATCTTATCGGTATAATCTTGGTAGGCATCTGGATTCTGAATCGTTCTTTGTTCCTCAGCGATTTTCTTACTGTCATATCAATCATGCTGATTTTCTGTTCATTTGAAAGACCGGCTGTCAGGCCAGCTTTCTGATCCCTGATAAACTTCTGAACAGAACGCTGCAGCTTCATAGCATCCTTTATTTCTTCCTGCTTGTCCGTAATATAGTCAACCAGAAGTACATCAGCTGCTTTCCATGTCCAAAGATATCTGTCTGACTTATCATATACTCTGACCTGTGAATAATCTGCAGGGTCATATCTGACATAAACCTCTTCATCAAGATGCATTACTGTTATCTGCGGATCTGTATACCAGATCTTTTCGCCGGCAACCGTAACATAAACACCATTCCTTTTTACCTTCTGATATCTGGTTGACCTCATGAGCATCAGATCAAGTTCACCATCAGTAGCCGTTCTTACACCGACAGCTGCTATATCTTCATTCCAGACTTCAATTCTTGATTTACCTTTATACTTTGCTTCAGCTCCGGCATACGTCTGCATGTTATAGTCTCCGTCGATCCATGTGTCAAGATAATCCCTGACTTCAAAATCTCTTGGAAGCTCACCGGATTTTATTCTCTGCTTCAGACTTTCCGGACGTTCCAGAATAGTTCCACCGCAGTATCCGCTGAAAGCTTTGCTGAATTGATTCTTAAGTGTGCAGAATGTTCTTTCTATTGGTTTGGCTTTTGCATTCTTTACAAGGGCGTTTCTCATCTCAATGCCAAGTCTCTGTAGAATAGTCGGCGGTAATTCTTCCTCATCCTTACGTGTCCTGTGTCCACGTCCGCCAACATCATGAGTAAGAAACTCTGAACCGTTATCGAAGTAGACCATTTCTGGGATACCGAAACGCTTGATAGCATGTCTTAAAGCAATAAGTGTTGACTGTGAACATGGATTTTCTGTTACATTCCAACCGACTATCACACCGCTTTTAGCATCCTGAAATGCTGTAACATATAGCCTGTGTATTCGGCCGTCATCAAGTGACTGAATATCAAAGGTGTGGTTATCTGCTATCCATACTTCATTAGCATGAAGATCTTCATACATACGATCGATATATGGCAGACAACGATCTTTCATTGCCTTATCGCCATTACGAGCGTAAATGAGTATTGCTTTCGCTACATCCTTCTTTACTCTGCGATCGAAGCTGCGGCAGGAAGGCATTCCGTTCAACAGCTCCGGGAAAAACTCAGCACACCAGTCTTTTGAAAGTTCATAGCATCTGCTTAAAGCCGGCTGGTTTGAATCTAGATAATACCAGAGAAAAGCTTGCCATACAGGTTCAGGAATAGTTGATTGTCCTTTGTTCCATCCTCCACGTTTGCCAAGCATCCCATCAAGATCATTTTCCTTAAATGCAGCATACTTTCTGTACAGAATTCCGACACTGGCATTCAGATCCGGATGTTCAAGCTTCAGCTTTGCTATAAACAACTCATCAACTTCGGTTTTCTTTTCATACTGATTTCTGGTCTGCAGCCATTCTTTTATGATGCCGTTCCAGAGCATTATGTGCTGTCGTTCTGATTCAGTATAATCTTCAAACCCTTTTCTATTATTGTTTACCGGTTCTTTTATACCTTTTTCTGATGCAGCCGGCATAAATCCAATTGATTTCTCTTTTGCTCTGTAGTACTTCTGCTGTTCCTTTTCACTGAGAGCGGATAACGGGATCATATAACATTCCTGCTTTAACTGTGGATGCAGCTGTCTGATGCTCTTGATCTTATCATCCTTTGTCAATTTACGAATGTATTGTACACTGCAGCACTTAATTTCAGCAACTTCTTTGACTGTTAAGTAATCCATATTTTTTCTCCTTTCTGTCAACCTTGTTGACGTATTTAAAAAATAATGATATACTTTTAATGGATTTTTCTTTATGGGCTCCATTCTCCGGTGTCGAACCGCCAAGTTGAGTGACCGGGGAACTTTACACATAATTAAATCCATATGGCACCTTAACGGGTGCCTTTGTTGTATCGGTCTATCTCATCAGTGCCGGAAGACCATTCCCGGCAGACATCCGGCCGCCACCGGATGTTTCGAACAATTAATGGAAGGGGGGAATAATATATGCAAGCAAAAGAAGCAGTTCAACAGTTTATTGTAAATGATGATGATAAAGTTGTTCATTTCAACAATTGGGATTTTGCTTTTCCAAAAGTACCTGATTATGAGTATTTTCAAAATGAAGAAAAGTTAATTGTTGAATATAAAGGAAAAAGAATCGTATGCTTTTCATTTCCTTTTGATCGCTTAAACGTAGAAGCAACTGATTGTTTATTATCATTTGGAAATCAGAACGTACACTTAAAGGCTAAAAAAGATTTACTTCATTCTATTTTTTAGAACATAATAATCTTCTAAGAGAGGCATTCCTGCACATTTTTTTGATGTCGATCGTTACAAAGCATATATTGCTATCAGTCTTAATTTCTTTATCATGGTTTCTTCTTTCTGATCTGAGGGAGCTTAAAGGAGAAACCTTTTTATGTACCTTAACTTTCATTTAAACTACTCCTTACTCACCAGCTCTATTGAGCTGTTATTTTTTATAAAGTGTGATTTCATTGATCTGAATGAATTCCAGTATGGACTATAAACGGTATATAATGAATCCTTTATTATTTTGTCACGAACTGATTTACGATATTTTTTTATTTCTTTTTTCGCATTAGCTGACAATAAGCTTCTTTCATGCCTGCAATAAAACTTTTCTCTTATCTCACAACCGTTTGCAAGCCATTCAACTTTTATTTTCCCATCAACATATACTGTCAAAACATTATTCAACGAAGATCTTGATTTTCTCTGAACCTGTACGGCAATGTCATATCCATCAATCTTCATATATACTGTTGATCCAGGAAAAGTTAAGTTTCGTTGTGCAGAATCCCATTCTTCTTTTGTCATAACCTTTTTCACTTCCTTTCTAGTCTGCCATCATCAGTGCCGGGAGACCATCTCCGGCAGACACCAGGCTCATGCCTGATGTTTCGGCCTAACACTCATCTTCATTTGAAAAATCAAAACACACTTCACAGAAATGCTTTTCCGCTTCGTTAATATCAGTAAAGTATCTGCCCCAGTGAACCCCTTTCCTGTCACTATCTATGGTCCAGACAACATATTCATCTGTCTTATTCCTCTTGGCTATGCAATGTTTTTTGCAAATGCCATAGATAACATAACCCTGAATATCTGAACCAATTTTTATTTCGAACATCAGCATGTCCTGAAGCTCATCAGGATCCATGCCGCATTGTTCATAATCCTTAAGTTTACAGGCAACTCCGTAGAGTTTTTCGTCCTGATTTTGTTCATTCATTCCGATTACGCCCCATCTGCCGTTTTCACTGTAAGTTAGCCTATTCATTCTCAACGCCCTCCAGTAATCTCTCAATGCTGCAATTCAGAGCAGCAGCTATACGTTTTACTCTGAAAACACCTGGGTCGTTAAATCTGTTATTTTCAATATTTGATATGTATACCTGTTCAACCTTTGCTTTGGCTGCCAGATCAACCTGTCTCAGGTTCTGACCTTTTCGTATTTCCCTTATATTTGTGCCAATTGACATTTCTTATCTTCCTCCAAGTCTTATTATGCAGATCAGTCCGATTAACGTAGAAACTGCAAGATTTAATAATGATATTTCCTTTATTTCAAGCAGCTTAGCAATAATTATGATCATTAGATTTAATAAGTCCAGTATAATCATCAGATATGCTGCTCTATACCCCAGTCTGGCAGGTACGCTACTAAATTTTTTCTTTTTCATAGTGGTGTACCTCAATGTTTTCCTTAAGTTCTGATATTGCCGCATCTATTGCAGCAATATCATTTTCTATAACTTCATTTTGTTTTGTGCTAAGATCACTCAGAAAACTTTTTCGATTCTCTTTCAGATCTTCAAGATGAGCAATCACTTCATTGATAAAGTAAATATGCTGTACGCATTGTGATCGGCAGCTCTGATGCTCTGATCGGCACAGCTCACATGGATCATTCATTTGAATTCCTCCTTTTATTATTTTTCCATATATTGAATTGTTATATACTAAATGGTATAATTATAGGGAAAGGTGGTGAAAATCGTGAATTGGGATGAAATAAGCAACTTTACATGGGGTGAAATTGAAAACTTTACATGGGAAGATCTTAAACTTGACATTAAAGAACTGCTAAATAAATCTAAAGATAGTGAATCTACAGTTCCGTATAGTATTATCTTGAAACTTGAGAATTTGTGTAAAGAACTTGATATAAACGAGCCTACGTTAGCCGATGGCTTAGAATCAAGAAACATGTCTGTTGTTACAGCACTTAGCATCATTTCGTCAATTATAATGATTGCAGATAAGCTGCCAGACTTGTATACAAAATATAAACCGATAGTTGTCAAGCTGTTAGAAGAAATTTCTAAATTACTATAGTGCAAGTTGTAAGAGTAGTGTTGTTGGAGCAACGCTACTCTTTATTTTTTCATCTTCGCCATTTCTTTTAGTTTTGTGTATTCATCAATTTTATGTTCAGCTTCCTCAATAGCTATATTGAGTTGCTGAAGCATAACTCCTAATTTGCGTGTGGTTTCTGAAAAACACATAAGTATTACCAAAAGAATAATGATATTGAGAACAAAACCAATAACGATTCCGATCAGCATTTGAATTCCTCCTTTTTTTTAACATTTTCAAGATACTTCATTGCAATAGTCTAAGAATTTTGCTATAATATTATTAAAAGCATATTATTTAATTAATATGTCTATAGATATTATTTTCTCAAATATGAGAAATGTCAATAGTTTTATCTCAAATTTGAGAAATTAGAGGAGGTGTTATATATGGTGGATAGAATTACAGCTCTCATAAAGGAGAAAGGACTATCAATAAATGCGGTTGAAAAGGCTTTGGGATTTGGAAATGGCGCGATTAAACGTTTTAACACAAGTTCACCGTCAATTGATAAAATTATTGCTCTCTCAGATTTTCTAAACGTTTCTGTAGAATACTTACTCTTCGGTAAAAACAAAAGTTCATCACCAAACAAATTGTCTGATGATGAACAAGAACTTATTAATTTATATACTCAACTAAATCGTGATGATCGTATTCGTATCCATGAACGTGCTGAGGTTTTATTAGAACAAAGCAAACAGAAACACCTTGATTCATTATTTCAACCGACATTTAAATCAAAATTTATTGATATCTTTGACTTGCCTGTTTCAGCCGGCACTGGTGAAAGTCTGACCAGTGACTATAAGGACCTGTGTGCAGTGAAGCTTAATGAGAGTACAAGTCAGGCAAGCTTTGCAGTGCGTGTATCCGGAGACAGTATGGAACCGCTATATGTAAATGGTGATATTCTTCTGATTGCGCTGCAGGAGAGTGTTGATCCGGATGAAATCGGCATTTTTATTATTAACGGAGAAGGATATGTTAAAAAATATGGTGGTGACAGACTGATATCTCTTAATTCCAAGTACGAAGATATTATGATACATGATTATGATAATGTTTTATGTAAGGGGAAAGTGCTTTGTAAGTTAGAAAAAAGTGATATAATTTAGTTGCTACCCTTTCAATTTTTATTAAAATATCTTTTATATATTTAATATATCTTTATCTGCGTATTTACGTTGTTTATCTAGGGGTCGCAACTAGTTGCGGCCCTATTTTAATTTTGTTGCGAGGTTGCGACCTCATTTTCAATTCATATTTTCTAAGCCGTTATAAATGCTGTTTTAAAAGTGTTTTAACGTTAAAACGGTTCAAACGTTGATTTTACGGCTTTTCATCACCTTTAAAACACTTCTAGAATACTTTAAAACACTATTGACCTACGAAAATTAAAAATGCCTTGACTTAGCTTCTAAACGCTAAAATCAAGGCATTTTTTTGACACCATTTTATGGTGGTTTCTTAGATATTCAATTTTGTTCGCTTTGTAACCGACGTAGTTACGAGGTTTATGGCTTTTTATTCTGATTTTTTCGGCTTTTTTCGGTTTTACGCATTTTTTTATTCTACATGTCACTTAACAGACGTTTCGAATATATAGATATGTTTTGCAGAAAATATATTTGCACCATGTTTTCTGACACAGGTAAATGATCAATTGCAGTTCACTTAATTAATGCCGATATTTTTTGCTGAGCTCATTTTTCTGAGATGCAGCAGTTAGGAGTAATAATATGAACCGTGATGACATGATCCAGCAGGTTAAAGAAAAATATGCAAGCATTGCTTCAAGTACAAGCCAGAGACACTTTCACGATACCACAACAAATATAACAGCAGAAGCTTACTATGAAAGACTGCTTCAGTCTGTAATCAATGAAATTTCAAACGGAACATTTGACAATGTACGCTCAGCAGATGAAATAATCAATAAAGTTGCAGCTGACAAGTCAGTGCTCTCAGACTGGAATCAGGCCATATATTAATTAAAATATATTAAAATAAAAAGGAGTGCATTATGCACTCCTTTTCTTATATAAGTTAAATACTCTGCTGTAAATTACTGATTTTTACAAACATCTGCGCACGCTTCGTCTCCGGGCGGGTGAAAAATTTATCAGGAGAATTCTCTTCAATGATCCTTGCATTGTCCATAAACACTACCTTATCAGCAATATTTTTTACAAATTCCATCTCATGAGTTACTATGACCATGGTCATCCCGGTATCTGAGAGATTATTGATTATCTCTAAAATTTCGTCTTTTCTTTCCGGATCCAGCGCGCTTGTCGGTTCATCAAATAGCAGAACTTCGGGTTTATTGGCAAGTGACCTTGCTATTGCCACACGCTGTGCCTGACCGCCGCTTAACTGTGAAGGATAACTATAAAGCTTATCCTCAAGTCCGACTTTAGCTAAAAATTTAAGAGCATAGCTTTCAGCGTCTTTCTTCGAAATCAGCTTGCTGCAGATCGGGGCAAGCGTAATGTTCTCCATGACATTCAGATTAGAAAAAAGATTATAGTGCTGAAAGATCATGCCTATCCTTTTATCCTTATTTTTCTGACTGACGCAGTTATTTATCAGGATCTCCCCTGTATATGTTTTCTCGAGACCGTTTATACACCTGAGCAGTGTAGATTTTCCTGAACCTGAAGGTCCGACAACGCAAACCTTCTCTTCAGGTTTTACGTCCAGATCTATACCATCAAGAACTTTGAGTCCGTTATAGCTTTTGCTTAGCTTTTTTATCTGTATTTTCGGTATCATTGTTTAACCCTCTTTCAACACAATGTACTGCTACTGATAAAATACTGATAATTATTATATAAAAAACGCCTATGACCATATATGTAACAAATGGCTGCATTGTACGGCCTATGTAAAGTTTCCCCTTATAAACAATATCTCCGAGTGCAATTATCGAACAAATTGAGGTATCCTTAAATGTTATAATGATCTGGTTTCCTATGGCACTGATACTCAGTCTGAGTGCCTGTGGTATGATGATCTTTCTGTAAGTATTGAATTTTGAAATTTCAAGACTGAATGCAGCTTCTTTCTGACCCTTATCCACACTGATTATACTTGTTCTGAAAATATCAGTAATATACGCTCCTCCGTTGATACTGCAGGTAACTACCGATGCCCAGAATGAGTTTATTCTGAAATCACCGCCTGACATCTGAATCAGCTGCGGCAGTCCGAAGAAAACCAGAAACAGCTGCACAATGAAAGGAGTACCTCTTATACAGTATACGTATATGTTCGCAGCAGCTCTTACTAACCGGACTCCTGACAGCTTCATAGCACAGAAAATAACCCCGAGCAGAGTAACTCCGAACACAGAGATAACAGTCACCTGCAGAGTTACTGTCAGTCCTTCGATCAGCGACGGAAAAAGATCTGCAAACACATCCTTGAACATTTTTAACTGATTAGTCAGCCACACAGAAAAACCTCACTTAGCCTACATACTTCTTAAGTATTTCATCATATTTACCATTTTCCCTGATATTTTTAAGGCCTTCGTTGAACGCTTTGAGAAGTTCACCGTTCTTTGATTTTGATACTGCAAATCCCAGATCAGATCTATAACCGGGATCCCCGATTTTCTTTATTGAATCATCACTCAGCATAACACTGCTGACAACATTTGTATCATCAACTAAAGCGTCAATTTTTCCGCTCTGAAGCATCATGAGAGCCGTTGGGAAATCTTCAACCAGAACGACATCCCCACCATACTCATCACATATATCACATGCATACTTATCAGCATCAGTTCCCATTTTTGCACCGATTTTTTTATTTTTCAGATCCGACAGCTTTTTTGTCTTACTGTTGTTTTCTACTACAGTTATTACCGACGATTCATAATACGGATCAGAGAAATCATATTTTTCTTTTCTCTCCTCTTTTATGCTCAGACAGCACATTGCCCCGTCAGCCTGATTGGTTTCGAGTGCTGCACATGAAGCTTCAAATCCAAGATACTGAAATTCAAATTTTATATTCTGATCTTCTGCAATTGCATTGAACAGATCAATATCAATTCCTGCATAGCTGCCTGATTCATCCATATATGCAAATGGAGCAAATGAAGTTTCAGCCGCTATCTGATAAACTTTTTCGTTATTTTTTTTGCCATTTGAACATGAACACTGTCCTAATGTCACAGCAACTATCATACCTGCCAGAACTGTCTTTTTAAGTACTTTTATGATAACAGATCATTCCTTTCATAAAAATTAATTAAAGACTCATTTGTAAAAAAAAATTTTATCTGAACACTAAAAAAATCCGGTATTCAGACTCTTCTGATGACGTTTTTTATTAATAAAAAGAAGGTTCTTTAAACGTCCGCAGTATTTCCTTTTATGTATATGTATGACATTCATTTATTATTACAGATCTGAGGATAAATTTGTATTACCAATAATATTGTTAGCATTCTATCCGCAATACGGCATAAAAAAATAACCGGCACTCTTACACTTGCCGGTTATCATAATACTGATAATAAATTTTTTCACTTTCTGTCTGAAAAGTGGTGAATGATACGCTATTTCTTATAAACTCAGATCATTAAAATATCATTTTATCTGTCATTGCCCGGTTTATGACGGCAGCCCGATTGTTTCTTATTGTTTCTGCCTTCGCCGTCAAGAGCGCTCTCTGCCATTGTCGGACCGCCCCTGGATTTCATTTTTCTTACCTCTTTAGGGTCAAGCTGTGAATCCTTTGCCATATTATCAACTCCTTATTTCAAGAGTAGTATATGTAATTTAACTGATAATATAAGCCTTAAAAATAAACATGCAGCAGCATTCCCGACATCTGTGTGTCGGCATCTGCCGGTATGTACAACAGTTTGTGTAAAAATTTTACATGGTAACAGCGACATATTTTAAAGTTATTTTTTAAGTATCCGGAATACTGCTGACTTTCTTCACTGATTTCTGCATTTTGATTTATTACTTCGCCCTGATTTTGCAGTGTATTTTACTAAAATAGTAACCATTTATCTTTAATTTAAAACAACACTATACTTTGTCCACCTTTTGTGCAAATTGTAAGTTGATTGTTTCCGTTAAATATGGTATTTTATTAATAAAAGACAAAATTCTATTTTCATGTAATTATTATTTGAGGAGGAAAACTGATGCAGTTAAGAAAAATGCACGCCATACTAACCTCTGTGTTAGTAACAGCCAGTATGCTCGCATTTATGCCGGGCGGAACCGTCACAAGAAGTGAGGCACTCATCGTAAGTGATAACTTTGATATTGACTATGACGGCTGGACCAACAGCGGAGATCTGACTATTGTTCAGGCTGATACCAACGTAAGTTTCGGAGGTACCAGAAGCATGCATGTATTAAACAGGCAGACTTCACTCGACGGTGCCTGTTCTGAAAAAAGTTTCTATATCGACGCGGGCCGCAGTTACGATTACTCTGTTTATGTATACCATGAGCAGGAAGGTAAAGAAACTTTCAGTCTTTCGATGACATATCTGTGCAAGGATGAAAAAACATATCAGACAAAGGTTATTGAAACCTGCAGTGCAGCCCCGGGAGAATGGACTAAAATGAGTTCCGGGTTCAAAGCCCCGAAAGGCGCATCTGAACTTACTTTGAAGATCACTACAGACAGTACATGTGATTTCTATTTTGATGACTTCAATATCAGAGGAAAGGAAACTGTAAGTACAGGCGTAGTCAGTGCTGCAGGAACCGGACTCAAGGACAGATTTGCGAACTATTACCGTGTAGGATCAGTTCTCAACGGAAATACAGTTAAGCAGTCAACTATTACAGCAAATATTCTCAAGGAATTCAACAGTATTACATTTGAAAATGAACTTAAACCTGATGCAACAATGAATAAGTCAGCAAGTTCAGGAACAAATATCGGTGTTTCATTAAGCAGCGCAGCAAGTATCCTTAACTTCTGTTCAGATAACGGCATAGGAGTAAGAGGTCACACGCTCGTATGGCACAGTCAGACACCTCAGTGGGTATTTAAAGAGAATTTTAATGACAGCGGAAACTGGGTTTCATCATCAGTTATGGATCAGAGAATGGAAAGCTATATTAAAAATATGTTTTCTGCATTAAAACAGCAATATCCTGATCTTGACCTGTATGCCTATGATGTATGTAATGAGTGTGTCAGTGATGACTCAAACAGAACTGCCAATAACGGCGGTGCCAGAGTCCCCGGATACAATGACGGCAAATCTCCCTATGTACAGATATACGGTAACAACAGCTTTGTAGAAAAGGCATTTACATATGCAAGAAAATATGCACCCGAAACATGTTCACTTTTCTATAATGACTATAACGAATACTGGGATCACAAACGTGACTGTATATACAATATGTGCAAGAATCTTTACAATAAAGGACTGCTTGACGGAGTAGGAATGCAGTCTCATATCAACGCTGATTCTAACGGATTTTCAGGTACTTCCGCATATACAACAGCTATGAAGAAATATGCTTCGATAGGCTGCCAGGTTCAGGTCACTGAACTTGATATAAGCACTGAAGGCGGCAAATTCTCACTTCAGCAGCAGGCACAGAAGTATAAGGATGTTTTTCAGGCTGCTATAGATATAAACAAATCAGGAGGAAGAGTTACAGCCGTCTGTGTATGGGGTCCCAATGACGCAAATACATGGATAAAGTCAGAAAATGCTCCGCTTTTATTTGATTCAAACAATCAGGCTAAACCGGCATTTACAGCACTTCAGAATCTTGTTCCTCAGAGTGAATGGGGCGACGGCGATAAATTCTCCGCCGGTACAGTCAAACCTGTTGAACCTGATGCCAACGGATACTGGTTCCACGATACATTTGAAGACGGAACAAACGGATGGACGGCAAGAGGCGGCTGTACAGCTGCAACCGGCTCATCAGCATACAAGGGCTCAAAGGCATTATCAGTCTCAGACCGTACAGATGCATGGAACGGCGGACAGAAGAGCCTTAACTCCAGAATGTTTGAAGCCGGCAAGGAATATTCATTCAGTGCATGCTTTATGAACGAGAGCGGTGCTGATCAGACAGAATACAAACTGACACTTCAGTACACAGATGCAAGCGGCGAAACAAGCTATGATGGAATCGATCAGAAAACTGCAAACAAAGGAGATTATGTTCAGTTATATAACCCTAATTACAAAATTCCGGCAGGTGCATCAGACCTCGTACTTGTCGTTGAAACTACAGAAGAACTCTGTGACTTTAATGTTGATGAGATTATCGGTGCAGTTGCCGGCACAAAGATCGACGGTCCGGCAGGAATACAGGTTACATCCATAAGAGGTGATCTGGACTTCGACAGCAAAATCACTGTCGCTGACTTTGTTCTTCTTAAGAGCGGAATTATCAGCGGTTTCACAAGCAAAGCTCAGGAGAAAAATGCTGATATTGACCAGAGTACAGTTGTAGATGTTGCTGATGCAGTCGCACTTCAGAAATATCTTTTAGGAATGATCACAGAGTTTCCTATTGCTCCGAAGCCTGTTACAACTATGCGCACGATATCAGAATATACACCTACCGTTAAGATATCTGAGTTTGAAACAGCTGATTCCAAACAGGAAAAAGCAGGCGTTGCGTATGGTACAGTCAAGTCCGGATCATACTACTCAACAACATGTAAACGCAACAAGCCATACAACATCCTTCTCCCTGCAAACTATTCCACATCAAAGAAGTATCCTGTTCTCTACGTTATGCACGGATACTATGAGAACCAGGACAGAATGATCATCAAAGGAAACGGCACTATGTACACACGTCAGATCATTGGAAATGCAATTGCTGACGGAAGTGCAGAAGATATGATCGTTGTATTCCCATATATTTACTCAAGTGCTACCCAGGCTGACTGCTCAGGTATGGATGATGCCAATAATGCAGCATATGATAACTTCATAAATGACCTTACAAAGGATCTTATGCCTCATATTGAAAAGACATACAGCGTTAAGACAGGCAGAGAAAACACTGCTATCACCGGTTTCTCAATGGGCGGCAGAGAATCTCTCCTCATCGGCATGCAGCGTCCTGATCTGTTCGGATATGTAGGTGCTATCTGCCCTGCACCGGGTGTTACAGGTTCATTCAAATGGAATTCTGAAGAAGAAGCTCCTTCACTTGTATTAATTACTGCAGGAAGCAACGATACAGTTGTATATTCAAATCCTGAAACCTACCACAACAACTTTACCAAAAACGGTGTGCCTCATATTTACCACTATGTAAACGGCGGCTACCATGGAGACAACAGTATTCACGCTCATCTTTACAACTTTGTAAGAGCTGTATTCAAAGCTTAGATAAAATTATCAGTTGTCTTATTATACAGTGTGACAGTAAATATATTTTAACAAAACAGATACCGGTTTCCCGGTATCTGTTTTGTTTTATATACTGATCCATATTTCCGCAGCGTTTTTTTACTGATTTGAGTTGCTTCGTCACAACATATCTATGGTTTATTTGTGAGTTTATCGGGATATAGTCATCTCTTTGACCTGTAATATAATTCAAATATTAAAAAACCATACATATAGTGGATAATATTATAATATTTATTGACATTATCGAATATTTGTGATATAATTCCAGCATATACCGTTTGCATATCACTTCAAATGAATGCCGACGATTTTTTTTACCTTTTTGCTGTTATTCTATTACATTTATCCGGACGGAGTTGGCAACGTGAAATTATTATGTTTTCCTCATGCAGGAGGCTTTTCACCGTATTACAGCTTTCTTAAAAAAGCAGCTTTCAGAAACATCAATGAGACTTATGTCTTCGATTATCCGAGGAGAGAAATAACCGGTGAAAACAAAAACGCGAATTTTAATAGATATATAGACTCATCAGTCAGTTACATACGCAAAAAAGTTCTTTACAATGAAAATTATCTTCTGTTCGGTCATAGTATGGGCGCATTTATTGCCTGCGAAGCTGGTCTGATCATGCAGAATACTTACGGCCAGCCACCAACAGGAGTGATAGTGTCAGGTCAGAATCCTCCGTATTCCGAAAAATATGAAAAAGGCTGGGTCTGTCCTGAAGACCCCTGTACATTTGTTGAGCATCTTGGCGGCATTCCTGATTTCATCAAGAAAGATCAGCGTATGTTAAAAATGATTCTCAGATATATCGAGACTGATATGAAAGCAATTCAAACATATGACCCCAGCATTCCCGACAAAAGTGAACTTCTTGAATGCGGTATGATCATGCGGGGGTCAGATGATATTATCATTAACCCCAAATATGATAGTTACTGGAACAGAACATTCAGAAAAATATATTCTGAAACTGTTTTTACCGGTGATCACTTTTATTTCAATAACGTCAAGGCAGAGGTTATCGGATTGATAGATGACTTTGCCGGTTCACAAAAAAAGGAGACAGTTTAACATGATCATTAATTTTAAGAATGCTGTAAAAAAATACGGAGACAATGAAGAAAATATGGTTTATGCTATGGATCATATTGACCTTTCCATCAATGAAGGAGAACTTTGCGTTATTCTTGGCCCGTCAGGTTCCGGAAAATCTACTTTGCTTAATATGATAGGTGGTCTTGATTCTATTGATGAAGGTGAACTGATCGTTGACGGTCAGGTCATTAATAAATTAAGTCAGAAACAGATTACAGAATACCGCAGATCAAAAATCGGCTTTGTTTTTCAGTTCTTTAACCTCATCCCCGACCTGACAGCAGAAGAAAATATTCAGGTAGTATCAGACATCACTCAGTCCCCTCTCAATATTGACGAAGTACTTGAAACTCTTGGTATAGAAAATCTTCGTGACCGTTTTCCTAAAGAGCTGTCAGGCGGTCAGCAGCAGCGTATAGCAATAGCACGTTCTATTATTAAAAATCCACGTCTGCTGCTTTGCGATGAACTTACAGGCGCTCTTGATTCCAAGTCTTCCAAAGACGTAATCCGGTTTGTTGATAAAATCAACCGTACATACAAAACAACCATTGTTATCATAACTCATAACGAGGCTATTAAAAATATTGCTGACAGAATCGTCCGTATCAAAGACGGAAAAATAATAAGCAACGAACTCAACGAAAACAGAATTGATGCAGGAGATATTGAATTATGATGAAGCTCAACAGACGATACAGGAGAAATCTTCGCCAGAATCTTTCCTTCTATCTCGTGGTTTCTGTTCTTACCGCTCTGGTTGGGATGCTCCTCATTTCCGGCGTATCAACCGGACTGAAAATGAAAGATATTTTCGGCTCAGCAATCAGAAGAGGAAATTCTGAAGATGCGCAGCTGATAACCATGCTTCCGATAACAGATGACGAGGCTGATATGATAAGCGAAAGATTTGATCTTGATTTTGAACGGCTTAATTATTATGAGCAGGACATATCGCAGGACTGTACTTTAAGATTGTTGGGAGCAACGCAAAAAGTCGATCTCCATGAGCTGGAGAAAGGTGAAGATATCACCCGTGATGATCAGATACTTATGTCGGAGCTTTTTGCCAGGAATCATGATTATTCGATCGGTGATAAAGTAAAGATCGGAGGCAGGGAATTTACTGTCACAGGATTTATGGTTCGTTCTGACTATATCTCAATGTTCAAGGAAGTCTCGGATTCATTTGCGAACTATAAGGCATTTGGAATTGCTGTTGCAGGTAAAGATGCTGTTGATGAGATCAGCGGCTCAAAGTCTTATTATGCTGTTAAGTACAGCAGCGACAACTCTGTTGAATTCAGAAGATATATAAATGATAAGTACCGTATTTTAAGTTATACTCCGTCTGCCAGCAACGGCCGCATCAACGCCTCTCTGAGTGAATCAAAGCTTATACTTACCGTTGCAGCTGTAGCTGCCCCTGTAGTTTACATAATAGTTGTCCTCCTGATCATGCTTATGCTTTCAAGAAAGCTGAAGGCAGAGCAGAGACAGATAGGAACGCTGACTGCACTTGGATACAGATCAGGTGAAATAAGCAGACACTACCTGCTCTACAGCCTTATTCCGGGGTGTATCGGCGGCGTACTCAGTCTCATAGCAGGATATGCAATGACATTCCCCTTCTGTGATTTCTACTTTGGTTACTATGAGCAGCTTGGATATTCTGTAAGCATTGATCCGGTAATAGCTGCGGCGGCAGTATTGCTGCCTCCTGTTCTCTATTCTCTTATTGCACATCTGTCAGTAAAGAAGATGACTTCTAAAAATACTATTGATCTTCTGAAGGGAATACAAAAGGAGACAAAACATAAAAAGAAATCATTTGCTTCAAAAAAACTTGCTTTCAGAACAAAGTATAAGCTGAGATCTGTAACTGAACATAAGGCACGTTCTTTTGTAGTCGTTGCTGGCATTGTAGTAAGCACCATATGCGTACTTCTTGGCTGGTCTATAAAAGATTCCGTTGATACTCTGGTTCAGAAATCAATTGATCAGACTCCTTTCGAGTACTCATATCTTATGAATACCACTGATTTCAAAGTACCTGATAGTGCTGAATGCATACTCATCAATCAGTATGAAACCAAGAGCAGTACTCTTGTATTCAGCATGTGGGGATACGAAAAGGATACAGAGCATATAACTATGAAAACTCTTGAAGATGATCCTATGGAATACGGAAAATACTACATGACAAATGCTGCTGCAAAAGCTTACAGTATAAATTCCGGAGACAGTTTCCGTTTTCGCGATCCTATAACAACTGATGAATATGAGATCGTTATATCAGGACTTATAAATGATAACACAAGTGCTGCTGTCTATACCAGCGCTGAGAATGTTGCCGGATTTATGGACTATGAACCGGATATGAGAAATACTGTTATCAGTAATGAAAAGTTGTCACTTGAGGCTGACAGCATTATAAAAACGATCTCAAAAACTGATCTGAAGAAAAGTATCGAGGCAGTCGTTAATATGTACTATGCGGTATGCTATATCATTACTGTTATCGGCTTCCTTATAGGCGTACTTTCCATGTACCTCATATCCGGTATGATCATAGAGGAAAATACAGTAAATATATCACTTCTCAAAATTCTTGGTTACCGTAAGAAAGAAATAACAGGACTTGTACTGAGTTCAAATACGATCATGGTGATCGTCGGAATAATTATAGGCGTTCCGGTAACTATAGCCGTTTCTGCCGCTGTGTTTGCTTCTTCTGTTGCTGATATAGGTGTATACTTTCCGATGACAATCAAGCCGCTGAGCTTTATGATAACATTTGCGGTAATAATTCTTTCATATATCGTCTCAACTGCACTTGCAGGAAAGAAGGTCGGCAGGATCGAAATGACAGAGAGTCTGAAGAACAACAATGAATAGGAGGACAAAATGGAAAGAAAAGTTGCAGTAGTAACCGGTTCTTCTCAGGGTATAGGCGCAGCAACAGCAATAAGACTTGCCCGGGATGGTTTCAATATCATAGTAAACTGCCGTATTGAAAATAAACGTGAAGCCGGTGATAAGGTAGCAGCGGAGTGTGAGACTTTGGGAGTAAAAGCAAAATGTGTTGCTGCCGATGTTTCCGTTCCTGAGCAGTGTGAGCTGCTGGTCAGTGCTGCTGTGGAGTTCGCAGGAAGAATTGACGTTCTTGTAAACAATGCAAGCATTGTAATATGGAGTCTTCTCACGAGAACCACTGATGAGGATTTTCATAAAGTAATGCTTAATGATGCATACAGTGTATTCTATATGATGAGAAGCGTTACTCCGGTCATGAAAAAACAGCACTATGGAAAAATAATCAACATATCATCTGTAGGCGGTATGTACGGTTCTCCGGGAGCGATTTCCTACGGGGCAGCTAAGGGTGCTGTTATAGCGATGACAAAGTCAGCCGCTAAGGAACTTGCGATAAGCAATATAACAGTAAATTCTATCGCTCCGGGAGCAACAGCTACAGAAATGTCAGAAGAGGAAATGAAGTGCGATGCAAGAATAAAAGACCAGATGCGTTATGTTACTATGAGAAGATATGCCAGACCGGAGGAGATCGCAGCTGCTGCTTCATTCCTTGCATCTGATGATTCGTCGTACATGACAGGACATATTCTTGAAGTCAGCGGAGGCGTTCTGATGTGATATGTCTGTGCTCATAATAACTCACATAACTTTTTTTAATACGAAAATAAACAAAAAGTATTTCAGATTTCTTCCGGAAAAACGCAGAGAAAAAATTTATACATACAGAAAAAGTGAGGACAGAATACGCTGCTATGCCGCAGGACTGTCTGGCATTGCAGCAGCCTCTCTCCTTCTTGACACGTCACCCGAAAATATAGATCTTATTTCCGAAGAGTGGAAGGCTCCATATGCAGTTTCAGGCAACGGTGAAAAGATTTATTTAAGCATATCCCACTCGGGCAGCTTTGTATTATGTGCAGCAGACACTTTGCCGTGCGGTGCAGACGTTGAACAGATACGAAACATACCTGATCTTACTGATATAGCTCAAAGAATTTTTCATAAAAAAGAGGTAATCCGCCTCACAGCAAGCCCGGATCTTTATGACAGCTTTTTCAGACTATGGACATTAAAAGAAGCTTATCTTAAATACCTCGGAACAGGTCTTAGCCGTAAATTGTCATCGTTTTCGCTGTATCAGGACAATTTACGCATTCAGATCGATGATCCTATAAATACCGCAGCATCCTCAGTCTTCTTCAGTTCATGGGCTGAAAACGATTATAGATTCGGTCTTGCGGCTCACAATAACACACCGCAGCAGATCCGTTTTACTCTTGATGAACTGGAAAAATACTTTGAACAAAGGTGATAAAATGAATATTACTCACAGGACCTATGAAGCCGGTACTCTTCCTCCGATAGGCGTGATCCCTGAAAAGTTTTATGCCTGGACAATCCGCTCTGACAGACTTGGTTCTCCTGAACAGGCATTCAGTAACGAATTAGTTGATACGCCGCAGCCTGATGATAATGAGGTCCTTGTTGCTGTTATTGCAGCAGGAATCAATTACAACGGGATCTGGGCAGCCAGAGGTATTCCGAAGAACGTTATTGATTCAAACGGCAGCTATGGAAACAAAAAAGAGGACTTTCACATCTGTGGATCCGAGGCATCAGGAATTGTATATGCCGTTGGTAAGAATGTAACAAAAATAAAAGTCGGAGATGAAGTCATTGTATCCGGCTCAAGATATGACAGATCGTGTCCGTACATAAAAAGCGGCGGTGAGCCGGAACTGAGTCCTACATTTCACATCTGGGGATATGAAGCTAACTGGGGAGCTTTTGCTCAGTTCTGTAAGGTATACGATTACCAGTGCACAAAAAAACCTGACATTCTCAGCTGGGAGCAGGCAGCTGTCTGTACGGCAACCGGAGCCACTGTAAACCGTATGCTCCATCACTGGGATGGCAATCGTGTCAGACAGGGAGATGTTGTTCTGATATGGGGCGGTGCCGGCGGCATCGGAGCTTCAGCTATAGCACAGACTGTTGCTTACGGAGGCATCGCAGTTGCTGTTGTTTCAAGTGATGAACGCGGTGAATTCTGTAAGTCATTAGGCGCAAAAGGTTATATAAACAGATCAAAGTACGATCACTGGTGCAACATCTCAGATCTTGACGATGCAGGCTTCAGAAAATGGACTGTAGGTGCAGCTAAGTTCCGCAACGAGATCTATTCCATAGTTGGCAGGAGAATAAACCCCTCTATAGTAATTGAGCATCCAGGTTCAGCGACGCTCTCCACTTCTCTTTTTGTATGTGCAAACGGCGGAATGGTAGTTTTGTGCGGAGCTACGACCGGATATATCGCATCTGTAGATCTGCGTCATCTCTGGCTGTATCAGAAGCGGATCCAGGGCAGTCATGCCGGATCTCCCGATGATCTTGATGAGTACCTGAGACTGTGCAGAGAAAAGATGATCAGACCTTCAATATGCCGGTCATTCAGCTGGGAAGGGCTGCCTCAGGCACATTCAGAAATGGAAAAAGGACATGACCTTATGGGGAAGTTCGTCATAAGGATAGTACCGGATAAGGAAATACCAGGGAGGTAATATGAACAGAGTAGTTATAACGGGTATAGCTCCAGTTAATGCAATGGGCTCAGGAAATGAGTTTTTTAATAACCTTATGGCAATGAGGCCTGTCATTTCAAAGGCTGACAATAATTACTGCGCAGGAAAGATCAGTTCAGGATGGTATGTACCATATCCGGAGGTTGATCTTGCCCCTTATATGGATAAGCTTAAAAGAATGCCGTCACTGGCATCAAAAAATGCCTGTACAGCTGCTGTTGCCGCAATAATTGCTGCCAGTGACGCAGGGATTTCTGAGTTTGATCCGGATACAGCAGTTTTCTTCGGTGTCAGCACTATGAACGCAGATGATGTTATAAATGCCTATAATCTCATAAAAGGCAACAGAAGGCTGATGCCTTCAACCAATCCAAAAGCAATGGCTAACGCCGTCCCTGCATGGATATCCATACTCTTTAATGTTCACGGACGTTCTCAGGTTATTTCCACAGCTTGTTCTTCAGGTCCGGATGCTGTCGGTGCAGCGTATGAACATATCTCTATGGGAAAAAGCAAAATGGCAATCTGCGGCGGTGCTGACTATATGAAAAGTGATGAAGAGATGATCTTCCGCTCTTTTGATGTTCTCGGTGCGCTTACCAGAAGCACTGACGGACTCCCCCGTCCATTCTCTGACCAGAGGAGCGGATTTCTTTTCTGTGAAGGCGGTGCCTGTGCTCTTATACTTGAGGAATATGAATGTGCGCTCAGACGAAATGCTGATATATATGCCGAAATAACCGGATACGATTCCTGCTGTGATGCATACCACATAGTCAAAATGCCTGAGTATCCTCAACAGGCTGTTGCAATGCTCAGAAAACTTACACAGGGTAAAAAAGTGGATTATTATAATGCTCACGGTACTGCAACAGAAGTAAATGACAGGATCGAAACGATCGCTCTGAAAGAAGTTTTCGGCAATGATCTGAAAAATGTTATTATCAATGCCACAAAAGGCATAACAGGTCATTGTATCGGCACATCCGGTGCTATAGAGGCTGCTGTTTGCGCTTATTCGATCAGGCACGGCATTGTACACGGAAATATACCTGGTACTCCTTTTGAAGGACTTAATCTACCGGATAAAACAACAAAGGCAGATATAAAATGTGCGGTGTCATCTTCCTTCGGATTCGGCGGACATAACTGCGCTCTTATGTTTGAAAAAATTTAAAGCTGTTGATTCAGCAGAATGGAGCTAAAAATGAACATTTGTGATTTCAAAAATGTACTGGCAAAAAATAATATTATTCTGGACACTGAGCCGGAAGAGTCTATGACAGTAAGCCAGCTCGGACTTGATTCCTTCGACGTTATGATGCTTGCATATGATCTGGAGGAGGCTGCTGGCAAGCCTCTTCAACTTACTCTGGACTCGACCGTCGGCGAAGTGATGGCAAAAATAAATGATGTACAGCGGGTATAAACTTGCTCTTTTCTCAGGTGCCTCTGAGACAGAGCTTGAAGAAAATATCGATCAGCTGAGACTCAGCTGCGGTGATCCTGAAAGATTTGAAAAAGAAAGAAACGAATACAACAGCTCAGACAGGTTCCGTTCATTTGCAGTGTACGAAAACGCAGAAGATCTTATGAGGCTCACGGCTCCCGAAAACCGTGACGCTCTGAACATCAGTAACGATAAAAAATATGCCGATGATACAGTTTTTCTATTTCCCGGAAGCGGCATACACCAAAAGAAAATGCTTACTATACTGAGCGGGGTCTCTCCGTTTTTTATGAACAGGCTGCAGCAGCTTGATGAAATATGTTCTGAGATATATGATGTCAGACTTCTGGACGAGGATAATGAGGATGAGCTTGCTGATCAGCTAAGAGTATTAGCCTCTGAAATTGCTATTGCCGAACACTGGGAAAGGCTGGGCTGCTGTGCAGATCACGTTATAGGTCACAGCATGGGTGAATATGCAGCAGCCGTTTTCTCGGGTATTATTTCTGAAAAAAGTGCTTTTTTTCTTCTTAAGGAAAGATGTCTGGCTATGTGTCATAACGATGATCACTGTATGGCTGCGGCTGAATCATCTGCACAGAAAATAATGTCCTTATCCTCTGCTGCCGGGCTGAATACCTCGATCTCCGCCTACAATGCTCCGGAAATAGTTACAGTATGCGGAACGAATCCTGATATGCAGATTCTGGCCGGAGTATGCAAAAATCAGGGCATACGCTTCAGCCTTATTAACGGTTCCCGCGGCGGACACTATGAGGGACTGAGATCCTGCGCTGAGGAATTTCTGCAGAAATCCAGACAGATTAAATTCAGCAAGCCCCGTAAAAACTTTATCTCAACTCTTGATCCGGATGGTATCCGGTATACTCCTGACACTCCCGAATACTGGTATGCTCACATTTTCCGACCTGTAATGTTCAGTCAGGCTGTTTCAAAGCTCCCTGTTAAAGATATAGGCAGAGTAATTGATGCCGGAGTATCTCCTGTTTTGATAAACATGGTGATGAAAACTCTGGGCAATATCAATGCTTCATGGATACCGACTGTAAGGTCATCAAGGAATTACGGTCGTCATATGCTTCATTCAGCGGGCTGTGCTTTCAATTCCGGAATAAATATCAGTATTGACAAACTAAATTGTAATATTATCTGAAAGGCAGGCGCACACTGTGCAGAATAATCTAAAACATGTTAAAACAGCTGTCATAGGCATGAGTTTTCAGTTTCCGGAGATCTCATGTACGGCAGATATGGAAAAACTTCTTTATAACGGTAACTATGTAGGTACATCATCACAGGAAGAACGCGGCAGACTTCTTGGGATAGACAATTATAAGAACATAATCGGAAATGTTCCGCTGCTTTCTGATATACAGTATTTTGACAATGATTTTTTTGGCGTAATGAAGAAAGAGGCTGAAGAAATGATCCCTGAGACTAAGCTCTCTCTTACCCATTCGATCCGTGCAATTTATGATGCAGGTTATTCTCTTGAACAGGTAAGAGGCAGCGACTGCGGTCTTATAATAGCAAGCTCTTCATCGGATTATAAACAAATGATCAGAACCGGAAGTTCAGGAGCATATCTGAATGCCCGTGAGTCTATGATAGGAGGACGGCTTTCTTACTACTTTGATCTGAGAGGTCCGGTATTCAGTGTGGATTCTACCTGTTCCTCTTCCCTGCTTGCTGTTATCCAGGCAGCTTCTCTGCTTGAATCAAATCAGGCTGACATGATGCTCGCAGGCGGCACTCAGATACTTATGCCTCTGAGTAAGAGCCGCGCTCATGAGCTGCTGCTCGGAGGAGAGAAAGCTAACTGGCCATATATTCCGTTTGACGAGAAAGCTGCCGGATTCATTCCGGCGGAAGGCGTTGGTTTTGTTGTGCTCAAAAGATATGATGATGCTGTCCGTGATGCTGATCATATCTATGGAATCATCTCCGGATACGGTGTAAGCGGCACAAGGGCACAAAGAGATACTCCTGTAGCTCCGGACGGACTTTCACAGAGCCGTGCAATTAAAAGAGCCTGGGCATCTGCCGGAGTTACAGCGGACGATATCACTGAGATCGAAGCTCATGGAGCGTCTACAGAACTGGGCGACCGTAATGAGGTTGCCGGACTTGCACAATGCCTGAGTGAAAGAACCGTTGCTGATGATGTAATTCTGAGCTCAGTAAAGTCCAATCTCGGTCATACATCTCAGGCAGCAGGCATCGCCGGACTAATAAAAGTTCTTCTTGGATTCAAAAACAATGTTGCATATCCTGTTGCAGGGTTCACAACTCCTGACAGCCGTATTGATTTTGCTTCCGCTCATCTTAACCCTGTGGGCAGGCCGGTAAAGTTTGAAGCCGGCAGGCACAGAACTGCAGGTATCGACAGTTATGGACTCAACGAGCTTAATATACATATGGTGGTTGAAAACTGTGTTGTCACCGGCAGCACATCACCGGAGCTTGCTCGTGAAAATCGCTTTCTGAAGCTGAGCGCACGAACAGAAAACTCACTGAAAGCTTATGCCGCAGCTATTGCCGGCAGTCTTTCTGACACAAGTGTAAACATAAATGATCTGATCTATACGCTTAATTACAGCCGTGATGATATGGACTTCAGGTCATCTGTTTACTTTGAAAATATTGATGAGCTGAAAGAAGCACTTGCTCATATTTCCATCAGCAGATGTGATGGAAAAAAAGCTCAGACTGCAGACATTTCTGATGTGTCTGAGGAGCTTAAGAAAAAATATGCACAGGAAGATCCGGCAAAGCTTGCCGCTTGTATGTACGCTGACGGATTTAACATTGACTTTGTAAAATACTATGCAGGCTGCACGTTTTCAAGAATATCAGCAGTACCCTATCAGTTTGACAAGACTCTCAACTGGGTCACTACAGAGAAATGTGATGAAGAAAAATCGCCGCAGGCACAGACTACACTAAATACTGACGCTCTGAAAGACATAATAAAAACTATCTGGGAACAGCTTCTTCAGGTAGAGATAGATTATGATGATTCATTCTTCATGAATGGAGGCAACTCACTTCTTGCAATGCTTGCCGCTGAAAATATCAACAGTGAACTTGGCACTGAAACAGGCATTCAGGAGCTCTATAAATATGGAACAGTAAATAAAATGACTGCTTATATTAACGGTTTGCTTAACGGCGTCAGCATTGAAAACAGCACTTGTGAAAAAACAACTGATACAGATCCACAGGAATATAAGGAAATACATGATACGATAAGGGAAGTATGGCAGGAGGCTCTTGAAACTGATGAGGACATTGCAGACAACGAGTCTTTCTTTGAGCTTGGCGGCAACTCAATGCTGGCGATCCTTATAATGGAGTCTGTTGCTGACCGGATCGGCGTAGAAATAGAGATGGACGATATATACTCCTGTGATACTATTGAAGCAATGACTAAATATGTGATTGAGAAACTTAACAGCTAAGAAAGGAAGTATTTAAAATGAATATACATGAGCTTACATTATATAGGGATGAAACCGGTGCTTCAGAATTTAAAATCGGCAACAGACAGCGCTTTATGGTAGAAATGGACTTCAGCGAGGCTGAGAAAAACGGCGGCATCAGGGCAGGAAGCATGAATTTTTCACAGTGCATGCGTTTGAAATTTCCTCTTGATACAGACAGACTCGAAAAGGCAGTTCAGAAGGTAATAGATGAAAACGATGCTCTCAGAGTCGTTCTTATAAAAAAAGAGGACGGTTTTTATGAAAAAGTCGTTGAGCATTATCCTTTTAAGCTGAATATTCTTGACGCACAGACAGGATCTCCGGAGGAAAACCTTGAAAAAGCAAAAGAAATTGCTATGGAGAATCTGGAGATTCCATTCGATATGTACAACGAGTTAAGCATAAGACTTTTCCTTATAAAGCTTGGTGAAAATGATCATCTTATGGTCTGGATCGCTCACCACTGGATCGGTGACGGCAGTACCTCCGGTCTTGTAATAGATCAGATCTTCAGATATTACGAGGATATCAACACAAAAATACCTGATCACGCAACATTCATGGAATTTATCAAGGAGGAATATGCCTTTGAAAAGACTGATAAAGGTCTGCAGCAGATAGAATACTGGCGTAAGGAACTCGGGGACTATAAGAAGCTTGATATGACTAAAACGCTCATTGGCGAGCGTGCTTCAGGAGAAGACCGATTCAGAAGCTTTTCGAAGGAAAAGCCGGATACGATCGCTAAGGCGTTTCGTACAAGCCGTTTCAATGTTATGCTTATGGCGTTTCATGTTGCCGTTTCTGCAATTGTCGGTGCGGATGATACTCTCATAGGAATTGCTAATGCAAACCGTACAAGCAGGAAATTCCTATACACTGTTGGTTATCTTGCTCACCCTATCCAGCACAGGATCAGAACAACTGATAGTGACAAGCTGTCTGATCTCATGATTGCTTCAAAAAAGAAATTTTCCGAGAATATGTCTAATGCTAAAATGTCGTATTTCTTCGATAGTGTTCAGTTCTGCATAACATATCAGAATTTCATAGCCGGAGCTGAATCAAAAGAACAGAACATTATCCCGGTTTCCATTCCTTCAAAACGAGTTATGGAACATTTTTACCTTGTTGTTTTTGAAAACGAAAATGATATTTCTCTTTGCTCAGTTTCAGGTCCGACATTTACTGACAAGTTCTATGAGTCTCTTATCAGATATATGAACATAACTGTTGACTTTCTCATTACTGACGGTAATGCTACAGTTGCTGATGTAAAGAAAAAATTCTGTGAGGAGAAGTAATGCCGATGACTGATTCACTATGGTTTAACTATTGCAGCCCGGGCAAAGACAATAAAATGAATTTCTTCTGTTTTCCTCATGCCGGCTCCGGAGCAGCAGCATATGCCGGCTGGGGGGATATCATTTCAAAACAGTTTGATTACTTCCCTGTTCAGTATCCTATGCGTGAAAACAGAATGGACGAGGCAATGCCTGCTGACCTGCGTCAGCTTGCTGCCCGTATCGCTACAGATAATATTGATGCATTTACCCAAAAGCCCTTTGTGATGTTCGGTCAGTGTCTTGGTGCATATATTGCCTATGAAACCGCTCTTCAGGTACAGAGGCTTTCAGGATGCAAACCTAAACTTCTTGTTGCTTCCGGCTCCCCTTCCCCCGGAAATACATTTAAAGCACAATTTACGGAAAACACAGATAACAGCACCATTGCGGAGTACTTTATCCGTCTTGGATATATAGGTAAGGATCTTGCTGAAAATAAAATGTATCTGGACTTCTTTATGCCTGTACTAAGAGCGGATTATATCCTTATGCAGACCTATAAGCCTGCTGAGCCGGGCTGTCTTGACTGTCCTGTTCTGGCTGTTTACGGAGGGGACGATGCTGAAGTAACACGTGGGAATCTGGATGAATGGAAACATTATATCAGCGGAACACTTATAAAAAAAGAGTACTGCGGAGGACACTTCTGTATAAATGCCGATACTCTTGATACGCTTTTGCAGGATATAAGAGACTGCGTCAAAGCATCACAGCCGGATAAGACTTCCGGCAGAACGGAGAATATATGTATTCAGAAATAATCGGTGAAATATATAATCAGTATTACAGTATGTCAGATTATAATACCGGAAATTACCGGCTGAATTCAATTGGATGGAACAGTTCATTTACAGGTGCTCCCTATACTGCTGAGGAAATGACCGAATGGAGAGACAATACTCTGTCGATAATAAGATCGACCTGTCCGGAAAAAATACTGGAAATAGCCTGCGGAACCGGTATGATGCTTTTCGGACTTGTCAAAGATGCAAAAAAATATACAGGAGTAGATATTGCACAGGAAGGTATAAAGTATATCAAAGCCCATCTTTCTCCGCAGGAAGCTTCCAGAACCGATCTATGGGTCATGAATGCAGCACAGATCAGTAACCTGCCGGATAATGACTATGACCTTGCCTTTATTAATTCTGCAACACAATATATGGGTCCGGCTGAGGAATTTACTCAATGCGTTGAACAGATGACGCAGAAGGTAAGACAAAACGGTACTATTTTTCTAGGGGATATGAAATCTGACTGGCTGAGAGAGCTTTTCTATAAAACCTGTCTGATGTTCAATGGCAGCAGTGAAAATATCAGCACTCAGCTTGAACAGAAGTATAAGCACGACTTCGAATTCTATATAAGTCTTGATTACATATCTTCTTTGGCATACAGCATACCAAGAGTAAAAAAAGCGCAGCCGATATTAAAACGTGGAAAAATGCCGACAGAGATGAATCTCTTCAGATATGACTGTATTCTTTATCTGGACGAAGCTCCGGACCTTGAATATCCACGCATTGACTGCACAAATATGTCCCTTCAAGAAATATCTGATGCTGTTGCTGCTGACGGCAGAAACAGGCTGAGGCTCTGCGGCATGAGAAACAAACTAATAATTGATATAGCATATGCTAAAACCGGTATTTCCTGCGATGCGTCTGTAACGTTATATATTGATGATGTTTGCTGTCTTTTAGAAAAACTGGGCTTTACAGCATATGCTGTACCGGATATCAACGGGGGCATTGACAGCTTTGACATTATGATATCAGGATCCGGGGAGTGAGAATTATGAATATTTCAACTCCTTATACGGATTATGTTAAAACTATTTCAGAAGACAGCTATAAGCTCATCTGCATTCCATGTGCCGGAGCAGGTGCAAGCTTTTATATCAACTGGCAGAAAGCTATTGGCAGCGGCGTGGATATACTTCCTGTTGCACTTCCGGGACGTGAAAAAAGACTGGGAGAAGAACTTATTCATGACTGCTTTCAGGCTGCCGATGAGATCGCTGACGCTCTTCTTCCTTATGTCAGAAACGGAAATTTTTCTGTATTCGGACACAGCATGGGCGGCATTATTGCATATGAGACTGCAAAAAGTTTTTTAAGACATGGTGTATCTCCCGATATATGCTTTATATCTTCAACCAGCATAGAGGACTGGTCCGGAGTTACTCCATCTGAGGAATTAGATGACAATGAATTTTTCAGACGTGTTTCGCAATTCGGCGGGATCGATGAAAGCAGTGAGCTGATCAGATATCCGGAATTCCGGAATATCTTCATGAAAATACTGCGTGCGGATTTCGGTATTATCGAAAGCTATAAATATGACTCAAAGAAGCTGCGCTGTCCGGCTGTCTGTCTTTGCGGAGACAGCGATCCTATGGAAACCATAGAAAACATGAGATCCTGGAAAAATTACGTTGAGGACGAAAATGTAGTATATTTAAAATATAACGGAGACCATTTTTATCTGAATAAACAGCTTGAAATTGTTTGCAGAGATATCAGAGAAATGATCTGCGTGAATCGCACAAAGAGGAGAGATTTGCATGGTATCAGATAATACTGAAACAACCGGAAGCGGTCTTAATTATTTGCTGCATAAAGCAGCTGAGGAACATCCCGGAAATATTGCTGCGGTTGACAGCAGAAAAACACTTACATATAAGCAGCTTGACCTTTGCTCAAATGCAGCCGCAAATATGCTTATAGCTGATAATGAGAAGATCTCATGCGGCAACGTCTGTATAATCATCGGCAGCTGTGTTGAAAGGCTTCTCTTTGTTGCAGGTACTATAAAAGCCGGAATGACCTATGTTCCATTTGATATAAAGGCACCTGTACAAAGAAACTGTCAGATAGCTGATAATGTGTCATGCAGCTATATTCTTACCTCTGATATAAATTTCCGTTATGCGTCAGAGATCGCGGAAAAATGCGGCTGTCCGCCAGAAAATGTAATAGTAAAAACTGCCGGAGAGCTTATGAAAATGGATACCACTTATCCTGATATTACCCGAAGCGCAGGCAGCATTTCATATATAATCCACACCAGCGGATCAACAGGCAAACCAAAGGGAGTTGTTATCGGCGATAATGCGCTGATAAATCTCTGCGACAGCGTACAGAAAAGATACGCTCACATTTCCTGTAATGACAGTACATGTGCTCTTTCGAATTTTTCCTTTGATGCATCTGTTTTTGACATGTTCCCCTTCATGATGGCAGGTGCAGCTATCTATTTTATTGAAGATGAAGAAAAAACTGATGTGTCTTCCATTAACAGATTTCTCATCAGAAACAGGATCACAATGCAGCAGATGACCACGGCATTATATCACCTGTTTGCTGACCTTGAAAACGATACGCTTAAAAAGGTATTTGTCATCGGAGAAAAAATGGTAAAGTTCATTCCCAGAGGCTATGAAGTCTATAACTGCTACGGCCCTACTGAAGCAACCGTACTCGTTACATATACAAAAATCACTGGCCAGGCACTCGATATACCCATAGGCATTCCCATAGACAATACAGAGATCATTATCGTAAAGGATGACTCAGGTATTGCTGATACCGGTGAAGAAGGTGAGATATGTATAAGCGGAGCCTGCCTTGCCAACGGATATCTTAATAATGAAACTGAAACTGCAAAACGCTTTGTTCCTCACGTAAACGATAATTCGCGTTTAATGTTCAGGACCGGAGATATCGGAAGATACAACGATAAAGGTGAACTGTTCTGCTCCGGACGCATTGACTTTCAGATAAAACACCGTGGCTACAGAATAGAACTTGATGAAATAAAGCACTATGTTCTTGAACTTGACAGGATCACAGACTGCGCAGTTATTTATAATGACAAAGCAGAAAATAAATATATCGTGTGTTTTTACTGTACTTCTGATAACAGTGATATACCGGCTGACGATATCAGAAACATACTCAGCCGTGATCTGGCAGACTATATGATACCTGCACGATGGGTACATCTGGACAGCATTCCGCTCAACAACAACGGAAAGACAGACAGGGATGCCCTGTTAAGTATTCTTGAAAAAAACTCTGCTGCTTCCTGTAATACGGCTGACAGCAGCTTAGGCGGCATGGTGAAAAAAATCTGGGCCCGGCTGCTTGATATTCCGGATAATTTTGATGAAAGCGTCTCATTTAACAGTCTTGGCGGACACTCTATACTCAGCATGATAATGCTGAAAAAAGTAAAAGAGCTGACTGGCATCACCGTAAGCTTCGGTGATTTTCTCAACTGTGACAGCTTTAAAGAGTTTTCTGCTTTGCTTGAAGGTTCAGCTTACAACAAATCACTGTCCGGATTCCGTGACGATCCGCAACATCGTTTTGACAGCTTCGGACTCAATGTTATGCAGCAAGCCTACTATGTAGGAAGATGCAAAGGAATAAGTCTTGGAAGCGTACCTACTCACCTTTACATTGAACTTGATTGCTTCAGTTTTGATCACGATAAAATCATACGTGTAATAAACCGGCTTTTCAGGCATCATGATGCACTCCGACTCAGAGTATCAGATGACGCTACACAATGTATTCTCCCCTTCTATGAGATAAAAAAAGAAGATATCCCATACTTTGATGAAAGAAAAAGCAGCAGGGATGAGTTTTATGCCAGGCTTCTGACATCAAGAAAAGAAATGGTATCACAGAGCTGCGACTACAGCAGCAGTTCACTGATAAAACTTCGAATTTTCCGTGATACTGACGACCACGCAACATTACAGCTTTATCTCGATGGTTTTGTTGCCGATGGATGGAGTCAGGAAATACTTTTTGCTGACTTTGATCTGCTGTATGGTGATGAAAATGCACTGCTTCAGGAGCAGGAACATCTATTTCGTGATTACGTGCTTTATACCAACTCAGAGGAAAGGCTGAAAACTCAGGATCATGTTCAGAGCGAACGTTTCTGGAAGGAAAATATCAGGCACCTTCCCGAAATACCTGAGCTTCCTCTTATCGCTGATCCTACAACAGTTACAAAGCCAACTGTAAAACATATAACACGCAGCATGACAATGGAAGAATGGGCAGAGTTTGAAAAGTGCTGTGCTGCACAGGGTGTTTCAACTTCAAATGTAATGATGACAGTTTTCGGTAAGGTTATCGCCCGCTGGAGCCGTAAAAAAGATCTTATTATCAATCTTCCTGTAGCAAACAGATTTTTTGACAACGTTGATTTTACGGATCTCTTCGGTCTGTGCACTGATTTTCTTCTTTTTGATATTCACGACCGACGTGATGAATCTCTTCGTGATGCTGTTCTCAGAAATCAGGAACGCCTGGCTGTTCTTTCACAAAACCGGGCTTTCAGTGGTATGGAAGTCATCAGAGAACTGTCAAAGTTAAGAGGAGATGCGGGAAACGCCGCTCCTGTAGTTTTCACAAGCCTTCTTGACATTCCGGATAAAAAGACAAGATTCATAAGAAAAAAATACTTCCAGACACATACCAGCCAGATATGGCTTGATGCCATAGTGATAAAATGCGGCGACGGAATCACCTTCAGCTGGGACTATGTCGAAGAACTTTTTGAAGATAATACCATTACTGCAATGATGGACACATTCTATACCGGACTGAAACTGCTCTGCACAGACTCATCCGGCTGGGACGCTAAAGAGCTTGATATAATATCTCCTGTCCCTGTTTCATTATCATCGGCAAAAGGTAATGATGTTCCAAGGATCTGTAAACCTGTTTCGCAGCTTCTCCTTTCTGCTGCTCAAAAGTTTTCCCAACGTATCGCAATATATGCAGACGGTCAGGAATATACCTACGGTCAGCTTTTTGATTCCGTCAGAGCCTGCTCGGTGCTTCTTTCTGATAATCACCTGAACAAGGGCGACAGAACAGTCATATTAATGGATAAACGCTATGAACAGATCGTAAGCGTACTGGCTGTTGTTATGCTCGGCGGAATATATGTCCCGATCGATACTATTAACTCAGATGCCAGGATAATGCACTGCATTAAGGATACCGAAGCGAGAATTATTATATCAGATACACGTGAGCTTAACAAATATGGGACCGGGATCCCTGATAAATGTACTGTAATCAATGTTGATAAAGCTGACCTCTCTTCATACACCGGAAGCATTGAGTATCCTCAGATAAGCTGTGATGATCTTTATTGTATCATTTATACCTCCGGATCAACCGGAAATCCAAAAGGAGTCATGCTCCGGCAAAGAGGACTGCACAACTGCATTGAGTTCACCTCCGGTATGCTGGAGCTTACACCTGATGACAAAATACTATCGCTAACAAATCTGTGCCATGACATGTCGATATACGATATTTTCGGTATGTTATGCAAGGGATGTTCAGTTGTACTGCCTGATAAGGACAGAATAAAGGACCCGGCACACTGGGCAGATATCATAAATCGTTATCATGTAACAATCTGGAACTCTGTACCGGCGATAATGGAAATGCAGCTTGAAATGCTTGAATTCAGCGGTGACAGTAACATCTCTTCATTGCGTGCAGTTATACTGGGCGGAGATGTACTCAGTCCGAATATGCCAGTAAGGATAAAACACTTTGCCCCTTCTGCAGCTGTCTATAATGTTGGAGGACCAACAGAAACAACTATCTGGTCAGTATATCATAAGGTTGAGGATGCTGATCTTACACGTGTAAGGATACCACTGGGAAAAGCTATAGATAACGTTACATATATGATACTGGACAGCAATCTGCAGATATGTCCTTATGATGTTGCAGGAAATATATACGTTGAAGGAGTCAGCCTCAGTTCCGGTTATCTGAATTACGGGGATAAAAACAATGAAAGCTTTATCCTCGATCCATACACTCAGAAAACTATGTACAATACCGGTGATATCGGAAAATATTTAAAAAACGGAGAGATCGATATTCTTGGAAGAGATGATTTCCAGGTTAAACTCAACGGTAAACGTATTGAACTTACTGAGATCGAATCGGCAGCAGTACATGACAAAAGGATAGATGCAGCAGTTGCAGTCTGCGACAGCCATAAAAAGATGCTGACCCTTTACTACAGGACTAATTCACCGATAAATAAAAAAGAGCTTCAATCATACCTTGAGAAAGTGCTTCCTGAATACATGGTCCCGGCAAGATACATGGAGGTAAGCGGATTCACTCTTTCAAACAACGGAAAGATCGACAGAAGCAAACTGCCTGAGATACAGGATAACCCGGAAGAAAACTCAGAATGCGGGACTGATCCTACTGAGATCTCTGACGTACTGAATGTATATCGTGAGATTCTGGGCAGAGATGATATAAGTCCTGATGATAATTTCTTTAAATGCGGCGGAGATTCACTGAAAGCTATAAAACTTCTTTATGCCCTTAACAAAAAAACCGGAATTTCACTGAAGCTTACTGATATATTTATCTACTCAGGGATCAGAAATATGCAGTTGCATATTAAATCATTAAAAGGTTCAGATAAACTAAATGTATAAGTGTATTTGCGTGTATTCTTTAGTTTGATTTTTCACGCATATAATAATCCCCTTAGTGTAAACCCGAAAATTCCGTTTTCGTTTGTCTGCACCAGGGGGATTATTTCGGTGTAAAATGCATTTTTTGTCCATGGTAATGCCGAAACCGGATGAGATAAATCGCAGCAAATTAACATGATAAATTACTGCATGTTAAAAAATGTATAAGTGATATGGATAAATAACCATAGATAAAACAGAACAAATTTGAGATTTTTTATTGACTGATGACAAATTAAAGGTATAATTTAAATAGAATAAAATTTACATAAAATCATTCAACATAAAGGGTGTGTTTAAATGCATAATAGAAAAAGATGTATATTTCAGATATGTGCAGGTATTATAGCATGCAGTGTGTGTGCACAGAGTATTGTTCAGGCTGCTGTGGCAGGTGACCTGAATAATGACAATACCGTAAATATTGCTGATCTGGCATTTATGAGAACATTTCTTCTGAATGAAGCCCCGGGAAATACACTTGATGATCTTACTCAGGCAGATTTCAACAGTGATCAGAAAACTGATGTCCTCGACTACATACTTATGAAAAACAACATAATCGAAGAGGCTCTCAAACAGTCTGAAACCAGGATCCATCTCAACGGTACACAGATTTCTGTTGACGGCAAAAATGCTGTTGTGAGCGATGCTAAAAATATCGTTACTATAACAGCATCAGGTAATTACTATATTGACGGAACACTGAATGACGGTCAGATATGTGTAAATGTTCCGGATATAGAAGCAGATCCGGGAACTGTAAAGCTGTTTTTCAACGCAGTAAATATCACAGGTTTGAGCGAAGCACCTCTGTACATTGTCAATGCTGAAAATACCTCGGTCAATCTTGAGGCAGGTACAACAAGCTACATATATGACGGGCCTGTCTATACTGAAACTGAAGCTGCAGTATTCGCCAAGGATGATATAACCTTCAAGGGTGAGGGTGCTCTTGAGATACATGCTGCAACCCAGCATGCCGTTCACTGCAACAATGATATAAAGATCAACGGATGTACTTTTACAGCACAGACTGATACAGCTGATGCAGTAAGAGGAAAAAAATCCGTTACTGTCAAAGATGCAAATGTAACTATAGATTCAGAATCTGACGGAATCAAATCCACAAAAGGTGAGGTAAATATCCAGAGCGGTACAGTATCAATAAAAGCAGGTGCTGATGCGATCCAGGCTGAAACAGCACTTAATATATCCGGTGGAAACGTGTGCGCGTGCGGTGACAGAGGCCTTACAGGAGTAGGCAGCGTGAATATTACAGGAGGAAATGTTCTTGCAACTGCGACAGAACTTCAGTGTGAAAATATTCAGACTGTAACTGTCCCGTCAATGCTTCTGAACTTCACAACACAGTGGCTTAAAAACAATCCTCTGACTCTTATGTCGTCTGACGGCACGGCTGTATTTGACCAGAATACTCTCAAGAAGTTCAGGTATGCTTTGGTCTCATCAGAAGAACTTTCAGACACTGATAATTATTCACTGTACACAGGCGGAATACAGGTAAATCACAGCGATTCAGCCAGCTTCTCCAGCGGGTACCCGGCAGTATATGATGATGTAAACAATACTGAAACAAGTCCTGTTTTATATGAATCCCTGTTTGATCAGAGTTTTGTACATGATGTAAAAATCGATATGCCCCAGAATGACTGGAATGATCTGATCGCCAATGCAAATGATGAAGTGTATCATGCTGCAGATGTTACGATAGACGGTGAAACATTTAAAAATGTCGGAGTACGAACAAAGGGCAACAGTTCACTTACATTTGTAACAAGCGCCGGAAAGGATAAGTACAGTCTGCGTATTCAGCTGGACAAATATAATAAATATCAGAATTATCACGGCCTTACAGAAATATGTCTTAACAATATGTACTCTGATCCGTCTTGCATGAGAGATACACTATGCTATAACAGTCTTTCAGAGCTTGGCGGATATGCACCTAAAACAAGCTACAGCGACTTATATGTGAACGGTTCACTGTACAGCTTTTACTTTATGGCAGAACAGCCTGATCAAACACTTGCAGAAAGATATGCCACAAATGATGATGCAAACTTTTATAAAGCAAGTGCCTACACCTGCACCATGGAACCTGACCAGGCACTTTCTGATTTTGAACTGAAGTTCGGAAGTGATGAAAATCTTATACACATCAGCGAGCTGGTCAGTGCTGTAAACAGTGTCACTCCCCAGAATTATCAGCAGCTCGAGCAGATAATGGACGTTGACAGTTTTCTCAAGGGCTTTGCTGTAAATGCTGTTTTATGCAACTATGACAGCTATAACGGAATGATGGCTCATAACTTTTACCTTATGTATAACGAAGGAAAGTTTTATTATGTAGGATGGGACTATAATCTTGCACTCGGCAACTTTATGGATTACGGTGCGTCAGCTTCTTCAGACATTACAACGGGTCTTTACAATATTGAAGCTGAAAAACGTCCGATGGTAACCAGGCTTCTTAAAGTTGATAAATATTATCAGGCTTATCTCGGTTATGTAAGAGATATTCTCAACCAGTATCAGAATCCCGATGAAACAGTAAATAATATCGCATCCATAGTTCGACCGCATGTCAATGCTGACCCCAGATTTTTCTTTACACCGGAGCAGTTCGAAAAAAATATAACCAGAAGTTCCACCGGTCTTGTTGTCAGTGATAATCCTCAGGGCGGAATGTGGGGCGGCTTCGGCGGTTTTGGAGGCTTCGGTGGCTTTGGCGGATTCGGCGGTACAGGAGGTTCAATGTTTTCATACGGCGGAGAAAATGTTTCAGTAGTTGACTTCCTTGTAAAAAGAGCTGAGGTTATTACTAATACTATAGGAAAATAAAGTGATTTTATCACAGTGTAATTTGTTCAGGATAATCGGCTTTATGTTTGGGTGATAAGAGAACAGCGAAGCAGTGTAATTTTACTGCTTCGCTGTTTTAATTATTTTCTCTTTCTGACTCGTTTGTGATATATCTCTTCCCTAATCATAAGCCTGATATTTTTTTACATTTCTGATTAGCTTGTGTATAATAATTTTATCTTTTAGCGTCCTCATTTTTAACAGATTTTATAGATATGATGTTTATTATTATCAGAGTAATTCCAAGCAAAAAAATCAGTATATTAATAAACAGACTTATTTTAGAGAAACAACTCAATTTCTCAATTCCGAATAAAACCAATAGAATCGTTATTAAAGTTAAATTACTTTCTTTATATTTTTTCATATTATTCATTCTCCGTATCTGATACTATATGTATCATTTTATAATTTCTGTCGAAACCGGCTTCCCATGCAATTCATCATAGCATTATCATTCTTCTTTCGCTCTTTTTTAAAGTAAGTGTTGAAATTCACACCATTCTGTAGTACAATTAATTTATTCAAAAATTATACAGGAAGGATAAAAAGGTGATAGAGTATGGCAGAACTTTGTGAAAGCGATATAGATATAATGAGTGCAATGGGAATCGGTTTAACTTCGTCCAGATTTATACAGGTAAAAGGCAGAGATATTGAGGATATCATAATTGATACAGATGAAGATTCAGTGCTGAATATGTACAGGCTGGCTGAAGAAGGAAAAATTCCATATGCTCAGAATATCAAATTACGTTCCTGTGCAAACTGCGATATTGACTTTTTCGGTGATAAGCTGATTCTTTTTCTTAAGGAATACTACCCGGACAAAGTAGCGAATTTTGAATCTTCAGTAGATCCCGTTAAAATTTACAGTCTTATGTGTATTGATTTTACCTGATAACGCTTACATACTTTCAAAGTATAAAGAGCTTTCGTTCAATGCAGACAGCAGATATTATTTTGCTGTCTGCATTGTTTTTGTGCAGCGAAAAAGCAGGCAAAATAATTTTATGCCTGCTTTTTCTTGTGTGACCGACTGTAATTTAATATGTTCCGGATTTTTAACCTGATTAAAATTAAGATCTGCAATAATATGAACTGTTTGATTCTATCTTCTGATTCTGATACGTTTTTTTCTTAAAACGATACAAAGAATTATTAAAGCAATAAGAATTAAACCGATAATTTTAAATATTGCTAAAAATTGATTTTTAAAAATCAAAACAACAGCTGCCAATAAAACTACAGATAAGATTACCTTTTTGCGTCTCTGATTTTTCATAATACATCATCCTTCTTCTTTCTCTTATTTTACATTTGATTAATGCTTTGTGTACGGCTTTTTATTTCTGCGCCGTTAATTTCCTTTGCATAAATACATAATACAATATGTTTACAGCTTAGTCAATATCTATGATAATAATTTAATCTATTTTTAATAATATACTCATTTTACCCGGGATGTTAAATAAGAAATTAATTATGAGCAGATTATAACTCATTTGCTATGTATGTGTTTTAAAACAGCGGGTATGTCTTTTAATAATGCCTGACTTAACAGATACCCGTCTCTTAATCAATAACAACTTTTTCCTGTTTCATATTCCCGTACAGGTCTATTTCATCCTGCCACATTTTTCTGAGCCCGTCAGATATATTATCTCCATGCCCACGTTCAATCAATTGTCTTTCTCGTTCCTCAACAGGTGTTGAACACTCCTCAGGGATCTTCCTGCTTTTGCAGCACTTGACAAATTCCTCAAGATCACCGGCCAGTTCTTTGGCTTTGAACCCGTTTTCATGATCACAGAAATATATCTTACCCTCTGTCAGAATCCCCAGACCAACAGCGATATAGTTTCCGAATGTATCACATGCGATCGGAAGAAGATTTTTTCTGATCCAATCCTCTATTTCCATTTCATCTTTAAATCTGTATCTTAAGTCACCAATACCGAAAAAAGCGCGGACATCTGAAGATTCTTTTTTAATTCTGAATCTTGTATCCGGAGTATCTCCTCCGTTATATCTGAGCATAAAATGTCTGTACTTCTCCGGCAGCACTATACCATACCTGCTTTCTAAAGCTGAAACTTTCTCCTGCATATCTTCATCCTCTTGTCTGAACTTTGAAATTAACATATAATTTCCCACCTTAATATATCTGACCTAATGTTTATTATTTCTGTAATACTATCATTTCTTTAATTATATCATAGCTGAACAGGTTCCACAAGAAGGTTGTAAAGATATATAGCAAAAACATTCTAAAATAATACAAAAACAGAACAGCAGGCAGAATAAATTCCGCCTGCTGTTTTACAATATCTACACAATCTTTATTATTTATTTTTTCGTACTCTTACACCCGCTGTGACATGCGCCGTTTGCTGCACATGAGGAACATCCGCAGCCGCATGAACCATGACCGTTTTTCCTGTCCCTGATCATTTTTGCAATCACCAGACCTACTATTACTGCAAGCACTGCAGCAACACATAACGTTCCGGCATTTTCATATATAAAACTGATCATAGTATATCTTCCTTTCCTATGCTCTTAATTTCTTTGAACGTGATATAAGCTGTGAATCCCTGCCTGGTCTTACAAGCATGTATATAAGAAATGCAGCAACTGCACCTGCACATATCACTCCTGCAATATTTCCATTACCTGAAAACAGCATTCCGAACTGATAAATTATCATCGATACAGCATAGGCAAATGTGCACTGATATCCGATTGCAAACAGAGTCCACTTTGTGTTGTTCATCTCTCTTTTTATTGCGCCCATTGCCGCAAAGCAAGGTGCACACAGGAGATTGAAGACAAGGAATGAATACGCTGCAAGCGGTGTGAATGCTGATCGCATGTTTGCCCATATCTGCCATCCATTTTCTGCGACCTCATCAAATCCGCCATAGAGAACTCCGAATGTTCCTACAACATTCTCTTTTGCTATAAGTCCTGTTATCGCCGCAACTGCTGCTTCCCAGCTTCCCCATCCGAGAGGAACAAAGATCCAGGCTATTGCAGAACCGAACTTAGCAAGAAGTGAATTGTCAAGCTCTTCTACCATCGTAAATCCGCCGTTTTCAACTCCGAAGCTCTGAAGGAACCAGAGAATAACTGCAGAAAGAAGAATAATTGTGCCTGCTTTTTTGATAAATGACCATCCGCGTTCCCACATTGAACGCATTACATTTTTAAATGTCGGCATATGATAAGCCGGCAGCTCCATTACAAATGGTGCAGGATCTCCTGAAAATATCCTGGTTTTCTTAAGCATTATTCCTGACATAACTATAGCTGCTATTCCCACGAAATATGCACTTGGTGCTACCCACCATGCACCGCCGAAGAGTGCACCGGCAACAAGAGCGATAACCGGAAGTTTTGCTCCGCAAGGGATAAATGTCGTAGTCATTATTGTCATTCGTCTGTCACGTTCATTTTCTATAGTACGGCTTGCCATTATTCCCGGAACTCCGCAGCCTGTGCCTATAAGCATAGGAATAAATGATTTTCCGGACAATCCGAACTTTCTGAATATTCTGTCCATTACAAATGCTATTCTTGACATGTATCCGCACGCCTCAAGAAAAGCCAGAAATATAAACAGAACAAACATCTGAGGAACAAATCCGAGAACCGCACCGACGCCTCCGACTATACCGTCAAGGATCAGACTCCTGAGCCAGTCTGCGCAGTTTATATACTCAAGTCCGCTCTCAACAAGTACAGGTACACCGGGAACCCATACTCCGAAATCAGCAGGATCAGGTTCACCGTCAGTGACTGCATTTTTTGCACTCAGATACATATCATATGTAACCGCCTCACTGCTGTGTATCTCACCCTCATCATCATAAAAATAAGCTGTCGCAGTCAGATCTTCAGGTACTGCCACCCCTTCAGACTTTTCTTCAAATGCCTCAGTCAGTATACTGTTGTAGTCAAACTCCTCAGCGGCATCCTCATATGCCCCTGAACCGATACCCAGCAGATGAAATCCGCTGCCGAACAGTCCGTCATTTGCCCAGTCTGTAGCCCATGTTCCCACAGTTGTAACAGATACAAAGTATACGATAAACATAACAACTGCAAATACAGGAAGTGCAAGTATTCTGTTGGTGACTACCTTGTCTATCTTATCTGATACGGTAAGACCACCTTTGTTTTTCTTCTTATAACAGTCCCTGATAACCGAGGCTATGTATATATATCTTTCATTTGTTATAATGCTTTCGGCATCATCATCAAGCTCTGTTTCAGCTGCCTCTATATCTTTTTCGATGTGCTCAAGAATATCCTGCCCGACATTCAGCTGCTTTATGATCTTATCATCTCTCTCAAAAAGCTTTACAGCATAGAAACGCTGCTGCTCCTCAGGGATATTATGAAGTACAACTTCCTCAATATGTGCAAGCGCATGTTCAACAGTTCCGCTGAATGCATGTCTTGGAATCATATGCTCCGCTTTTCTTGCCGCATCAGCTGCGATCCTTACAGCCTCAAAAATTCCTGTTCCCTTCAGTGCTGAAATTTCACATACCTGACAGCCAAGCTCCTTTTCAAGCTGCTTTGTGTTTATCCTGTCGCCGTTTTTATCTACTATATCCATCATATTTACAGCAGCTACAACAGGTATTCCAAGTTCAACAAGCTGAGTTGTCAGATAAAGATTTCTTTCAAGATTTGTTCCGTCTATGATATTAAGAATTGCGTCAGGATGCTCACCCAGAAGATAATTTCTTGCTACGACCTCCTCAAGTGTGTATGGTGAAAGTGAATATACTCCGGGAAGATCTGTAATTATAACATCCGGATGATTTTTCAGTCGTCCTTCCTTCTTTTCAACTGTTACACCCGGCCAGTTACCGACAAACTGATTTGAACCGGTCAGTGCATTAAAAAGAGTTGTTTTTCCGCAGTTAGGATTTCCTGCAAGCGCAATTTTTATATCCATTATTTATTCCTTTCTATTAGCAGTTGCTAACTGTAGTGTAAAAAAAATTATTCTGTTTCGATAAGCTCCGCATCAGCTTTTCTCAGGGAAAGCTCGTAGCCCCTGACAGTTACCTCAATCGGATCTCCGAGAGGAGCTACCTTTCTTACAGTCACCTCTGTCCCCTTTGTTATACCCATATCCATTATCCTGCGTTTTATCGCACCGGCACCGCCGATCTTTTTTACCCTTACAGTTTCACCGACAGCAGCAGTTTTAAGTGTTGACATTTCATGCCTCCTTTATAAATTTTCTCACTGTTTTCATGTATTCATCACGGCAAAAGAACATTGCCAGATGTCCGCCTGTCAGATCTGTTCTTACCTTCGGTTGCGGCATAACTTTTATCAGAGAATCTTTAACATCCTGATTAAATGTTTTATCATCATCCGAAAGCATCAGGAGAACTTTTCCCTTAAGATAAGCAAAATCCTCAGGTTTAAATCCCCACTCATTTCTCAGATCAGCAAGAAGATTATCCATATGCCACAGATATTCGTTTGTGTACTGATCAAATGCACAATCCATAAACTTCATTATAAAATCGCACAGACTCTTATCCTGTTTGCCGAGCTTCATTTTTATGCCCTGTCTGAGCATCGGTTTAAGAATAAACATCGGCATGTGTTTATCATACTTGTCTCTGAATTTCTGAGCCTTTTTCATCATAGCATACAGATTTTCTATTCCGTCAAATTTCATATCAGATGCAAGAGTTCCTGTGTTTGATAAAACAAGACCATTTACACACTCCGGATGACGTTTTGCAGTTACCTGCGCTATCATTCCGCCGTATGACTGACCGACCAGCCAGACATTTTTCATTTCTGTGTACTTAATAAGCACTGCTATAGCATCAGCAAGCTGTTCATTTGACCTGAAAGCCACCGGATAATCGAACACTGCCACAGAAAAATCCTTTGAAAATTCACTTACATATCTGTAGCACAGATCCGATAACCCAAGTCCTCCTGTCAGAAATATCAGTGTCTTATCAGCATCAGCATTTTTAAGATACCTGTATTCAAACGGCTTGCCTTTGATACTTATCTGTTTTTTTGGAAATCTCTTATAGTACTTCGCCAGTTCTTCTTTAACGTCCATAAAAATGTCACTCCTTATTATGTCATATCATTATTTTGTTTGCCATTTCCTCGCTTACCGCTACTCTTGATTCTTTTATATTTACTATTACATTGCCTCCGGTCTGTGTAACTACTGTTACTATGCCGCCTGCGACAAACCCCAGAGTCTCAAGAAATTTTTTTGTCTCCGGCTTTCCGCCTACCTTTTTAATGATATTTTCTTCACCGATATTAGCAAATGTCAAAGGCATCATAATTCCTCCGGGCTTTTATTTATTATTTACTTAAGTTAGCTACATCTAACCTATACTTATATTAGCACTTGCTAACTCAAATGTCAAGAGGTTTTATTTGCTTTATTTTTTTTTGATAAAACAGCCGTCCTGAAGTTAGTTTTCAGAACGGCTGTTGTGTGTATTAATACAGTTACACTATTACTGCACTGTTAATGTCCAGACTGATTTTATCATCATACTGTTCATTTTTTGATACTATACTACTGTCTTGGAAAAAGTACCTGGCCACTTACCACATCCTCAACCCTTGATATTCTCCAACCTGCATCCGTCTTTACAAATGTAAGTCTCTGCTTACATGAATCATCCATCTCATCTCTGTACCTGGGATCAAGAAAATATGCTGTAATTACAAATGATTTATCAGGAACAATATCCGAAATAACGGCATCCTTAGTCTGCCATGCATCATATTCCAGACCTTTTCCATACGGCCAGATGAAATAGTAACTGTTATCATAATACATAAAGTCTTTAGAACAGTGTCCGGCTATCTCATCGGAAAAATATGTTTTAATAAAATTCACAAAATCTGTATCGGATTTAAATCTTGGATCAGTAAGTTTAAAAGCAAGCACAGCATTGTCATACTGATTTCGCAGCTCTGTCTCATTGAGCTGATACTCAGTTCCCGTGCCATGAAAATAAATCTCATGAGTATAATAATCATAAAATATCACATCGCCGTCAAATGAATCACATTGTACACCAAAGCCATATAAGTATATATAAGTTTCTGATGCAGGCTTGGCAATACTATTGAATATCTTCAGATATTCATCTTCATAATTTACAGCTGATTCTGTAACAGAAGACGTACTTTCCTGCGCAGTCGTTACAGCTTCGGACACAGGGGGTGATGTAACGATCGCCTGCGCTGTACTTACATCAGAGCTTTTGGTCACATAAGTCGTTACAGCGTTGAGTGAGGAGGAAGTCACTGATACATCTGTTTTGGAAACTGTTGTAACCTGCTCTGACGGTACAGGAGGCACGATAGGAATATTATCCTTTTTTATAAGGGAGGAAATTATCCCTCCTGCTGCTGCCATGACCGCAATGCATGCAGCAGCAGACATTATATATCGCATTCTTTTGTTCGGCACATGATATCTGATCTGTGCATTTATCTCGTTTGTCTCTTTTTCATCTTTATCTGTATTTTCATCTGTACTACTGCTTTTAGCTTCATCATTATTTTTTATTTCTTAATTTTCAACAGTCTCCTTTTTATCTTTTTTAGTATCTTCTTCTTCTTTTATTTTTTCTTTATTTA
>JAUNSK010000001.1:82264-116921 GCA_030539275.1 Oscillospiraceae bacterium | reverse complement strand
TGATTTTCATCTGTATTTTCATTAACCACATTGTTGTTGTTGTCTTTCTTCATCTTTGTTTTACACTTTTCCAGTATCCTTGCCTTAGCTGCATCATCAAGGCCGCCGCTGAACTGGGAAATTTCTTCTACAGCTCTGTCATCCATATCACATAAAAGCTCTCTTTCTCTGTCTGTCATTTTTCTCACCCTTTCTGATATGTAATACCTTCTTTTGTGAGCTCAGCTTTAAGGCATTCCCTGGCACGTATGCTTCTTTTCTGAACTGCTGCCGCTGTCATAGAAAGCATTGAAGCAATCTCTTTTATTGTCTTGTCATAAAAATACTGCTGAATAAGAATTATACTGTCTGGTTCACCAAGACCACGTATCTTATGCCATATAAAATTCTTTTCATCCCTGCGTTCAGCATGATTTAATGGTGTTTCTGTGGTACAAAGCGTTTCAAATGTGTCATCATCATCAATATTAACTGACTTGATGTTATTTCGTATAAGTCTTCTGTATTCATCAACTGCTCTTCTCTTTGCAATAGTTGCAATGAATGTTTTCAGAGATCCTGCAGACGCATCAAATCTGTCAGCACTTCTGAATAACTCTACAAAAATATCACTTACGCAGTCCTCAATGTCTTCGCGTGATGAATTGTTTTTTAGTTTATTGAGCACTATTGCATATACATAATCACCATATATTTCAATAGCTTCACTATATGCACTTTCCGGATTTGTTTTCAGAAGACCAATCCATTGAATATCATTCATCTTGTCACCGCCTTTTATCTGCTTGTTTAATGCTTTCTGATAATATATTCGGTCCAGCAATAATAAAAAGGACAAAAAATATAAAATATTTTTAATTATACATTTTTCAGATCAATTATTCAATAAGTATCATGCATCATAAGCAAAAAGATTTCATCAATACAACAGCCGGTCTGAAACTGGATTCAGACCGGCTGTTGTATTTTATAATTATTAAATCAGGCGCATTTGTTCGTTTTTCGTAAGATCCCTACTGCAGAACATAAAATGTTCAGAGTCTAATCATATCCTTCTTCAAGAGTACTATAAATATATGATAATCCGCTGTTAAGTTTAACATAAACAGAGCCTGCGTCAGGATCGCATTTATATTCAATTGCATCTCCGCTCTCATACAGTTGTTTTGCTATTTTCTCTGCAGCCTCTACTGCTGACTTTTTGTCAGTAGTATAACCGTCTTTTGTATAATCCTTTACTGCTTCACTGAACATTTTCTGAACTTCTTCAAGATGCTCACAGTCTTCAGACGTTATCTCATCAAAATAAGTCATTTCAATTTGATTTGTCTTCGTGTCTCCTATCATAACATAGTATGACTGTGGTTTCCCGTCTTCGCTTGCGACATCGGCACTGCAGGTATATATTCCGTCATTTTCAACCTCATCCGCACCGGTACCGTCGTCAGTCAGAGAACATATTTTTGTCCCGTCAGAGTTGTACAGTTCAGGAATGATGCCTTTGCTGATATCATCACCTGATAACCTGACTGCAAAGACTGTTTCTGATCTTTCGCCGATCATAAAATAGTGCACATTACAAACCAGCTCGTTTACATCCGGCTGAAGTGTAGCAGTTGTTATTTTATTATTGTATGATGAGCTGTTTTTATCAGATTCTGATAAAGAGTTCATGTTGCATGAAGTAAACGGGAGTGTAACACCCAGTGCCATAAGTAAAGCATTCTTTATAAAATTTTTTTTCATAATGATCATTCCTATTCTGTTATTATATGTTTTTACATAAGAAAGACTTGGTACATCTTACAGTATGTTTTCATTTTATATGTAAAAAATCAATGCACGGTAACCGCACAGAACTGACTGTACTTTGAGTCACCTGATTCAACTCTGATTATAGTGCTTCCTGATCTGACTGCTGTTACAACACCATTTGTATCCACAGTCGCAACTGACGGATTTTCGCTGCTCCACACAAAGTCGCTCAGCTCATATCCCTGAGGAAGGTCAGAAATTGTAAGATTATTTGTTGTTGCGGTATCCATAGAAAAATATGAAGAGCTGATTTTAAGGCTGCCGCCTGCCTGTTGTGTACCTGGCGCAGCGTTGTCAGCTGTTCTTATAACACCCTTTAAATTATAAGCACCATTACCGAATATTATAGGATATACGTCTTTTTTTTCGTTTATATCAAACGCATATTCCAGGGCATCATTTGCACTTTTGTAACCTGAAGGATCATTATATGACATGTTCCTTTTTGTTAATCCCTGAGCAAAATATTTAATCATGGATGCATTGTAAGAACTTTCTATTACACCACTGTTGCCTATATACAGAGCAGCTCCTTTATCAAGAAAACTGTTAGCCATATCCGGTACTTCTCCGGTGTGACAGCAACCCAGATATATCAGCGTATTTGTTAAGTCCCCGCAGTATTCATCAACAAATTTTGAAGTGAAACAGAGTTTTCCATTTCGTGTGACTGTTATTCTTTCATTGATATAATCACTGCTGTTTTCTACTTCACTTACGGAAAAAATCTCTCCAAGCTGCACACGTAATGGAGCACTTTCACTATATCCTCCATGACCAGACCAAAGCAATATCTGATTTTGTGTCAGATTGCACAGCAAAGCTCGTGTAACATTACCGCTACAATAAGTGCCTGCAAATGAAATACTATCAAAAGTATCAACTATTTCCTGAGCTCCTTCATTAACCCAGATACGAAAAGTGCTGGAACCATCATTAAAGTTTACTGCAATCGGCACAGCTGTCAAAACGCTGACTGAATGATCAGCTGTTGTGTCATCACTGCCTGAAGATCCATCATATCCTTCTTGAGTCGTTTCATAAATATACGCTATACCGCTGCTGAGTTTTACATAAACCGAACCTGATTCCGGATCGCTCCTGTATTCAACGGCTTCTCCGCTTTCATACAGTTTTTCTGCTGTTTCTTCTGCTGCCAGGACAGCTGCCGCTTTGTTGGTTGTATAACCATTCTTTGTGTAAGCTTCTTCAGCTTTATCAAACTGCTTTTCGACTTTTTCAAGCTGCTTACAATCTTCTGGTGTGAGCTCATCAAAGTATGTCATTTTTATCTCATTAGTCTTATGATTACCGGTGCTGACATAGTAGGACTGAGGAACGCCGTCATCAGATCTAACACTGGCACTGCATGTGAAAATACCGTCATGTGCTACTTCATCCGCACCTGTTCCGTCATCGGTCAGTGAACATATTTCACCGTCGTTCTCACTGCACAGCTGAGGAATATTTCCGGAGCTTATATCAGCCTCAGACAATCTGACAGCAAAATCAGCTGTTTCATCAACACTCATCATTTTATAGTTTCCGTCAGAAACCAGCTCGTTCACATCAGGCTGAAGTGTTGCTGTTGTTATCTTATTACTGCATGATGAATCAGTTTCTTTATCACCATTAAAAAATGAATCCATATCACAGGAGGTCAGTAATAACGAAATACTCAATGCAGCTATCACGACTTTATTAACTTTATTGTTCATTAAATACATCTCTATTCTATTGTCAGATTCTGTATTCAGGACGATTAACTTATTATAGCACAAGCATATATTAAATGTCAATTTTATCATATTTTAATTAATGGTTAAAAAATTCTATGCTTTATAAAACCAGGCATATTTACATATAATATCCGCGGATACTCAGCTGTCTTGTTTTAAGCACTTCGGTATGCTATACTTTTTAAAGGCCTTCATCAGATGTATGTTAAACAAATACCGGCTCATACGACGTAAACCGCATGAATTTAAACAATACTTACGGAGATATAATATGAAAAAAATACAGCAGCTATCAGAATTTATTGATACATCATTTCCTCCATTTTTTGATCCATCGTCAGATATCCTTATACTTGGAAGCTTTCCCTCTGTAAAATCACGTGAGACAGGTTTTTATTACGGGCATCCGCAGAACCGTTTCTGGAAAGTCCTTGCGGTTGTATATTCAGAAAATATTCCACAGACCATCGACGAGAAAAAACAGCTTTTAAAAAGACATAATATAGCTCTCTGGGATGTTGTATCTTCGTGCGAAATTCAAGGCAGCTCAGACAGCAGCATTAAGAATGTCAAGCCGAGTGATCTGAATATTATTTTCAGCCAGTGTAAGATCAGACACATATATACAGGCGGAAACAAAGCAGGTCAGCTGTACAGGAAATATCTTAAACCTGTAACGGGAAGAGATGCCGTTGTCCTCCCGTCAACAAGCCCTGCAAATGCTGCATGGACCTTAGATAAACTTGTTGAAGCGTGGAAGATAATAAAAGACGTTTAAAAATTACAAACCGAGTCTGATTCGGCAGATGTAACAAGCTAACAGAATATACGATATAAATCCTGACTATGAAATAAGGATATTTAAACAACAAGCAGTGCATTTCATTTAAAATGCACTGCTTGTTGTATATTAACATATTGATGTTCTTACTATAAATTTAATTTGTACGATTTTATACTAATAACTCAAAAATTGTATTTTCTATATATCATATATTATATTATACATTATTTTGTGCGTAAAATATATTATATTGACATAATTGTAATTTAATGATACAATAAGTCTTGCTTAATTTACTAGCTTAGTTAATATTAGGCAAATAAAAAAAACAATAGGAGAGAAATGACATGAGAAAAAATTTTAAAACAATTATTTCATCTGTTCTGGCTTTAAGTCTTATAGTTACTAACACTGCAATGGTAAACGCCAACGCTTATGATGAAGTAGCCGAAGGAGAAAAACTTGCTGATCAGGTAGGCGTTCAGATTGACTGCGATGAATCTGCACGCGAACTTGTTGATCTCAGCCAGATCAATGACGGAGAAATGCCTGATATAATTCTTGATGAAGATAATGATATCAAGATGATTGACGGCGTTGTTTCAGATGATACAGTCAAGTCTGCAGATGATGCCAGGGATGTAATTGCAAACGTATCAAACCTTCTCGGTATTGACAACGTAGACAATGAGATCCGGTTTAACCGTTCAGACAGCGGCCTGTACAATGATACATATGATTTCATTCAGTATTATGATGGAGTCGAAATAGAAAATGCTCATATCAAGGTTGTTGTTGACAAGGAAACAAAAGAAGCACAGTTCCTGAACAATTCATACAAATCTGATATTTCTATTGATACTACTCCTGCAATATCCATTGACAAAGCAAAAGAGATAGTTTTCGATACTTACAATGCTGAAGCATCTGAAGATACCAAGCTTGTTATATTTGAAGATCCTCAGACAAGCGAATATAAATTAGCATGGCACGTTTCAACAAACAATATCACAGTTCCTGATGTGTACGTAAATGCAGCTGACGGTTCAATTCTTTGTGCCCAGGAAAATACAGAAAATGATTACACGCCTACAACCTATACCTCATGGTGGAACACTCTGATATTGAATTACAATAATCCTATTCTTAATAGCAATTCATTTACAGTTGACCTTGAAAAAGATCCAGTTAATAACAAATATAACTTCCATGACACAAAGCGTGATATTTGGATGGCAAATTTACACAGAACCGGCTATTTTGAACCTCGTCCGGGATTTTCTGTATCAACAACAAATCCGAATGCACAGGAATACCATGCAAATTTAGCAGTACTGTACAATGTAGAAAAAACATATGATTTTTATTCTGATTTAAACTGGGATAGTTATGACGGAAATGGCTCCGATATGTACATCATAGCTGAATGGATGGAGGATAATCAACCAGTTGCAAATGCATGCAGTAACGGCAGTACTCTTTACTTCGGTGCAGGCGGTATGATGGACAATTTAGAGACACAAAACTGGGGTACTGATCTGGATGTAGTTGCTCATGAATATACACATAGTGTTACTCAGAATAAAGTCGGCTTCTTTCTCTATGGATCTGAATCACGTGTGCTTAGTGAAGCATACAGTGATATAATGGGCGAACTTGTCGATGAGACACCCGAATGGCAGCAGGGTACAGATCAGATATTAAGTAATACAAATAAAAACAACAGTAACAGAAAACAATATTGTGTCAGAGATATAGCTGCATCAACAATGAAATATAATGACAGCGTATATAATAACAACAGCACAGATTTCCATGACCAGTCAATGGTTGTTTCACATGCTGCATACTTAATGGATCAATTCGGTATTGATCGTGAAGATAATGCAAGAATATGGTTTACTTCTCTTGACTATCTTACATCAAATGCAACATTGGCTGACTGCAGAACTGCTGTAGAAAATGCTGCTTTACAGGTTTTCAGATATAGGGGATATGGTGCTAGAATGGATTGTTTATACAGTGTAAAAACTGCCTTTAATGCTGTAGGCATTATGGATCCGACAGAAGTAATGGGCGACTTAAATAATAACGGAAGAGTTGATTCTGCAGATTACAATTTCCTTAGAAATTGTTTAAACGGAACACAAGGGTTCGCTGCACCTGGTCAGAGATATCTTGCAGATGTAAACTTCGACAATAGAATTGATTCAAATGATCTGGTAAAATTACAGTCGATGATAGGATAAATGACGAAGAACTTTGTTAAGTATCGACATATTATAGAATAAAATAATACCCGTAATGTATATAAAAATAAAGCAGTGCATTTCATAAACGTGAAATGCACTGCTTTAAATTTGTCTTAAGTTAATTAATATTTATCAGTCATTATACTTTTCAAGTGATTTGCTTAAGAATGAACGTGTTTTCGGAGACTGAGGATCTTCAAATACCTGTTTAGGAGTACCTGTTTCTTCGATGATCCCGTCAGCCATAAATATAACTTTGTCTGATACATTCTTTGCAAATTCCATTTCATGAGTTACAACTATCATTGTGCAGTCTGATGACTTGAGTTCCCTGATAACCTTCAGTACCTCTCCTGTAAGTTCAGGATCAAGTGCAGATGTCGGTTCATCAAAACACAGAATATCAGGATTAAGTGCAAGAGCTCTTGCTATCGCTACTCTCTGCTGCTGACCTCCTGAAAGTTCGCAGGGATAATTATACATTCTGTCCTTAAGGCCGACTCTTTCGATCAGTTCTACAGCTCTTGCCTCGATAACCTTTGGTGTATCACGTTTCATAAGTGAAGGTGCAAGAGTTATGTTTTTTAATATATTATACTGCGGGAAGAGATTGAACGACTGAAATACCAGACCAAAATGAAGTCTGCGTTCCCTGATCTGTGCATCACTGAGTATCATTGTAGACACTCCGTTATAGATCTCACTGCCTTTTACGCTTATCGTTCCGGATTCGGCAAACTCAAGGAAATTCAGACATCTGAGCAATGTGGTTTTTCCGCTGCCGGATGATCCTATAATAGATAAGACCTCGCCCTGTTCAAGAGAAAAGCTGATGCCCTTTAAAATTTCATTTTTTCCGAAAGTTTTTCGCAGATCTTTTACTTCTAATATTGACATAGCATTAACCCCTGAAATAGTTCATTTTCTTTTCAATCAGATTGAAAAGAATTGTAAGAATTCCCGAGAACAGCAGATAGAACGCACCGGTATAGAACAGAGGCCATATCAGTCCGTCAAGCTTGATATAAACCTGCGCATTCCAGATAACCTCATATACAGAAATAATTCTTGCGAGAGAAGTATCCTTAACAAGTGTGATTATCTCATTGCTCATAGGCGGTACGATCTTTTTAATAACCTGAAGAAGAATTACCTTAAAGAATATCTGAGATTTTGTCATCCCGAGAACCTGCCCTGCTTCATACTGTCCTTTAGGTACACTCTCTATTCCGCCCCTGAAAATCTCAGAAAAATAACATGAATAATTGATTACAAATGCAACCATTACGGCTGTAAATCTGGGCATCAGATCCCAGTGAAATATGAGACCGGGCCCATAATAAATAACTATGAGCTGAAGCATCAGCGGCGTACCCCTGATGATCCATACGAATATTCTGACAAGCCATCTGAGCGGTCTGAATTTGCTCATGGAACCAAAGCTGATAATCAGTCCGATCGGAAGAGCAAAAAGCAGTGTCAGTCCGAATATCTGAAGTGTAGTACCAAAACCTTTGGCAAGATCCAGAGTAACGGATAGAAATTTTTCCATTAATACCTTCCTTTCCGGGAAAAATACTGTGTATCACCTGAAATTAATCAGCAAGTGACAGCTCATATTTTTCAGCCAGATCAGTCAGTGTTCCGTCTGCCTTAAGTTCATCCATATATGTATTGAATTTTTCTGTCATATCTGAATCCTTACGGAAGCCAACGCCGTATTCTTCAGTTGTAAGTACTATTGATGAAGCAAGATCAGTGTAGCTTGTTCCCTCACCTGTCATAGCTGCTGCCATTGTACCGTCAATAACGCATGCATCAACGCTTCCTGATGCAACTTCCATAAGAGCATCTGACTGTGCTGATACTGCTGTAACATCAAAGCCTGCGTCCTTTGCTGCTGACTCTCCTGCAGAGCCTGACTCGGCACAGAACTTAAGAGTCTTCATTGACTCAGCATCCTTGAATGATGAGATCTTGTCAGACTTCATTACAACTACCTGTTCATTTTTTACATAAGCCTTTGAACATGATGTGTTCTTTGTTACTTCTTCTGTGATAGTCATTCCGTTCCATACACAGTCGATAGATTTTGCATTTAATTCAAGGAACTTGTTGTCCCAGTTGATCTCCATAAACTCAACGTCAACGCCCATCTTTTTGCCTACTGCCTGTGCAAATTCAGCATCGAATCCAGTCCAGTTGCCGTCGTCATCCTTGTAATCCATAGGTGCGTAATCTGTTATACCTACGATCATTTTTCCCTTATCAGTGATATACTGAAAATCTGAATCTGATTTTTTAGAACTGCCTGCTCCGCATCCAACCATAGTTAATGTCATTAATGCACTGAGTGCAAAGGATAATGCTTTTTTCATTATTATTTTCCTTTCAGTATTATGATTATAAATTTGTGCCGTTCATATAGCATGACCTTTTTTATTATACTTTATTTTTATAGTAAAATCAATGGTAAAATGCTTAAATGATATGATTTTTGCATGCATAAATTAAAATTCTCAAGCCTTGAATAACAAGTGAAAGATATAGAAAAAATCCGGCTCTCATAAAATATGAAAACCGGATATGCAGCCTGTAATGTATCATGCTGACTCTGACACATTATTTCTTGCTGCAATGTCTTTTCTAAAAATAATACCAAATATCTTTCGGACAAGCGGCTGGATAAAGAACATCTGTGAGAAAAATGCAAACGGAAGATTGAAGCAGACGAGCTTCAGCCAGTTTGCAAGTGCTGTAAGGATATTAAAGCCCTCATAATAAGGATAGTAAATAAAAGCAGCTATAAGACTCATAGCGGGGCACATAAGTCCGACAGTAGAACATATTATTGCCGACTCAAACAGAACCGGATGTACCTTTCCCGGTTCAAACACCTTGCAGGCAAGTCTGAATGAACACGGACTTCCCATAACATTTTCAAGCAAATATGCAAAACAGAATTCGATTGCAACAACAGCCCATATCGGCATCGACCTGCCGAACATATATACACCGCCCATTTTGTTTATTGCACCCAGAACACTGTCGGCACCTGCAGCAGCCATAAGTGTGCTGCCGTTTACTACATAAAGACTGTAAAATACAAATGCGTGCACTGTAATGATAACGGTAATAAGTGCATAGATCATTCTCTGAAACTGATTTCTTGGCATAAAACAAACTCCTCACTTTTATAAACAGGCATAAAAAAACACGTAAGACTAAAAAAATAATGCAAATCACCGGCAGTTTAGTACCGTAATCAGATTTACATACTTTAAAAGTATTACATGTGTCGTTTCTATCCTATTTAGTTTTAACTTTTTACAGATTTTATTATATCACCTGATAAAAATTATGTCAAGAAAAGATTCATATCAGAAAAACATTATAGTTAACACTTATGTAATTTTGATATGTATACAGAAAACGAAAACTATCGCAAACAGATGCAAGAAAAGCAGCAAACCATCTTTAAATACGATTTGCTGCTTTTACTTACACTCATATCTTTAATTTCTGATAATACTGCTTATCTTAAGATTATTACCTGTGGTAAAATTCACAGTATGAGAGACATACATATCCTGTTATACCGTTGTATGTAGTCTTGCCCCACCATTCAGTGCCATTCCATACAACAGAAGAAATACCAATATACGGACGTCCATATATTAATCCTAACCGTTTACTATTCCTTGTGGTTGCTTTGTTGCGGATAGCAAGACCGTCAGCTGCTACTTTCCACAGTCCGGTCTTTGGGGCTGAAGTTGCAGCACTGATAGATGTTGTTGAGAAAAGCTGCTGTGCTACACTAGATGGTGCAAATGCACCTGCTGACAGCAGCATTGATACTGCCATTAGTGATGATACGATTTTCTTTGTTTGCTTTTTCATGATAGATAACCATCCTTTTTTAGTATAATAATTGCTCAAAAAATGTAATATTTTTCAAGTAGCGAAATTAAATATAGCATTTTTGTATCATTTTGTCAAATATATATTTAAATATGGTAAAATGTAATTATTTATATGTTATAATAATATCAAAGTATATAACACCACTCTGAATATAAACTTACAAGGCGCTTTGCAAATCACCTGCAAAGCGCCTCATAAGTTTTATTTTAAAGGAGAGTACTGCAGCTTAATTGACAAATCCGGCTGCAGTCATTCGGCAAACAGTGAGATCTTCATCAGATGGAGTCTCATTAACTATTATGCCCTCATTTTTATATACATAAGCACCACATTCCTGTGTACGTTCGACCCAGTTTCTCATCCACTCTCCGTCTCCCCAGCCGTATGAACCGAAAAGAAGAACCTTTTTACCCTTAAGCTGTGCCTGAACTGATATAAAAAACGGTTCAAATTCGTTTTCTTCAAGTTCTTCTGCTCCCATTGACGGGCATCCGAGTGCAATCGCGTCATACTCTGAAATATCACCTGTAAATGATGAAACCTCAAAAAGCTCCCCTTTGCAGCCTTCAGCAACAGCTGTTGCCATCATCTGCGTGTTTCCTGTCCCGCTCCAGTAAATTACCGCTGTTTTCATATGATACATCCTTTCTTGTAAATGTACGTCTGTGTAATATGCAGTGAAATGCTTAAAATTTGTAAGCTTATCTCACCGCTATGCAATTTTCAGTGCCTCATAAATGTCCTTGCCCTGACTGAGCTTTGCAACTAAAAACTTTCTGCACTTTTCATAATTTCCAAATGTCCTTCTTGCCTTATTTTCTTCATGGTAAACCTTCCAGTATCCGCTGAAAATATAATCCCTGCCGGCGTTCTCAATAAATCCTGTAACATCCGGCACCGGATAGCCAAGAAACAGACCGATCTCATGCGGAAATCCGTCACAGCTGCTGATAGCCTTACTGAGCATATCAAGCTTCGCTTCAAGAGTTTTACACTCTGCGTAGCCGAAGCTGTCAAGCAGTTCTTTTCTGACCGGATCATCGAGCTGTGTGGAAAGCATTTTTTCATTATAGAGAATTACAAGTACCCTTTCATTGCATTCACACATCACACGGATCTTAAAGCCTCTGTGTGACGCACGCATGTTAAACTCTTCTACCTGACCGGCCTGTTTTCTGGTTACCGAAAAAAGATTTGCGGGCTTGATACCAAGAAGTGACGGCGCACTGTGATATGCAAGCTTCATTTCAAAGCTGTCCGTATAAAACATTATCTTCCTCCTGAACAGTTAGTCTAGACTAACCTATATGTAAAAAATAAAGCGTTAAACGCCTGCTCCGACATATTCTGAAAGTACCTGCCTCAGAGCTCCCGCTCCTGCACTGTTGACTCTGGCAACAGGAAACCTGAGCTTCTGGGCACGCTGATTTACTCTGACTACCATCTGATGTGAAACTGTATTTGTAAAGATAACTACAAGATCCGGTTTTCCTATCTTATCTGCAAAATTTGCAGGCATCTGTGTAAATATCTTTGCCTTACAGTCGTATGATCTGCATATGTCTTTATATATTGATGTCATCCGGTCATTTCCTCCGACAACTACAATGCTCATTTCTGCACCTCCGATTTTATCGTTAGCAGTTGCTAACCATGACATAAGGATATCATATGGAATAAAGTTTGTCAAGAGGATTTATAAAAATATCTTTCCTTTTATTCTTTATTAAGCAGATACAGACCCTGATGCTGAATGCAGACATATTATTGCATAATTGAAAAAATTTCATTGTCATGCTAAACTTAAATATAAACAACTACTTTTCTTACACAGTCTGTAAGTGTTTTTTTCTTTATTTTACTGCTATAATCAATATAGAAAAACAAGTTACAGACGAAAGGAAGCATAATATGAAAACTGACGTAATTTTAAAAGTCGATAACGTTACGAAAACATTCGGACAGGACTTATCAAAAACAGAAGCACTCAGAGGAATAAGCTTTGATGTTCTGAAAGGTGAATTTTTAGGTATAATGGGTGCGAGCGGTTCGGGAAAAACCACACTTCTCAACTGTATTGCCACAATGACAAAACCATCTTCAGGCAAAATTCTTCTGGGTGATGACGATCTTACATTGCTCAAAGGAGCAAAACTTTCTGAGTACCGCGGCAGCAGAATAGGATATCTCTTTCAGGATTTTGAACTTCTCGATAATATGACTGCAAGAGAAAATATCATCCTTCCCCTCTCACTTCACGGTATAACCGAAAAGCAGGCAGAAGACAGACTTAGGGAACTTGCAGAGCACTTTGATATAACAGATGTGCTTGATAAGTTCGTTTCGCAGATGTCAGGAGGACAGAAGCAGAGAACGGCAGCTGCAAGAGCACTTATCTCTGAGCCTGATATCCTTCTGATGGATGAACCGACAGGCGCTCTTGACAGCAGAAACTCAAAAATCGTTCTTGATAAGCTAAGACAAATGAATACTGAGAAAAAGTCATCAATCGTTATGGTCACTCATGATGCCAGAGCCGCAAGTTATTGTTCGAGAGTTCTTTTCATCAGAGACGGCAGACTGTTTCATGAACTGCGCAGGTCACTTTCAGGTGAGTCACAGGATGACTTTTATGAAAAAATAATAACAGTTACCGCTCAGATGGCAGGAGGAAACAATAATGTTATTTAAACAGATACGAAGAAATGCACTGAGGAGCCGCAGGGACAACACACTTTTTTTCGGTTCACTTATAGCAGCTGTCATTTCATTCTATACACTTCTGTCAATACGCAGTCTTGATGTAATGAGATTTCTTGAGACAATTGAGAGCGATGCTGTAAGAAAACTGATGACGCTTATACCGTTTGTGTATGTGATCTCTTTGTTTTTTGTTTTCTTTCTGGTTTACTTCGCATACAGATATCAGCTTGACGGGCGATCTAAAGAATTCGGTATGTACATGATGCTTGGCATGAAGAGGTCAAAGCTTTTCTCTATGCTCATGGGTGAAACGTTTTTTAACAGTATTGTATCTGTAATTATCGGAATTCCTCTGGCTCTCCTGCTTACTGAGCTTATAAGCCTTATTACAGCCAGAACGATAGGACTTTCAGCTGCATCTCACCATGTTTCTTTTTCACTGCCTGCTGTAATCCTAACAGCTATCGGATTTGCGGCAGTACAGCTTATCTCAATGCTCTTTCTGAGCGCAAAGATCACACGCAGCGAGCCGGCAAAGCTTATCTCACATCAAAAACACCAACAGCAAAAGCTTATGTCAGTAAAACGTGGTACGACTTATCTGATCTCAGGCATTTTTCTGCTTGTCTTTTGTTATGCGTTTGCAATACTTAAAATGAGAACACTTGACTCACGTGTATTTATGACTGTCGTTATTACAGGAACAGCAGGAACATTTCTCTTAATGCGCGGTCTCGGTTCACTTATCGGATATATTATAAATAATAAAAGGAGCTCTGCGAGCGGACTTTATATATTTACTTTCCGACAGATACAGGAGAATATAACAAGTAAAAATTGTGTCCTTGCTGTATCATCTCTGCTTATCCTTATAGCTGTATCATGCCTTACATTCGGCATTTCTACCGCCGTCAGCTACAGCAATATTTATTACAGAACTGTTGATGCATCAGTTCTTGACACCGACACCGAAAAACTTGATAATTTACTTGATACAGACACTAAAACAGGATTTATCTCAGAATGTTATCCTGTTTACCTCTCTAACGACGATAGTGTTGACTTGAATGATATTTACAGATGCCTGAATGAATTCACAGATATTGATGAAGACAGATACAGCTATTATAAAGACACCGGATATGCATATTTTATATCACTTTCAGGCTTTAATCAGATACTTAAAACAAATGATAAACCTCAGATCACGCTTAACAATGATCAGGCTGCATTTTATACATCAGACATATTTTCCAATGATACCAAAAAATATGAAGAGGCATTCGGGCATAAACCGGTCATTAAGGCTCAAGGGAAAAGTTTCGAACTTATAGATAAAGTCTACAATGAAAATATCTGTGCTGACAGAGCTATAACTCTTATTGATTCGTTTATCATAACAGATGAGCAGTTCAGCATTATGTTCCCTGAAGCAGCAACACCTTTCTGCTGCAACATTCGTCTTGACGATGATTACATAAATAAAAACGGTCTCATGCCGTCGATCCTCAAACTCGACGATATGCTGTCAGTGACAGGTCTTGAGTATGAGACCTATCTCAAGGGAATAGGCCGAAATCTCTTTTACAGTATCGCATCAGGATATATTACGATTTATATAGGCCTCATGTTTCTTATCATTGCAAACACATTTATAGGACTTAAGTTTCTGATGCAGCAGCGTGATGACAGACACCGTTACCTTACACTCCTGACGCTTGGTGCGGATACCGGATCTTTGCTTAAATCATCAGATAAACAGATAAATCTTTTCTTTACACTTATTTTAAGCATTTCAGGAGTAAGCTGCATATTTGCAGTCATAACAATGTACGTAAGTTTTCTGAATCTGCCGGCAGGTGTATCATTTTCAAAAATACTGTGCATCTGTGCTGCTGCGTTTATTTTTACAGCTGCAGCTGAGCTTATTTATCTGAACATTGTAAAAATGATAAGCCGCAGGCAGCTTAAAACACTTTCATTGTCTGGGAAGGAGGCATGATACTTGAGCCATATTGTTATTGCAGAGGATGATATTTACCTGCGTGAAGAGCTTGTAAATACATTTGAAAAAGCTCAATACCGTGTTACAGCTGTTGCTGACTTCAGTAATACTGTGAGTCTGATAAAATCCTACAGTCCTGACCTGCTTGTTCTGGATATAAATCTCCCGAACAGTTCCGGCTTCGAGATCTGCAAAAAGATCAAAGCCTGCTGTACATTTCCTGTTCTCATCCTCACTGCCCGTGATACCCTTAGCGACGAGCTGCAGTCGCTTGAGCTTGGTGCCGATGATTTTCTTACAAAGCCATGTCATCCGCAGAGACTGCTGACACGTGCAGCAAGGCTGCTTGGTACATATACAAAGATACAGAATACAGTAAGTGCATGCGGCCTTACCCTTAATACTGACATCTATAAACTTGTCTATAAGGACAGATCAATGATACTGCCCGAAACAGAAGGTAAAATAATTCGTCTGCTTATTGAACGCTCCCCCGAACCTGTTTCACGAAATGAACTCCTGAGCGTCGTCTGGGGCACTGACACATATGTTGACGAAAACATACTGATGGTGAATATGACAAGACTGAGAAAAAATCTTGACAGTCTCTCAATAAACGGGTACATAAGAACCTTGCGCGGCAGAGGATACTGTCTGGAGGACAAGTAACATGAAAAAGATATTATCGAGGCTCACAGATTCTCAGGCTGCGTGGATCATACTTACTGCCGCAGGTGACATATTTTTCTCAGTGCTCCTGTGGACAGCAGGCAGCGGACAAATAATAAAATATATAACGGTAATTGCTCTTTTCAGCATAATTACTATATTTGCAGGCTGCTATTATCAGAACAGAAAGAAAGATATAATAAAGAAAGCTCTTGAAAACTTCATATCACATCCTGATCAGGAAAGTGAAAATGCCCTCATCAGTGCGGCAGACTCCTGCTGGAGATCAGACATAGAAAATGCTGCCACTGCTAATAATCAGCTTATACAACAGCTGCGCTGCGCGCAGAATGAACTGAACGAATACAGGGAATTTATCGAGGCATGGGCGCATGAAATAAAAACGCCCCTGTCTCTTGCAGTACTGGTCCTTGACAACCATAAGGACGAAATGTCACCATATGTTTTCAGCCGCATGGAACACGTAAGACACTCTGTAAGCTCAGATGTTGACAGAATACTCTACTATGCAAGACTCAGTGCAGTTCATGCTGACTACAAGTTTGAAAAAACAGATCTTAAGGAAGTCGTTTCGGATGTTATAATGAATTTTTCCGGTGAATGCGAGGAACGGGGCATTAAGCCTTACCTGTCTCTTAATGAATGTACAGTAAAGACAGACAAACGTGTTATTTCTTTTATAATCTCACAGCTCATCTCAAATGCTTACAAGTACTCAGACAAAAGTGCACCTGAGGTACAGATAAGTATTACCTCAGGTGCCGACTGCCCTGCATGTCTTAAAATCTGCAACAATACAAAGAACTGCCATGAAGAAGACATGCCGTTTATATTTGACAAGGGATTTACAGGAGATTCCCCGAACCGCCGTACTGCATCCGGAATGGGGCTGTATTTTGTGAAGAAATTCTGCGAGATGCTGTGTGCGAGGGTTGATGCGGAGTTAATTAAAGAAGATGATGGTGCATTGTTTATGGTGAGTCTTTGGTTTGAGGATGCGGTGGAGGGATGAGATCCCGAAAACCTGCTTTTCTGGCTTGTCGACCTCCGATACTGTAAAAACATATGGGGGTCGACAATCCAAGGAAATATCTATGCTTGCAGAGATTTTTGCTGTTGTATTTAATTATTTTTTGTTGTATAATTGAAGATAATAGTTATATAGACAATATGTACCTTTTAAACGACGTAACTGTGTGATTCGTTTATGGTCCTCTTTTAATCTTACCATAGTGGAATGTAAATTTAAGTGAAGGTACCTGAAAAGCCCAGAGAAGATTATCTTATAATCTTGCCATCAATAATATTTGTAACAAAAGCACTGAGATATTTAACATGTCTGCGTCTTTTTCTGAAAGTACCTCCTGTTGCTATCTTATAAAAGAATGATAATTATTTAAAGCAACTCCAAATTATATAATAAAAATTATGAAAAAAATTTTATACCCTATTGACACATCAAAGAAACTATGTTATTATCTTTACATACTAAATAGATAGGATTAGTAAGACAATCATAACCGGAGGTAATCAGTATGAAAACTTATCAGAAACGCATGTACTTCGTAAGTAATAACAATGTTTACGAAATTTTTGCAGCTGCGAATGGTAAAAGCAGAATTAATATGCCACTTCTTCCTTACAGCAGTAACCTATGTGTGTATTCATCAATGTGCATTTAATTTTTTTTGCGTATATAGCCTACTAATTTGATATGTATCATATGCTTATCGGCAGATAATGCAACCATATCTGAAGCACATTAAATAAAACTCGTTTGAAGCACACTTCGACCATTAATAAAGGACAGTGATTTATATGAAAAAGATAAAATTGTTACCGATACTCATATCATCCGTACTGGTTATATCTTCTCTGACCGCCTGCGTAAATAAAACAGAAGATAAAAATACGATCAAAATTGCTTATCTTCCGATTACACATTCCCTTGCAGTTTTAAAAGAAGCAGATGAATACTCAGAATCCAGCGGCTTAAATATTGAACTCGTTAAATTTGGTTCATGGACTGAACTGCTTGATGCACTTAATTCTAATAAAGTTGACGGTGCATCTGTTCTGATCGAACTTGCAATGAAGTCTAAACAGGAAGGAGTAGGAATCAAAGCAGCAGCACTTGGTCACAGAGACGGTAATGTGATCGTTGTATCTGATAAAATTAATAGTGCCGGTGATCTGAAAGGCAAGACATTTGCAATTCCTCACAGACAGTCATCTCACTACATACTGCTTAATGATGCACTTTCTAAGGGCGGTCTGACAATAGATGATGTGAATATAACAGAACTTGCACCAACAGAAATGCCTTCTGCTCTTGCGAGCGGTCAGATCGATGGTTATTGTGTTGCTGAACCATTCGGTGCAATGGCCGTTGCAAGCAAAGCCGGAAAGGTTTTATATACATCAGAAGAATTATGGAAAGACTCAGCTTGCTGCGCACTTGTCCTGACAGATAAATTTCTTGATTCGCGTACAGACGATGCCAGAACATTTATTGAAAACTATAAGCAGGCCGGTAACAGTCTTGATAAGGATACTGCAAAAGAAACTGCTAAAAAATATCTTAAGCAAAGTGATGAAATACTTGACACTTCATTGCAATGGATCTCCTATAATGACCTTGAGATAACAGAAAATACATATAACAGGCTTGTAGAAAAGGTGAAAAAGTATGGCCTTTCGGACGATCCGCCAACATATGATGAGTTTATTTATCATTGACAAATAGGGGGATATATGAAAAAAATAATATCTATTAAAAATGCTGTAGTCTCTGTTTCAGTGCTGATAGGATTATGGCAGACAGCATATCTGATGAGCGATTACAGTGATACTCTTTTTCCGTCACCGTTTCAGTCATTTCTTGCACTCATCGAAATGATAAAAGACGGTTCCCTGCTTTCAAATATTGAAGCGAGTATGTATCGTTTTACTGTTGGTTATGTTTCATCTGTAATTGCAGCGGTTGTTCTGGGCCTGATTTTGGGCAGACTACCGTCAGTTTACAAATATATCAATCCTGCTTTTCAGCTTTTGCGTCCTATATCTCCGACAGCGTGGATGCCGTTTATAGTATTATTGTTCGGGATCGGAGATATTCCTGCTATTGTGATCATATTTATTGCGGCGTTCTTCCCTGTCGTGTTATCAACTGTATCTGCTGTCTCAGGTATTGATCCGATATATTTTAAGGTTGCAAGGAATTTCGGGATCAGACAGCCCCAGCTTACTTTAAAAGTAATTTTGCCTGCGGCATTTCCGCAGATAGCGAACGGTATTCATTTAGCGATCGGAACATCATGGATCTTCCTTGTTGCAGGTGAAATGGTCGGTGCACAGTCGGGACTGGGTTTCCAGATAATAGATGCAAGAAATAATATTCGTGCAGATATCCTTCTTGCTACTATTATAGTTATCGGGATCATCGGGATCATTCTTGACAGTCTTCTTAAAAGCCTTGAAAAACGAATTTTAAGATCCTGGGGAGGTATAAGCTGATGGCATATATTGAAATAAAAAATGCCTGCAAAACATATCATCAAGCCGGTAAATCCGTAACAGTACTTGACCAGGTATCTCTTGATATCCATAAAGGTGAGTTTATCTGCCTTCTCGGACCGTCCGGCTGCGGTAAAAGCACATTGCTTAATGCTCTTGCAGGTTTTGAAAAACCAGACAGCGGAATCATTAAGATAGATGAAAAAGAAGTTTTTGAACCTAGTGAAAAGAACATTACTATCTTTCAGAATTATGGACTTCTTGCCTGGAGAAATGTTCTGAAAAATGTTGAACTTGGTCTGGAAGCTAAAATAAAGGACAGATCTGAGCGTAAGAAAACAGCACGCAAATATTTAAACCTTGTTTGTCTTGGCGAATATGAAAAGCGTTATCCGAAACAGTTGTCAGGCGGCCAGCAGCAAAGAGTAGCAATTGCAAGAGGTCTTGCGGTCGATCCTGATATCATTTTTATGGATGAACCTTTTGGTGCACTGGATGCAATAACCAGAATGAAACTGCAGGATGATATATTGAAAATATCAAAAGAAGAAAAGAAAACCATCATCTTTGTAACACATGATATTGAAGAAGCAGTTTTTCTGGCAGATAAAATAGTAGTTATGATGGCAGATCCGGGAAGGATCAAAAGTATAGTTAAGGTTCCTCTCGGAGAACACCGCAACAGAACAGGCTCTGACTTTCTCTATGTCAGAGATAAAATATTTGAACTCTTCAACCTGAAAACAGAAGAATATATAGATTATGTTATTTAAGGAGCAGTTATGAACCAGAAACATGAACACGAACATGACCATCATCATAATGATGATATTTCACATATTCATTCTCATCGTAACCTGATCGGATTTGATGAACATGGAATACCCGTAGTTACTTTAAAAGCTTCTCATCATACTGATGATCATAATTATGACGATGACCCACAGGCATTTATAAAGGATTATATGAATGCTGTTAATGAATACAGAAAAACATTTCCCTCAAAACAGGATGTTATCGATGAGACTCCTGACCCTGCTGTAAGAGAAATGCTTTTACGAATGGAGCAGCTTGGGATCGATACAGCATTTGACAGGTTCGACAGGCAAAAACCACAGTGTAACTTTGGTCTGGCCGGCATCTGCTGCAAAGTCTGCAATATGGGACCATGCCGTATTACTGCAAAATCTCCGAAAGGTGTATGCGGTGCAGATGCTGATCTGATAGTGGCACGAAATCTTCTCCGCAGTGCTGCTGCAGGAGCTGCACAGCATGGTATGCATGCAAGAGAGGTAATGCTTGCACTAAAGTGGGCGGCAGAAGGAAAACTTGATATTCCGATATTAGGCGAACAGAAGATCCGCTCTACAGCAGAAGCTTTCGGGATCAGGCAGAAAAACAGACAGCTTAAAAATGTTGCAAAGGATCTTGCTGATGCATTGCTTGAGGATCTTTCAAGAAGTGTTCCTGATGAATATAGAACCATCACAGCCTGTGCAGCACCTGAACGTCAGAAAGTCTGGAAGGAACTTGATATCCTCCCTGTCAGTGCATATCATGAAGTATTTGAAGCTTATCATAAATCAGGCTGTGCAACAGACGGTGACTGGAGATCGATTATGCAGCAGTTTTTACGCTGCGGACTGGCATTTACATTCTCCGGTGTTGTCGGTGCATCTATTGCTACTGACAGTTTATTTGGTGTCGGTGACAGAGTAACTTCAAAGGTAAATATCGGTGCTTTGCAAAAGGGATATGTCAATATTGCTGTTCATGGACATCTTCCGCTGCTTGTCAGTCAGATAGTTGAAGCCGGAAAGCGTGAGGATCTGACAGAACTTGCAAGGAAGAAAGGTGCAAAGGGAATCCGTTTTTATGGTATCTGCTGTTCAGGTCTTTCAGCTATGTACAGGTACAGCGGTGTTATCCCTCTTTCAAATGCCGTGTCCGCTGAACTTGTACTTGCAACAGGTGCACTGGATCTTTGGGTCGCAGATGTTCAGGATGTTTTCCCATCTATTATGGAAGTTGCAAAATGTTTTAAGACAGTTGTTGTTACGACAAGTGACTCAGCAAGACTTCCCGGTGCGCAAAGATATGAATATGACCATCATCATGAGAACATCAGCAAAACAAAGGAGCTTGCCGAAAAGATCGTAAGACGTGCAATTGACAGCTTTGAGACAAGAAAAGGAATACCTGTCTATATCCCGCCTTACGAAGTTGAAGCAGAAGTCGGTTTTTCCGTTGAATACATTTACAGAAGGTTCGGCAGCATGAAGCCGCTTGCAGATGCTGTTAAGAGCGGAAAAATTCTTGGTATCGTGAATATGGTAGGCTGTAATAATCCAAAGGTCTTATATGAAAAATGTATTGCAGATGTTGCTGACACGCTTCTCAAAAATAATGTACTTATCCTGTCTAACGGCTGCGCATCGTTTCCGCTTATGAAACTGGGATATTGCGCTGTTTCAGGCATACATAAAGCCGGAGATACATTAAGAGAGTTTCTCGGAACTGATCTGCCGCCTGTATGGCACGTCGGTGAGTGTATAGACAATACACGCTCAAGCGGAATTTTTGCAGGAATTGCAAATGAGCTCGGACACCCTATGTATGAACTGCCTTATGCATTTTCTTCTCCTGAATGGGGAAATGAAAAAGGTATTGATGCAGCTCTCGGATTTCGTCTCAATGGCATCAGCTCATACCATTGTGTTGAAGCCCAGATATATGGTTCAAAAAATGTAATAGAATTTCTGAAGTACGGCACAAAGGATCTGCTCGGTTCAACTATGAATGTAGATACAGACCCTGTTTCACTTGCCCGTAAAATTATTGCTGATATGAAAGAAAAAAGAAAAAATCTCGGTTGGGATTAACAGGAGGATATACATATGGCTTGCTTTTTAGTACCTGCAGCAGAAGCTGTTGCTACAACAATAGCTTCAAAAGTGATAAAATCACATGAATTAAAAAATGAGATCAGTAACGGCTTTTCAAAGCATCTTGATCGACTCAACGGCTTTTTATGGGGCGGCTCTGTTCTTCTCGCTTTTGAACATATCTGGCACGGAGAGATCACACCATTTTTCCCGTTTCTGACAAAGGCATCAGATCCTGCTGACCTGTCCGGAATGCTCTATGAAATGGGGACTTCAGGGGTCGCAATGGCTGTTTCAGTTACTTCTATATGGGCTGTTATCACTTATGTATCCGTTCATGCAGATCAAAAACAGAAAGTTTTACAGGGAGGCCTGAGATAATGACACTTTTAATATCACTTATCGCATCAGTTATCGTTACACTTATCTGGTACTTAAGCGAGAAGGCCAGAACTCTGAAGACCGGAATGCTTTGCTACATGTACTGGGGGGCTTCAATAATGTGGAGTGTTGATGCGGCAGTGGAGTATCTCAGAAACGGCGCAGATTACTTCTCTCCTGACATAACAGATATGATAAATGATGCTTTTCTTGGTTTGTCAGCTATTACACTCGGTCTTGTAATATGGGTTATCAGATTGTTGATCACTGATCCGGTTGCTGTAGTAAAAAGGTCAGATAAATAGCAGGCATATCCTCATAATTGCAGCACTCCCGAAAATTACACTGTAGTATGCGCGCCGAAGGCGTGAATGCTGCGGTGTTTTTTCGGGAGTGCACGAAATATTTCTGTATTGAACTTTTAAATAACTGTTGAGTCTCAACTCCTTGATTGTTTTAGTGCTTTACAATACTCTTCATATACATTCACACCATACTTTTTTATTATCCATTCAGCTTCATCATCTCTCATCAGTTTTCCATCCTTGTCGTGTTTTGTCTCTCTTGTGTATAGTGAAACTGTATCCTCACATGTCTCCAGACAGAAATAAAGCATATCTCTGAATGAACTTTTTACTAATCCGTCATGATCATAAATATAGAACGCTCCATCGTGAAATGAAAAAACATAAGCATCTATACTTGTTTCACCAACGGAATTGTATTCGCTCGGCACCCTGATATGACCGAATATTCCATTATTACATATTCCATGAATAGTTATGCCCATGGGTAAGATTGCACCATTACAATACCTTAACCATTCCTGATAATCTTTTGGTATTATATCAGATCCGACTTTATCAATATAAGCAGTAATCTGTTTGTCTGTTGCCGGAGGTTTAAGTATTATTTCTCCATTATCCCTGAGCATCTCACTGCATTCTTTCATCTTTTCAAATATTTCTTTTATCGTTAATTCGTCATAATTGCTGGTCATCATATTTATGTTCCTTTCTGTCCTATTATTGTTGTACTTGTTTCGTACAATATTTTTCTGACTCATTACCAAGATACTGCTGGTCTTGTCCGCTCTCAAAAAACTCTCGTTCAAAGAAATACTTACTACAATATTTTTAAACTACTAATCTTTTATTAATGTTGAAAATTTTATTTTATTATACATTTTTATACTTTTTATGTCAACGATTCAACTTATATATGACAGACAAAAAATCTTTCAGTTCATATAAATCATGTTGAGTCAAGCTATCAATCTCAAATCCTGTTTTAACACACATAAAATCTAACCGGATTCCGATTCAGCATTGTTAAATTAAAAGGTGTACAATTCATCCTCTGAATGAAATGTACACCTTTTTACTAATTATATTTATTTAAAATTATTATACTTCACAACAATCATTAATCGTGAATCTTTAACGAGTTCAGGAATTTTGCAGTAGACGGAAGTGAATGGTCAATAATTTCACTGTGTCCGATGTCAAGCCCTGCTATTTCGTTCATATCAGAATCATCAAGCCTGAAATCCCATATGTGGATGTTTTATGCTCTTTGTATACAGACATATTATTTTATCTTCAGCGTCCTCAGATAAACCTTCTGCTCATCTGTTATCCTTCTGCTCTCAACAGCCTTCTGGATTGCCTTATTGTGAGTCCATTTGTCAAGACTTTTTCCTGTAATAAATCCTATAGTCGCATCATACTGCTTTGCGAGTGCTGTTGCAAAGTACCAGGCGGTCATCATATTTACGTAGTACTCCTCACTTCTTACCTGCGCTACAAGCTCTGCGGAATCTGTCGTGAAGTATTCATCAAGATAAAATCCCATCAGCATTCCTATAGCAAAACGTATAGTGTATGTCTTGTCCGACTTTATCCATATCTTTATCTTTTCATAAAGCTCTTCGGTATGTTTTTTGAATATCTTCGGTGACAGACTGTCACATGTTGCCCAGTTGTCGATGTACGGCAGAAATCTTTCTGTTTCATTGATTACCGCATCGTAATCCTTCATCGCCATAATGATGCTGCCGTGAATATTATTCTCTTCATAATACCTGTGAGGCAGGATCTTCAGATACTCCATAGCATCCGGGGTTTTAACAAATTCCTTTGCTATCTTTCTCATGTCCGGTGTACGTACACCTATAACAGTGTCGGGATCTACAGTAGGTATCAGCTTGCACACAAATGCTTTATTTTTAAGGTCCTGTACTTCAAATAATTGTTTTTGTATTTTCTCTGATATTTCGTCCATTGTTTTAAAGTCTCCTTTTATATGATATTTCTGATGACTGATTAAATATTTTTCCAGTCATTTATAATCTGATTATATCACAATAAAGAAGTTAATTCCAGTATTAATCTGATTAACATTTCCCGTTATCATAAAAATTTCAGAGATCAGATCTTAAGATGCACAAGAGAATGTCACTGTCACACTGCCTGTACCAAGCAATGTTATCAGTTCATCCTGTGAAATGCCCTGTATTTTTCCGAGCCTTGTAAAATTCCAGCTGTTTGTATCATAGTAAATTGTTATCTTATCGCCCTGATATAAAATGATGTCCCCTGCTCCGGCTGTTATCTGACTGTTATTTTCTACAAGTGAAGTGCCGATGTTTCCGACCTTTTCAAAACCTGCATAATCGCTCATCTGAACTGTCAGATCACCCTCTGAAAGCAGCTGCATGAATGCAGCTGCACTTGAATTATCTTCAAGCAAAGCTGTAAGGGTCGTGTTATTGACGGTAACTTTTATCTCGTTTTTTGGTGCAGCGTCTTTTGTTATGTTAAGCTCACTTATCCACTGTGAAATGTCATCCTCTGATGATGAGGACGAAAAACGTCTTCCGGAAACCCAGTCTGCGCTGTCAGCAAGCGAATGGATGTTTGTATCACTTGATCCTATAGGACTGCTTGCGGATGTACAGAAAGGAATTATTGTCTTATCAGAAAAATCTGCACTTTCGAGAAATGTGCTGATGATTCTCGGTGCCTGGCCATGCCATATCGGGTACCCGATAAATATCGTATCATACTGAGAAATATCAGGAATTTCTCCGCTTATCCCGGGTCTTGCGGATGTGTCACGCTGTTCCTTCGTTGTACGGCTCTCAGAGTCTGTATAATCCAGATCCTCCGGAGTATAAGGGACAGCCGGAATTATTTCATATGTATCGCAGTCAAGCAGTGTGGTCATATAGCCTGCCATCATCTGAGTTGCCCCGGTCGCAGAAAAATATGCAACAAGGATATTATTTTCCTCTTTCTGAGCGTTATAAAGAAGATCCTGCTTAATAAGGCACAGATCAAGTACATTAAAATTTCCGTCATTGCTCAGGTCATATTCAGACTGTGATGACATCTGTGATACCCCAAGCAGAAAATTTGTGAAGTTTTTGATATCCTCAGAAGAAAATGCTGTTTTCGTCGTCACCTGCTCTGCTGCAGAAGAAACCTGAGACACAAGGGTCTGCGGGTTTATCTGAGAAGCTTTATAATCTGTATTTCGTACACTGCATGAAATGAAAGACAACATTAATAGCAGTGACACAAATACAGACATCAGTTTTTTCATAATTGTTGTCCTAACGCGTAGGCTTTCTCAAGTGCATTATGACCTTTGATATCTCCTGCATCATTTACACCGCCTGCAAATACCGTACCTTTAAGCTCTACCTTTGAAAAGCAGTCGATCCATCCCATAATTCCTGTAACTGTGCCGTCAACTGTTGTCTTTTCATCCTCTGCAGCACACGCAAGAAGACAGATGTCTCTGAATTTATAGTCTGATGAGTAGAGTGGGTTTGCTCTGTCAAGCAGGACTTTGAGCTGGCCTGACATTCCGTAATAGTAAACAGGTGTTGCAAATGCTATAACATCAGCGTTCAGCATTTTTTCAGTTATATAAGTGCTGTCATCCCTTATAACACATTTCTGTGTGTTTGAACAGGCAAGACAGCCTGTGCAGAATCCGATTTTTTTTCCCTTGAGTGAAATTATTTCTGCTTTATGACCTGCATCAAGAGCGCCCTGCATAAATTTTTGCGCAAGAGCTTCACTGTTGCTGTGGTTTCTGAGACTTGATGAAATAATAAGCACATTCTTTGACATATGTATTTTCTCCTTAATATTATTTATTTTACCAGATCATATTCCTTGTCTGTAACAGCTTCAAGCCATTCATTTGAACTGTTATCCCCCGGCACCTCAACAGCAAGATGTGAAAACCAGCTGTCCTTTGCCGCTCCATGCCAGTGTTTTACTCCCACAGGAATATTTACAACATCTCCTGCTGTCATAAGCACAGCATCCCTGCCCCATTCCTGATACCAGCCGCGGCCTGCAACGCATATGAGGATCTGACCGCCGCCCTTGTCTGCACGGTGTATGTGCCAGTTATTGCGGCAGCCCGGCTCAAATGTTACATTATATATACCGACCTGATCCACGCAAACCGGTGCAAGATAACTCTGACCTGTAAAATACTCTGCAAAGGCATCGTTTTGCTCTCCGACAGGAAAGATCATAGTCTTTGCATGCTTATCCTTTTCTGACACGGCATCTGATGAATCATTCCATACTTCCTTAGCCATTCTGAAAACTGCCCATGCCTTGGGCCATCCCATATAGAATGCTGCATGAGTAATTATTTCTGCTATCTCATCTTTAGTGATCCCGTTTGTCTTAGCACTCATGAGATGATACCTGAATGAATCATCGGTAAGTCCCTGTGCCATAAGGGCGGTGACTGTAATAAGTGAACGGTCACGAAGAGAGAGCTTGTCCTCTCTTGACCACACCTGACCGAATAATACATCATCATTAAGCTGCGCAAACTTTGGTGCAAACTCACCCAGCTGATCTCTTCCTGCTGTCTGTTTTACTGACATTTTTTAATCCTCCTGTTTTTCACTGTAGTAGCGTTCAACTCTCATTTTAAGATTATATTTTACTCTCAGCTCTGCTATCTTTTTCATCATCTCAGACTTGTGATGAATATCAAGTGCCTTCTGGTCTGTCCAGCTGTCAATAAGCAAAACTGTTTCTTTATCATCCATCGGGAAGAAGTACTCATATCTTAAGTTTCCTTCCTCATTTCTGATGTCCCGGACGATCCCTGATGCAGTCATTTCTTCAGCAAAATGAAGAGCATCAGAATTCTTTCCTGTATAATAAATATTTATTGTTAATGCCATTATATTTTCCTCGCGTAATACTTACTCAATATCTTTTATTTTTTTTGCAGGGTTTCCGGCCGCAACTGTCATAGGCGCAACATCATGAGTTACAACAGAACCTGCACCGACAACGGCATTATCTCCTATAGTTACTCCCGGAAGAATCACACTGCCGGATCCTATCCAGACATTTTTGCCTATATGCACTGCCTTTGGAATAACGTTAGCCCGACGCTGCGGTGACAGTGCATGATTGAGTGTCGCGATCACAACATTATGTCCTATCTGTGCCCCGTCATCGATCGTTATTCCTCCGTGATCCTGAAATCTGCAGCCGGAATTAATAAACACATTTTTACCGACTGTTATATTTTTTCCGAAGTCGGTAGTAAACGGCGCAAACAAACAGAATGTTTCATCAACTTTCTTTCCTGTCAGTTTTTCAAAAATATTGCGCACTTCAGCAGGCGTGTGATACTCAGTATTGAGCTGAGTCTGTATTTTCATTGCCTCACTGCTCATTGCATTCATATAATCATGGTAATCAGAATCAAAAGGTATTTCGGCTCCTGTTTTAACAAATCTTAAAAATTCATCCAGTTGCATTATATTTCCCCTGTCAATAATTTATTTACATCATGATTATATCACACAGATATTAATATATCAAATACATATATTATATGAGTCAATATACCAGAAAGGTATGAAAATATGTTATAATGAAGATAACAAAGTATTCAGGAAAAAAACGTAAATAAACAGAGGGGATGAACTTATGGATATAAAAGTCCTGCAGTATTTTCTTGCAGCAGCAAAGGAAGAAAGTATCACAAGAGCAGCACAGCTTCTGAATATGACACAGCCTCCGCTCTCAAGACAGCTTAAGGAACTTGAAGAAGAACTCGGCAAAGTTTTATTTATCAGAGGGAAAAAGAAATTAACACTTACCGAAGACGGCCTGATACTGAAGAAAAGAGCTGAGGAGATAGTTGAACTGTTCGAGAAAACCAAATCAGAACTTTGCCGCTCGTCAGACACCGTCAGCGGAGATATTTTCATAGGAAGCGGAGAAACGCAGGCAGTGTCGATCATTGCTCATGCCGCAAAAGAACTGCAGCAGCTTTATCCTGATATACATTATCATATCTACAGTGCAGACGGCGCTCATGTTACCGAAAAGCTTGACAAGGGACTGTTTGATTTCGGTATGCTTGTCGAGCCGTTTGACATTTCAAAATATGAATATCTGCGTCTGCCGGTAAGTGATACCTGGGGCATTTTAATGAGAGACGACTGTGAACTGGCACAAAAAGTATATATTACCCCCGGGGATCTGTGGGATAAACCGCTTATTATTTCACAGCAGACACTGGGCAGTGTTAAAATGAATGAGTGGATGAAAAAAGATATTTCATCGCTGAATATAGTCGGAACCTATAACCTCATATACAACGCTTCCCTGTTTGCACAGTGTGGTTACGGCTATGTTCTTGGTCTGGCCAATATCATTTCTACAGTTGAAAATAATCATCTCTGTTTCAGGCCGTTATACCCGAAACTGACTGCGGAACTTTGCTTTGTATGGAAAAAATATCAGAGATTATCAAAGCTGCAGGAGATGTTTCTGGATAAGATAAAAGAAGCCTGCACCTGAGTATAGCAACAATAAAACGAAGCATCGCTTTGTTCAGGAATTTAAATACTATTTAATTTATTTTGACATTTCGCGCTATTTTTGTGTCACATATATCAAAAAGCTGTATTAATATTAAATAAATCTCTGAAATACTTATATATTTGTTGACATGACTATATATGGTAGTATAATTGATATATAATTATATGAAAAGGGGAGATATTTTTTGAGTAAGTTTTCTACAAAGTTTATACTTCAGTTTATTATCGATTTTCTATTCATAGGCATAGGTGCGTCACTTCTTCTGAAGATCTCTACTGCAGTAATTGTTGATACGCTTTCAATGTCATTTATTCCGGCTTGTTTCTTAAGTATTCTGCTTGGATGTGCGTTAAATGTTCTTACTGTTATACTGGCAGTATTTTCAACACAGAAGTACATATCAAAAAAGAGTCTGTGTGATTACCCTGATGACCCGAAACGCTTTTATGTGAAGTTTGCAGTAATAATAACAGTTATTGATGTTCTCTACTCGGCTCTCAACCTGTTATATACCTATAAAACCAACACAGGAATAACAGCCATGATGATCATAGTACCGGTAATTGTATTGGTTATCGGAAATATCGCTCAAGCAGCTGTATTATTCTCCTGCGTTCGTGTATTCCAGAGCAGACATGAGAGATTTTTTATATAAACGCATTTAATATTACAGACAGGCATGCAGAGAAGCCCGCGGCATCAGACCGCGGGCTTCTTATTTTATTAATTTTTCTTAAAACGCCTGTTCATAAACGCTTACAACATCCTCAGCTGTCGGCATTACAGGATTGCTCTGCATGCACAGATCCTTCATTGCTGTAGCTGCGAGTTCACGCAGATCCTCACGCTTTACCTTAAGGTCGTTCAGCGTCTGTGTGATTCCTACCTGTGCTGACAGTGCTTTGATGTGGTTTACAGCTGAACTGCTCAGTTCATTGTAGTCCATTGTATATGCACCGTTTATCCCGAGTGCACATGCAATGCTTCTGAACTGTGTTTCAAGGTTTGCATGTGATGCGTTATAGCTCATTATGTACGGAAGAAGAACTGCATTGCAGATGCCGTGCGGAAGATTGTACTTGCCGCCGAGTGCATGTGCCATTGCATGGACCATTCCTACACCGGAGTTTGAAAATGCCATTCCTGCTGTGTACTGTGCATATGACATCATATCTCTTGCCTGTACATTGTCAGGAGTGCTTACGGCTGTCGGAAGATAATTGTTTATCTGTGTTATTGCCCACAGCGCATCTTTGTTTGTAAGTGGATTTGCTGTTTTAGCCTGAACTGCTTCGATCGCATGAGTCATTGCGTCCATGCCTGTTGCAGCAGTCAGTCCCTTCGGCATAGAAACCATGAACTGTGTATCATTTATCGCAATAGCGATCTTGCAGTTTACATCCACCATACACATCTTGCTGTGCTTTACAGTGTCGGTTACTATATAGAACTGCGTAACCTCTGAACCAGTTCCGGCAGTAGTATTTACAGCAACTACCGGCATTCCTGCCTTGAGGGATCTGTTCGCACCCTCATAGTCCTCAACTCTTCCGCCGTTCGCAAGTACGATGCTTACAGCCTTGGCTGTGTCTATTGCAGACCCGCCGCCTACTGCTGTAAGAAAATCAACATCAAGTGCCCTTGCGGCTTTTATACACTCGTTTATAACTTCAACTGTCGGATTAGGTGTTACAAGATAGAATATTGCATACTCGGCATCGCCGCCAAGGATCGCCTGTCCTACCCTGTCAGCTGTGCCTGATTTGTAAAGGAAGCTGTCTGTAACGATAAGAGATCTCCTGTAGCCTCTCTTTTTTATTTCAGCGGACAGCATATCTATACAACCATAGCCGAAAAAGCTGGTCGTTACAGCTTCAAGTCTGACCTCACTCATTTTAATACCTCATTTTTATACTTAGTAAAATTACAGATTTCTTATAGCAGCAGCGGCATCCTTCATAGCCTGAGCAGCCATCTTTCTGCCGATAAATGCGTTATATATCTCATCGTAAAGACAAGCATTTTTATCTCCGGCATTTTTGATATCAGGCAGCGGTTTTGCATTCTGTATCATTTTCAGCTGACAGTCATACCATGGGTAATCCTTCATTCCTGAAATGTAGTTAAATACCCTGACCGGTGCACCGCTTACAGCACCTGCCTTCTTATCAACATTTCTGCTTCTTAGGAACTCCAGGAGCCTGTCTGCTTTTTCCTTCTGAGTACTTTTCTCAGTTACAGCAAATGACCAGGTAACGTTCCAGGCTGTATCAAATGTGGCAAAGCCGAAATCATCCCTGCACTTACATCCTGAGTCCAGCACAACCCCCATCTGACCGCTCCATGTCACGCCAAGCGGACTTGTGCCGTCTCTTAGAGCCTTTGCAACCTCATCATTGCCGAAAGTATAAGTGTTTTCAAAAGCATATTCCCTGAGTGAAAGATACTTTTCAAGTCCGCTTATTACTTCTTCACTGTCACACTGTATCTCATGAGTTTCACTGTCGTATACGTCTTTGCCGTACATTCTCATAAATACTAGAGCATCTGTGAAAATTTCTGATTTTGCAGCTTTCATCGGGATAGTATATCCTGCTTTATGCAGTTTCTCAGCTGCATCTATATACTCCTGAGGCTTTATTATCATGCCGGAAAAATGTATATTTTCTTTTTCAAATATGCTTTTCGAGAACAATATCATATGTCCGTCGCAGAATGAAGGCGAAAGATAAGCATTACCGTTATAATACATTTCATTGCCTATGCTTTCAGCAATTTCATTTCTGTTGAAGTTTATAGGTACGATATTATTGTTTTGGACCAGTTCTCTCTTCCATAGATGACCGGCAGCCATAATAACATCATAATATTCCTTCCCTTCAAAAACATCGCACATGGTTTTGTAGTATACATCCCATGGGAATACATCAAACTGAACCGGATAAGGAAATTCACCGAGCAGATTCAGTCTTGTATCTGTATATGCCCTGACTGCAGGATCAGCCACAGCCAGAACTTTTATAACATCCTTGTTTTCATTCATATCAAACTCAACCTTTGCAGCAGTAATTATTATTTTATCAGTCAAGCGGCGGTGCGTCTACAATACCAACGACACATGCATCAACAGGAGCTGATTTGCCCAGTGCATACTGAGTTGTCTGGTCTGTAGTGATAAGTACCAGTTCACCCACACCGGCACCAAGATTGTCTGCCGCTATAAAGACAGCTGATTTGTCACCGTAGTACGGTTCGATCACAAGAAACTTAAGACCTACAAGATTATCACATTTACGGGTAGATACTATATTGCCTTTTACAGTGCCGAGTATCATCTCAAGCCCTCCTTAAAATTAAAGCCATTTTTTATAAGTGTGAGCTTTTGTCCCGGTTTTATACCAAAGGCATTTGCTTCATCCGTATCAATATGCATATCAAGACTGTAGTTTTCATTAACTCTGACAACTACATCAGTAAAGATCCCGCCCTTTTCACCGTCGGCTCTGACCATTACGATGTCCTTGTCCTTTACGCCGAACCAGGCTGCATCTGCCGGACTCATATGGACATGTCTTTTTGCTATTATAAGACCACCTTTGAGTTCAACTTCTCCTGCAGGTCCGACGAGCTTTACGCCCGGAGTTCCGTTAAGATCTCCTGATTCACGAAGCGGAGCAGAAATTCCCAGAGTTCTAGTGTCCGACTGTGAGATCTCGATCTGGCTCTGCGGTCTTGCCGGTCCGAGGACTCTAACTTTTTTAAAAGATCCTTTCGGACCAACGACACCAACAGTTTCATTTGCTGCATACTGTCCAGGCTGACTCAGACCTTTAAAAACAGTCAGCTCATAGCCGCGGCCGAACAGTATATCGATTGCCTCACGTGATAAGTGAACGTGTCTTGCAGATATTCCGACAGGAACAGCAAACGGATTTTCTTCAAGCTCTCTGGCTGTATCTATGATAAGCTCAGTTATATATCTGACTGTCTGCTGTGATACCATTATCTATTACGCTCCTTACTTAAGACAAGGAAGAATTCCTGCAACACCGTTGTGTGGTCTTGGGATTACGTGTACAGCAACAAGCTCTCCGAGTCTGGATGCTGCTTCCTGTCCTGATTCTACTGCAGCCTTAACTGCGCCTACTTCGCCCTGTACCATTACAGTAACAAGACCTGAACCGATCTTTTCTGTTCCGATAAGTTCAACGTCAGCTGCCTTTAGCATAGCATCTGCAGCTTCTATTGATGCAGTGAGACCTCTTGTCTCGATCATTCCGAGTGCACCGATCTTTCTTGCAGCAGCTGGTGTGCTTACTGCAGCGGCTTTAGTTTCTGCCATGTTCTTTACCTCCAGATATATTTTACGATAACTTCTTATCGAGCATATTCATAAGTTTTACAACTTCCGGGTGAGGATTGCTTATATTTATAGCAACCTTCAGATTTCCCTTGCCTATAATATTTTCAGTTTCCTTTGCAGTCTCTACTGATGCGTCAACATTTGAAACACTGCCCTTTACTACAGCATGGACCATACGTCCGCCGAGTCTCTTATGGCAGGAAACAAGATCGACATCTGATGCCTTGAGCATCGCATCCAGTACAACGACTGCGTTGGAGTAATAGTTTACTTCTATTACTCCAACAGCTTCAGTCCTCATAGTTATCTTTCCCGCTTACTTGATAGAAGGAAGGATCTTTGAAACGTCTGTATGTGGTCTTGGGATTACGTGAACTGCTACGAGTTCGCCAAGTCTTGAAGCTGCTTCCTGACCTGATTCTGTTGCAGCCTTAACAGCGCCTACTTCACCCTTGATTATTACTGTTACAAGTCCTGAACCAATCTTTTCTGTTCCTACGAGTTCAACGTCTGCTGCCTTGAGCATTGCATCTGCTGCCTCTATTGATGCTGTAAGACCTCTTGTTTCGATCATTCCGATTGCTGATGACATATTATTTTTCCTCCATAAATTTTATTTTTGATATTTTACATAATTCCTTTGTACCCTCATAAGGATTTTCAATTACCGATATGAGAATATCATCTTCACTGCAAAGCTTCTTTGCAGC
>JAUNSK010000001.1:16787-82254 GCA_030539275.1 Oscillospiraceae bacterium | reverse complement strand
TTCTGCTGCTATTTTAACCTGTGATACGGTTCCTTCAAACTTGACCTGTGCGGTAAGTGGAATGAAAGCACTTGTATCCTTCGGATTTATTGTATCCACACCTGTGATTCTTATATCTGCTGCCTTACATGCCCTGTCCATTGCGTATAGCAGCGCCCCGTACCCGGCACATTCCAGAAATCCAACAGCCATTATTATTTACTCCCGTGATTTATACTATTCTGAAGCCTCCGTCTGCAAGCATACATCTGCGAAGTCTTGTAAAGGATCTTGCACATGTTATACCCTCACCTGTCGGACCTGCGATAGTCATTGAAGTATGACCGTTTCCGCCGATTCCGAGTCCCTTGAGTGTGCATCCGTTCTTTGCAAATATAGTTGTTTCAATTGCTTTGGCAAACCTGGTCATGTTGTCAACATTTTTTGAGAACATTGAAGAAGTGTGTCTGTTGCCTGATTCAGCAGCTATTGCACCATGCATTGCTTCGTCGAAGCTTGCGCATCTTACTATAGGAAGAACCGGCATGAGCTGTTCTACAAGAACAAACGGATGATCTGCAGGAACATCACAGATGATAAGCTTTGTATCAGATGTGATTCCTATTTCTCTGAGCATCAGGGAAGCATCCTTGCCTACCCAGTTCTTGTTTATTCTGTAGCCCTTTTCATCATGGATAAATACTAGATTCAGAATTTTTGTCAGTTCATCTGCATTTAACAGGTAAGCACCTTCAGCCTTCATTTTCTCAATGAATTGATCAGCTGCGCTGTTTACTATAAATACTTCCTTTTCAGCAAGACAGAGAAGATTGTTGTCAAATGAAGCACCGTAATAAACTTCCTTTGCAGCAAGTGCTATGTCAGCTGTATCGTCGATAAGTACCGGAGGGTTTCCTGCGCCGGCACCGATAGTCTTCTTGCCTGAACGAAGCAGTGCATTTACCATCGGCATACCGCCTGTACCAACCATAAGACGAACCTTTGCACTCTGAGAAATGATATTTACATTTTCCATTGTTGGTTCTTTTGCCATTGTTATAAGTCCTGCAGGACCACCGTTTTCAACGATCGTCTTATGCAGAAGCTTAAGGCAGTGAGCACATACATTTTTAGCATTTGGATGAACGTTGAATACTACTGAGTTGCCGCCTGCTATCATACTGATTGTATTGTTGATTATTGTTTCTGTTGGATTTGTTACCGGTGTTATAGCACCGATAAGTCCGAAAGGTGCATATTCCTCGAGCATAAGTCCTGCATCACCTGTAAGTGCATGTGTTGTAAGACATTCTGTTCCCGGTGTGTTGTTGATAACAGCAATGTGCTTTGCTATTTTGTCCTCAACACGGCCCATGCCTGATTCCTCAACGATCATACGTGCAAATTCAGGAGCATGTTCCATAGAAACCTTTCTGATTGCTGCGATTATTCTGTCTCTGTCAGCTACTGTGCAGTTTTCTATGTAGTATTTCTGTGCCTGGTATGCCGCATCTATTGCATCCTCGACCTTGTCGAATACTCCGTTGTCACTAGTAACAGCTGCTGCAGGTTTTGCTGCAGGCTGCTGTGCCTGTGCCTTGGCAAGTGCTGATAAATCCATTGTTGATACTATCTGTTGAACGATCTTTGCTATATCTTCAGTATCGAGCATAATTTCACCTCAAGTTTTACTTAATCTGTGTTACAACTCTTCTAACGATCTCTTCGATCATATCTGACTTTGACTTGCCTGACGTCATTGAAGCGCCAGCCATGCCGTTTATGTTGTCTGACGGTCTTACGATTGACGTAACACCATTGAGTGAAGAAGTATCAGGAATGTTGTTTTGTGTTGTTTGTATTGCTGGTGCTGTATTGTAATTACTGTGCTGCTGTGTGAGCACCGGCATGCCGCCTGTAGTAATGCCTATTTTTTTTCTTATATCGATAAGTGCATCAACCTGTGCTTTTGAAAGTTCATTCTGCTTGCATATTATGTTTCCTGTGTACATAAGCACTGTTGCATAATACTCAACAGACTCAAGTCTGTGATAAGCCTGATAAACGTCCTTGCCCCAGGTAAGAGCACCGTGATTTGCAAGAAGAACTCCGTTATAGTCCTTGCAGTAAGGAGCTATTGAATCAGGAACTTCCTGTGTACTCGGTGTTGCATACTGTGCAACAGGTACTGTTCCGAGCTGTACTACAGCTTCAGGAAGGATCGCTTTGTCAAGATCAACTCCTGCTATTGCAAATGATGTTGCAACAGGAGGATGAGCGTGTGTTACTGCCATTACATCAGGATTTTCGTTATATACTCTGATATGCATTTTTACTTCTGAAGAAGGCTTGCGGCTTCCCATAAGGATCTTTCCGTCAAGAGTCATCTTAACGAGCATATCCTGAGTCATAAATCCTTTTGAAACATTTGTACATGTGGTCCATATCGTATCAGGACCGGCCTTGCAGCTTATATTGCCGTCATTTGCAGCAACGAAGCCTTTAGCATACATTCTCTTACCAATATCCAGTATTGCATTTTTTGCTTCAAAGTCTGACATATACTGAACACCTTTAATTGTAATCATTAGACTCACCTCTTTATGTTTATTTTAGACCGTTTTTGTTTGTTTGTCAATACTTTTTGTGATATTTTTTTGTTTTTGTTTGTTTTCGCGGCATTTTGTACATATCAATGTTGACGTTTGTTGGTGTATAGTGTATAATAAATATAATTAATTCAAAACGGAGGTCCAAATATGTTAGCAGTCACCAGAAAAAATCAGATCAAAGAAATACTCAACGAAAAGAAAAGCATTACTGTATCTGAAATTGCAAAGATGTTCTCAGTAACAGAAGAAACCATCAGACGTGATTTCAAAGCACTCGAAGACGAAGGATTTCTGACACGCGCTTACGGCGGTGCATTCATTCAGTCAGGAGTCGAAAATCATGTTGATATTTCACTGCGCCAGGTCTCATACACAGACTCAAAAGCGATTATTGCAAAATGCTGCGCTAAGCTCATAAATAACGGTGATTCCATTTTTCTGGATCCGTCGACGACAGCAAGCTTTATCGCAAAAGAAATAATAAATCTTAAACTTACCGTAGTTACAAATTCTGTACTTATCGCAAACCAGCTCGTAAAGTATGAAAACATAAAGCTTGTAGGCATCGGAGGAACATACAGTTCCCTTCATCAGGCTTTTCTCGGAAATATGACATTTGAACAGATCAGAAATCTTTATGTAGACAAAGCGTTTATCTCTGCACGTACACTCTCAATGGAAAACGGCATAACCGATTCATGTGAAGATCTCGCTGTTATCAGAAAAGCAGTTATAAACCGCTGCAATGAACCATACTTCGTAGCAGATTACTCAAAGTTCGATAAAACTTCATTTATCAAAATATGCGACATCAGTGATATGAAAGGAATCGTTACTGACAAAACTCTTGACAGACAGTGGCAGGAATATCTGGACAGCATATCTACACAGTATATACACTGCTGATAATCAAATAAACAGGGAACAACTCACATGCTGTTCCCTGTTTTTTGTTTACTTATTACTGTCTTTATGTGCTTTCTTCTTTTCGAATATCTCTTTAAGTGACTGCGCAAACGGAGGACGTGCAATACCATATTCAGTTATAATACCTGCAATGAGGTCATTGTCAGTTACGTCAAAGCATGGATTGAATACCTTAACTCCATCCGGTGCCATACGTTCCTTATACCACATCTCTGTTATTTCCTCTGCAGGTCTTTCTTCGATATGTATATCGTCGCCTGTAGGAGTATTAAGATCTATTGTTGATGTAGGTGCACAGATATATACAGGAACATTATAACGCTTAGCTACTGTAGCAACGAGGCTTGTTCCAACCTTGTTAGCTGTATCGCCGTTTGCTGCAACGCGGTCGCATCCGACAAATACTGCGTTTACAAGTCCCTTTTTCATAACAGATGCAGACATGTTGTCACAGATAAGTGTAACGTCAAGTCCTGACTCATGAAGCTCAAATGCTGTAAGTCTTGCGCCCTGAAGAAGCGGTCTTGTTTCATCAGCAAATATTCTGAAGTTATAGCCCTGCTCCTGACCAAGATACATCGGAGCTGTAGCTGTACCGTACTTAACTGTTGCAAGCTTACCGGCATTGCAGTGTGTGAGAAGGCCGTCGCCAGGCTTTACAAGTGAAAGGCCGTACTGACCGATCTGCTTGCATACCCATACGTCTTCATCATGGATAGCAACTGCTTCGTCATGAAGGATCTTCTTGATCTCTGATGGTGTCTTGTCAAGGTTTGCCCTGCAGCAGTCATCCATTCTGTTAAGAGCCCAGAACAGGTTTACAGCTGTTGGTCTTGATGATGCAAGATATTCCTTTGCAGCCTTGAATTTATCATAGAATTCTTCAGAAGTATCAGCTTCGATTTCCTTTGCTGCGAGATAGATTCCTATTGCTGCAGCAACGCCGATAGCCGGAGCCCCTCTGACCTGAAGAAGATAAATTGCATTCCAGATCTCCTTCTGCTTTGTAAGTGAAAGAATTTCGATATCGTATGGAAGTTTAGTCTGATCAATGATAACAAGGGCGCTTTTTTCATCATCAAGAGCGACTGTCTCATAATCAAGAATTGATTTTTTTGTTTCTGACATGTATATTACTCCTTAAGATTATTTTTTGTTAGCGGGGATTCCGCCTCTGCGGAGGCGGCCGGGCTTTGCAGAATTTATTCTGTTCACAGGGGTTCCGGCTTTGCAGAGCCGGAACTTTGCAGAAATACTATTTGTCGGGATAATTAAAACTTATTAACTGCATCCATAAATGCATTTACAAATGCATCGCCGTTTACAAAGCTTTCTCTGTTCATAACAGCGTTCTTTGCAAATGTGATAACTATCTTTTCAGCTCTTGCACGCTTTGCTTCGTCTGCAATCGTTGTAAGATCCTTTACATTTGCCATACCTACAGTTCTTCTGATCATTTCAAGACCTGCAATAGCTGCAGTATCAGCAAGTACTGTACCGAGGTACCAGTCAAGGAAGCCTTCACTCTTTGCCATAGTGTCTGTAACACTTTCATTGAAGCAAGCCTTGAACTTTTCAATGAACATATCAATTATGTTCTTGTTTGTTTCAATTACCCAGCTGCAGAATTCAGCCTTCTTAGCCTCATCTTCGATCACAGCATCACCATTGCACCATGCAAAGAACATGTTGCCTATAACGTTGCCGATATCATAGCCCATTGGTCCGTAGAATGCGAACTCAGGATCAAATACATATGTGTGCTCTTCGTTAATGAAGATAGAACCTGTATGAAGGTCTCCGTGAACGAGTGACTGTGCGTTGTTCATAAAGCTGAACTTGCACTTAGCTGCTTCAAGGTGAAGTGCCTTGTCATTGTAAAGTTCCTTTTCAACAAAGTCAGCAATTGGTGCGAAAACATTGTTGCGGTTGTTGTAGTCAATAAAAGGTTCACTGAATACAAGGTTTTCAGATATTTCACAAAGATCAGGATTGATGAACTTCTTAACATTTTCCTTCTTGTCCTTATGATCCATAACTACGTCAGTAGTTTTGAGAAGTGAGTTTACAAGGAATGTTGAGATGTGATCTGCAAACTTAGGGAAAGTCTTATGATCAAGAAGTGCGCTTCTCATCATGTAGTGACCAGTCATATCCTGCATAAGCATGCAGCACATAACGCTGTCATAGAGATAAACTTCAGGAACAAGACCAGGTGCAAGCTTACCCTGGAGGCCAAGGATCTCAGCTTCGATTCTGCCGCGGTCAGTTGAAAGCTTCATTTCCTCAGAAATACGAAGCGATTCGCCTGCCTGCTTAACAATGATAGTCTTACCTGTCTGTGTATCCTTTACTCTGAATACATAGTTTAAGTTTCCGTCGCCGATCTCAGAGCATACGAGTTCATGGTCTTCAGGGAAAAAGCTTAACTTTTCCTGAACGTAATCAGCAACTTCCTGCGTTTTCATTAAAAAATAATTATCGTAACGTGACATATTAAATGCTCCTTTATCTATTATAATAGTATAGTTATTTTCTTATATCTCCGGATCATTATCCGAAGGTGCAGGGCGACCGGAAAGCCCTGTCCTCACTTCGCAGAGTGAGGACCCTGCCTTCTTTTATTTTAGGAAAATAGGATATAATTTTGGAAACTCTTAAAAAATTTATTTACTTCTTCTTTGTGTAGTATGTCATAGCAAGAGCTATAGCAAGAACCGCACCCTTAACAATGTTCATAGCATAGTAAGGAACAGCCATCATGATAAGACCGTTTTCAAGAAGACCTACCATTACAGCACCTATAAGTGTACCGATCGCGTTTGCCTTACCTGCACCCATTACTGAGAAGCCTATGTAAGCTGCTGCAACTGCCGGCATAAGATATGCGTCACCGGCACTAACCTGTGCTGTACCAACTCTGGCTGCAAGACAGATACCGCCGAGTGCTGCAAATGCTGAAGAGAGGAAGTATGCAAGTACCTTGTACTTAGCAACTGAGATACCTGAAAGCTGAGCTGCTGTCGGGTTTCCGCCAACTGAATACATGTATCTGCCGTGCTTTGTGTAGTTTAAGAAGAAGTGTGCAAATGCAACTACAACGAGCATGATGATAATGATCCATGGCTGTGAACCAAGACTTCTGAATGCTGCAGGGAGAAGTCCTTCTGCAGGTGAACCGTCAGGACGAGTCATTCTTTCAGTGATAGCACCGCCGTTTGAATATGTAAGAGATACACCCTGGAACATAAACATAACTGCAAGAGCGGCAACCATATCAGGAATCTTAAGTTTAACTATAAGAATTGAGTTAATAAGTGCTACTGTAAGACATACAACTATTGTTGCAATAATTGAAAGTCCCATGCTCATTCCGTACCATACAAACATTGTCATGATAAATGTATCAGCAAAGTTTGCACATGCACCAACTGCAAGGTCCATACCGTTTACAGCAAGTGAGAATGTAAGACCGATAGCTATGATTGCAGTAATAGAAACTGATCTGAGTACTGCGATGATATTTGATGAAGTAAGGAACATACTTGAGTTAGTATCATTGTTCCAGTTTGCAAAAGTAAAGAATATAAGTAATATGAATATAGTAAGTACTGTACCCCATTTTGTAACGAAGTCAGTCAGTACAAACTTCTTTTTAGCCTGTGCTGTGCCCATTTTATTTGCCTCCTGTAGAGTAATATAATAATTCCTTTTCGTCCGTATCCTTAACTGTAAGTTCCTTAACTATCTGTCCGTCATACATAACGTATACTCTGTCACAGATACTAAGGATCTCATTGAATTCACAGGTTGCATAGACAATTCCCTTGCCCTGTGCTGCAAGCTTTTCAATAAGCTCGTACATGTCGCGCTTAGCTCCTACATCTATTCCCTTTGTAGGTTCATCAAGAATATAGATCTCAGCATCAGAACTCAGCCACTTGGCAACAACGACCTTCTGCTGATTTCCGCCTGACAGCAGTGCAACTGACTGATTTTCACTGGGAGTCTTGATTCCAAGTTCCTTAATCATTGCAATAGCATCCTGCTTTTCTTTTTTCTTATTAACTACTTTAAGGAAATTTGTATACTTATTGATAGATGCAATAGAGATATTGCTGTAAACAGGGTCAGTAATAAGAACGCCTTCCTTGCGTCGTTCTTCAGGTACAAGAGCAAATCCGTTCTTAACAGCCTTTTCACTTGTCTTGTTGTTTACCTGTTTTCCGTTTACCTTTATTGATCCTGTATGAGAATATGCACCGAACATAGTCTTGCAGAGTTCAGTTTTTCCTGCACCTACAAGTCCTGCTACACCGACGATCTCGCCCTTGGCTACATGCATGCAGATATCCTTGATCTTGTTTTCCTTTTCGGTAAGATGTTCGATAGACAGAAGGTTATCTCCGATCTTACATACTTTCTTATCATATACATCATCGAATTTTTTGCCGAGCATAAGCTCTACTATAGTATTCTGCTGAAGTTCTTCATTTATAGGAAGACTTGTAACAAGCTTTCCGTCCTTCATTACTGTAATAACTTCACAAATTTCGAAGAGCTCATTTATTCTGTGTGAAATAAATACTATTCCTACTCCGGATTTCTGAAGGTCACGTACAACTCTGAAAAGCTCCTGAGTTTCTGAGTTTGACAAAGGTGCTGTAGGCTCGTCAAGGATCAAAAATCTGCACTTTTCAACTACGCAGCGTGCAATCAGCACCATCTGCTTCTGAGCAAGTGTAAGATCAGATGCCAGCATATTTATATCAACGTCAACACCCAATTTTTTAAGTATATCCTTAGCGGATGATTTGATCTTTGACCAGTTTATAAACTGCTTTTTCCCCATTCCGTTTACAATAGAATTGAACATAACGTTTTCAGCTACTGTAAGATAAGGAATGATTGCTGTATCGACCTCCTGGTACACTATTTCAATACCAAGATTCTTGGCGTCCCTTGGAGAACGTATAGTTACTGGTTTGCCGTCTATTAGTATCTCACCTGTATAGTGCGCATGCGCACCGGCGAGGACCTTCATCAAGGTCGACTTGCCGGCACCGTTTGCGCCGATGAGTGCATGAGAAGACGAGCATGTGAGACTGAAATCTACTCCGTCCAGAGCTTTAACGCCGGGAAACTCAATGGAGATATTTTTCATTTCAAGCTTACTGTTTTTCATGGTATCACCCCGGGTTTCTTTTAATTATTTTACGTAAAGGCTTTTGATCTTTTCTGTATAAAGAGCTCCTTCAACACTTGTAGCATCTCCCCAGCCCTCTACTATAGTTCCGAGATCAGCCATTGTTGTATCAGCATTAAGTTTGCTTGTTACTATATTGTTAGCTGCAAGATTGAAGTATTCAGGTGTTTCTTCACCAGCAAGTTTAAGAGCGATAAGTCTCATATTAACTGTACCGATAAGCTTAGGATCAACTGCTGCTGCTGATTTCCATACTTCAGGATTCTTAACCATCTGCTGAATGTCATCATTTGAAATATCTATTGTGTACATCGGAATGTCATTTCTTCCTGCATCGTTGAGTGCCTGAAGAACACCCTTGGCAAGTTCATCATAGCAGCCCCAGATAGCATCTATTGTTCCTTCGCCGAGTGTAGGAAGAATAGCTTCTGTCTTTGTAGTCATATCGCCGCGTACGTTAGCCATGTCAGAAGGAGCTATTGTCTGAACCGTCTGGATCTTGCCTTCCTGTTCAAGCTGTGTATATATTTCATTTCTTCTGTCGAGAGGAGGAACTCCAGGGCCCATGAAAGTCTTTAAAACCTTGATCGGGTATGTACCGCCGTTTGCCTCGAACTCTTCCATCATGTAACCTAATGAAAGATCTGCAAGAGCCTGGTCGTTCTGAGCTGTTGAAGTAACACCTTCAAGAAGCTTGCCGTTGGCATCGCCGCCTTCATAAGGCATTGTATCAAATGTTACGATCTTCATTCCCTTGTCTGCAGCAGGCTTGAGCATATCATAGGAATATGAGAGCTGACCGTGTGAAACGATGATTCCTGCATAGTTCTGTGAGATAACCTGTGAAACTGTTTCCTGACACTTTGCATCATCACCGTCAGTAACGAATGTGTCAACCTGATATCCGAACTTCTGACCTTCTTCAACGCATCCTGCGAGGAACTGCTGTGTGTGGTCTCCGCTTGCAAGGTTTCTTACAACAGCGATCTTTGTTGCATTGCTGTTTGACGCTGAACCTGATCCTGATGTACCTGATGAAGCAGAAGCTCCGCATCCTGTCAGTAGTGAAGTGATCAATGCAATACCAAGAACTGATTTGAGTAACTTTTTCATAAATATTTCTCCTTTTATGAATTTCAACAGATTTTTATTTTGTTTGTTCTGTGTTTGTGTTTACATTATACTATCTTGTGTTTATAAAATCAATACTTTTTGTTGTTTTGTTTGTATCTTTGTGTGATTCTATATTTATTTTGTACGTTTTTGTTCATTGTGCTGATTTTATAGCTAAATTAAGCCATTTTGTTTGATGCTTAATAATCAAAACGTATATTTTTTATTATTTTTTGTTTAAAATGTATCCATAAAACAACATAAGTCAACATTTGCGGTTATTAAAATCGCAATATTGTACCATGTCATAATTATACATTGTAAGTTTCACATAATTTCAGAAAGCTATAACAGAGTAAAAGAAAGACACATCACAGACAATTCATATCTGCGATGTGTCTTTCTTCTATATTAAAATACTGACAGTTAAAAACATCTTCCCTTTCTGTTGTTCCTGCATTCTTCTATTTTTCCTGTTTCACACTGATAGCAGACCTCATTTGGAAGGTCTCCTCCTGCAAAGAAAGCATCAAGATTAGAAAGTGTTGTCCTTGCTATTCCGTCGAGTGCCTCTTCTGTTAGAAATGCCTGATGTGAGGTCAGAAGTACATTAGGTTTTGAAAGAAGAAGTGAAAGATTATCGTCCTGCATTATTTTATCCGAACAGTCCTTGAAGAAAAAGTCACCCTCCTCCTCGTAAACATCAAGTCCTGCGCCTCCGACAGTGCCATCCTTGAGCGCTTCGAGAAGATCTGTGCTGTTAATAAGTGCACCTCTTGAAGTATTTATAAGAAGAACTCCCTTTTTCATTCTGGAAAATGCCTTCTTATCTATAAGCCTGTTGTTTTCATCAGTCAGCGGACAGTGAAGTGAAATGACATCACTCTGTGAAAACAGTGTATCAAGGTCTGTATATTCAAAGTCGGCATCCTTTACAGGATAAGGATCATACGCCAGTACCTTCATACCAAAGCCTCTGCATACCTCTATAAAAGCCTGTCCTATCTTTCCTGTACCTATAATTCCGGCTGTCTTCCCGTAAAGATCAAATCCTGTAAGTCCGTTTATACTGAAGTTAAAGTCCCTTGTCCTGTTATACGCCTTGTAGATCTTTCGGTTGAGTCCGGTAAGAAGCGCCGCTGCATGTTCGGCTACTGCATGAGGTGAATACGCAGGAACACGCACTACATTGATCTTTTTGTAGGCGGCCTTAAAGTCAACATTGCTGTAGCCTGCACATCTCATTGCAATGACCTTTACCCCGTTGTTATACATTATATCTATAGCCTCACTGTCAAGGTCATCATTTACAAAAGCACATACCGCATCACAGCCCTTTGATATTACTGCTGTCTGGGACGTAAGCTTTGATTCTATATACATTATATCATAATGGTCATTTACTGCATCAAACGATTCCCTGTCATACGGCTTTGCATCATAAAAAGCTATCTTTTTCATACTATACATCCATTTCTGTTGTTTTTAGATTATAATACTATTATGTATAACAGGGATGGATTTAATACGTTGTAATCGTTTATTAATATACGAGCTGTGTTTTCTTATTTATTCTCCCCCTTTTATTTTCTTAAATTTTGTATTATAATAATAACAACTGCAAAAATTTCATGCATTATATAAGGAGGTACAAAATGGACGGATTTAAACTTGTGAGCGAATACGAGCCATCCGGTGATCAGCCGAAAGCGATAGATGAGCTGACGCAGGGACTAAACAAAGGAATGAGGGCACAGACACTGCTTGGTGTTACAGGCTCCGGTAAAACATTTACTATGGCAAATGTCATTAAAAATGTAAACAAGCCGACGCTTGTACTGGCTCACAACAAAATACTTGCAGCACAGCTCTGCTCTGAGTTCAAGGAGTTTTTCCCTGAAAATGCTGTTGAATATTTTGTATCATACTACGATTACTATCAGCCTGAGGCATATATTCCGGGAACCGATACCTATATAGAGAAGGATTCATCGGTCAATATGGAAATAGATAAAATGAGACATTCAGCTACAACCGCTCTTTCTGAAAGACGTGACGTTATTATAGTATCAAGTGTTTCGTGCATATATTCACTGGGTGATCCTGATGAATACCGCTCGATGGTCGTTTCAGTTCGAAAAGGTATGGAGAAATCACGTGACACTCTCCTCAATGAGCTTGTAACAATACAATATGAAAGAAATGATATAGATTTTCAGAGAAACCGTTTCAGAGTCAGAGGAGACGTTGTAGAAATTTTTCCTTCAAATTCAACAGATACAGCCGTACGTGTTGAATTCTTTGGAGATGAAATAGACAGAATAAGTGAAATAAATGCCCTGACCGGAAACATTACTGCAAATCTGTCACATGCAGCATTTTTCCCGGCATCTCATTACATTGTCTCGAAGGCAAAGCTTGAGGATGCTTTGAAGGAAATCGACGAGGAGCTAGCCGAAAGACTCGAATACTTTACAGAAAACAATAAGCTTCTGGAGGCTCAGCGTCTGGCACAGAGAACACACTACGACATGGAGATGCTAAGAGAAGTAGGCTTCTGCAGCGGCATTGAAAACTATTCAAGAATTATGTCAAGAAGACCCCCGGGAAGCACTCCGTTTACACTGTTTGATTTCTTCCCTGATGACTTCCTTCTGATCGTTGACGAAAGCCATGTAACTCTGCCGCAGGTAAGAGGCATGTTTGCCGGAGATCATGCCAGAAAAAACACACTTGTTGAGTACGGATTCAGACTCCCCAGCGCTTTTGACAACAGACCGCTCAACTACGATGAATTCAGCAAAAAGATAAATCAGGCCATCTTTGTCAGTGCCACCCCGGGTGAAATAGAAAAGGACACCAGTGAACAGACAGTTGAACAGGTAATCAGACCGACAGGACTTGTTGATCCTGAGATCATCGTAAAGCCGGTCTCAGGTCAGATCGAAGACCTTATTTCCGAGATCAATATCCGAATAGATAAGTCCGAAAGAGTACTTGTAACAACTCTTACAAAGAAAATGGCAGAGGATCTTACAGCATATCTTGAAAATACAGGTATAAAAGTCCGTTATCTGCATCATGATATTGATACTATAGAGAGAATGAAGATCATCAGAGATCTTCGTATGGGTGAGTTTGATGTACTCGTTGGAATCAACCTGTTAAGAGAAGGTCTTGATATTCCTGAGGTATCACTCGTTGCTATTCTTGATGCCGATAAGGAAGGTTTCCTGCGAAGTGAAACATCACTCATCCAGACGATAGGACGTGCCGCCAGAAACGCAGAAGGCAAGGTTATCATGTACGCAGACTCTGTTACAAGATCCATGGAACGTGCGATAACTGAAACTGAGAGAAGAAGAACAATTCAGATGGAATACAATGAGCAGCACGGCATCGTCCCTAGAACTATCAAAAAGGATGTCAGGGCTGTTATAGAGATAAGCTCAAAGGAAAACGGCAAGGACACAAGACGCAGAAAACTTTCGAAGCCTGAGATCGACAGAGAGATCGATACTCTCAGACGTGAGATGAAAACTGCAGCACAGATGCTTGAATTTGAACATGCAGCATTTCTGCGTGATAAGATAAAAGAACTTGAGGAGATGCAATCTAAATGACTGATAAAATAATTATTAAAGGTGCCAGAGAACATAATCTTAAAAATATTGATATTGAACTGCCAAGAAACAAGCTTATTGTCATGACAGGCCTCTCAGGCTCAGGAAAATCATCACTTGCTTTTGACACTATCTATGCCGACGGGCAGAGAAGATATGTTGAAAGTCTCTCATCCTATGCCAGAATGTTCTTAGGACAGATGAACAAGCCTGATGTTGACAGTATAGAGGGTCTCTCCCCTGCTATAGCTATCGACCAGAAAACCACTTCTAAAAACCCGCGATCTACCGTCGGCACTGTAACTGAAATTCATGATTATCTGCGTCTTCTTTATGCAAGGATCGGTATCCCGCACTGTCCTGTTTGTCACAGGGAAATAAAGCAGCAGACTATAGACCAGATCGTTGACAAGATCATGAATCTGCCGGAGGGTACAAAGATCCAGCTGCTCGCACCTATTATAAGGGGAAGAAAGGGCGCTCATGTCAAGGAGCTTGAATCAGCAAGACGTTCAGGTTATGTAAGAGTCAGGGCGGACGGTATAATGTATGATCTTTCCGAAGAGATAACTCTTGAAAAGAATAAAAAACATACTATTGAAATAGTCGTTGACAGACTGGTTATAAAAAAGGATATTGAATCAAGAATGACAGACAGTCTTGAAACAGTCAGTTCACTTTCAGGCGGACTTATTACAGTTGATGTCATAGGTTCAAAGGAAATGCACTTCTCACTCAACTACGCATGTCCCGAACATAACATTTCTATAGAAGAGCTGACTCCGAGAATGTTTTCATTCAACAACCCGTTCGGTGCCTGTGACAAATGTACAGGACTGGGAATATTTCAGAAGATAAATCCTGACCTGATAATTCCGGATAAAACCAAAAGCATCAGCAGCGGTGCGATAAATGCACCGGGGTGGAACACATCTGACACGAACTCTATTGCTAATATGTATTTTAACGCTATCTCTGAAGAGTATAATATTTCACTTGACGTTCCTGTAAGTAAACTTACTAAAGAGCAGACCGGCATTTTTCTGTATGGTACCGGTGATAAACAGCTGACACTCAGACGTACCACTGCACACTCAACCGGAACATATAAAACATCATTTGAAGGGATCATTCCTAATCTTGAAAGAAGATATACCGAAACAACAAGCAGCTATTCAAAAGATGAGCTGCAGTCATATATGTCAGAAGAACCATGTCCGTCATGCGGTGGTATGCGTCTGAAACAGGAAAGTCTTTCGGTAACTGTTGGCGGTCTTAATATCATCGAACTTTCAGACAGATCAATAACAGATATTATTGCATTTTTTGATGGTCTTAAGCTCACTGAAAAAGAAAAGATGATAGGTGAAAGGATCATCAAGGAGATAAGGGAACGTCTCGGCTTCCTTGAAAATGTAGGACTTGACTATCTCACTCTTTCACGCCCTGCGGGAACTCTTTCAGGCGGTGAAAGCCAGCGAATCAGACTCGCAACACAGATAGGTTCATATCTGACAGGTGTTCTGTATATTCTTGATGAGCCGAGTATCGGTCTTCACCAGAAGGACAACGACAAGCTTATAGACGCTCTTAAAAATCTCCGTGACCTCGGCAATACGCTTATAGTTGTGGAACACGATGATGATACTATGTACGCTGCAGATTATATAGTTGATATCGGACCAGGCGCCGGAGTTCACGGCGGTGAGGTTGTCTGTGCCGGCACTATTGATGATATATTAAACTGTGACAAATCACAGACCGGACTCTATCTGAGCGGAAAGAAATCTATACCTGTACCTGAGCACAGACGAGAAGGCAGCGGAAACTTCTTATGTGTAAAGGGTGCATGTGAGAACAATCTCAAACATATAGACGTTGAGATCCCGCTTGGCAAGCTTGTATGTGTAACAGGCGTTTCGGGTTCAGGTAAATCATCTCTTGTAAATGAGATAATCTACAAGTATCTCGCAAACAAACTCAACCGTGCCAAAGGACTTTGGGGTCACTGCGATGAGATAACAGGAACAGAGTTCCTTGACAAGGTCATTGATATTGATCAGTCTCCTATCGGACGAACACCAAGATCAAATCCCGCAACATATACCGGAGTATTTACTGATATAAGAGAACTGTTTGCCCAGACAAACTATGCAAAGCTCAAAGGCTATTCCTCCGGAAGATTTTCATTCAATGTCAAAGGCGGCAGATGTGAAGCCTGCGAGGGTGACGGTATAATCAAGATCGAGATGCACTTTCTGCCCGATGTATATGTTCCTTGTGATGTCTGCAAGGGCAAACGATATAACCGTGAAACTCTTGAGGTCAAGTTCAAGGACAAGTCGATCCATGATGTTCTGGAAATGACTGTTGATGAAGCCGTTGAATTTTTCTCAAATCTGCCCAAGATCTCAAGAAAGCTCAGAATGCTGCAGGAGGTAGGTCTCGGATATATTAAGGTCGGCCAGCCTGCAACAACCCTTTCAGGCGGTGAAGCACAGAGAATCAAGCTTGCTACAGAACTTGCAAAACGTCCTACGGGAAAGACGATCTATATTCTGGATGAACCTACTACCGGTCTTCATAACGCAGATGTCCATAAGCTTATAGACGTTCTTCAGAAACTCGTGGATACAGGCAATACAGTTCTTATCATCGAGCACAATATGGGACTTATCAAAGTAGCAGACCACATAATAGATATCGGACCTGACGGCGGAAACAAAGGAGGCACGATCGTTGCAACAGGAACCCCTGAAGAAATTGCAGCATGTGAAAACTCCTATACAGGACAATATCTGAAAAAATATCTGAAATAACAATAATCAAATATCTGCGCGAAGTCCGGGCGACCGCAAAGCCCGGTCGGCTCCGCAGAGCCGAAACATTTTACCTTAAAAACAGCTATTACATATATCACAACAGCAACAAAAAAATAAAACAAGCCCTCTTTCCGTAAATGATTTATGGAAAGAGGGCTTTAATATCACATTTTATTAATTACATCACCGATGAGATCCCGTTTATTACTGCTGCAACCGACTTGACAGCATGAGATGCATTTCTTCTGATCGATGATCTCTGCCTTTTTGAAGCCTTTGTTACAACGTAGCATACTGTACCGACTGCGGCACCGACTGCTACCCCATTTACAATTGGCGTTATTTTCATATTTATTACACCTTCCTGTTTGTTTAATTGAGCATTTAGATGCAATAATATTATTATCATTATTAAAAAAATGATACATTAATGGCTTTAAAAAAATCTTATTTTAATATTCCTTTTAATCCCTGAGCTACAAGCTTTGCAGCGTTTTCAGCGCCTGCCTCTGAAAAATGTGTCATATCGGTTGATCCCGCAACGACTCCGTACATATGGTAGAGCTTCGCTGCATCATAGCCAATGGAGTTATAATTATCAACCATCATAGTATTAAGATCTATACAAGGAATATTGTACTTTGCTGCGATCTGTTTCATAGCATTGCAGTAGTTGGTATATGAAGGAACAAATTTTCCGCCGCTGTATGCCTTAAGACCGATAACTGTTGTAACAAGTACAGGAGTTGCCTGTTTTGCAAGACAGCCTTCAACGTATTTTTCTATATAGTATTCATATGAACCTGCAGCCGGATTATTGACATCATTGCAGACAGGAGCATATCTTTCTTCCTTTGAATAATCTGCATCATTGATGGCGAACTGAACGAGCAGATAATCTCCCTGTTTTATCGATGAAAGAATTGTATCAAGTCTTCCGTTGTCAAAAAAGCTCTTTGAACTGCGTCCTGCTATTGCCTGGTTTGACACTGTTACAGAGTCGCTTAAATATTTTCCGAGATAAAATCCCCATCCCTGCTGCGGAGCATAACTTGCATTGTACGACTGAACTGTTGAATCACCTGCAATATATACAGTATGCTGTCCGACAGGATCAACAACTGTTACAGGTTCCTTATCTGTCTTTTCAAGAGTAAAATAGTCTACATTCGGTCCGCCGTTTGCGGTAACACTTACTGCCTTGACTTTGTTTGTTCCGGCTTCAAGTTTTATAACTGTGCTGCTCTCATTCCATGTTGTCCAGACAGAGGTAGAAGGAAAATCAACTGCTGCATATTCCGTACTGTCATTTACAAATATATTAAGAGGTCTTGAATCTGCTGAACCGTTAGCATATCTGAAAGTTATCAGATAGTTTCCTGCCTTTGCAACATTTACCGACCACTCAGCCGAGCTTCCTGTTTCATTATAAAAGTTCAGATAAGCACTGCCCGTAAATCCGGAATTGTCACTTTCAATAAATGCATCATAGCTTACTGCATCAGTTCCGAAATACTTATCAGGATAAGTCATTATTTTTGTTCCGACCAGCTCAACCTTTTCCATACAGATGTACTGTTTGAGTATCGACATATCAGCAAGCTGACATTTGCCGTCTGAGTTGAGATCCAGTCTTATGAGAACGTCCTCACTTAAACTTCTGTCTCCTATCAGGTACTGAGACAGCATCGTAAGGTCTGTCATATTTACGATCTGATTCCCGTCCGCATCCCCGTAATATTCATCCGGTGCAGGAGGTGTTGTACTGGTCTGAGGAGGTTCAGTTGTCTGCGGTGTTGTCGTAACCTCAGGCTGACCACTCTGTTCACCGAACTTTACATCTTTTGCAACCAGATTTGCAAGAACTTTAGCGCCCTCTCTGTTGAAGTGCAGTCCGTCATCATAAAGAGCTGCTGTTTTATCTGCACCGATGGACAGAAAATAGTTCTGTGCAAGATTAAACAGATCAATTACCTGTACGTTCTGCTCACTGCCTATTTTATCAAGCTGACTGCCGAACCATCTTCCTGTCAGCAGAGGATCTCTTGTAATATCACCGTTTCTGCCCTGCTGTTTTACAAGTATAACTGTGATACCTCTTTCCTTTGCTTCCTTAACCATTGTGGTAACACTGTTATAGTACTCTGTTTCATTTGAATAGTTTGTATCATTTATGCCTATTGAAATAAAATAATAATCTCCCTTTTTTCCGTACTTCCTGACAGGTTCAAACTGACCGGCGTTCAGAAATCCTGCTGCCCACTGTCCGCTGGCTGCAAGATTTCGCACCATGTAGCTGTCAGGAACATACTGATCAAACATCTGTCCCCAGCCTACCCTGACTGCTGTATCCTTCGGATAATAATTGCAGACTGTTGAGTCACCGCACAGCCAGATCGTAGGCGGAGTTGTTACATCATCTGAGATCTTTGAAATTTCAAGGGCACTCAGTGTAAATGCCGTACCTGTTTTTCCTTCTGTAACCATAAGATTGAGCTGTCCGTCTGTTATAGGGATAGTAAATGAGTCAACTGCATTGTTTCCTGTAAGATTGATAAGCTGCAGTACATCCTCTGCAACAACACTTGCTCTTGTCGTGTTGCCCAGCCATACAGTTATCTTGTACAGACCGTTTGGTACATCGGCTTTAAATGTATTGGATCGGTCAAGATTATTGAACTGGACTGCATCGCTTAGTGCTCCGCTTCCGGATGCTGCCTTGTCTGCAACCCATGAAGTATTGCTGAATCCGTAACCTCTTGAAGCATCATATCCCATAGATGCAGATACACCTGTATATCCCCCCTGAGTACCTCCGTTACCGAAATCAAATTTATAATACGATGAAGACTGTGCCCTGACTGAAGCATCTTTAAGCGGCATCAGTCCTGCAGCGGTTACTATCATTGCAGCTGCAGACAATGCTGCAGCTGTTTTTTTAAAAAAGTTTTTCAAACCTTATCCTCCTATTTGCCTGCTACATATATATCTGCAGCAGGAAGCTTGTAACCTGTACCCATAAAGAAACTCTGATGAGGAGGCTGATCATATGCTGTATTCTGCCATGCTACTGCACATCTGTACTGGGTATCGTGCATAAGTGTAAACAGTCTGGTATCTGTTGAATATGGTGTTGAGAAGATCCTCAGAGCACTGGAATCAGTTGTATGCATGATGATTTCTTCTCTCCAGTCACCAAACAGATCTGCTGTAAGGTTAGGAGTATTCTTTGTTCCGTTGCATGATGCAACACCGGATGGATTGAATATCACGCTTGCACCATTGCTGGTATAGTCTGTTACTACACCGCCGTCAAGCATTTCTCTTTCAAGATCTGAATCCCAGAAGATCATGAAGTTTACAGGACAGTTAGCTGATGATCCTATTACAGTTCCTGAGCCGTCATAAATGCCTGCACCTCTTGATCCCCAGAATTCTGCACCGTTGTTGCCGGGAAGAATGTTGCCTGCAGCACATCTGCCTGTATCCTTGTCTGCAGTGTATCTGAACAGTATCTGACCTGTAGCAGCATCTCTGAGTGTGCAGCCGTACGGAGCACCTTCATGACACTGCCATACCTCAAGACCAGGTCTTTCAGGCAGAAAATCACTTACGTGAAGTGCATCACCATGTCCAAGGCCTGTTGAGTAGAGTCCTTTTCCGTCATGATCAATACAGCATGATCCATAAATTATCTCATCAAATCCGTCGTTGTCAACGTCAGCTACACTCACAGAATGTGTTCCCTGGCCGCTGTAGTCTGAATTAGGCTTGCCCTTCTTGTCATATCCGCCGTCTGTTGAGTCAAATATCCATCTCTGTTTGAGATCCTTTCCGTCCCAGTCGTAAGCGACAAGAACAGCTCTTGTATAATATCCGCGGCACATTACAACACTTGGTTTTTTGCCGTCAAGATATGCAACGCCTGCAAGGAATCTGTCTACTCTGTTTCCGTAATTATCACCCCATGATGAAACGGTTCCTCTTGCCGGCGTATAGTTTATAGTTTTCAGTGCGGCACCTGTAAGTCCGTCAAATACAGTCAGGTATTCATTGCCTGAAAGAATATATCCGGCTGACGATCTGTAATCCTTTGAGCCGTCACCGATTACTGTTCCTCTGCCGTCAACTGTTCCGTCAGCTGTCTTGCATATGAGCTCGCACTTTCCGTTTCCGTCGAAGTCATATACCATGTACTGAGTATAGTGAGCACCGGCTCTGATATTTTTGCCGAGATCTATCCTGAACAGCTGCTTGCCCTCAAGAGTATAACAGTCAAGATAAACATTTCCTGTATATCCGCTCTTTGAATTATCCTGTGAATTTGAAGGATCCCATTTTACATAGATCTCATACTGTCCGTCTCCGTCTGCATCACCTGTGCTGCAGTCACTTGCAGAGTATGTACATGTTGTTCCGTCCGGCATTGTCATATCAGCCGGCTTTTTAAGAGGAATATCAAGATATCCGTCTGCCAGTGCAGCTGTCATTGCAGATGTCTGCTTTGTTTCACCGTCAGCTATTGTTTCAACGGTATAAACGGATCCTGCATTTCCCTGGGCATCCCAGTATGTTGTAGGTTCTGATGGATTGCTTGTATAAACAAGTGTGCCGTCCCTGTAGAGTTTAAATGTTGTTGCGTCTATATCAGTACCCAGTGTACGCCAGCTAACGAGCATTCCGTCACCTGATTTTACACTGACAAGGCCTCTGTCAAGGTACTCTGCCTGACGGGTTCCGTTGCCCTTGTCAATGATCGAACTGCCCGAAACTGATGCAGCTGTATCACTTGTTTTTTCAAGAGTCAGGTAATCTGCATTTGGTCCGCCGTCTGATGTAATCGATTCCGTCTTTATAGTATGCTGTCCTTTTGTCAGATGAAGTACAACGCTGTTTTCACTCCACTGTGTCCATGCACCTGTTACATCAAAGTTTACAGTGTAATACTGACTTGATGCATCAACAAAGAAGTTAAGCGGTCTTGCAGCTGTTCCTCCGTTTGCATATCTCAGTGTAAGTTTATAATTTGATTCCTCGGGAACATCTACGTTAAATGTTATACTGCTGCCTGTCTCATTATTAAAGTTTACATAAGACTCTCCGGTATATCCTGCATTTACTGTTTCAGTAATTCCGTTATAGATCTGAGCATCACATGCAAAATACTTCAGCTCCACAGGCTGTGATACCTCTGTCTTCTTAAATTCTGTTCCGACCAGAGGAACACTGTCCATCATAACGTACTGTTTTAAAATCATCATATCCGAAAGATTGCTGTCATTATCTCCATTGAAGTCCAGTCTTTCAAGAATATCCTCGCCAAGCTCTTTATCACCGATAAGATACTGTGAATACGCGGTAAGATCGGTCATGTCAACTACCCCGTTCAAGTCTATATCGCCGTACAGAACAGTTCCTGTATCCGCCGAAGCCAGACCGGATGCAAAGTTAAGACACAGCGAGATGCTCAGCAAAGAAGCCATTATCAGCTTATGCTTTTTCAAATTATCCACTCCTCATTTCTTGTTAGCTCTAACAAATGATACTATGATTTTTATACACCTATAAACTAATTATATAGTTATAATATATTAATGTCAATATTTTTTGTTATATTTACATATTCATAGTATGACATAGAATTATAATTATTTCACCTGTATATCTTATAAAATATAAAGCCGCTTATAAATGCCCGACATTTATAAGCGGCTTTATATTATTGATAAATAAACTTATTTTTTTCTTCTTCTTTTTGATGTGATGATTATCCATATAGTCAGGATAAATGCCGTAATGTATCCCAGAAATCCAAGAGAAGGAATACCAAGAGTTCTCGGAGTCATATCCGTTGTACATATGATGCTCGACCCAAGAAGAAGTGAAGCTGCAAGAATTCCTACAATAAGCTTTGTAACCATTGCATCGATCTTGTCAAGCGGCTCCTTCGAACCTGTAATATCCATATTTAACTTTGCCTGTCCCTTTATTGCGGTTCTCAGAAGATCAGCGCAAAGTGACGGAATATCAAGAGACTTTGATGTGGATGCATAGATCCTTCTTGCACCGCTCTCTACACCCTTCTTTATATCAAAGTCATCAAGAAAATCAGCAACGACATGATTTTTTGTGATCATAACGACATTAAGGTCAGGACTTATCTCACTCAGTACTCCCTCGATAGTAATCATTCCTCTTACAAGAATAAGAACCCCTTTGGGAAGCGTTATTTTATGAGCAGCTGCTACAGTTGAGACCTCTTCAAGTATTTTTCCCATATTCATTGAACCGAGATCACATGAAGCATATTTCTCCAGAAGATTATCTATGTCTGCATAAAGCCTGATATGATTGACCGGTGCGTTGCAGAAACCCATCTGAAGGATCACGGACTTAAGTCCGTTTACATCATTTTCAGCAACAGCCCTTACTGCCGATTTGATAAGCGACTTATCCTTGTTTGACAGCCGCCCCATCATTCCCATATCGATCCAGACTATCTTGCCGTCACGTATGCGGATATTGCCCGGGTGCGGATCAGCATGAAAAAAACCGTCGTCAACAACCTGTTTTACATAATTTTCAGCAAGCTTCGTTCCTATTTCATCAGGATCATACCCGTTTTCCCGGATCTTTTCCATGTTATCGACAGCGAAGCCGTCAATATACTCCATAACCAGTACTTTTGATGTCGTGAGCCTTGTATTGATAACAGGACATGTGACATACTCGATGTCTTTATTGAGTTCATAAAATTCCTGTGCATGCTTTGCCTCGACCAGAAAATCAAGCTCCTGCTGAGATACTGTCCACAGTTCATCAAGCACCATGTTGAAATCTATCATTTCACCGACAGGAATCAGTTTCAGTGCTTTGACCGCCTTTCTCATCAGTGAAAAATCAACAGCCATTACCTCCCTGATATCAGGACGCTGAACCTTGACAACTATTTTTGTACCGTCTTTCAGTACTGCTGCATGTACCTGAGCTATTGAAGCGGAACCAAGAGGCTCCGCTTCAATTGACGAAAATATCTCATCAGTATTCATTCCGTATTCATCCTCAAGAACACCGACTATTTTTTCAAAGGTGAGAGGATTTACATCTGCCCTCAGTTTTTCAAGCTCATGACAGTATGCAACAGGAAGGACGTCACTTCTCATTGACATTATCTGTCCGAGCTTTACAAATGTCGGACCGAAATCTTCAAGAATAAGCCGGAGTTTTTCAGGCGATAAGCCCTTAACTATCTCATGCTTTTTAAGAATGGACAATATCTCCTGAAGCCTTTTGCTGTTTTCAGACTGATTTTTCATCTTCTGCCACTTCATCAGTCTTCTGATTCATTGCATCGAGCTTGGCTTTTATTGCAGCAATTTCTTCTTCATTCATAGAATCGATACTGCTTATGATCTCATCAGCTGATACTCTTGTATCAGCTGCTTTATCACATTTGCATGAGAATATTGTTTCTGATACATTGTCCACCTTTTCCTTTATATTATGCTTAAGCTCTTCATTGAGGGTCTTGCCCTGTTCAACAGTGAGTTCACCCTTCTTCACAAACTCATCTATAAGATCCTTTGACTTTTCAGCTGTTGCAGCCATTGCTCCTATCCCCAGAAGCATCACCTTTTTTATATTTTCACTGAAATCGATAGACATATTAACTCCTCCTTTTGATTATTATTATGCTTTGTTTTCATTATTATAGCATATTAACTTCAAAAAATCAAATGATATTTGTATATTTTTATAAATTCATTTATATATTTCTGACATTTTTCTTATTCTGCGTCTAAGCTCATCATAAGCAGCTTTCGGTTCGATGATCAGACAGTTTTCACCATATGACGCTGCGTAATCGCATACTGTCTTTATGTCAGGTAAAAATACCTGACAGAGAAAATTTCCGTTTTCGTCTTCTGAATAGTCACTTATCTCATCGCAGACTCTGAAAGCCATACGTCCGGATATCTGAAGGACTGCCTTAACCATCGGCTTTTTATCAGGCATCCTGAGGAGTGTCGTAACAGGTGCATTCATTTCAAAGTGTTCCTCACACACACACAGTGAATCTATTCTTCTGAGTTTGAAAAATCTGTAATCACTGCGCTTTTTGCAGAAAGCGTAAAGGTACCATGCTGCCCCCTTGAAAACAAGTTTCAGAGGCATTACCCGTCTGCTCGTCTTCTGCATTTTACCGCTGGCATATGTAAACTGTACTTCGAGCTTTTCAAGAATAGCAGACTTAAGATTTCTGAAGTTCTCAGCTTCATTTTCAGTATTTCCCCATGCTGAAAAATCAACTTCGATCCAGTCTGATGCGCTGCTTCCGAGCATGCTGTCAAGTTTGCCAAGAGCTGAATCATTCTTTGTAAAGTTCACTGCGCTGACAGCCTTCATTGCTGACAGAATATCAGCTTTTTCCTGACTTGTAAGAACAGCCTTATTCAATATGAACTCAGGCAGCAGAGATATTCCTCCCTTGCTGCCCTTGCTCATATATACAGGTATCCCGGCCTGAGAAAGAGTCTCTATATCCCTGTAGATCGTCCTTGTTGATACCTCAAACTTTGAAGCAAGCTGAGCTGCTGTCACAGTCTTTCGTTCAAGGAGTATATATATTATTTCAAATAATCGGTTTACCTGCATGTTATCATCCTTTTTATTTGTCTTTAAATATTATGTTTATTACGAAGCCTGGTTCTTAAGATTTATAACTTCTTTTTTAAGTCTCTGCGTCAGCACCTCAGGAGTTTCCTCATCCGGTGATATCGGTTTTCCGAAATGGATGTTGATTTTTCTCCTTGAAAAATGACCCGGATTCAGTATCCTCGGAAGTTTTCTGCCCACAGGATACACCTCGCAGCCTCCTTCTATAAGTGCCGGAACTATAACTGTATTTGATTTCATTGCTATCGCAGCTGCACCCTGCTTGAATTCACCTATTTTCGTTGTTCTTGTTCTTGTTCCTTCAGGATGAATGATCACAACACTGTCCTCATTTTCAAGACATTCGATGCAGCGGTGCATGGCAGATGATGCATTTCCGGAACGGTCTACCGGAATTCCTCCGAGCATGCTGAATACACCTCTGGTGTACCATTTATCAAGGAATTCGTGAGCCGCCATGCATTTGAGGCTTTTCTTCTGCTGATGGCTCAGAAAAGATGAGACCCACATTGCATCAAGATAGGTCTGGTGATTCGGACAGATAAGTACGCTGCCGTTCTCAGGTATGTTTTCAAGACCATCTACATTAAACTTCCACAGGCATCTGCTCAGAAACTGTATAACAGAAAGTCCCATCATGGAAAGTCTGGTTTTCTTTTTCGGATATGTTTTGTCAGTTGCCGAAAGATTTTTTCTGCGGCCCTCAGATTTGTTTTCTTCAATAAATGCTGCAAGTTTTCCGACAGTTATATCATTGTCAAGTGTCTGCTGCATATTTACATGATACCTGGTTTCAGCAGCAACACACAGGTCAAGCATATCAAGAGAGCTGAGTGCAAGGTCAGAATTCAGAGTTGAATCCTGCGTGATCTCACATTTATTGTCACATATACTGGTCAGCTGACCGCAGAGCCATGAATAAACAGTTTCGTTTTTACCGGTCTTTCTGGTCTTCATCTTTTCTGACCTTGACTGACTGCTGTCAGGTACAGACATATTAAGTGCAATATCCTTGAGTTCAAACCGTTTACACTTGCCAATAGAAGTTCTCGGAATTTTTTCTATAAAGAATACTTTTTTCACCTTATAATTATCGTGAAGCTGTGAAGCCTTTGCAAGAACGTCATCCGTAATTTTTTTGCGGTCATCCTGTGTAAAGCTTCCCTCAGCAAACAGGCAGATCGTATCAAAAGATTCATTTTCAGGAAACTGAACTCCGCATACTGCGTATGGTACAGGTCCCATAACTGAAAGGTATGAACTCTCTACCATATCAGGAGATACCTTTTCACCGTTTGAAAGCGCTATAGCTTCTTTTTTACGGCCTGTTACCGTAATATACCGGCCTTCCATGCGGCCGTAGTCACCTGTAAGAAAGTATCCCTTTTCATTAAACGCTGCACGTGTAGTTTCAGGATCCTTGAAGTATCCCTTCATAACACCTGGTGATTTTACCGCGATCTCGCCTATTCCTTCACTGTCAGGATTGAGGATCTGTACATCAATATAATCCTGTGCGATCATTCCGGTACATTTTGTTTTGTAGTCATGAATATTTGTTATTACAAAATTAGGAGATGTTTCAGTAGCGGCATATACATTGACTACTGTAAGACCAAGGGCCGCAAAGTATTCAATTACTTCCTGCTTAAGAGCTGCACCTCCTGATGCAATAACTCTCGCATTTTTACCAAATGCCTTATTGAGCAGCGGACGGAATATCTTTGCACCTATATTGATATCATGTTCTTTTCTTACAGACAGTGACAACCGCATAAGCTTATGTATTGTTGCAGATATTATCAGCGGTTTTTTACTAAGTTCCTGTTCTATTTTATTCATAAAGGCTTCAAGGATCTTGGGAACACCAAGAATTACATCCGGATTAAAGTGATGTATTGCAGCCGGCATTTTAGAAGCTGTACAGTTTTCTATCATGAATATCTCATTTTTCTGAAACAGAAAAGAAAATGCGCTGATAAATCCTGCCACATGTGAGAGAGGAAGTATAGCCAGAAAAGATGAATCATAGTCATGGCAGTCATAAAGGTGAGGCACATCATGGGTAAACAGGTAATTTGCCTTGTGTGATATTCCGACTCCCTTTATATTGCTTGTTGTTCCGGATGAAAAAATAATTATTTCATCATCGGGATCTACTGCTGTTGTCGGCTCAAGCGAATCATCCACAGAGTGTATTGATCCATGTGCAAAGGATATTCCCTCAGAAATATCAAATACCGGCACAGTTTTAATAAAACTATCCGGTATTTTGTTTATCAGAGCCGGTATCGTCATAACACCCTTTGCCTCAACAAGGTCCAGAACCTGATTGAAGGTGGTTTGTTCCATTGAAGTATCAAGCAGTACCGGTACGATTCCTGCCTTTATTGCAGCAAGTATTGCGATCATATAGTACGGCTGTGTAGGTGATGTCATAACTACCCTGTCACCGCGTTTTAAGCCGCATGATACAAGACAGTCTGCTGCAGAGTCCATCATTTTAATTATTTCGCCGCAGGATATATCGATCTGAGAGCCGCTTTCTCTGATATATCTGAAAATAATCTTATCAGGACTGCACTTTTCAAGTTCTTCTGTTATATAATCACTTAGTATTTCACTTTTACTATTCATTATGTCAAAACCTCTTTGTCAGTAGTATAGAAAATATATTAAAGAATTTGTTTATTAATAAAATATAAAATAAATATTTTAGCTAAGTACAAATCTTAATTTCTGAGTCATATTCTGTCCGGATGATCGTATATGTAAAAAAAGATATCTTCCTGCCTCATCCATCCATTTCTTTTTGTCTTTTCCGACTATTACTGCATACTGTGCATATCTGAGAACAGGCAGGTCATGCCTTGAATCTGCAGCGGCAAGCAGCCCTCCGGAGTCAAACTTTCTGACTTCCCTTAGTTTGAAATCCCTTATCTGGCTTTTATCTACATATGCATGACCATTTTTCTGAGTTGTTTTCAGAGCATGGTACGGACAGTCAAAATACTTTGCATACTTTGAAGCCAGAATGTCGAGTGTCATGGAAAGAAGTTCAACCTTTACCCCGTTTGACTTAAGCTTTCTTATCAGTCTTTCGGTTTCCGGTATTATAAGCTTTTTTATCTTGCTGTTAAAATATACTTCAGACCATTTATCTATTTCTTCAACAGTGAATTCGCTGAAAGAATTTACATAGCTGCCCAGAAAATACTTTCTGTCAATACAGTCAAGCAGCAGGTACTCCGGAACCTTGAAAGAAATAAATCCTGCAAGCCATAAAGCTTTTTTTATACGTGTTTCTTCTTTCATTTTTCTGCTTTTAAGAAAACAGTAAAGCATCACAAAGTTTGTAAAAGAAACTGTATCATCAATATCAAATACTGCCGTTTTGATTTTCTTTTCGCTGAGAAGTGTATCTAAATTCATGGACGTTCCTTTCCGGGATCAATTTTCTGCTGACCGCACCACATTTTCATAAAGAGTCTGTGCGGAAGGATCTTGGATATTACTATTGTAGAAAGGTTTGTAAACCCATAAATAGAAATGTCCCGGCTACGGCTCATATCCTTCATCGCTTTTGATACGATCTTCTCAGGGTCATAGATCTTGTCATAATAGCTTATAGATTTGTCAAGCACTGCTGTATCGAAAAATTCTGTCTGTACCCAGGCCGGACATAAAGCCATAACTTTGATTTTTCTTGATGCAAGCTCAACATTAAGAGATCTTGAAAAACTCAGAACGAAAGCCTTGGTTGCAGAATAAACACTTATAAACGGAACCGGCTGAAATGCTGCTCTTGAAGCAAACTGATAGATCTCAGCACCTGCTTTCATATAGGGAAGAGTTGCATATGTCATGTTCATCAGTGCCTTGCAGTTGAGTTCAACCATCAAAGCCAGTTTATCCGGATCCATTTTCAGTGAATCGCCGAAAAAGCCGAAGCCTGCCGCATTGACAAGAGCAGTCACTGACGGACTCTGACTTATGAGCATTTCTTTATATTTTTTTATTCCCTCTTCCTTTGTCAGATCCGCCTGAATTATTCTTACTTTTGAACTGAGTTCATCAGCTGTTTTCTCAAGCTTTTCACGATTTCTTGCTATGAGCCATATTTCATCATATTTTTTTGTTGCGTCGAGCTTTCTGGCAAATATTCTGCCCATACCTGAAGAAGCCCCTGTTACCACAGCTGTCTTTTTTGTTATCATTACTAACCTCCATACAAAATTTTACTGATAAATTTTTGTCATATTATATTTGCCTGATCGTATTCAGGCCTGACAACCCCATTATTCACCTCCTTATGGTTTATCTACATCAGTCTGTCTGCTATGACTCTGGCAGTTATATCCCTGTTGGCATTTGTATACTGCGGATTGATCTTGCAGTAGGTATTGAACAGAATATCGATTATGTAAAGCTGACTTATTTTTGCAGCAATGCTTCCGCTCTGAAGAGGACTTTCATTTGGTGCACATATAAGTGTTATGTCTGCATACTGTGCAGCCGGTGAATCAGGAAACTTCGTAACAAGTATTACCTTAGCATTCTTTTCCCTTGCAAGCTTCAGAATATCGATTATGTCCCGGGTCGAACCGGAATAAGAAAAATAGAGTATTACATCATTTATATTGCACAGAGATGCTGTAACAGCCTGAAAATGACAGTCCTGTATCCACTGGAACTGTGTGGAAACAGTTACAAAACGTGCCCATGCTTCCATTGCAATAACACTGCTTCCTCCGACACCCATGCAGTAAACCCGCTGTGCGCTGTGAAGATAATGAGCCGCCCTGTCTATATCAACATCTGAAAGCTGCTCGTAAGTTTCTTTCAGGGCTTTCACCTCCGACAAATAGACCTTTTTCAGATCCATATTATCCTTTGGTTCCCTGGAACCCCCGTTTTCTTCTGATGTATCTCCCCTTGCTATGGCTAGTTTGAGTGCATTATAACCTGATACCCCGAGCTTTTTGCAGAATCTTGTTATTGTTGCCTCAGCAACCTGGCATTCATCTGCAAGAGAAGTAATCGACATATACTGTGCACTCTCTTTGTTTTCATATATGTAGTCAGCTATTTTCTTTTCTGCCTTTGTCAGCGTCATATATATTTCAGTAATCGTCTCAAAAATCATTTTTTCCCCTCCCAATAAAATTAATATATATATACTATACCATATTTTATTACATTTTTCAAAACTTTTTTCATTTTTGTGATTTTATTTTTAACTTATTTTTCAGTTTGATGCTGATATGACGTTCTTTTTGCGACAATATGTGTATATTGCACAATTTCGCAAATTATTTTCATTATTTTTTAACGTTGAAAATAATTTTAATTGTTGATATAATGATGTCAGTAGAAACAGACTTGCAAACGACGAACTTGCTTGGCTTGGGTTTTTATGTATTTATTATTAAAGGAGAAAATTATGAAAAAACTTTTCACAACTTTACTCTCTGCAGCACTGTTTTTAACAATGGCTGTAGGATGCAGTACAGGCAACTCATCATCAGGTACCCAGAGTTCCGGATCAGATTCTCAGACAAACTCTCAGAGTGACAGCAAGAATGACAATACTTCCAAAACTCTTAACCTCGCTATTTCAACAGGTGACGGTTCATCAACAGATGACAAGGTACCAACACCATGGTACAACAGAACAATGGCAACAAACCTTATGTTCAGAAGCCTTTTTACATCAGACAGTTCCCTTACTGAAGTTTCAGAAGATCTTGCAAGCGGTTATACAGTAAGCGAAGACGGTCTTGTTTATACTATTACACTTAAAGAAAACCTTAAGTGGAGTGACGGAGAAGCCCTTGACCTTGATGACGTTGTCTACTCAATTCAGACAGCTCAGAAGGCTGCAAGAATAAACTCCATCTACACTGCTGCTTTTGCAAACATCTCAGAAATGAAGGCAGAAGGCAATGTACTTACTTTAACGCTTTCCACACCATACTCTACAATGCCTCAGGTACTTGCACAGTTTGCAGTTCTTCCTGAACACAAGCTTTCAAGTGTAGATCCGCTCAAGCTTGATTCAGATCCGTTCTGGGTAAATCCTGTAACATCCGGTATGTACACAGTTGATACATTCAACACAGGAAACTACTTCACACTCAGGATTAATGAAAACTATGAAGGTGAAAAACCAAAGATCGAAAGTGTTACTACATACTTTGTAACTGACTTCCTTACAGCTGCAATGGCAGGCAATACAGACTTCCTTTACGGAAATGCATCCGACCTCGTTGAACAGCTCTCATCTGACTCAAACTTTACAGCTCATGAAGTTGACGTTCTCTTCTACAAATACTTTATATTCAATATGAAGGGCGTTGACGGAACTGAAAATGAAGCAATGCAGAATGTTGAAGTAAGAAAGTCGATCATTGAAGCAATAGACAGAGCATCACTCGCTGATCTCTATCCTAACGCAAAGGTTCTCAACTCAGGTGTTCCGAATGATAACGAAGCATACAACGGATTTGACTATAAATTTGATGCAGACAAGGCTAAAGCGGATATCGCAGCTTCCGGCTATGATCTGAGCAGGCCTCTCAGAATCTGCTACTACAACAACGATCAGACTTCTATCGACCTTATAAATACTGTTGTATACTATCTCGAACAGGCTGGTCTCAAGGTTGAAGCTACGCTTTCAAACGACGGTACAACAGATCTCTTTACAACACGCAACTATGATATCGGCTTCAAGGGCAAGTCTTCATTCTCTATAAACGAATGGTATACGGAATACATGAGCACTGATGCACTGTTTGCAAATATCTTCGGCGGAGATACAGCATTTGACTCACTTATAGCTGACCTTTCAGCTTCAACAGACAAGGCTGATACAAACAGGATACTCGGAGAACTCCAGGGCATTGAACAGGAAAACGCATATAAGGTCCCTGTATTTACAGTAGGTACTTATGTATTTACAAACAACAAGCTTTCTATCCCTGAAAGTGTTGAATTCTGTAATCCACTTTACAACTGTGATGTTGATTACGAAAAGTGGGAAATCAAATAGAAATAACAAATCTGCAGAGGGCGCTTCCCCGCCCTCTTTATATTTTTGATTAAGGCGGAAATATATATGATAAAATTTATACTTAAAAAGCTATTAATGATTATACCTATGTTGCTGATCATCAGTTTTGTAGTCTACTACGGCTTACAGATGACCGGAATAGATCCTATCAACTTTATGGTAAGCCCTGAAACACTGTCAGCTAATGCTGATAACATTGACGTATTAAGAGAGTCACTCGGACTGAATGATCCATTGATAGTTCAGTATTTCAGATGGCTTGGAAACTGTCTGCAGGGAGACCTTGGCTATTCATTTGACGGCAGTTCGATTTCTGATATAATCTCAGTAAGACTTCCGTATACATTTGAACTCGCAGGTTATTCTCTTATTTTATCTGCTGTTATCGGAATCGGTATCGGTATTATTTCAGCTATCAGACAAAACGGAATAGTTGACTATACAGGAAGAGTTCTTGCAGTTCTCGGACAGGCTGTACCGCAGTTCCTCGTAGGAATAGTACTTATTCAGATCTTTTCGATCAAGCTCGGAATATTCCCAAGTGCCAACCGTGTAAGTCCGGATGCAAAAAATGCTTTTGTGGATGGATTTATGCACATGTTCCTTCCGGTACTTACACTCACCATAGGAATGGTAGCTGTACTTATGAGATATGCCAGAAATACAATGCTCGATGTTCTTAACAGTGATTATATTAAAACTGCAAGAAGCAAAGGAATCCCTGAGTGGAAGGTTTACATAAAGCATGGATTCAGAAATGCCATGAAACCTGTTCTCGTTATTCTTATGTTCAGAATCCCGATGCTTGTAGGCGGTTCAGTAGTAATTGAAAGTGTATTTTCATATCCGGGAATCGGAATGACAATGACAAATGCCATCACATCAGGCGACTATCCTGTCGTACTTATAACTACACTTATTATTGCCGCAACCATGCTTATCTGCTCATTCATGGTCGATGTAATAAATGCACTGCTCGATCCAAGAGTACGTCTTGGCGAATAAGGAGGAGAATAAATGAGTAACAGTACTACAAACCTTAAAGCACAAAACAAAAGCGCTGCCTCTTCTCTTTTCAAAAAGAATGTAAGAAAATTCATGAATAACAAGCTTGCAGTCATAGGTCTCGTGATAATCGTTGTTATGACTCTTGCCTGTATCATAGGCGCAATTTCAGGAGTTGATTATACAACACCTGACCTGAAAAATATAAAAGCAGCTCCGGGAAACGGAAATCTTTTCGGAACAGACACTATCGGACGTGACCTGTTTGCACGTGTTCTCTACGGAGGATGCTACTCGATCTTTATCGGTGTATTCTGCGCAGTCATGAGTTCACTCATAGGCGCTGTACTCGGTTCAATTGCCGGATATATGGGTAAGAAAGCTGATATGATCCTTGTGAGAATATCTGAACTTTTTCAGGCATTTCCTCAGCTTGTACTTGTAATGATGATGGTTGCAATTGTCAACAAAAGAGGTCTTTCAAATCTTATTATCATTTTCATTATCACAGGCTGGATGACAACATTCCGTATGGTAAGAAATGAATTTATGAGTCTTAAAGGTGAAACATATGTTAAGGTATGTGAAGCCTTCGGCATGAGCCGTACAAAAATAATGTTCAGACAGATCCTTCCTAACGTTATGAGTCCTATCATTGTATCAACCACTACAAACGTAGCATTCTTTATCCTTCAGGAAGCAGCTCTTTCATTTATCGGTCTCGGTGTTTCAGACAGTACACCTACATGGGGAAATATCCTCAATGCAGCCAAGTCTATCTCTGTAGTAACAAACCAGTGGTGGATATGGGTATTCCCTGGTCTTGCAATATCACTGTTTGTTCTGGCTATAAACTTCTTTGGTGACGGCCTGAGAGACGTTCTCGATCCAAAGCAGCAGTAACGGAGGAAATATTAACGATGAAAAATAATGATTATATCCTTGAAGTAAAAAATCTATGCACAAGCTTTGTTTCAGACAAGAAAGAAATAAGGATCGTCAAAGATGTAAGCTTCAATGTAAAACGAGCAACAACTCTTGCAGTAGTAGGTGAAAGCGGATGCGGAAAGAGCGTTACAATGAATTCAATCATGCGCTTCACAGGCAAGACCTCAAGAGTAACTGCTGACTACATCAAGTACAATGCCAGAAAAAACGACAGTATAAACGAATACAGACTTGAAAACATTAAAAATCCGAACTGCAGGGAAATGAGAGCACTCAGAGGTCCTGAAATGTCAATGGTATTCCAGGATCCTATGTCCAGTCTCAACCCTGTTTATAAGGTTGGCGACCAGGTTGCTGAAGGTCTTATCGAGCATACCGGAATGAGCAAAAAGGAAGCCCGTGAAAAGGTTCTAGAAATGTTCAGAAAGCTTGGTATTCCTGATCCTGAAAAGAGAATCGACTGTTATCCTCACCAGTTCTCAGGCGGTATGAAACAGAGAGTTGTGATCTCCATTGCAATGATCTGCAATCCTGAGCTGATTATATGTGATGAACCAACAACAGCACTTGACGTTACGATCCAGGCACAGATAATGGAACTGCTCAAATCACTCCAGATAAACGAAGGCAAGTCAATTATCCTTATTACACATAACATGGGCCTTGTAGCAGAACAGGCTGATGAGGTATGTGTAATGTATATGGGACGTGTCGTTGAATTCGGCAGCCGTGAGGATATTTTTGATCATACTTCTCATCCGTATACCAGAGCACTTCTTAAGAGCGTTCCTGTCCTTGACATGAAGGATGGAGAAAGACTTGCAACTATTCCGGGTATAACACCGAATCCGGCGCAGCTGAAAGAAGGCTGTGAATTTGCTGACAGATGTCCGGACTGCAAGGAGCAGTGCAGAAAAGGTACTATTCCGATGTTTGAAATTTCTGCAGGACACAAGGTAAGATGCCTTGAGTATAATACTTTTCCGGAGGTAAAGTAATGAGCGAAAAAGAAGTTATCTTTAAAATCAATAATCTTAAAACATGGTTTCCTATAACAAAGGGAGCATTTAAGAAAGTTGTCGGACATGTAAAGGCAGTGGATAATGTAAGTCTTGAAGTTTACAGAGGAGAAACACTCGGCATCGTCGGTGAGAGCGGGTGCGGAAAGTCAACACTCGGCAAAACTGTGATGATGCTTGAAAACCCTACAGACGGTGAAGTTCTTTACAATTATAACGGAACATTCAAGGATGTAACCAGGTTCAGCAAAGATGAAATGTTTGATTTCAGAAAAAAGGTGCAGATGGTATTTCAGGATCCTTATTCTGCACTCAATCCTCAGAAAAAAATATACACTTCATTTGAGGAACCGCTGAAGATCCACGGAATAAATACTCAGGAAGAACGTGAAAAGGTAATGCTCAGGGTTCTCAACATGGTAAATATCCAGCCTGATTATCTCATGAGATATCCTCACGAATTTTCAGGCGGACAGCGTCAGAGACTTTGTATTGCAAGAGCACTTGAGGTTATGCCTGATGTTCTTATCTGTGATGAACCCGTTTCAGCGCTCGACGTTTCGATCCAGGCACAGGTACTTAACCTTATGAAGGATATCCAGAAGGAAATGAATCTTACATATCTCTTCATTGCTCATGATCTTTCAGTAGTTCAGTACATGTCAGACAGAATAGTTGTTATGTACTTAGGAAAGATAGTTGAGGTAGCCGACAAATACGGACTGTACAGCAATCCGATGCATCCGTATACAAAAGCACTCCTTTCAGCTGTTCCTGTTCCTGATATCCATACCAAGAAAAAGAGACAGATACTTGAAGGCGAAGTTCCGAGTCCTATAAACAAGCCTTCCGGCTGTGCATTCCACAACAGATGTCCGCACTGCATGGAAATATGCAAAAAAGAAGATCCTATTCTCTCAGACAAGGCAGAAAACGGACATAAGGTTGCCTGTCATCTATACAGGTAAAAAACATGAAAATACATGCGCAAAAGAGCACTGATGTAATTGTTGTCGGCAGCGGACTGGCTGGCATCACAGCAGCCTGCAGGGCTGCTGAAAAAGGTGCCGGTGTTATTCTCTTAAGTACAGGTCCTCTCTTCTCAGGTTCAAGCTTCTTCCCCGGCACATGGGGCCTGGGACTTATATCTGCTGCTGACTGCGACGATGAACAGGATCTCTGTGATACGATCAATGCAATCGGCTGTAATATGACAGATAAAGAACTTGTGAAGGAATTTGTAAGCTCGATCCCCGGTGCAATAAGCTGGCTCGAAGGCTGCGGTGTAAAACTTAAAACAGCACACAACAGTAAGCAGGATGACTTTATCCCCTGCTTTGACCACAAACACAGAACATGGAACGGTCTGCTGAGTGAAAATGTAAGAAAAATATTTTCAGATAAAATAAAAGAGCTTGGTATAGAGATCATCACAGACTGTACCCTGACAGACATACTCTCAGAGAACGGCCGGGTAAAAGGCGCAGTCATTTACAGAAAGGATATCAAAAAAATATCACTGTTTTCATGCAGCGCACTGATCCTTGCGGCCGGTGGTTTTACAACTCTTTTCAAAGACCATGTTACGACAAATGATGTGTCCTCATGTGCACATATTCCTGCTCTTAAGACCGGCTGTGAGCTTGTTAATATGGAATTTATGCAGATAATGCCGGCTTACAGATCACCGTGCCGCGGGACTATTTTCAATGAAAAAGTATTCAGGTATGTTGACATGACTGATCATTCGGGAAAAGATCTGATAAAAGAAGCCCGGATCAGTGAGGAAGTCCTTGCAGTACGTTCAACACACGGTCCTTTTACTTCGTCGAAAATATCCTGTGCTGTTGATCTTATGATAGCACACTGTGATGATGATAACGGAGTAACAACAACTTACAGTGACGAACTAAAAAACAGCATGTCAGAATTTGCTCAGACATATTTCGAATGGCTTAAAGAAAAGAAGCATCTGACGGTAGATGACACAATAAACATCGGGCTTTTCGCACATGCATCAAACGGCGGAATAAAAATAGACTCAAATGCTTCATGCGGCCCTGAGGGTCTTTATGCATGTGGTGAAATCACAGGCGGCATGCACGGTGCTGACAGGATCGGCGGACTTTCAACTGCAAACGGTCTTGTATTCGGACTTAAAGCCGGAGAAAATGCAGCACGTTATTCACTCACTCATAACGCAGACACCCAGGTCAGCTATACACTCAGCAATTTCTGCATTTGCGATACAAGCAGATATGAAAAAATCCTGGCTGGGATAATGAGTGAAAACTGCATGGTTATCAGGTCCGGAAAACGCCTTGAAAACGCTGTTTCAAGACTTGAAGAGATCATAGAAAAAGCACCGCGTCATCATACATATGACCATTCAGAGTTAAGCCAGTCAATGATATTACAGTCAAGACTTGAGCTCTCACTTGTAATACTCAAAGCTGCGCTTCTCAGAGAAGAAAGCCGCGGTTCTCATTACAGAGAAGATTTTCCGGTCAGAAATGAAAGCCTCAGCCGACGCATAATTATAAGTCAGACTGATAATAAGTACGCTGCACAGTTCGAAAATAAATAAATTAAAAAGGGAAAATAATATGATATATACAGATATAAACGGGTTATTTGAATACTACGGAATTTCCTCACATCTTGATGACGCTATTGAGCTCCTCCAGGAAAAGGATTTTACTGCTCTTGAAGAAGGAAGACATGAAGAAGACGGTGATAAGCTCTATATCAACCGTTTCAGTTATGATACCGTCCCGGAGAGTGAAGCCTGCTTTGAATCACATAAACACTATATTGACGTACATGTGATCCTTGAAGGCGAAGAAAAGATCGGTATTGCTGATGCAGCTCATTACAGACACAAAGAATATGACGAAGAAACAGATTCATATGTATTTTCCGGAACACCTGAACAGTATATCACACTCAGACCAGGTAAAATACTTATTGTTTTCCCGCGCGATGCACATATGGTCAAGATCATGACAGACGAAAAACGCACAGTAGACAAGGCAGTAATCAAGGTTAAAATCAATTAATTTAAAATAATTATTATATGAAGAAGGTAAATAAAATGAATATTGAAAAGTACAGCGGAATAATCCCGGCATTCTATGCCTGCTACGATAATAACTCAGAGGTAAACCCGGAGGCAGTAAGAGACCTTACAAAGCACCTGGTTTCTAAAGGCATCAAGGGTCTTTATGTCGGCGGTTCTTCCGGTGAATGCATTTACCAGAGTGTCAGCGAAAGAAAAACTACACTTGAAAATGTAATTGAAGCCTGCGAGGGAAAGATAACTGTTATCGCTCATGTTGCATGCAACAATACAAAAGACAGTATGGAACTTGCAGCACATGCTCAGAGCGTGGGTGCAGATGCAATTGCAGCTATCCCCCCTATTTATTTTCATCTTCCTGATCATGCTGTTGCTCAGTACTGGAATGATATATCCTCAGCTGCTCCTGACACTGACTTCATCATATATAATATTCCACAGCTTGCCGGCATCGCACTGACTCCGTCACTTTACAAGACAATGCTTGAGAATCCACGTGTAATAGGTGTTAAAAATTCATCCATGCCTGTTCTTGATATAGCAAACTTCAGGAGCATCGGAGGAAATGACCGTGTCGTTTTCAACGGACCGGATGAACAGCTTGCAAGCGGACTTATCGCAGGTGCAAACGGAGGTATCGGCGGCACTTATGCTGTAATGCCTGAGCTCTACACTGCAATATTTGATCTTATAGGTTCCGGTAATATCGAAAAAGCTGCGCACATCCAGACACTTGCAACCGAAATAATATTTGCTATGTGCTCATGCACCGGCAATCTTTATGCTGTTATGAAAGAGATCATCAGACAGCGTGACGGCATTGACTGCGGCGGAGTAAGAAAGCCTCTTGCAGCAATTACTGAGGCTGACATGCCGGTAATAAGCAAATGCATCACAATGATAAATGAAGCTGTAAAAGCAGCTGTCCATTAATACCAAACCCTATTGAAAAGTCTCAAGGAGTAATATTCATGAATACACAATATTTAAAGGATACACAGAGCTGGGTAAAAAAACAGCTTGAAGCGAGCGTAAACTTCTGGCTGAAAAACGGAATCGATAAAGAAAACGGCGGTGTATACACATGCCTGCGCCGTGACGGAAGCGTCTACTCTACTGATAAGAGTGTATGGATGCAGGGACGCTGTGCATGGACATTTGCTTACCTCTGCAGCGTTTACGGTGTTAAGGATGAATGGCTTGCTGCAAGCAAAAGCTGTCTTGAATTTATGGAAAAGCACTGCATAAACAGAGATGCAGCTGACAGAATGTACTTTCAGGTAACTGCCGACGGCAGACCGCTTCGTGAAAGAAGATACTGCTTCAGCGAAGGATTTTATGCCATTGCAAATGCCGAATACTTCGGTGTGACCGGTGAAAAGGAATATCTTGAACGTGCCAGACGTGCATACAAGCTTATTTATGAGCTCAACAACGGCCTTATCAGGGATCCTAACGGTTCAGGCCCTAAGGTAAACCCTGAGACCAGAACCGGACGTGCACTTGCTGATCCGATGATATTTCTCAATATTACAAGCGTTCTCAAGCGTGTTGACCCTGAAAACATAAATGAGTATAATAAATATTCAAAGGAATGTGCTGATGCTATATTCAATTATCATTTCAAAGAAGATCTTAAGTGTACTCTTGAAACAACAGGTTTAAACGGTGAGTTCTGGAGTGATATCACTGCAGGCAGAGTTGTTAATCCTGGTCATGACATTGAGTGCAGCTGGTTTCTCATGGAATATGCCAATAGCATAGGCGAAGAAGGAAAACAGATCCATGAAAATGCTCTGAAGATGTTCAGCTATGCTATAAATGCAGGATGGGACAAGGAATACGGCGGTCTGCTCTACTTTATAGACTGTCTTGGAAATCCTCCTGAATCATATGAACATGATATGAAGCTCTGGTGGCCTCACAACGAGATAATGATCGCTTCTATGATGGCTTACAGGGATACATCAGATATCTCCTATCTTGAATGGTTTGACAAAACACTCGATTACTGCCGCACATACTTTGCAGATGATGAGTACGGCGAATGGTACGGTTATCTCAGACGTGACGGAATGCCTACAATGCCTGCCGCAAAAGGCTCAACATTCAAGGGTCCTTTCCATGTTCCGCGTGCACTCATAATGGTTGATAAGCTTATCGACGAAATACTTGAAAAGGAAGTAAAATAAATGCTGCTGAAAAATGCTGAAATATTCTGTCCTGACGGCTGCTTCAGAAGAGGCAATGTAATAATCAGGAACGGCAAAATAACATCCGTATCATATACCCCGGCTGATCTTAATCATGAAACTGAGGTAATAGATCTCAACGGAAAATATCTTGTTCCCGGATATATAGATATCCATACACACGGCTGCGACGGTCAGGATTTCTGCGACAACAGTCCTGAGAAGATCGAAAAACTCAGCAGATACTTAGGTTCTCAGGGTGTAACTTCTTATCTGGGCACAACGATGTCATACGATGAAAAGACTCTTACAGATATATTGTCCGGCTGTGTGGACTACATCAACAAACCAGGCAGCGGTGCAGTTCTCCGTGGAATAAATCTTGAAGGTCCTTTTTTCAATAAACTTAAAAAAGGTGCACAGAACGAAAAATACATCACTGCACCTGATATTGAGCTTTTCAAAAGGCTTAACAATGCGTGCGCCGGCAATATAAAAATTGTTGACATTGCTCCTGAGCTGAAGGGAAGCAGTGAGTTTATAAAGGAAGCATCTCAGTCATGCTGTGTTTCCCTTGCACATACAAACGCTGACTACGAACAGGCCTCAGCTGCTTTCGCAAGCGGTGCAACGCATGTTACCCATCTGTTCAACGCAATGCCTGGCTTTAACCACAGAGATCCTTCTGTAGTCGGAGCTGCACTTGATAATGCAAGCCACGCAGAGCTTATCTGTGATGGTATTCACATTCATCCGTCCGTTATCAGAGCAGTATTTAAAATGTTCACTGCAAACAGGATCTGCCTTATCAGTGACAGCATGCGTGCATGCGGGCTGAATGACGGCTCCTATACACTCGGCGGTCAGAAGGTTACTGTAACCGGTGCAAAAGCAGTACTTGATGACAATACGATCGCAGGAAGTGTCACATCACTTGCCAAATGTGTAAGAAACGCAGTAAGCTTCGGAATAAGACCGGAAGATGCAATAATGGCGGCAACACTGACTCCTGCGCGTGCGGCAGATATTGACTCAGTAACAGGCTCAATTGAAACCGGAAAATGTGCTGATCTTCAGATACTTGACAAAAACCTTATGCCTGAAAAGGTATTTGTATGCGGCAAGCCATTAAACTGTCAGTAATTTTATAAAACAGGCAGCCGCTGCAGTGTGTGGCGGCTGAATAAATAATTAATATGATGATTTAGTAAAAGGGTAAATATCTATGAAAATATATTTTACAGAAGATTATTATCACATGAGCCGTGTAGCGGCAAATATCATAAGCGCACAGGTTATCCTCAAGGAAAATTCCGTACTCGGACTTGCTACAGGAAGCAGTCCTGTCGGAACCTACAAGCAGCTTATAAACTGGCATGAAAAAGGAGACATAAGCTTCAGAAACTGCAAAGCCGTAAATCTTGACGAATATGTTGGTCTTACAAAGGAAAATGAACAGAGCTATGCATACTTCATGCGCACCAATTTCTTTGACCATATCGATATTGATATGAGAAATACAAACATCCCTGACGGTCAGAATATGGACGCAGATAATGAATGTGCAAGATACAACAGTGTGATCAGAAGTCTGGGAGGAATCGACATCCAGCTGCTCGGTATAGGTCATAACGGGCATATCGGCTTCAACGAACCCGGTGAGGCTTTCGGCAAGGAAACACACTGCGTTCAGCTCAAGGAAAGTACTATCAAAGCCAATACAAGGTTTTTCAGCAGCGAAGCTCAGGTCCCTGTTAAAGCCTATACAATGGGAATAAAGAGCATAATGTCAGCAAAGAAAATACTGCTTATAGCAAGCGGCGCTGACAAAGCAGAGATAATGTATGAAATGATCACAGGACCTATCACTCCTGCTGTACCAGCAAGTATTCTTCAGCTGCACAATGACGTTACTGTTGTCGGTGATAAAGAAGCTCTCAGTGTTCTTAAGGAAAAGTCTCCTGAACTTATAACATTTATGAACTAAAAATAAAATGCTGCACCATTTTTTTTAATGATGCAGCATTTTTTATTGCTGTTGTGCCGCAGACGGCAGTTTTATTTATCTTCTTCTGCACTCTACGCTGTCTCTCCAGATCCTGAAGATTATCCAGCCGAGAGTTGCCGCAAATGCACAGCCGAAAAGATTAGTTGTAACTATTATTTTAAAAAGCCTTGCAATCGAAAATATGATCAGAACAATAACAAAATAGCATATTATGCTCATTATAAGATTTACAGCCCTTTTATTCATTTACTATACTCCATTCTCTTTGACCGGTTGTACTGCTGTAATTCTTGTTCTGTCTCAGCTTGATTTTGTTATTATGTTAAGATTAAAAAAATATTGTAGTCCGGCTAAATGATAATTATTTATGTCAGGTATAAGACTGTTATGTAAGTGAAATAAATATGTGCATGAAGGATTCAGGTGTGCACATTTTTGACATACAAATTGTCTTTATATCAAACATTTACATTATACACCATAAGAATAAAAATTTCAACATAATTTCTATTTTTTTATTATATTACAATAAAAATATTTTTTAACATCTTTATTGTGGTCCGAGTTGAACATCATCCTTCATCAGATACTGCTTGAGCATTGCAAGATCAGCTATATCAGTTTTGCCGTTTCCTGTTACATCCGCAGCTTTTAATTTATCTTCGGAAAGGCTGTAATCACGAAGCATGTAAAGGCTGAGTATCGTAAGATCTGTCATATCAACATCGCCGCTCTGGTCAATGTCTCCGTATTTAATTCCGGACGGCTTCTGCTGAGTTTCAATAAACGCAATATCATTGCTCAGTGCGTATTTTTCAGCTTCAGATCCCTTGACTCCCTTTATCTTCAGCAGTATGCCGGTTGATTGAAAAGCATACTCTGATATTTCTGAAACGGTTTCAGGAATCGTAGCAGTTACCATTCTTGAGCAGCCGTAAAAAGTGTATTCTTCTATTTCTTTTACGCCATCAGGAACTGAAATAGATGTAAGATTTCTACAGACATTGAAAGCACCTCTGCCGATGGTTTCAAGATTCTGAGGAAGTGTTATCTCTGTGAGATTTTTACATTTGCTGAATGCCTGATCTCCGATCTTTATAACGTCTTTTCCTATACTGACACTTATAAGTCCAGTACATTCTTCAAACACGCGGTTCCCTATAATTTTTACTCCGTCAGGTATTACAACGCTGACAAGATTACTGCATCCGGCAAATGTTTCGTCTGCTATTGCTTTTACTGATGAATTCAGTTTAACATCCGTTATTGATTTATCCTGTGTACCAACTGCCCAGTCTCCTAAATACTGTATCCCCTTATCTGTTGTGAGCAGCTGTGAACAGCCGTAAAATGCATCACATCCGATTTGTGAGATATTGTCAGATAAACTTAAACCGCTCAGCATGCTGCAGCCATAAAATGCTCTGAAGTCTATTTTTTCAACGCTTTCAGGAATATCTGCATGTCTGAGATTCTGACAGTTTTCGAAGCTTGACCTGCCGACATTTAATATGCCGTCTTCAATTCTTACTGTTTCAATATCATCTTTAAGATATGACCATGGCACAAGATCATTTACGTATCCTGATCCGCTTATTTCAAGCATACCTGACTGTTTGTCAAATGTCCAGAAAGCATCCTTTCCGCACCTTCCGCTGTATACTTCCTCTTCGACAAATTCTATATTATGATCCTGTGCATACTGACACAAAGGTGAATCTTTTACGCCGTGCATCTTCAGAGCTTCACTGTGTCCGTCAAAAGCATTATCTGCTATGCATTCAGTAACGTTAGGAAGAGTTATGTCATTCAGACTGCTGCAATTAGTAAATGCATTATCATTTATATATATAAGTGTATAAGGAACAGTCACCTTAGTCAGACTGGAACAATCAGAAAATGTTTCGCTGTTTATTATACTGAGATCTTCAGGAAGAGCAGCCTCTTCAAGACTGCTGCAGCCATAAAATACTGAAGTACCTAAATATGCCTGAGTATTCTGAAGGCTGACTGTTTTAAGTTTCGTACAGTATATAAAAGCACAGTCACCTATACTGCAGATACTGTCCGGAAACTGAATGTCACTTAGATTTTCACAATTTATAAAAGCATATGAGCCGATATACTTCATACCTTCCGGCAGTGTGACATCTGTAAGCTGAGCACGCTCTTTGAATATGTAATCTGCTATGCCTTTTGTATTTTCTCTGAGAGTAATGTGATCCATTGTCATGTCATCACATCTTACTGCCCAGTAATCAACATACTGTACTGAATTTTCATACTCTGATATAAGGCTGCAGTCTCCGAATACATTTTCACCAACATATATTACATTATCTGATATCGTAAATTCTTTTAGTTTTTTGCAGCCGCAGAATGCACAATCACCTATATCAAATACACTGTCCGCATACTTTACGGAAGTAAGGTTGATACAGTCCTTGAATGCCCCATATCCTATACGGGTAATTCCGCTTTTTATCCTTACCTCTTTTATTTCTTCTCTGAATGATTCCCAGGGACACCTTTTATTAAAATAGCTCTCTATATCCGAATCCCCTGAAATGGTCAGGACCCCTGTCTCATAGTCAAACGCCCATGTGGCACCGTAACCGCATTTTCCGCTGACAGGTTTGAGAGCGACAAACTCAATACTGTTTTCATCTGCAAAATTCTGAGCCGCTGAACCTTTTACTCCGAATATCTTCAGAGAATCATTGTGTCCGTCAAAAGCATTATAACTGATTTGGGTCACACTGTCCGGAATTTCTGCTGTTAAAAGAGAAGTACATCCTTTAAAGGAATAATCATATACACACTCAACGCAATCAGGGACAGATATTGATTCAAGACCTATACAGTCACAAAATGCTCCTGAATAAATGTTACTGACACTCTTAGGAAGTGTGATCTTCCTTAGACTTGTGCAGCCCTGAAAAACATTGTAACCTATAGTATCAAGCCCTTCGGGAAGATTTACTGTCGTCAGATTTATACAGTCTCTGAATGCCGATGCACCTATATTCACTATGCCTTCTGATATATTTACAGTCTGAATTTCGTTGACATACTCTTTCCACGGAGTGTTTTCATCAAAATAATCGTACATAAAACCTGATCCGTTTACAAAAAGCGTCCCCGTTTCATCATCAAATCTCCAGCATGCTATATCACCGCATTTATAATTCTCTGTCTCAGCACTTTCAGTCTCAGCTGCACTGACACACACATTCATCATCTGTACAGGCATTGCTCCGGCAAGCATAGCAGACACCAGCAATAAAGTAATTATTCTCTTTCTTTTTTTCATAAAAATCATCCTCCGATCTTTTTTTAAGTTTTAATAAATCTTTTTAAAGTGTTTTTTTGCGCTGTTGAACCCCCCCTGATTTCTTATCATCTTCTGCAGAGTGTGAATTATTTGTTTTTTAAATGTGCATGATCATACTTTATTTATGCGTAAATAAATACTTATTATATATTTTGTTTTTTACATTTTTTCCTTCTGCAACTATATTATATATTGAATAAAATTTGATTTCAACAAAAATTAAAAAATAAAGTTGACTTTATTTTTCAATTTTTGTTACCTTTTGTGAAAAGCCCGGAAATACCCCAATCACCGCATTCTTAATAACATTCAGCTATAAATCCCTGGGGTTCACAAGATTGATTTTGTGTCCTCTTTGTATTCATTTTTTTATCTTTATATTCATATTAGTAATTCTATACAACACAAAAAAGGCTTAAAAAAACAGACCTTGTAATTAGTCAAACTAATAATAAGGTCTGTATTTTTTATTTTTTATTATACTGATTATCTGTCTGAATGCCGAGCATAAATCTTAAAACAGAATTAACATCTGAAGCATTTACTTTTCCATCCTTGTTCACGTCTGCTCCCGGCTCAGCTACGCCATTTAATGCATAGCTTCGAAGCATTACATAATCATAAATATCGATTCGTCCGTTTTCATTGAAATCATTTGTCTTCTTTTCATTCTCAATAATTTTCCCGAGAACACCGTTTGGCTTGTCAGGATATATGTCTTCAAACACATCAAGAGAGCTGAGCGGATGTCCGTAAAAATCAAACAGCGCCTGATTATCGTATGATGATCCACCTGCCCCTATAACCTGAGAGTCATATTCACCTGCATATGACGTTGCCCATCCGCTGCCTGACTCCTCCCAGCACCTGTTTTGTTCTTCCCATGTGTTATCATGTCTGCCGAGCCATGCAGGTTCCCAGTAAAAAGCACCTATTCCCTTGTCCCCTACATTGGCAACTGCCCTGAATACATCGCAGATGCATTGTTTCTGACCAACAGGTGATATATCATATTTCAGCTCAACATTGTCTGTTCCTGAACTGACTGCATTTGAAAACTTGTCCCCGTCTTCATTTGTGTACGGATATGCTGTTTCAGCAACCATAACAAACTTGTTGTATTTATATGCAATATTTTGCAGTACGTCAGTAAGATTTTGTGTACTGCCGTGCCAGTATGAATAATAAGAAGCAGCAAATACATCATAATCCACTCTGCACTCGTCCAGCACCTTTGCATACCAGTCAAAATATCCTGTAGCCGGATTTGCAAAATGCAGCACTACTAAGATATTTTTATCAGATTCACGCACTGCCCTGCTGCCTTCGGAGAACATTTCACAGATCTTATACATATCCTTTTCTCCGCAGAAAAAACAGTTTGTTTCATTCCCGATCTGGACCATTCCTATATCGGCGCCTTTTTCTTTAATTACACTCAGGGCTTTTTTTGTGTATTCATATATAGCCTTTTTTTTCTGCTCCTGACTGTATCCGCTCCATGCCTTAGGAACAGTCTGCTTTCCCGGGTCACACCAGAAATCAGAATACTGAAGGTCTACAAGCAGCTTCATTCCGTACTTTGCAGCTCTCCTGCCTATCTCAGCCGCTGTATACATATCACAGTTTCCTCCGCCATAACTTCTTCCCGAAGCATCGAACGGTGAGTTCCAGACTCTTACACGAACATAGTTTACGCCGTGTCCGGCAAGTATCCTGAATATGTCTTCACTGTTTCCCTTATCATCAAAAAACTCTACTCCTGCATTCTCTGCTGCAAGTACGGATGAGATATCGACTCCTTTTACAGGTTCACCGCCGTTTACCCATTCAGGGAAGTTCTCAAACTCTACAATGTCCGACTCAGCACCGCTGACAACCTGACTTAGGCCTGATTCTGAGCAAGGTACGATATCCGATAATACTGCACAGGTAAGCATAGCAAATAAAATTATTTTTTTCGCAGCTTTCACATTTTTATTCCTCCATACAGCTGTTTTTATATCAATTATATCACTGCTGAATTTTCCAGTCAACATGGATATCATAAAAATGGAATATTAATATTTTACTCTTCTACAATTTCCTGAACTCTGCCTACCTGACCATCTTCAAGCATAACTTTTATACCGTGAGGATGAGTACTGCTGTTTGTCAGTATCCGTGCAACTACCCCGTCTGTGAGCTTTCCTGTTCTCTGGTCTGCCTTGAGTACTATCCGTACCCCTGCACCTATTTTAATATCATTTCTTTTTTTTGGATCCATATATATACCTCATTTATTTCTCCGGTACGGATTATTCTCAGGCATTCATATTACTCTCGTCTTAAATGCCCTTGTCAGATTATTATAACACATCCGACAGAATGTATAAATACATTATAGGGATTTTTCATTATTTACACCTGTAAATTCAGCCATTCTGTATCCGACACCTATTTCAGTAAATATGTAAACCGGTTCACCCGGATTGTCCTCAAGTTTACGGCGGATGTTAGCCATATTTACCCTCAGGATCTGATTGTCGCATTTCATATTTGGTCCCCATATATTTTTTATTATAAAATCATACGTAAGCACCTTACCTGCATATTTTGCAAGAAGTGATACGATCTTGTATTCATTTTGAGTAAGATTCGCATCCCTGCCATCTACATACACATGCCTTTTGTCATAGTCAATGACCATTTTACCAATAGACAGCACACCATGCTGCATCTGTGGACTGTTTGACGAAAATGAGTTCTTGTGACGCAGTTCCGTACGCACACGTGCAAGAAGCTCTGCAGTTCCGAACGGTTTTGTTATATAATCGTCAGCACCAAGATCAAGTGCCTCGACCTTGTCACGTTCATGCGTTCTCGCAGATACTACGATTATCGGTATCGATGTCCACTCACGCACTGACCGGATTATTTCAACGCCGTCCATATCCGGCAGACCCAGGTCCAGAATTACCAGATCAGGACAATAAGAAGAGATCATCATCATTGCCTGCGATCCGCTCGAAGCTATCTGGACATTGTAGTTATTTGCTTTAAAAACCATCTGCATTATTGAACTTATGCTGTTTTCATCCTCAGCTATAAGTATTGTATATTTGTTTCCCATCTTTATGATCCTTTCAGAAAGGCAGAGTAAATCTGAAGCAGGCTCCTCCTCCAGATAAATTCTCTGCACTCATTTCTCCGTTATGGGCACTGACTATCGTCCTGCAGACTGAAAGACCTATGCCCATATTTCTTTTTGCATCACTTCTGTTTTCGCTCCGGGAACAGAAATATCCGTCCAGTATTTTAGGAAGTACGTCATCTGCGATCCCCGCGCCGTTATCACTGACTGTAAATACAGCACATTTATCACCGGCAGTTACGGTAAATTTTATCATCGTAGCTCCTATGGCATGGATAGCGGCATTTTCCAGAAGATTCACTATTACCTGTTCAATAAGAATAGCATCCATAGGTATAAGAAGCATTTCATCCGGAACACTTACACTGACATTCGCATCAGGAAATCTTTTTTTAAACTTTGCAACAGAATCCGAAGCAATTTCTTCAGCAAGCTCAGGCTGTTTTGTTATCTTAGCAGCTGTTTCACTGTCTATTCTTGTTACACTCAGCAGATTTTCAACCATACTGATGAGCCACTGTGAATCTTCCTTCATACTCTTAAGAAGCGATATCCTCTCTTCTTTGGTAATATACTCATCATTCTCGATCATAGCTGAGCTTGCTCCGAGGATCGATGTCAGAGGAGTACGCAGGTCATGAGAGACAGCGCGCAGAAGATTGCTTCTGGTTTTTTCTCTCTGTGCCTCAAGCTTGATATTTTCCTGCAGCTTAAGCTTTGTAGTAAGTGTACTTGTCGCGAATGACACTGCAAGCATACAGATGATAGTTACGGGATAGCCCGACAATGTAAAATTAAATTTTAAATAAGGGTATGTAAAAATAAAATTTACAAGAAGAACTCCTGCAAAAGAAGAAACTATTCCGAAAAGATACCCGCTGGTCTTTTCAGAAATCAAAAATACAGCCAGTATAAATATCATAGGTGCGTAAGAAGCATTTTCATCTATCATACGCAGAACAAAGCAAACTGCAGAAGCTATAACCAGTATCAGAAGTGCAGCCAGCAGATCCCTGATACTAAAACTGAAATACTTCCTGACATTTTTCAAAATTCACTGCTCCTTTATAGATCTTTTTCTTAGTATATCATATCCTGAAAAATAATTAAACTTATAATACCTCTCAGAAGCGTTAAGATGGCGTTAAGATTAGAATACACCTGTGAAAAACGGCTTCCGGATACAAGAGAAATATCTGTATCCGGAAGCCGTTTAGTTATTTTACACTCTGGTACTGAGGATTTATATATATGACAAATACATCTTCAAATTCTTTATAGATTGTAAAGCCTGACTTCTCAAGATATTTACGTGATGGCTCTGTTATTTCATCAGAATTTTTCAATATGAAGAAATCATAATTCATAACATCCTTTATTACAACCTCTTTACCCTCTTCAAGCGGACTTTCCAGATTTGCCTGATCAAAAAGATAGACCTCATCACGGTTTGCTATATGAGGCATGTAATATCCAAAACCAATAACACTGGCGTCCTCCGGTATACTGTTGAGACACTCATGCATTCTTTCATATTGCTGAGAATTATTGTTATATACCTCGTTTAATTTTAAACTTGGTGTCAGGCAGCTCACAGACGATATGACGGATGCAGCTGCAGCAAGAGCAACAAGAGTATTTCTGGTCTTCAGATTCATATCCGAGCAGTTAAGGACTGTGAGATATATCAGAAAACATGCAGGTCCGAAAATATACTGAAAATTAATATTACTTGCATAACCGTATGATGATCCGACTGCAAGATTCATTATTACAAAAGGAAATATCAGTATCAGGCGATATGCTTTTTTTGATATAAACGGAATAAAAAGAAGAGGGAGAAATACCTGTATAAAAAACAACAGGGATTTTTCTGTTATCAGAAGACTGAAGAAGTACAGCGGATCCTCAAGAACATTTTTAATTATTCCTGTAAATCCTTCTGCCTGATCAATAGTCAGATTTGAAAATCTCATTGCTGCCATGAACTGTCCGTCTCCGTGTTCATTGAGCCAGCCGGTGATACCTGCAAAATATATTCCGGACAGTACTGCCAGTATTACTGCATGTACTCTTCTTACCGATTTTTCATCAAAGAAAAGGTAAATACTGAGACAGATAATATAAAGCGGTGCATCTTCTTTAACAATACATACTAAAGCAGACATGATATAAAGCAAAGGAAACTTTCTTTTATCGGCTGCATAAATAGCCCACATAAGCAAAGGCGGAAGAAGACAGTTTTCATGAAAATCATACATGCACGGCATGATCAGCGAACTGCTGAATACATATATCAGACACACACCTGCAAGTGAAAGTCCTTTGAACTTATGATTAACAGCTGTCAGATACAGTGGAATTACTCCGCTCATTACTAAAACCGGCTGTATGAACAGCAGCGTTTCAGGTTCAGGAAACAGTTTATATACCGGTACCAGAAGATACAGAATAAATGATGCATGTACATTAAAATGAGACAGCACCATCCCTCGTTCACACGTCGTTAAAGGGAGCAGCTTCCGGGACATGGAATGAAACATCTGAACAAAAATTCCGAAGTCAAATGTTGCTGACCAGAATATTCTGTATTTATTTATACTTGTGATAATAAGAACTGCAGCTACGCATACCGCACATACCAGCACGATTATCATTGCTGTGAAGTTCGGAAGATGATCAAGCCGCTCCGGATCAGTCTTCAGAAAGATCTGATACATAAGGATCAGTGACAGAATTATCAGACCTGTTGCCAGATAGAAACTATTGTTCTTTATTACACCACAGCATGAAAATAGCATAAACCCGCAGAATAAGGCAATATGATCTGCTGCATTGTACCGCGTTTTCCGAAGCAGATAATACAGCACTGACAATACAATAAAACCTCCTGCTGTCAGACCGGTCATCAGAGGCAGAGAACTGCCTGCAATGTAATCCTTCCAGCCGCCGACAGGATCTGTCTTGTCTATAACTGACCTCAACAAAAAAAACCCTGAGAATATCAGATACACAGCCATAAATCTTATAAGAAGCAGATCAGGAAGTCCTGTATTTTTAAGAATGGTCCCTGTCTGCGATGCATACTTCCTGATTTTCTGTACCGCTCTAAATTTGTTTTCTTCATTCATAGCTGTTTCATCTGTAATAGTCTCCTCTTTTACAGACTGAGGATTCTCTGCATTGATACTGCTTTTGGTCTGCAAATGATCTTTACTGCCAGCTCTGCTGATAATTGTGGCTGTTATTTTGTTGCTCCCGGTTTTTTCACTTACATTTTGCTGATATTTAAATGGACTGCCATTTTTCGCATTACCGGACTTTGATCCGGATTTTGATTTCTTCATTATTAAATCTCCTGATAAGAATAGTGTGGATTGAATAAATGATATATTATGTTGTATCTTGTAGCAAAAATTTATTCATATTTATTAAGTGTACTATATTGTTTTCAAAAAGTCTACAATAAACGTAATATTACATATATTACAAGCAGTAATATTGTATTATTCAGCCATATCTAGATAAAAATAAACATGTATGTTTTCATTTCACATACATGTTTATTTTATTATTTTTTTATTTTACTTTGTTTATCATACCAGCTGAAAAATTCTGACATATTGTTTACACTCACTCTGCTGCCGCCCTTGTTCATCAGATCAAGCATAAGTTCTTCATCAGCAGTTCTGTCTTTTTTCTCTGATAATTTTTTACCAGCCGTTTTTATAAACATATTTATCATGATCTTATATATTCCATTCAGTTTCTTGATATCAAAGCCGCCCTGGAGAGTAAACAATGGAAATTTATGATCTATATTGTTTGCTTTTCCTATCGCCTCAGTCCTCGAACCTGTAGCACTCATGCCCACTGCACAGACAGCACGTATTTTATATTTTTTTGAGGCTTTTTTATACCCTTTTACCTTATCCGCCATTATCCACCCGAAGTAAATGATCTCTGATGATTTCTTCAGCTTATTTTCAGCTTCTTTTACTGAGTAAACGGGAATCCCTGTTATTTTACCTGCAAGAACAGCATATTGTCGGGTATATCCTGTATTTGTTGTGTATACAACTGCATCCATACTTATCACCTTTCTTTTATTTATTTACAGCATTTGCACCGCAGATCTGCCACATAATATAATACACATAAAAAAACAACTGTATAACTTTTTATAAGCAAATGAATGTAACTAATATGGCTTTTGCCGGTTTTCAGCTAAAAAAAATGCCCCGATAAAAATACGGGGCACTGATATTTCTTATTCAAAGTAAGACATTACCGTATAAAATGCATTGCCGGAAAGTACAAATACTTCTGAGTTTGAACCCGACAAGTATCTTACATAGGATTTTTCACCGTCAATTAGGATCTGTATCTTTTCAACGGTTATCTGAATATCTGAAACTTTTATTTTTTTCCCATCCGGATAATCAATAAGTACTGAAAGTCCGTTCTCACCGAATGCTTCAATATCCTGCTGTGAAATCATTATATTGATCATCATGATATTATTTTCAAAAGATTTTTCAGCAGCCTGAATCAGTCCGGTTAATTCATCATCCTCAAGACAGACTGTTTCACCGTTTTTTATGATCTGTACACTGCAGTCTGCTTTTGTAGTCATACTCTGATTCTCCGTTTTTATATATTCAGATGATGCCTGGCTTACCGGGGCATCATCTGTTATAGTGTTCCCTGCAGTATTATCTGCAGGGAACTTTTCATCGGGTGTACTGCATGATGCCAGAGACATTACTGTCATCAGCAATGCAGCAGCTATTCTTTTCAACTGATGTGTGATATTAGGATATTACAACATTATCTATCAGGGCAGCTGTATCGTATATAGAATCGCCTTTATCTACAACGCCGAATTTTAATGTTATGTAACGTCCGCCGCATGCACTTACATCAACAGTTACTGTTTTCCAACCTGTCTGATAACATGTATGGTCACCGCCGTCGAAGTCGATACCGGAAACAGCATACCACTGAGAAGTATTAACAGTTTCATGAGCTATCTGCATTACCTCACTGCTGTGTACATCAAAAATCTTTGCAGAGAATTCGTCATCGTACTGTGTTCCTACCCATTCCGTAGGTTCTTCAGAAACTACATTGTATGTGAAAGAGAGAGTCGTTGCTCCATCCGGAATTTTGAACTGCTGTGATATACTACTGCCTTCTGTACCAGCCAGATAATCACTTTCTGCAGAGCCGACACCTGTTGTTATAATTGCCATATGAGATCCGTCTACCGGATATAAGTCTCCGAGCATTGGTAAAACTCTTGCATCGCCCTGGTCCTTCCAGCTGACTACTGTATTATAGCTTCCTGTTGCTGATGCTGATTCAAAGCTTCCATTTTTAAGTTCACTGTTATATAAAACAAAATTCTCATCACCATAAAGGATCGGATATGCAACCGGATAACCTGAATGAACACCTGTCATACTAAAATACCATTCCTCATGGTCATCACCGAACTGAGCTTTGCAGTCTTCAAGTGCATCATATGCTGTCATGGAGTCAAGAAGATTGTCTACGTATGTACTCATCATGTCTCTTGAGTATATAGCAAATACTGAATTATGAAATCCGACTGTAACCTCTACTCCGGCATCTTCAAGAGCTTCTGCCATAGAATAATCTACAGTGCCGTCCTCCCCGTATCCACAGCAATTTTCCATAAATACTGTTGAGTTATCAAGTTCATCATGCTGATATGTGTCGGAGAAAAGATCAGGCAAAACCAGATAGTGACTGCCGCTGGTGCTTGTTCCTACAATTATTCTTTTATTCATAAGATCAGCCTGATATTCAATGTTTTTAGCAGATGTCGCTGTTTCAAGTGTTCCTAACATAGGAGCATATTCTATAGTCCCTGTTACGGTTTTATAAGGTAAATAACCGCCGTGCATTGCAAAAACTACTACAGAATTGCCTGCCATAGATTCTTTAAAGTCAGTTACTGTAACATCTGTATCTATTACAGTATCAAGACCTTTGCTTTCCCACTCTTCTTCATAATCAAGATAGTGCGGATATCTGGATGAACCGATTGTATCGTCAAACGCATACAGTACCAGAGCTGATCCGACTTCATCAGGAACATCAGAGGACAAACTGGAATCCAGAACGTATGAATTTGTACCTTCATCGCCGGTTACGTCTCCTGCGCCATTGAACAGTTCATCATCATCTACCAGAATTACACATGCAAGTACTCCGCATGAATGTGAAAATGTTACTACACCCATCTGATCTATATAGCAGATGCTGTCTTCATCAACCAGACCGTATTCAAAATCTTCTGTTCCATTGACAGCAAGGTCAGTAAGCAGCGCAGTTGCAGCCTGTGCTCTCTGTGCTAATGTCATTTCATCAAATTCCGGACTTGTTCTCAATTCCTGCAGTTTATTGCTTACTTCAGCAATTTCGCTGTTATCTATATCAGTGAGCTCACTATATACATGGATATTTAATGTATCAGAAGAAAGAACAGTAGTTTCATCTGAATACTCAGCTGTAAAATAATAGTCTTTTGCTTCTGATTTGTCTAACAGAGCTTTGTATGAATAAACACCATCACCCTGCATATCATCACCGCTGACACTATAGTTTCCATCGTCCACCAGCTGTCCTATAACCTCACCGCTCTGTGAATCAACCAGTGAAATGGATGGTACCTGTGCATCGGTTGATGCATAGATATAAACTGTCTCTGAGCCGTCTGCTGCAAGTATTTCTGTCTTATCAGCACTCAGTGCTATGCTTCCCTCAACATTCGGGTTAAAATCATAATCAATTACAACGCTTGAGAGTGAAAATGCATTAATATCCGGCTCTGTTTCAGGCTCAAATGATCCTCTGAAACCTATTGAAACTGATTCTCCGGCAGGAATCGGATTACTCCACTCCTGACAGTCTATTGTGTAATGATTATCTTCATGTGAAATAATATCTGCGTTCCAGATATCTTCAATCGTAATATTTGAATCGAAACAAAGTTTCCATGCTTCAATAGGACTGTCTGATGTATTATTGATTACGATATGACCACGTATACCGTCTTCCCATACCTCATCCTTCTGAATATCAACTGTATATCCATCCGTCAGATCTTTGCGTACTGAACACAGTTCAAAGTCATCAGGAGTTATGTAATCATCATCTGAAAGTGTATAACCGAATTTTACACTCTGATCAGGTTTGATCTCATAGTTGTAACTCTTGTTCCTGATTACATAATCTGTTTCATCGCTGTCAACGACCGAAGCATTCCAGAGTCTGCTGATTGTTCCTTCAGCATCATACTTGATTGCCCAGTTATACAGGGACTCGTCTGAAGTGTTTGTGATCTTTACTTCAACACTCTGTCCTTCTTCCCATTCATTTACGACATTGTATTCAACATCGTATCCGTCAAATGAGTAAACTGTCTTTCCGGTCTGAGCAAATACTGATATTGACGGCATTAATGTTGATGCCATCGCAAAAGCAGCACATCCGGAAAGAATACGTCTTAAATTTGTGTTAATTTTACTTTTCATCTTTTTTCTCCATTTCATTAGTTTGTAATACATATAAACTGATAAACAGCATTACCACAGTAATCTCTGTTTATTTATGAGATGTCCAGGATATATTCCATGGAATCATGACCCGAAGTTTTCGTCTGGTGTGCATAAAGATTTCTTCTGCAATCTGTTCATAACCATACGTTCCTGAGGACATGAATTATATATGATGGTTATCTCATATTTTCTGTTATAACTGATATCTCCCTTGTTAATTCAGATAATGGACGTCCACATAATGCCATATTATACCTGAAAACTGATTAAGTCAACAGCTTTGCACTCTATGCCGATATACTGCACCCAATGCCATAAATTTTTTTTTATTATGAGGAAAATAATGAAGCAATACTGACTTATCAGCTCTGACTCATGGATGTCAGCAAAAGATTTTTTATCTCCTTGTATCTTTTCTGAGCCGCCGGAATGATAAGGCCGTTGCTCATAACGATCGTGAAATCTGAAATTTTACGTATTTCTTTGATATTGACAATAAAGCTTTTATGCGGACAGGTGAAAATATCCGAATTGATACTTTTCATTACTTCTTTGATTGAAGCTCTGATTTCAATATTTTTATTTTTCATATAGATCATGACACCACGGTTATGTATGTATTCAAAAGCGATAACGTCCAGAGTATTGATTACAATTATTCCGGTATCGCTTCTGAAACTCACCATCGGTGATCTATTCTGCTGTTGTGAATATTCAGAATATTCATCTAGAACAGAAACAAGCTTTTCCTGTTTGACCGGTTTTTTCAGCACATCAAACGGATGTACTGCAAACAGACTGATTGAAAACTCTGTACGGCTCATCATACAGACTATTTTCACCAGCTTATCTTTTTTCCGTATCTGCTTTGCAGCCTTTATTGCATCTTCTCCAGGCATTTCAACGTCAATAAAAATCAGATCAGTTTTTACTTCGCTGTTAATTAATTCAGTACAATCATTAAAAGTATACAGCTTAAACTGAATGTTCTTTTCTCTCTGATAATTCATAATATATTGTTTCATAAGTCCAATAATTACATTATCATTATCTGCTATTGCTATTCTCGTCACTTTTGTCCTCCTGTTTATATATATTTTTTTAGCTATGATGCACGACATTAAACTAATTATATATTTACTGTGTATATATCGAAACGATATATCTAAAAGGAGTTTTATATGCTGGAACAACTTATACCAGGAAGAATTCTTCAGAATGATCTTACCGGATATTATATCAAGGAGTGTATATACATTATCGATCAAAATGCAAAATCTGAAAATAAATATATGTTATAAAATAACTTATTTACTTATTTATTCTTATATTTTAATTTATTTTCTAGTTTTTGTCAATTGTCTGATGTCTGTTTCTTTATAAAATTTTATAACTCATAAACTGAATTTTTTATGAATAATTACAATGAATAAAAAGTTTGTAATTGACATTCCTGTATGCTATACTTGATTATAAGGGTTTTATTCATTTATTTTCCTGTACAGGATATATACCACGCTCAGGGTGCTTTGGAAACTGCATGATAACGCAATTAATAAGAAAAAAGAAAGGAACTGAAATTATGCTTGAAGTTAAAAATTTACTCAATGAAGTGAACAGTGTTGATGAACTGTATGTCTACAAAAAAATAGCCAGAATGAACGGCAATGTACTCAGTGTAGTACAGGTTGCTGACAGAACACTTGATTTTCATGTACATGAAAACTCAGATGAAATGTTCTGTGTCCTTGAAGGTTCTTTTGAACTTGAAACCAGTGAAGGTCTGATCCCGCTCAAAGCCGGAGAATTTATCATAGTTCCGAAAGGAACAATGCACAGACCGGTTGTAAAAGAACTTGCAAAATTTCTGATGGTGGAGTTTGAAGGTACACTTAATAAGGAAAACAGCGGCGATAAATACGAAGATTAGATAATCTTATAAAAACCTGAGGTGATTTAAGTGAAACGATGCATTGCTTTAACTGAAATAGTCATAAGCACAATAAAAATTCAGGAGGTTTAATTAATGGCTGTTTCAGAAAAAATAATTTATCCGCGCAGCGGTGACAGACAGACTGTCTACCTTAAAAATGTGATCAAAGATCCATCGGTCACTGTCGGTGAGTATACAATGTACAATGATTTTGTCAATAACCCTGAGGATTTTGAAAAAAATAATGTTCTGTATCATTACCCGATAAATCATGATAAGCTGATAATCGGAAAGTTCTGCTCAATTGCATGCGGAGCAAAGTTTATATTTAACAGTGCAAATCACACACTGTCTTCCCTGTCTACATATCCTTTCCCTCTGTTTTTTGAAAGATGGGGACTTGACCCTGAAGATGTCAGCAGTTCATGGGACAATAAGGGTGATATTGTAATAGGCAATGATGTCTGGATAGGATATGAAGCTGTTGTCATGTCGGGAGTCACCATAGGAGACGGGGCAATAATAGGCACACGTGCCGTTGTCACAAAGGATGTTGAACCTTACACGATCGTCGGCGGAGTCCCTGCAGGAGAGATCAGAAAGAGATATTCACCGGAGGTTATATCAGCGCTTCTTGATATCTCCTGGTGGAACTGGAGCGATGAAAAGATATCTGAAAACCTGCAGAATATAATGAATGGCTGTGTTGACAGACTAAAATAACTTCCACTTACAAAATTAACGGCTGCCGGAATATCCGGCAGCCGTTATGTATTGAAAGTATTAAGTTATTTTTATTAATAAATATTTCTTAGAAATCTACTTCTGTATCATAGTAGCAGCATTTAAGAAGCTTTTCCATTTCCTCTACGCTTGGCTGACGTGGGTTGGAACCTGTACATGCATCAGCAAGAGCATTTACTGCGATATCATGAACACGTTCAAGGAATGCATCCTCAGGTACAAATCCGTTTTCTGCAGGATAACTGTCAGTTCCATAGTTCCTGATGCAGTGAGGTATATTGAGATCGTCATTCATCTTGCGGAGAGCTTCAATAAGGAGCTGTACCTTTTCTTCAACAGTGTTTCCGCCAAGTCCCATGAAGTCAGCGATTTGGGCATAACGCTTAGCTGCTGTTTCGTCCTTTGCATTGAATGCAATAACCTTAGGAAGATAAATAGCATTTGCTGCACCGTGAATAATATGAGCACCAAAGTCTGCAAATGCAGCACCTGTCTTGTGTGCCATTGAATGAACTATACCAAGCAGAGCATTTGAGAATGCCATACCTGCAAGACACTGAGCATTGTGCATGCTGTCGCGCTTGTCCATATCCCCGTTATACGAATCAACAAGATCGTTCTGGATCATCTTTATTGAGTGAAGAGCAAGAGGATCAGTAAAGTCACAGTTAGCTGTTGAAACATATGCCTCAATTGAATGAGTAATAGCATCCATACCTGTATGAGCAACAAGCTTCTTAGGCATTGTCTCAGCAAGATCAGGATCAACGATAGCAACATCAGGAGTTATTTCAAAGTCAGCTATAGGATACTTGATGCCCTTTGAATAATCAGTAATGATTGAGAAAGCTGTAACCTCTGTTGCAGTACCTGAAGTAGATGAGATAGCACAGAAATGAGCCTTTTTGCGAAGCTTAGGAAGTCCGAATACCTTGCACATATCCTCAAAAGTAACTTCAGGATATTCGTACTTGATCCACATTGCTTTAGCAGCATCGATAGGTGAACCGCCGCCCATAGCTATGATCCAGTCTGGTTCAAACCTGAGCATTGCGTCAGCTCCGCGCATAACTGTTTCAACAGAAGGATCCGGTTCGATGCCTTCAAACAGTTCAACTTCCATACCTGCTTCCTTAAGATATTCAACTGCCTTGTCGAGAAATCCGAAGCGCTTCATTGAACCGCCGCCAACGCAGATCATTGCGCGCTTGCCTTCAAAAGTCTTAAGTGCTTCAAGAGAACCCTTTCCATGATACAGATCACGTGGTAATGTAAAACGTGCCATAATTAATTCCTCCATAATATTTATATAAAATTTTTATAAATGTCTTTGATAATATTATAACAGCTTCATAGAGATTTGAGAATTGCCTCTTTTTCATATGAGTAATGCAATATCAATATAATGCTTTTCAGATGAAAAATCGACAACTTTTTTAGTTATAATGACAAATTCATTGTTTTTATACAAATAATCATCAAAAAACAGCAATTATATTATTTCACGTTTAGCCCTGACCAGCTGATCTATAAACATTTTATCAAGATCAGACAGTACATAATCCTTTCTGTGAATCAGTACATCCTTATATATACGCTTGTTTTCATCAACATGACGCTGTACAAGGCCATAGCGCTTAAGCTGACTATCCGGAACCGGTGAAACCCACATAAATGTTTCAGGATTATGTGAAAGAAGTTCAAACTGACTTCCCCGTTCAAAAACATATATGCGTCTCGGAGCGTTATCCGGAAGTTCTTCTTTTTTTACCTGTGAAAATGGAAGTGACGGAACATATGCATCATCATGTGCTATTTCCATATAATCTTTCAGGTCATCAAAACATATCTTTTCTTTACAGGCAAGCGGACTTTCGGCATTCATAAGCAGAATATACTTAAATTCTGCAATCATCTCATAGTCAAGTCCCTTTTCTTCCATCATAGATTTATAGTACTTATCATAATTTTCAGCATACCTTATGATACCGAGCTTATAGTCTTCCTGAAGGATATTTTTTATAGCACGCATAGAGTTTGTTTCCTTGTAAAACATCTCTACTTCCGTACTCTTATCGATCATCATTGTAAATCTTGAAAAAGCACGGGCAACATAGCTTGCTCTCGGTACTGATATAGAAAACCTTTTTTTGCACACTGTTCCCTTGCTGAACATTTCCTCGATCACATCAACCTGTTTAAGGACATTTTTCGCATAGCGTACGAATATCTCACCGTCCGGGGTAAGAAACATTCCTTTAGCGCTTCTGTCAAATATCGCTACTCCCAGACTTGCTTCAAGTTCCTTGATAGCACGGCTCAGAGTCGGCTGACCTACATACAGTTTCTCAGCTGCTTTATTAATGGAATTAGTTTTTGCTATTTCTACGGCATATTTCATGTGTAATAAATTCATACTGAGCCTCCGATGAGTGTTTTTGTTATTATAACACATTGATGTTACAGATTCCAGAGTATTTATTATTTTTGTTAATATTTATTTATAATGTGTATTATTTCCTTATAAAATAATTGATATTTTACTGATCGTTCTTACTGCACTTTTTATGTACATAATATATTTATAAGTCTTTTTCTTATTGACTCAAGAAAATATGGCTGTTATAATTACTTTACTGATACGAATAAAATAAAGTTATTTTTCTTTCTCAGATATATTATGCACATAAAAATATATAAATAAAGAGGTTATCAACATGAAAATTGAAAAATGTATTAAGGAAAGCTTTGCTGTTATCGGTAAGGAAGGCTCTACATATGACGGTGAAGGCTTTATCTCAAGGTTATGGGATGATGCCAATTCACATGTCAGTGAAATAGCACACCTTGCCAAGAAAGATGAAAACGGGAATATAGGCGGAGTATGGGGTGCCATGTCTGATATGACACGCTCTTTTATGCCATGGGAGAACAATTTTACAAAAGGCCTTTATCTTGCAGGACTTGAATGTCCCCTTGATGCACAGCCTCCGGAAGGATGGACAAAATGGATAATACCAGGCTATGAATATCTGTACACCGAATGTGACAGTCCTGATACTTTCCCTGAAATGATAAAATATATGAATGATAATAATATTCCGCTTAAAGGAGCTGTACATGATTTTACCTGCCCGCAGACCGGTAAGAATTATATGTTCTTCCCGGTCAGGAAAATCTGAAAAATTATAAATGTTTTAACCTGAACTTTATCACACTGCGGTATCTGATTTTACAAACTCCCTGTATAATTACAATAAAACAGGATGTACATAATAAGTATAGATTTTTATTACTATGGGGAGATTTAATTTACATGCAGGACAACAATAAGAATGAAATTCTGATAACTGATGAAGATGCTTTGAAATATGAAGCTGCAATGAGATATATGCTTGCAAAGCTTGATCTTATTAATACCGGACTGTCAGATGAGCTTGGAAGAAAGGCTGCCAGCAATATTTCCGGCAGGGTAAAGAGTATAGAGAGCATTAAAAATAAACTCAGACGCAAGAACCGGAAAATAACAGGAAAAAATGTTCATGACGTAATAAAAGATATTGCAGGAGTACGAGCAGTTTGTTTTTTTGTTGATGACCTGTACAAATTTCATGAGCAGCTCACATATCACAGTGATATTACAATACTGAAAGTCAAGGACTATATTAAGAAACCGAAAAAAAGCGGATACCGGAGTCTTCATCTCATCTGCAGACTTGATATGCCTTTTGCAGGTCAGATGCTGCACACTACAGTTGAAATTCAGCTTCGTACAAATGCAATGGATTACTGGGCAGAACTGGACAACCAGCTCAGATATAAAAAGGAAAATGAAAGCAGCACACAGATAGGAAAAAAATTAAAATCATATGCCGATGAAATATCATCAATAGATAAAAAAATGATGAAGCTGAGAAACAGGATCAGTCAGCTGTAAGAAGGGTTATATACCCAATGAGAAAAACTAAAAGCATAAACCAGGATAATGTATCTATCATGGTTTATGCTTTTTTAATTAGCTGCCTATGTATATCTTTTCAACCGCATCCCAGTGAGCGAGCATTACCTTAGCAAACTCAGGATCGTACATTTTGCCGATATTGATGTCTATTTCATTATAACATACATCAAGCGGCAGAGCATCTCTGTATGCCCTTGCTGACGCCATCGCATCTATTGAATCACAGACTGCAATAATTCTTGAGCCCTCCGGTATTTCATTGCCCTTTGCTCCAAACGGATAACCTTTTCCGTCATATCTCTCATGGTGATGAAGAATAACAGCGGCAATTCTGGAAAAGTGCGGAGACTTAGACAGAATATCAGCACCGATCTGAGAATGCTCCTTCATAAGTACCCATTCTTCATCAGTAAGTGCATCGGCTTTTAATAGAATGCTGTCACGCACACCAATTTTGCCTATATCGTGTAAATGAGCTGAAATGTGAATTTCCTGCGTTTTCTCTGCGTTGAATCCCAGATAACCGCAAAGTATACACGCCATATCGCTCACCCGTCTTGAATGGTTCCCCGTATACGGATCTCTGGCATCAAGTGCAGAAGTAATACAGTCTACTATTTCATGATATTCATAATTTTTCTCACATTCGCATTTGTTCATATTATTAACACCTATCGCTCTCGTTTTGTATATTGTTGATTGAATTATATGATGATTCAGTAAAAAAATATAGACTGCTATGACTGAACAGATCAGTTATCTGATTTACAGCAGTCCGTCTATGACAAATAATTAACATAAATATTTATTATTAATTGATAAATGGACGACGATGTTCATTTAAGTAAGATTTTTTTCTAATATTATTTTAAATCAATATTCCTGAAAAATCAATATATTTGTTGGTATTTGATAAAATTTATTTTACAGCACAATATTACCTGTTATAACACACTCATCAAAAGCTCTGAAGTTAAAAACCTGCATTGCATGATTACCTGTGATGTTCCTGAATTGATAAAATATGTTTATAATTCTCTCACATACAGCTGGTTTTTACTTAAGTGCATTTACATTAATTTAATAAAATGGTATTATATTATAAGCAATATATAACTATAAATAATTAATCAACACTTCAGAATTTTTCTGACAGATGACAAGCAGAATTCTGAACTGAAATTATGACAGGAGAAAATTATGAAAATAAGATCTGTCGCAGCGATACTGATGTCGCTGTGTATGCTTACAGGCTGCACCAGTAATACGGGAAGCTCTGATACTTATGAAAAAACCACTTCAGCTGCTGTGCAGACTACTGCGGGTGAAACTCAGAAAACAACAGAGGAAACATCTTCTTTGATGTTATCGGGTGCTTCTGAAGATATAGAGTTTATAGAGGAGACTGACAACGGGGCAAGAGTGTATATTCACAGAGATGACAAGAAAATCTTCTCAAAGATATATATGCCCGACTCAGAAGGACCGTTTCCGGCTATTATCTTTTCAGCAGGTATGGGAATGATGTACACTTATACAGAAGATTACGCCAAAAAGGCTGCTGAAAACGGGATCGCAGGTATCGTATTTGATTTTACCGGAACGGGTGTTTTAAGTTCTGGCGACGGAACACACATGGACTTCTCGGCTTTAACTGAAGCTGCTGATGTGAATGCTGTGTATGATGCAGTTTCATCACTGCCTCAGATCAAAAGCGATAATATCTTTTTGTGGGGGCACAGTTTAGGAGGACTGGTTTCCACATATGTTACCGAACAAAGACCTGATGATATCAAAGGACTGATCCTGGCTGATCCATGCTACCAGATACAGGACACATTCAGAGATCTGATCCCTGAAGGATCCGAAATACCTGATGTTGTCAAGGATCCTTCTTTTGGTGCTATAAGTAAAATGTTTGCCGAGGATATTCTTTCGTTTGATATTTTTGAAAAGATGCCGGATTATGATAAAAATGTACTTCTTTTTCAGGGTACAGTGTCTCCGTGTGTAGGTCTGCAATTCCCGGAATATTTTAAAAGGGCATCAGAGCTATTCCCTTCACTGACTGTAGTAACAATTGAGGGTGCCGATCACAGATTTACAGATGATAAAGGAATACAGATGATCGAGAAGACAATAGAATTCGTAAATGAAAATGCTGGCTGATACACAGGTTTATCCGCACCATATTTCTGAGCTGTGATTTACATGAATTTTCAGAGTACTTTATTAATGATTGCAGAATTACCAGTATCGACAAAAAGCAAGCAGCGAATCTCATGAAGTGAGACTCACTGCTTGCTTTTCCTTTTTTCAGGTTAAGATAAACCAACTAATCAGTGTCTGTATTTATACTTTTCTGGTTCCATACAATATGTTTTTTGTCAGTATAACAGCTTTTTTTTGCGAATTTCAAAGTACCCTGTCTTCAGACAATGCAGATACATTATACCGAGGACTATATTTTTTATTTTTTATTTTTTGAT
>JAUNSK010000001.1:0-16777 GCA_030539275.1 Oscillospiraceae bacterium | reverse complement strand
CTTTCAACTGTTCCTTAAGTGAATTAAATACTGTATTTTTTATTTTTTGATTTTTCAATGATCAATACTGCTCATTAAGATATATCTGAACTCTGTTCTGAATATTGCGGATCGCTTCATCTGAGCTGCTGCCTTCAAGTAAAGTATTAACGTATTCCTCTGTTATAATGCTATTTACAGAATTATCGGCATTTTTAAGGCATACCGCCTCTTCAATAATATCACTGATCTTACTTATCTGTTCTTCATCAGGAATACCAACATCTATATTCCTGCCCGTTTTATCACCTATAGACATTATTGCACCATATGTATCATCCTGTGACACAGTCTTTGTCTTTTGTTTCATATTTTCAATCAGATCTTTTCTCATCGGAAAACCAGTGAAGTTGTATTTATAATACCGGCTCTGATTTTCATCACTGAATAATAACTTAATAAACTTCCAGGCATAATCAATATTTTTGCTTTGCTTCAGAATCGAATACTGTTCACCAGTATCTATCAAAGCACCATTTCCAGGAATATCAGGATAGCCTATATTAACAACTTTTTCTCCGCCGAAATCTGTATCCTCTAAAATATTAAGATTATTAAAATCATTTATCTGATAATATTTTAAATAATAATTTTCTGCGGCTTCAGCTGATTCAGGAGTATTTAACATACAATCAAACAATGCTTTAAAACTATCACTTTCAAATGTGCAGGTTGCATCTTCATAATTTATAAATGAGTTGAAGTGCCATCCTCCGTTTGAAAAATTTGTCTGATCATTTATCTCGAATGCATTATCAGGATGATTATTGATAAAATCAACATAACTGTCTGTATCCCATTTACTATACTCATTTAAAACATCCGGTTTACCCAGAATTGTATCTACAGTAAATGATGGAGTTATCTGATATAAGCTGTGATTATCCTCAAGCGCCTCAAGAATATTAGGAAGCAACATATCACGTGTTAATTCTGCATCATTTTCCATAAGTTCATATAGATCTGCATAGGCGTTTTTATTATTATGTCTGGCAGGTGAATAGTAATCCTGATTATAAAAAGTCAGTATATCGGGACATTTATCTGATAAGAGATCCATATCAATTTTTTTTGAAATATCATCCTCATCCGTGTTTTCATAATATCTTACAATATTTACATCACATGATGGATTTTCTTTTTTGAATTTTTTTATAAGCTCAGGATCCACATTATCAGAAATACAGCCTATGGAAATGCCATCGCTTACTTTCGGTGTATCACCAGAAGGAACAAGCTTATATATTGCTTCATCTGTGGAGATATACATAGTATTTTCATCCTGGTAATAAAAATCATGAATCACAGCTTCTTCAGGAAGATCGCATTGATTAAGATTCAAAATCTCTGTAATTTTACTGTTTTCATATTCTACGCCATATATTCCGGAATCTGTAGAATAAAATAAGTCATACCTGCCCTTTCCGTTAAAGCTGTTCAGAAAATTGTCAGGGCATTTGATCTTCTCATCACATATACTATGATCCTGTGCATTTATCAGTGAAAAATAGCTTCCTTTATCCGTCCAGTAATTTACATAAGCACAGTTGTTTTCAGATAATATTATCTTACCGATACTGGCTGCCGGATCAATACTATATTCAAAAAGAAATTTCCCATTCATATCGTAACTGCATATCTTCTCATCATTTGTATCTTGATTATACATCTGAACCAACACATTGTCATTATCTATATATAAAACTTTAAGAAGATCATATGATTGCTGAGGAACAATACAAACTTCACCGGATGAAAGATCTTCTGTATTTACAATATGAAGAGTATAATCAGAATCATTTTTTTGTGCTTCTACCAACTGAAGCACGCCCGATGGAAGTATTTCTTCTCCGGATATACTTGAGTTTCCCTGATAATTGTAAACAGGAATTATATCATCAGCACTTAAAGTATATGCTGATATCTGTTCAGAAAAAACACTATCTGATAACAGAAAATGTATTGTATCATCTATTGTAAATATATCAGATAAGTCATCATTTTTATCTGCTATATATGTTGATGAGCAGTCATCTGCCTTATATCCGAATATTTCTTTTTCAGTACAGTAAAAAAAATCGTAGACACTGTTGCCGCTATATACACAACTTGCCTGAGATATTATATCAACATTATTAACCTGGTATGTGTTTGCGTCAATACTATATATAACTATACAATTATTGTCAGTATCGATATCAGCAGTATACAACAGTACGTCATCGCCGGCATTTGTAATATGGGATAAAGATATAAATTCTTCATTTTCAATTTTCTTTATACAATTAAGATTATTGTCAAGCACAAGAATATATGATTTATCATTTGTATTGACTGTAAGATACACAACGTCTGAAAATACTTTAATATCACAGACATAAGCATTCTGGTCTGAATTGGTAAGATCACTCAGGCTGACACAGCATTCTGACACTCCATCATGAAATCTGTGTATTTCATATGACTGTGTTTCATTACTAACATTAAATGTATAAATATTATTGTCAGGACTTACAGAAAAATCGATGATGTAATTATTACATGCTAACTGAGAATTATAGGTTGTAAAATTACTGTCAACTGTTACAATTTGTGATGCACCGTCTTCACCCAGCATATTTATATACATTTTATTATTATATACACCGGCTGATATAATGTTTGAGAGACCATCAGGAAAACTTCGGCGGTCACCTGGTGAATCGCAGCAGGCAAATCCCAGATTACTATCATTACTCCATACAGCATTATAAATCTTATCATTATTAAATCCGATAACAGATTTGGGTGATATATTTTTATCGACAATCTGACAACTATAAAATTTTTCTGATTCAGACATCTGCTGTTTACCTGTATTGCTGCTGTTGATATTTATTTTATTATCAATTAAATTACTTTTATTGCATGATGTAAGAACTAATATTGCTGCTATACATACAACAGCTATTGATTTTTTTCTCATAAATACTCCTTTATTCATTGCATATTAAAAATTTCCAGTAATATTATATCAGATAATATATTAATTGTAAACCTGACTTTATTTTACAATATTATGTTGTTGCAGTAAAGATCAACCGAAAATAACTTAATATATCAATGCACATCTTCATCCCGTACACACCTGTTGCATTTAATTATTTTATAAGCTATACTGAATAAAAACAATATATTTAACAACCTGGTTTTTCATATAACATTAAACTTATCAGTGACAGAAAGAGAGAAATAAACATGAGTAATCCGATAAATGAGAGTACGATCCTTCTTGTTGATGACGAAACTGACATTACAGATATGATAGAAGAGGTTCTGCTGCAGGATGGTTTCAGGCATATATATAAGGCAAACTGCGGACAGGCTGCTGTTGACATTTGCAAACAAAATGATCCTGATGTTATCGTACTTGATGTAATGCTTCCGGATATTGACGGAATTGAAGTGTGCAGAAAGATCCGCTCTTTTACATATGCACCGATTCTTTTTTTATCATCCAAAAATGATGATGTTGACAAGATTCTGGGGCTGAGCTGCGGCGGAGATGATTATATTACGAAGCCTTTCAGCCCAAGAGAACTTGTTTTCCGTATAAAAGCCCAGCTGAGGAGGCTTCAGTACAACAGGTCAGATCAAAGCACTCACACAAACACAATTGAAGCCGGAACTCTCGTGGCAGATACGGATGCCTGCTGTGTGACCTGCAGCGGTAAACTGCTTGATCTTACCGCCCGTGAATTTAAAATGCTCCTGTACTTTATGGAGAACCCGGGGAAAATAATCAGCAAAGAACATCTGTATGAACAGGTATGGGGTGAACTGAGTGCTGTCTGCGACAACACAATAATGGTACATATCAGGCATCTGCGTGAAAAAATTGAAGATGATGCGTCTCATCCGACTAAGATAATTACTGTCAAGGGACTTGGCTACAGGTTTGCAAAGCCGACAGGTAAACAGGCATGAAACAAAAAAAATCCGGCTCAATATTTTACGTTTTCCTTATTCCGTTTATTCTGATTTTCGGGATCATAGTATGCTTTGGTGTAACATACTTCTATACAACAACTACAGTTGACACTAACGGAAAAACTATCAGTACAACTTGGGCAAAGGACTTTACATCTGAGTTTTCACAGTATATTGAGGACAAAAACGGTACTCCACTGGTTTCAGAATATGGTTTGTCACTTATAAATAACAATCATCTCTGGCTTCAGATAATCGATAAAAACGGTGACGAAATATTAAGCTGCAATAAGCCGGAATCGGCAGCGTCACATTATTCACCATATGATCTTGTAGATATCTATCAGAACGGCACAGACACTGACACAGCTATGCTTGGTGCAGCTGATAATTCATCGTATACGTACATTATCGGGTTCCCGTTTAAAATCTCAAAAGTTATTACTTATGTCGATACCAGGAGATATGATTCAGGAAAGCTTCCTATCGTTGCAGTTATAGCAGTTACATTTATAGCTGTTGTGATATTCGGAATAATATACGTCATTGTCATATCCGAAAATCTGAAAAAGATCCAGCATTTATTAAACCAGATAGCCTCAAGAAAATATACTCCTGTTATAAAGCATAAGTTCTTATACGAAATTTATGACGGCATAAATCAGTTAGACAAGGATATTCATGAGGCTGATTTGAGACGCGCGCAGACTGAAAGATCAAGAGAAGAATGGATCACGAACATAACCCATGATCTGAAAACTCCACTTGCCCCTATTAAGGGATACGCCGAAATATTATCTCTTACAGAAGATGACCTGTCATGGCAAAAAGCCCGCGAATACGGAGAGATCATCGGCAAAAACACCTTGTATGCCGAGCAGCTCATCAATGACCTGAAGCTTACTTATCAGTTAAAGAACGGCATTATTCCTGTCCGGAAAGCAAAACAGAACCTAAGCCGTTTTGTAAAGGAACTTATTATAGACATTCTGAATAATCCTGACTATGAAAATGCCGCTGTTGATTTCGATGCCTGCAGTGACCTTATTGAATATGACTTTGATGCCGGATTACTGAAAAGAGCAGTCAGCAATATTCTGATAAATTCTATAGTTCATAATGATAAAAAAGTCGATATAACCGTTCGTTTAGAATCAGCAGATTCAGTTATAATTAAAATCGGTGATAACGGACGCGGAATGACTCAGGAGGAATCAGAAAAGCTTTTTGACAGATACTACCGGGGAACCTCAACAAAAGTTAAACCTGAAGGAACAGGTCTTGGTATGGCGATCGCTGAGCAGATAGTTAAACTGCATTCGGGAACAATTAAAGTCAGCAGCAGGCTTAACGCCGGAACAACAATATCCATAATACTCCCCCTTACAGGTTAAGGAATGCTGAAAGCCTTTACCTGTATAAAATGTCCGGAATCTGTGTGACTCCGGATATTCTGCTTTTTTTAGTATCATATCAGGACTCCGATGCATACAATACAACTGTCTACTATTATGCTTATGGAGGAATTTATGAATACTGAAAATTATGTTTTGAAGTCACTTGAACTGCACTTATTTTTCAGCCGTATCATGAAAGAGCATTCGTTGTTTATGGAGGCTGGATATACTTCTGCAAATGCATCTTTTGCGGCAAGAGCCGAGTATTTTAAAAAAGAATTTGATTGCCTGCTATGTAAAGCTGTTTCACTCGGTGATGGGATCATTAGCAAAGACCTGCTGGCTTCCGGTGAAATTGTAACTCAGTTTACTGTACTAGCTGAAAAACAGACACAAAAGTTATCAGGAATATGTATAAATCAGGATGTTACAGATAAAGAACTTCGCATGCAAAGCAATTGTTTAGCTATTCATCCGGATACATATCATCAGGTAAGAATGCTGAACCAGACTGCAGTCAGATTATTGAATGGTCTGATAACTCTGAAAGAAGAAACACTTAATCTGGTACTTAGCTGCCAGATGTTTACCATGAATTATCCTCTGCTTATTGAACATATCTTAAGAGAAGCAAAGCTCTACAGGAGTTATGTACAGATGCTTGAACGGGACGGAGATATATGCGGACAGTCAATGAAAGAAGTTGAATGCTTCTGGAACAGGATAATGATGGAGCATGCCCTTTTTATAAGAGGTCTGTTAGATCCCACTGAAACAGAATTATTTGACTCAGCGGATTCTTTTGCAGATGAATATGCTGTATTGCTTCAGTGCTGCAATAATGCTCAGAGCAGATCTCTGACAGCCGATTCATTAGAAGAAACGAAAAAATTCAGGGATTTTGAAATTGCCGGTACAAAAGGGATAGAATCATGTAAAATCAGGTCTTTGATACTTCCCCTTCTTGCTGATCATGTTCTCAGAGAGTCAAATCATTTCATACGGATATTAGAAAATAATTAATATACAAAGACTGATCTCATAAATGATCTGAATTCAATTTCTTAATACTCCCCATTTATAAATTAAGGATAACTTAAGGTTGACTTCAAGTTAAAATAAGAGCAGCAGCTTATACTTAAAAAGTAATAAGCCGCTGCTCTTATATTTTGCGGCGGCAGAGAAAATGGAGGAGATACAATGTCAGTCCTTACTGTTAAAGATGTAAAAAAAGAATACGGTACTAAATCGGGAGTATCATCTGTTGCACTTGCCGGAGTAAGCTTTGAGGTTGAGAAGGGTGAATTTGTAGGAATTATGGGACCGTCCGGAGCCGGTAAATCTACTCTTCTGAATGTAATAGCCACTATAGATACTGTAACGCAGGGAAGCATCGTGATCGGAGATAAGAATATCTGTGGAATACGCGAACCGGCACTTTCAGACTTTCGCCGAAACAAACTCGGATTTATCTTTCAGGACTACAACCTTTTAGATACGCTCACTCTTCGTGAAAATATTGCGCTCCCGCTCATAATGTCAAAGGTAAAACCTGACCAGATCGACAAACAGATCAATAATGTAGCCGGCAGCCTCGGAATTGAGAAACTTCTCTCCAAGTATCCATGTGAGGTTTCCGGCGGTCAGCGTCAGCGTGCATCAGCGGCCAGGGCTATCGTGAACAAACCGGAACTTGTGCTTGCAGATGAACCTACCGGTGCTCTGGATTCAAAATCCGCCGGTGACCTGCTGAGAGCTTTACAGGATCTTAACGTTTCACAGATGGCTACGATACTTCTTGTAACACATGATGCATTTGCGGCAAGCTTCTGTCAGCGCATACTTTTTATTAAAGACGGTCTGCTGTACCGCGAAATCACCAGAAACGGTACAAGAAAACAGTTTTATGAAGACATAATAGATGTATTTTCTCAACTTGGAGGTGACAACCGTGACCTTCGCTGATATCGCTTTTAAAAATGTACGAAAGAAATTCGGAAGCTATATGATCTTCTTTTTCAGTACAGCATTTTCAGTTCTGATCTTCAACCTTTTCTGTTCAATATACTACAATCCTGCATTTGAGGCATTTCGTTTCGGCACACGCAAAATGAGTGTACTTTTCCGGGGTTCGGCCATAGCCATTTTTCTGTTTGCTGCTGTGTTTGTTTTGTACTCAGGAAGCTTCTTTTTAAAATCTCAGAAGAAAGAAATAGCTATCTATTCTCTTCTTGGTATGAGAAAAGGAATGATAGCTTTAATGATGTTCCTTGAAACATTTTTTATCGGACTTCTTGCCATTGCAGTCGGAATACTGGCAGGAACATTGTCATCAGGTTATGCAGTCTCACTGCTGCTTCACTTTATGGCTGAGAGTACAGATGTTGTCTTTTCCGTTGAGCCTGAGTCAATAATAGTGACGATACTTGCATTTCTTCTGCTCTTTGCCCTGAGCGCAGTAAGAGCATACCGTGCCATTTATAAATACAGTCTTATTGATCTTCTCACGGCTTCAAAACAAAGTGAAGGCGTTCCAAAGTATTCACTGTTTGGTGCTCTGTCAGCAGTGCTGCTTCTGGCGGCAGGATACATAATTACCACTGTTATGGATATTGACGTTGGAGGAATGAAGCTGATGAGGCCGACACTTATAAGCGGCTTGTGCATTCTTTTTGGAACATACCTGCTTTTCAGAAGTTTTATTCCCATGACTGTCAGTGCGGTAAAAAGAAAAAAGCAGCTGTATTACAAAACTTCAAACTTTATAAGCATCTCCCAGATCGCATTTCGTCTCAAAGGAAACTCAAAGATGCTTACTGTCATCGCTCTTCTTACAGCAACCACGATCACTATGATAAGTGCTTCCTATTCTTTTTACAGTGTAATCGGAGGAGACGGAACAAGATCATATGCACCGTACTCGTATCTTGCTAAAAATATTGACGGGGAGCAGCATGACAGAATATTGAAAACGGTGTCTGATATCGGTGAAATATCAATTGTCAGTGAAAATAAAATTGAACTGATAAACATTCAGCTTCAGAATGACAATTATGCTGTAAAGGACCAGCAGACAGGCGCAGCCGAGGCAGGTCTTCTGACAGGCGGTTTTCTTTTATCAGAAAGCATGTACAGAAAAATAATTGAACAGACACATACACCAAAGGGAGATTTCAGTGAAACCCGTACTGATTTCGGCGGAGGTCTTGATAACAGCAGCTGCTTTTTTATTGACGGAAACGCAGTAGAAGATTTCTGCAGGGATCTCCCCGGTCAGAAAATGAATGTGAAAGCTGCAGGTGAAACGGCAGCATATACAGTTACAGGTGTATCACTACACAAATATATAGGAGCACTTGATCTTTATAAAAGCCCGACAATTGTCGTAAGCGACGAAAACTACCAGCAGTATTACAGCAGGACTTCACCGGATAATATTGATACATTTTACGCCTTTGTGTTTGATGACGATATGCGCAGCGGCAGTACTGTAAAAGCTATAAATGAATTTATTCCGGCACGCTTCCACCTTGGCGGACTGCCGGGAAATATGAGCTATATCGAAATATACAAGGCAAATTTCGCACTTTTCGGCTCATATGCATTTATCGGTTTTTTCCTCGGAACGCTGTTTTCACTTGCATCAGGCAGCGTTTTATATTATAAGCTCATCATGGAGGCACAGGAGGAAGCTCCAAGATATGCAATACTGCGAAAAACCGGAATGAAAAAACGTGAAGTACAGGCAAGTGTTGCAAAACAGCTCGGACTGGTTTACGGACTTCCTCTTCTTGCAGGGCTTGTCCACACTCTGTTCGGCCTGCTGCTTTATAACCGCGCACTTGGCGAAATGAGCAGTCAGACACCAACTCTTTCAAACGCTGCAATAGTAGTTCTCGCCTATGTAGGTGTGTATGGCATTTTCTACGCACTGTCAGTAAAGAGCTATTTCGGCATCGTATTTAAAGGAGCTGAAGGAAGTACAGAATAGTACAGCAAAAACAATGCTGTCAGCGGATATTTTCCGCCGGCAGCATTGTTTTACTGTATGAAAGCCTGTACCATATAAATGACCGGCTTTTTTTAACATGTGAAAATAACCCGCACCTGACTTTTTACTTATATGTCATAGTTGCTGTCGTAACATTTTCGAGAACAGACAGATACTCTGCTGCTTCCCTTTTTGATGAATCAAGGTCATGTTCAAGATAATTTCCGCATTCGGATTTTTTTGAACCGGGTATTTCTCCTCTGAAATCAGCAATGAAACGGAATGTATTTTTCAGAAGATCTATAATTTCAGACTTTGATACCTTATCTCTTGCAACAAGATAAAAGCCTGTCCTGCATCCCATCGGTCCTGCGTATATTATCATATCCGAATATTCAGAATTTCTTACATACGTTGCAAGCAGATGCTCTATCGTATGAAGTGCTTTTGGTGAGATATAATCTCCGCCGTTTGGCTTTTTCATTCGTATGTCATATGTTACCGTGTCACCGTCTGTTCTTGATATATACAAACCCCTTTCGAGAATGTCATGATCTACTGTAAAGCTTGCTATCTTATTCATAATCTTTTCCTCCTGTATACTGAGCTTTAAAATTACCTGCATCTTAATAAGTTCCCGTGACGCACATAAGCATTTTCCGAAAATCACAGTATATTGTGTTTTCCTATGAATATATGCTTTACTGCACCTGAGGACTTTTATCACGTCATAAAAGCAACATTTACATTATAACACAGCGGAAACGATTTTCATAGTAATTATCACGTTTATTCTGAAAACATCAGTGTTGAAAGGTATCTCACCTGTATCAGGCTGCATTTAAACAAATATTTTTAATAATATAAGTTGACAATAACTGTTATTTGTATTATAATAATATAAAATTGAACACGTTCAATAACGGAGGATATATGAAAAAAATCGAAAAACTTGACATCACTAAGGAGAAACTGATCACTGCCGCAGGCAGGCTTATCGACAGCTGCGATGAATCGGCGGTGGTAACCTCGAGAGCAATTGCCAATGAGGCAGGAGTACAGCTTGCAATGATAAACTATTGCTTTGGCTCACGTGAAGCGCTTCTTTTTGAAACCTTTTGCCGCAGAGAGAATGAATATAAAAATGACCCTTTACTTTTAGAGATTTTCAGGGCTGAAATTCCTCCGAAGGAAAAGCTGCGCCGCCTGCACTATGTGATTGCGGAGTTCCTTATAAAAAACTATAAGTATTCCAAAGCAATTACCGGATATGTCCTGCTTCACCGTGACTTGTCAAAGGAGCTTAACAGCCTTCCTCTTGTCACAGCACACTATAACGGAAGAAAGACACAACAGGAGTGCAGAATCATCTCCTATGAGCTTTCAAGCGTTATGCAGCTTGCTGTTTACAGACATAAAGAGTTGGAGAATTTTTCGGGATTTGATCTTACAGACACAGCACAGCTTCATAAATTTGTGGATCTTCAGATAGATCTGTTTTTAAAGGACTGATAAAAATGAAGTATATATTTGCATTTGATAAAATATCAGACGATGAGATACAATATGCCGGCGGAAAAGGAGCATCGCTTGTCAGAATGAGAAGATCCGGTCTCCGAGTTCCTGACGGATTTATTATACTCTCATCAGCATTCAGTGAAAACGGCTTGTGTCCCGAAGCCCAGTCAGAGCTCAAATCACTTATATGTTCACTGAGCGGCAGCTGCACTTATGCTGTTCGATCGTCCGCACTTAACGAGGACGGAGGAACCGCATCATTTGCAGGTGAATATGAATCAGTTACAGATATTCAAAGAAATAAAATATGGGATGCAGTCAGAACCGTTGCACAGTCAGCTGATAATCTGCGTGTAAAACAATATGCATTTCTTATGAACAAAGATAAAAGTTCAGTTGCCGTAATTATACAGAGATTTGTGAAGCCGGAATTTGCAGGAGTGCTTTTTACCTCTGATATAATCACAGGCAGCAGTGCAGGGATGCAGGGCAATTATGTACACGGTGACGGCGAACAGCTGGTGTCCGGAAGCGCTGACGCGTGTGAATTTTCTTTTAACGCTCTGAGGTACAATTACAGCGGCAGCGATGAAATGAAGAAATATGCACGCTGGCTTTTCAGATGTGCAGTAAAGATCAAAAAGCTTTTCGGCTGCCCGATGGACATTGAATGGGCAGTTTCAGCGTCTCAGCTGTATATTCTGCAGGCACGTCCGGTTACGACCTTACGAAGGTTCAATCCGGAAAGTTACGAAATAAACGGCTCACTGTCAGGAGAATTCCTGTTTTCAAAGACAAATGTCGGTGAAATATTTATGTCAAACGTTTCTCCTATGACTTTCAGTATGCTTGAAACAATATGTGAAATGATCGGAGTACCTTGTTTTATTGATAATATCTGTTCTCAGGCATACTGCAACTTAAGTGTTGTATGTTCAATGCTCGTTTCATTCGGATTATCAAAACGAAAAGCCTTTTCGCTTATTTCCGATATAGCAGGAAAAATCCCTGACGGAGCAGAAATTCCGGTATTTAAATTTGATAAGGGCAACTTTTTAAGACGAATATCATCCCTTGCCCTGAGCGGCACAAAAAGATCCGGAATAAAAATGAGCACAGCTGAATTTACCGGAAAAATTCCGGAACTGTCAGATCAAATAATAAAACACATCCGAAGTATTGACAACAGTACTGAGCTTCTTGAATACTGGAACACGACCTGTAAGGATTTTATGCCGAAGGTCATGAAAACGATCACTTCCCTTTTTCCTGTTATGAAGCCGTTTCTTAAAACAAGCAAAAAGCTTGCTGATATTGTTGGTGAGGAGTTTGCGTGCGAGCTTTGCGCAGGAAGTATGGGCATACTTGAAAGCATGAAGCCACTGCTTATGCTTGAGGATGTTATTGAGGGTAAAGCAAGCCGTGAGGATTACATAAAACAATGTGGTCACAGAAGTGCATATGAAATGGAGCTTGCCGAACCTTATCCATATGAAAACCCTGATTTTCCGGAGAATATTATTGAAGAGCACATTAAGTCCGGAGTAAATGTTCATAAAATGCAGCTTGAGAGAGAAAGTCGTTATAAGGAGGCTGTATCAAGATTTAAACAACAGTACCCGAAAAAATCCGCATGGTTTGACAGAACAATTTCAGGTTATATAAAAGCAAACCAGCTGCGTGAGAATATCAGAAGCAAAGCAGTAAGGCTGTTTTGCATACTGAGGGAATTTCTGCTTAAAACAGCAGAGCTTAGTAACATAGGCAATGATATTTTTATGCTTTACTTTCCTGAAGCAATACAGCTTCTTGAGGGAGAAAATAAAGTCCTTAAAAACATTCCGGCAAGAAAACGCAGCTTTAAAAAATACAAGTCATATCCGGCTTTTCCGAATGTAATACTGGGAAGATTTGATCCCGAAAAGTGGATCTCTGACAAAACAAACAGGTTTGATTTTTATAGTGCTCAGTATGACGTATCATGCACTGCTGACATCAGAGGTTTTGCAGGTGCTTCAGGAATAGTAACAGGAAAGGCGCGTGTTATAACAGACTTATCAGATGCAGCCTCACTCCTGACCGGTGAAATACTGGTTACAACAGCCGCAAATATCGGCTGGACAGTTATCTTCCCTAAAACATCCGCAATAGTAACCGATATCGGCGCACCTCTGTCACACGCCGCGATCGTTGCCAGAGAGTTCGGAATACCTGCAGTTGTAGGCTGTTCAAATGCTACTACTCTTATTAAGACCGGTGATATGATCAGGGTAAACGGCTCATGCGGCACGGTTGAAAAGATAAAATAAATATATTTTTATCGCTCTCAGTAATTATTTCTGAGGGCGTTTTTACTCGCCTGAAATATTCACATTATTTTCTTTTGTACGCAGATTCATCTCACGCATTTTATTTATTACTTCTTTTTTACTGTTTTTCAGGTTCATTTAGGTTAGTGTATTATAATTCATATATACCGTTTCTACGGATTGCTTATTGGTGCTGCAGCGCAATGAGAAGTATATAGTAAAAGAGGTGTTAAATAATGAGTAAAACTCCAAGGTACCGCCATGAACTGAAGTACGATATAGATTATTCTGATTATCTTGCTCTTTGTTCCCGCCTTAAACATGTCATGCACAGCGATAAAAATGCAGGAAGCGACGGTAAATATCTGATAAAAAGTATTTATTTCGACAACTACAAGGATAAGGCACTGATTGAAAAAATATCAGGTGTGCCAAAGCGTGAAAAGTTCCGTATCCGCTGGTACAATAACGACTTGTCTTACGTCACTCTCGAGAAAAAGATGAAGATCAGCAGTCTGACAATGAAAGTGGATGCCAGATGGTCTGAGGCTGAGCTGAGACTTTTTCTTTCCGGTGATTATTCATGGATGTTATCACACGAAACATCTCTGACAAGAGAGCTGTATGTCAAAATGAAAACACAGCTCATCCGCCCTCGTGTAATAGTATCATATTTAAGGGAACCGCTGGTCTATGGTCCGGGTAATGTAAGAGTAACATTTGATTCAAATATATGCAGTTCCCTTTACACCAGAAACTTTCTTGATCCTCAGGCAACTGCAATTGATGTAACTGACAGACCCGGACATGCTATACTCGAAGTAAAGTACGACGACTATCTTCCTGATATTATTTCCTGCATGATCCAATCAGATGACTGTCGTCAGCAGGCATTTTCAAAATACAGTGCGTCACGCCGATTCGGCTGAGAATTAATTATAAAGGAGAAATAAAATATGAACTTCAGCGATATTTTCAAATCAAGCTTTCTTGATAATATAACAGAGTTTTCTGTTCTTGATACAGTTATTGGACTTGGCTTTGCACTTGTTCTTGGCTTATTTATCTTTCTTGTTTACAAAAAGACTTTTTCAGGTGTTATGTATTCAACCGGATTTGCTCTCACACTGCCGGGATTATCATTAGTAACTACTCTTGTTATTATGGCAGTCACCTCCAATGTCGTATTGTCACTCGGAATGGTCGGTGCACTTTCAATTGTACGTTTCCGTACAGCAATCAAAGAACCGATGGAAATTGTATTTCTGTTCTGGTCACTCGCAGTGGGAATAGTAATTGGTGCAGGAATGATCCCTCTTGCCGTTATAGGTTCAGTAATTATAGGCATTATTCTTATCATTTTTGCTAACCGAAAGATATCATCAAATCCATATATACTTGTTACATCATGTCAGAATGAAAAGACTGAGGAAAGCGTACTTGCGTCACTGGACAAAGCCGTTGAAAAATATGTAATAAAATCCAAGACAGTAAACCGCGACAGCATTGAACTAACTGTTGAACTTTGCATGAAGGATTCAAAAACGGACTTTGTAAACAACATCTGCAAGATCTCTGGTGTTGACAATGCAGTCCTTGTAAGCTATAACGGCGAGTATATGTCATAATGGAGGTGCGCTATGATCGCAAATAAACACATATCGGCAATTGTCACCGTGCTTGTTGTATTGTCAATGCTGCTGTGTCTGTGCGGCATGGCATATGCAGATACGCTCAACGAGACACTTGGCGGAACTAAAGTCAGAATGGAATATGAAACAGAGCTTTTTGATACAAACGATATTATCAGCATTGATCTGCATATGGATGAAGATGAATGGAATACAATGCTTGATAATGCAACAAGTGAGGTATATTATAAGTGCGATGTTACTGTAAACTCCAAAACATTTTACAACGTCGGTATACGTCCGAAGGGAAATACAAGTTTGTCAGCAATCGCAACTGATCCTGACAATGACCGATATAGTTTCAAGCTTGAATTTGATCAGTTTGTTGACGGACAGACATGCTTCGGACTGGACAAGCTTATACTGAACAATAATTATGCCGATGCTACAAACCTGAAAGAAGCAGTCATTTATGACATGTATAAGTATCTTGACGTAAATGCTTCATTATACAATTATGCTGCTATATCTTTAAACGGCGAGTACTGGGGCGTTTATCTTGCGCTGGAGGCTGTCGAAGACAGCTTTATGCTGAGAAATTTCGGTGTACACAGCGGAGAACTGTATAAGCCTGAAAGTATGGACATGGGCGGCGGAGGCATGGGCGGCGCTCCGGGAGGCAAGGATTTTGACCCGTCTCAGGCCGGCAACTTCCCTGACAGCTTTGATAAAAATCAGATTCCGGAAGGATTTGATGCCTCAGATATTCCTGACGGCTTTGATCCGCAGCAATTCGGCGGTAATATGCCTCCGGAAAGCGAAAACGGTGAAATGCCCGATATGTCTGACTTTGACGCAAAAGGAATGGGCGGATTTTCTATGGGAGGCAGCGGAGCAAATCTGAATTATACTGATGATGAACTGGACAGCTATTCAACCATATGGGATGGTTCAGTTACAGACAGTACCGCTAAAGACCACAGAAGAGTCGTAACTGCACTTAAAAACATAAGCGAAGGAAATGATCTTGAAACCTATCTTGATGTTGACAATATTCTTAAGTATATGGCTGTCCATTCATTTGCCGTTAATGAAGACAGTCTGAGCGGTTCAATGGCACACAACTACTACTTATATGAGTACAATGGTCAGCTGAACATCTTCCCCTGGGACTACAATCTTTCCTTTGGCGGAATGTCTATGGGCTCATCAGGCGGAGCTGAGGGTATGATAAATGATCCTATCGACACACCGTTCTCAGGCACTGAATTCTTTGATACACTTCTTGAAAATGATGAGTATCTGGCAATTTATCATGAGTATTACAGCCAGCTCGTCAGTGAATATGTCAAAGGCGGAAAATTTGATGAGTTTTATGATCGTATACGTACACAGATCGACAGTCTTGTCCAGACTGATCCTAATTCAATGTACACATACGATGAGTATAAAACTGCTGCACAGATGCTCTATAACACCGTACAGCTGCGCTCTGACAGCATCATCGGCCAGCTTAACGGGGAAATTCCATCCACTTCTGCCGGACAGAAAGAGGATTCTTCCGCTCTGATAGATGCTTCCTTAATTGATGTTGAAGCAATGGGTACATTTTCAATGGGCGGCATGGGCAAAAACGTTCAGGCACCGTCAGTTAATAACAAAAATACCAGACAGGAAAACGCACAACAAGATACATATGACAGCGAAGATACACAGAATCAGACTGGCATAGAATCAGGCAGCACAAAGGACAGCTCAGGTATATCTGAGAACTTTGATCCGTCTCAGATGGGCAAAGATATTCCTGAAGGTTTTGATCCTTCTCAGCTCAGTAATAAAACGCCTGAGGGTTTTGATCCTTCTCAGGCTGGTAATATGCCGGAGGGCTTTGATCCGTCTCAGGACGGGAACAGTACGCAGGAA
>JAUNSK010000020.1 GCA_030539275.1 Oscillospiraceae bacterium | reverse complement strand
GCATACACTTATCATGTCTTTACGATTGTAGAAACAACGCAGGCTGAGACAACAAAAACGCAGGAACAGACAAAAACAATGTAAATAGGGACCTGGGTTGAAACAACACCGAAAGAGAAAACATCTACAACGTGTGAAACCGTAATAATGGGATTAATGCTACCCGAGAAATATGACGCTATTAAAGGGGACGTGACCAATGATTTAGTTGTCGACATGACAGACCTGACAACGCTTTCTTTATGGCTTCTTGGTGATGTAAGTTACGGCTCAGAGCATGACTTGTCAGCGGGAGATGTCAATGAGGATGGTAAAATTAACATTGCAGATCTCGCCCAGCTGAAAATGATACTTATGCATGACAATGATTAAACTACAGTATATTACAACATCAGTCAGGAGATATATATGAAGAAATTTACTAAACAGATAACAACAATGCTTGCACTCATTACAGCGGGTTGTGTTACCTCATGCGATGCGGACAATAACAATGCGACTGCAGGAGTAATGGTCGCTCCTGCAGGATATAAAGATTCTGCAGCACAGACAGGCTCACAGGATACATCAGTATCTGAGACTAAAGAATCATGTAATAATACAATAGAAAGTGAACAGTGCAGCAATGATGATGACAAAGATAATGCTGTTCAGATAAAATGATCAGCAGGTGTTTTATTAAAAAATTTTTATGTCGCAACACATCAGAGAAACTAATTCATTACAGCAGTATGAAATATTATTTAAATCAGAATACATAAGGGAAGGGTGACATGATGGATTATATTATAAGCATTACGAATAAGTGCAATCTCAGATGCAGGTACTGTTATGAAAAAAAACTCAATACTGTTCCGGGCAGTTTAAGTGACGAAACTGCACAAAAAACAATAGAATTTATTAACGCTCGTAATAATGCAGAAAGGGTGTATCTGTTCGGCGGTGAACCTCTTCTCTACAAGGACGTAGTAAAAAAGCTCGTGTCAGGAATAAATGCGAAGAGCTATATAATAACCACAAACGGTATGCTGCTTGATGAGGACTTTATAAAATGGTGTGTCCGGAACAAAGTGATCATTAATCTTTCACATGACGGTATGGACTGCTCGCAAAGAGGAATTGATGTAAATGAACTCAACGTTAAGCTCAGGGTGCTTCTTAAGTACCAGCCGGATACCCTGGTTCAGATGGTTTACAATGAAGATTCCCTTGATATGCTTGCTCAGAATGTATTATATTTTAAAAATCTGGGTGTCAGGAAAGTATCGGCATCAATGGATTCATTTCTGGTATCCGATGACCCTGACAGGTTTGCTGACCGCATGATGGAAGAGTGGGAAAAGGTATCAAAAATCAAGGATATGTTTATATATCAGCTTGATGAAAAAGAAAGAACTGTAAAAAACGGAAAAAGTGAAAAATGTGAAATATGCAAAAGGAAGATGTTTATTAACTGGGATGCAAAAATCTATCCGTGTGTACAGTTTCAGAACTTACCGGCATTTCAGTGCGGAGATATTTTCAGCGGACTTGACCCTGAGCAGACCGTGATCAGCCATCCTGATTATTCCTCACTCAGCACACGATGTGATGGCTGTGAGATAAAGGAGTACTGTCACAACAGCTGTGCCTGCAGAAAAATGTCATCCACAGGCGGACTTCGTGATATTTCGGAAGCTGTATGTATAGAAGAACAGGTACTGATTTTTACGGCTTTAAAAAAAATCACAATACATAGTTTACAGGAGGAATTAAAATGAGAAAGTTTACCAAACAGATATCAGCACTGCTTGCAATGACTGCGGTCGGATCAGTTACGGTTATAAGTGCTGCCGCGCAGAGCAATGACAGTATTCCGTCCGGTAAATACCAGAGCTTCTCAGCGGAATATCAGATAAATCCGGGCGCAGATAATGTTGAGTACACAGCACCAATAGGAACAGTTACCTCTGCAGCACCTGTAAAGATAACAAATGAGACAACAAGATATATTTCACGTCCGATCGGTACCGCAGCTCCGACAACAACTCCCACAAGTACAACAAGTTATCCGGCGTATCCCATCGGAACAATGACAGCAATAACAAAAGGAACTTCAGCTAAAAATACAACAATCAATGAAACGACAGAAGCTCACAAGATCACTCATATGACTGTTCCGCCATTTGATGATGGCGAACCTGATCCGAAAGATATAATACCAGGCGATGTTTATAAAGATCAGATAGTTGATATGACAGATCTGACATTACTTTCGCAGGTGCTGATCGGAGACCGTAAGTTTGAGACGAACTATCAGATAAAGTCAGCTGATATGACAAAGGACGGCATTATAAATCTGGCGGATCTGGCTCAGCTTAAGTTAATCATTATGATGCAGCTTGAAGAAACAAATGAATAATAATAAATATCATTAAATAATATAAAAGGTGAACTGCATGACTTTCGGTAGTCAGGCAGTTCACCTTTTTAAAATAAAATAAAAACTTCTATCATTTTTCTTAAAAGTGTGCGATAATAGAAACAGCGAATTCAAAAAATAAGCGGGAGCAGAATATATGAATACCTTGAACAAAAAACTGATCATGGCAACTGCTGTGCTTACAGCTGTGTGCGCAGTATTGTGTATTTTTATTATTAATACACACTCGACAGATACAACAGCAAGAATATATCAGGACGGGAAAGTAATATATACAATAGATCTGGATAATGTAACGCAAGCCTATCAGATAAGAGTTGAAGGCAGACACGGCGCTTATAACATAATTGATGTACAACCGGGAAAAATAGGTGTCTGTGAAGCATCGTGTCCGGATAAGATATGCGTAAAAACAGGATACATAAGTGATGGAATAATGCCGGTGACATGTCTTCCTAACAAGCTTGTTATAGTAATAGAAGGAGGACACAGATAACCTATGCAGCACACAACAAAAGTCAGACACATGGTGCTTATGGCACTGTATACAGCTATTTCACTGACGCTGTTCGTGGCTGAAGCACAGATACCTTTTACTCCCATGATCCCCGGGATCAAACTCGGACTTTCAAACATAATGACACTGATCATAATAACCAGATATACAAAAAAAGATGCACTGACAGTTATGATCATTAAGATCATTCTGGGAAGCCTTTTTTCAGGTCAGATAATGGGTCTGATATATTCACTTGCAGGCGGGGTATTGTGTTTTTCGGCTATGAGTATATCATCATGGGCCCTCAGAAAAAATTATCTGTGGTTTACAAGCATTTTAGGAGCAGTCTTTCATAATACAGGTCAGATACTTGCTGCAGCGGCAGTTTTCAGATCCTGGAGTGTTATTTATTACTATCCGTTTCTTATCATCAGTGCAGTAATAACCGGTCTTGCAACGGGAATAACAGCTTCGTGCATATTAAAAAGACTGAAAAAGCCGGATGAATGCGCAGCATCTGATCAATAAAATTTTATTCCGGTCTCGTATCCGGAAACATCATCTGAATTTCCGGGTGAAGCAGTAATATCTGAGTCTGAATCTATGTCAGGGACGGTTGTAACTTCAGTACCTGTTGACAGACTGAAACCTGTCTGTGATGAATTATCAGAAGTACTCATGCCTGTTGATGCTGAAGAATCTTCATACTCTGATTTTACGCCCAGATATTCTTCAAGACAGATTTTTCTGTCATATATATCTTTTGCAATATCTTTTCCTACATATCTCAGATGCCATGGCTCGTACTTATATCCTGTAACATCTTCCTTGCCCTCAGGATAGCGTATGATAAAACCATACTTCCAGCAGTTTTCAGCCACCCATTTTCCTTCGTCAGTACGGGCAAAGCTATCTTCTACAGTGTTAAGATCAAAACAAAGCCCGGTCTGGTGCTCAGAGTGCCCCGGCCTTGAGGAGTAAGTGTCAGCTTCGGTCTGACCGTCTATTGCAACATATTTGTCATAAAGAGTTTTCTGATCCTCGTAGCTTCTGTAGCCGGATGCTATCCAGATGGTCAGATTTTTACCCTTTGCATCACTGCTCATTTCGTCAAAGGCACTCTGAACTTTACTGTCAAGTGCACCTGGATTATATGTTGCAGGAAGAGAATAAGTTTTATTTACTATCATAATATTATCGACGTATGATGCACCGGACGAATCAACTGATACGGCAGGCTCAGAATTATTGAGAGATCCGGTTGTATCTCCTGACTGGGTTCCTGTCCCTGCAGTCTCGATAAATGTCTGAGAAGCACTTGTTGCAGCAGGTTCTTTTTCAGTCTTGTCTGCCGGTTTTTTGTTTATCAGCCTGACAGCTGCTACTATAAGAAATATGCAGGCAAATAACCCTGCAAAGGCTTTTGTATTAACGCGTCTCTTCATTTTAACATCCTTTTGACAAAGTATATTTAACTGTAAATATTATTTAATACTAGTTTACAATTATATAATAATTATAATACATAATATTTATTATAGCAATAAAAACAATAAAATATGAATAAAAACAGATAAATCCTTGCTGCTGTGTGTGTTCATCATTCCTGATGTAGTGCAGATGCAGTAAGGATCTTTTTTATTTGTCACAATGATACTTTCTGATGATACGCGTCATATGAGAATCTGAAGAACGCACAAAAAACTATACCTCAGGTATCATCTGATTTATTCCGGATATAAATATCTCCTTGTATCCCTGCCTGATAGTATCCGATGACATATTTACAATATACTTCTGACAATCCTCCGGAAGACTGTCCATATGATTTTTAAGCTGTGTGTACATGCTGTCTTCTGAGATGTTGATTATTCCTGATTTTATCAGAATAAAGCTTTTGTCACAATGCTGTGTGATCTTCTTTGAAATGCTTTCTGACTGAAGAGATGGAAGTTCAATAAGAATGTAACGGAAATTATCCTTCAGTACACTGAAAATAAAACTGAAATCCGATGTATCATGTCCGGTGCTGTTTCCCAGAGGCATAATTTTTACATTTGATATATTTGTGTCATATGTATAAGACAAGACAACATCCGCAGATCTGACGTTTTTACTGATGTCATACAGTCCTCGGTTTTCACATATGTCCGGTGCCTGCGAATTTGCATTGATTATAAGTACACTGTTTCCTTGTGTGCCGATGATCTGTGCCAGTCTGAAAAGAAAGTATGATTTGCCCTGCTGCGGCAGTATGCTCGTAACGGTAATTATCTCTGCGTTACCGGAGGCTTTTTTTGTGAGACTTTCTGCAAGCTCAGTGCAGATATCCTCAGAGGCTGCAGATCTGCAAACATATTTTGGCTTTTTCATTTTACCACCCTCATTATTAATTATTAACAGATTTCTGTTAATTTTAGTATGATTTTCTGATAATATTATTATATTAAAAACAGTTCTCAATAATAACCTGAAAGTAATTAATCAAAGACGGAATTTAACATTTACTTATACCGGGGTTCATTGTATAATTATATTCTGTAAGCTGCAGTAAACATAATGCAGGAATTATAAAATAAGAGGTGCAAAATGATCGCAGTAATAATTAATACATGTACAGTAATAACGGGCAGCATAACAGGTCTTCTGTGCAGAAAAGGAATATCAGAGAAGTATAAGTCTGCAATAATGACAGCACTCGGAATATGTACTATTTTTATAGGTATACAGGGATCACTCAAGTCAGAAAATGTTCTGGTTACAATTATATCTATGGTACTCGGCACAGCAGCAGGTACTTTTTTTGACATTGACTCGAAAATATCTTCATTCGGCAGATGGGTCGAAGAGAAGGTAACCCGGAAAACTAAAAAGAAAGGTGATAATACATCCATTGCGCAGGGAATGGTAACAGCATATCTGCTATGGTGTGTCGGCGCTATGACGATAGTCGGCTCGATCCAGGCCGGAGTGTCAGGTGATTACAGTACACTGATAACCAAGTCTGTACTTGACCTTATTTCATCTGCTATGCTTGCATCAACACTCGGTGCAGGAGTACTTCTGGCTTCCGGACTTCTGTTTTTGACTCAGGGGTCGCTTGTCTTGCTTGCAGGAGTAATTGCACCGGTACTTAATGATTCAATGATAAATGAGATCACATGTGTCGGTTCGCTTATAATATTTGCCCTGGGACTGAACATAGTTAAAATAACGGATATAAAAGTAGCCAACTTTCTGCCGGCAGTTATTCTTGCTCCGTTTATCTGCAAGCTTCTGTCATTTTTACCCTTCTGAACACATATCTTGTATCACTGGTCCTGTTAAACGAGTTTAAACCCTGTTTTTAAGCAAAAAATAAATATATTAGATTTTGTTATGTAAAATAACCAGTTAAAAAAGTAATATTTTAGTCAAAAAACTTAAAAAACAGACATCCATTTCATATTTTTTTTACTGAAATATTCAAGAAAATCCTTGACATTTTGGTAATTTGTTATTATAATGAATAATATATAGGTGGGCTTAACTTCGAGAGAGTCACAAAAATATTTTGGGAGAGTGGATGGAATGAGCATTTTAGATGTGGTTAATGCTACAAGCAGAGGTGTGACAGAAAAGACTAAAAATATGCAGGAGCTTGCCAATCTCAAGAGAAAAATTACATATGAGCAGGAAAGAATTGTTGAGATCTTTACTGACATCGGTAAAAAGTATTATGAAAAAGACGAAAGTAATACTGATTTTTCAGACTTGAAAGTTCTGTGCGAGGATATTGATGTCCGCAGACGCAGAATAAAGAAAATGCTGTTTGAACTTAATAATATGCGCGGATACAAGATCTGTCCGCAGTGTTCTGCTCAGGTAAGCGGAAAGTATAAGTTCTGCGGTACATGTGGTGCAAAGATTCCTGATCCGGAAGATGACGATTTCATGGAAACACCGGAAATGATCGACGGAATAGAAGATCCGACACCTGCAGTTTAAGAAAAGACAGTAAACTTAGTGTGCGGATCACGACATACATAAATGCATATCAGTAGGAAGAAATTAAAAACAGCCTGTTCTCTTTTTGGCAGTAGGAGAGTACAGGCTGTTTTTTTGTCTGATAAAAGACCGTACATCAGTAATGATTTATCGTTGTCCTGATGTACGGTCGTATTTTTTATCTGCGCGCTAAAGCAATATTTATGTACATTTGAAATAATAATTATTTTTTTATATCATCATCAAAGTTTCCCGGTATATGAAGCTGTTTAACAGGTACTCTTTTAAGAGGTGAATATACAAACTTAGGACAGGAATAATCAAGTTTAACCATTCCGACGTTTTCACATAAAATCATGTTGCCGTCTTTTGAACGCATGCCATTCTGGCAGTAGCTGCATTTTGGGGTGATGTCATTTCCAAAATATTTAAGGTTTTTCCCTCTGTCGAATATATCAGATAATTTCATTTTAACCATCCTTTCCTGAAATGATGACACATGTTTTTGTATTTTATGTGTATAATTATATCATTTTGAGCTGGTTTTGTCTATAGCCTTTTGTGATATCAGCAGGACAGACATTATTATCAGAATAACAGACGGGAGGGCTGATGAACTCTTTGAAAGAATTTTGTATGAAGCAGTACTTATTACAAATCTGTCAGCAAAGATAAGGCAGGCAGCACGGCAGATAAAGTATGTCAGGATGCTTCCTGCAAGTCTGTATAGAAAAAATCTGAGTTTTGCGATCCTGTTGTTCGCTATTGCAAATACCTGAAGAATTACGCATAAACCACCGAATGACAGAAGTGCGGCAATGAGCGGCATATTGTTGTAGTCCATAAATGTAAACCTTGTTACATTGCTTATTTCAATAAAAGACAGAAAAGAGGCTGCACTGTCCTGATGGCTCATTCCTGATATTTCAGATACAAGTGCTGACAAAAATCCGATAACTCCAAGTTCACTTAGTATTCCTCTTATCATTGAAAAAGCAATTATCATGATGCACATCTGAAACATACCGCCTGCTGCATTGTTTACTGAACTGAGCACTACTGAGCTGTGATCGTCGCAGTGAGTTGTTATTATGTGTGAAGCGCATGGACGTGAGCGTTTAAATGAACTTATAAAAACAAGGATGTTGTTTGCTGTTATTATTGAAGAAAAGATCACCATGCCGGCAAAAAAAGATCTGTAGATCTGTGCTGCAGCTGTTCCTGCTACAAAAGCCGGACCACTGGCATAGCAGAAAGATATGTATGAATCGAATTCCCTGTCTGTTATTTCACCTTTTTTTCTGAGGTCTGACAGAAGCTTTGCTCCTACAGGATAACCTGAGATATTAGAAATAATAAACACAGCAAAGATCTCGGGCCTGAGTCTGAATATGTATTTTGCTGCCGGACTCAGCAGTTTTCCGATTATATGATGAAGACCTGACTCAGTTATCATACAGGCGCATACCATTGCACCATAAAGAGATGGAATTATCACATAGAGGCATATATGAATTCCTGAGCTTATCTCCCGGCTTACAGCATCACTGAAAATGATAGAAGCACAAAACATAGCAAGAATAATTAAAGAGAAAACTGCACTCTGTAATTTCTTTAGATTACCCATATCTTATTCCTTTCTTTTTATCTTTTATGATAATTTATATGAATGATTGGTCTTGTTTATTAATATTAATTATATGTATACATCTCAGAAGAAAGGGACGGATATATGGACAATATAATTGAGTCAGGGAAGGATATATTCAGCTTCGGTACTTCTCTGCAGATATATGATAACAGAAAAATTGTTCTGAGCTGCTGTAAAAGAATAATTGAATACAATGAAATGTATCTGCGTACTGATGCAGGAAGTGTGATAGTTGAGATATTTGGTGATGATCTTTCTATAGATGATTATAATTCAGAAGGAATAACAGTATACGGAAAAATAAAGTCTGTATCTTTATGCAGCAGAAAGGAAAGCGGACTTAAATGAATATACGCAGAGTGATATACTTCAGAGCCAGAGGCAGCAAGCTTATGCGTTTTGTGAATGCAGTCAGGGAATCTGCTGTCATTTGTGTGGGACAGCGTCTAAGAAATGAGGAATATACAGGGCAGATCTTCTTATATGATCTTGAACATCTGAAATCTCTTGCAAAGGAATTCGGAATTGAACTGTTTCTTGATGCAAAATCAGGCCAGATGTTCAAAGTGCTTAAGTACCGCATGAGGTATGGAATTTTACTGGGCTTTATATTTTTTGTTTTTTTCTCATTTTATTTCTCAAATACAGTTGTAAAGATCGAAGTAAGCGGTAATAACAGATTATCTACATCTCAGGTTCTTAGTGTACTGGAGGAGACAGGTATCAGAAAGGGCGTATTCATACCATCTCTTGATCTCGGTAAGTGTGAACAGGACCTGAAACTTATGCTCAACAATACAGGATGGGCAGGAGTACGAAAACAGGGAGGCCGTATTATTGTAGATATTCATGAGATCGATGATACACCAACTACAGTAAAGAAAAATATGCCCTGCAACATTGTGGCGGGCAGGGATGCTGTTATTATGTCCATAGAGGCGGCTGCAGGTCAGAAAATTCTGAAACCCGGAGATTCAGTAACAAAGGGAGAGGTAATTATCAGCGGTATAGTAAACAACACAATGTATGATTCTGTTGTTCTTCATTCAATAGGCAATGTAAGAGGACTATATACTGATGAGCATACATTTGTTCAGTACTTTGTAAATAACGAAAAAAAATTTACTGATCAGAAAATCCGTAGATATCTTGATTTCTTCGGTTTAAGATTTCCTCTGTTTATAGGAAATGCCTGCAGCGTACCGGCGGACTATTCAGAATATACATCATATTTTTCTTTTTTCGGAGCTGAACTTCCTCTCGGAACGGTAAACTGTACATATGATATCTATCAGATGAAGGATATTGTTTATACAAGTGATGAAGCAGCTGAGCTTATAAAGCAGAAAATTCAGAGATATGAAAAGAATTTTTATTCCGGCTGTGTGATAAAAAACGTCAAAAAGGATAAAAAAGAATATGATGACAGGATTGAAGTAAGAGTCAGATACACTCTTGAAGGTGATATTGGCGTTGAAAAAGAAATATTTATGAAGTAATACGTTTTACTAAAAATTAAGCATAAATACTTTTAAAACTATAAAATATATGATATAATATACTCAGGAGATGAGCTGCTGAAAATCGGCTTAACACAAATATCTTAAAAAGAAAAGAGTGATATTTATGGCTGAAAAAATTATTAATGTGGACGATACTGATCAGATTGCTGCCCTGCTTGGAAACTGTGATTCAAATCTGAATGCAATTCAGAAAAAGTACGGAGTAGTTGTAATCAGCCGCGGCAACAGTATAAAAATAATGGGCGAGGAAGCTAAAACTGCGCAGGCGGCTGAGGCTATAAATGCTCTTCTCGATTATGTAAAGAAAGGTGAGAATATTAACGATCAGGCATTCAGATATGTCACCTCCATGGTTGCAGAAGGGGCGCAGAAGGAACTTAAAGAGATAGCCGCAAACAGCATCTGTATTACAACCACCGGAAAGCCGGTCAGACCAAAAACGGTCGGCCAGCAGAAGTATGTTGATGCAATAAAAAACAACACTATTGTTCTTGGGATCGGTCCTGCGGGAACAGGAAAGACATACCTTGCTGTCGCAATGGCTGTCAGAGCCTTTAAGGCACACGAGGTTACAAAAATTATACTTACACGTCCGGCAGTTGAAGCTGGTGAGAGTCTGGGATTCCTGCCTGGAGATATGCAGGATAAGGTAGATCCATACCTAAGACCACTTTATGACGGACTTTTTGAAATGCTGGGCCCTGATACATTCCAGAAGCATATGGAAAGAGGAACTATTGAGGTAGCTCCGCTTGCATATATGAGAGGAAGAACTCTGGACGATGCATTTATTATACTTGATGAGGCACAAAACACCACTTCGGAACAGATCAAGATGTTCCTGACCAGACTTGGCAACAACAGCAAGATGGTCATAACCGGAGATATAACACAGATAGATCTTCCGGCCAGTAAAAAATCAGGCCTTATTGAAGCAATGAAAATACTTAAAAATGTTGATGATCTGTCAATTCAGAAGTTTTCTGACAAGGATGTTGTAAGACATAAGCTTGTTCAGGACATAATCAAGGCATATGAGAAATATTTTGAGGAAGGGAAGAAAAAATAATAATGGCAAAGCTAAAGGTATATATTAAAAACGGACAATCCGAGGTAAAGGTACCTGTTGGTATCAGGCTGCTTATCCGGAGATGCTGTCAGGCAGTTTTAATTACGGAAGGCTTTAAAAGAGATACAGAGGTAAGTGTTTCATTTGTAAATAACAAGGAAATAAGAAACCTCAATAAAATATACAGGGATAAAGACAAGTCTACAGATGTTCTTTCATTTCCTCTTGGCGAAAACGGAAATTATGATGTAAATGCCGAAACAGGATATGTAATGCTCGGAGACATTGTGATCTCTCTTGAAACAGCATTCAAGCAGGCAGATAATTACGGCCATTCACTGGAAAGAGAGATAGGTTTTCTGACTGTACATTCAATGCTTCATCTTCTTGGATATGATCATGAGACCAGTACTCTTGACTCCAGAATAATGCGTGAAAAAGAAGAGGCTGTTCTTGATAAACTGGGAATATCACGGGATGCAACATTTGTATCAAAAGCTCAGATAAATTCTCAAAATAAAAAGCTTGATAAATGAGAGGAATTACGAAATGACTAAAACAGTATTTATTACAATTGCAGGCAGGACAAATGCAGGCAAATCCTCACTGCTCAATGCTCTTGTCGGAGAAAAAATTGCTTCGGTAAGTTCAAAGAGCCAGACTACACGAACAAAGATAACCGGTGTTGTAAATATAAACGAAACACAGCTGGTTTTCATTGACACGCCTGGTCTTCATAAGGCTCACAATAAGCTGAGTGAATATATGCTTAAGGCTGTCAGAGAGTCCTCCTCAGATATAGATGCTGTTTTTTTCATGGCTGACTGTACAAGAGAACTCGGAGAACAGGAAAAAGAAATGCTGAGTTCAGTTTGTTCATCAAAAGTACCTGTAGTTCTTATACTTAATAAAATAGATCTGCTCAGAGACAAGACAGAGCTTGCGGCTAAAATAGCCAGGATCAATTCCATGTTCAGATTTGATGAGATAATACCTGTAAGCGTGCTTGAAAACGATGGCCTGGATATTATCCGTGAGAAAGCACTGTCACTTGCAGTAGAGGGTCCGCATTTCTTCCCTGATGACTCTATCACTGATCAGCCTGAAAAGATAATAGCAGCTGAAATAATCAGAGAAAAGCTGCTTGAGCTTCTCAACGATGAAGTACCTCACGGCGTAGCAGTTGTAGTAGAACAGATGAAGGAAAGAAATGATAAGGATCTTCTCGATATCTCTGCTATGATATACTGTGAAAAACAGTCCCATAAGGGCATAATTATCGGAAAGCACGGTGTAATGCTTAAAAAGGCCGGAATGATGGCACGTGAAGAACTTGAAAACTTTTTCCAGATAAAAGTCAACCTTCAGTGCTGGGTAAAGGTCAAGGAAGACTGGAGAAACCGTGATACAATCATCCGTACACTTGGATTATCAGACAACTGACGTGACAAAATAATACCATAAATAACACGTGAACCTTAGGATATAATATTTTTAGACACGAGTCAACGAAATATTTCTGATTGAAAGGTTGATGTGTATGAATGAGAAAGTATGGAAAGATTTTGAGAAAAGCGGAAAGGTAACTGATTATCTCAGGTACAGAGGAATCGAAAATATCGGAGGATTTACAAATGCTTCTGATAACAGTGAGCGGAATAGTGATCAGGGAGCGAAGCGTGGGGGAGCAGGACAAGTTTATTGACATATATACTGACAAGTGCGGGCTTATTGAGGTATCTGTAAAGGGAGCAAAAAAAATTACAGGTGCCGGTGTTTCGGCGACTCAGTTATTTGCATACTCTAAGTTCTGCCTTACAAAACGCAGGGACAGATATTATATAAACAGCGTTGAACCGGTCAGAATCTTTTATGGTTTAAGAAACGATCTGTGCAAACTTTCACTTGCTTCATATTTTTCTGAAGTGATTGCATATGCATCACATGATGTGCAGGGAGGAAATGCGGAGATTATGAGACTGTTTCTGAACTGTCTTCATTATCTTTCTGATTCCGCCCGCAGTGAAAGGCAGCTTAAAAGTATATTTGAACTCAGATTTATGACAGAATGCGGAATGATGCCGGCTGTTGTGGGCTGCAGTGAATGCGGAACATATCTAAGGGACAGGATGTATTTTGTTATCAGTGAAGGGACTTTGTATTGCAGTGATTGTTTTGAGCCGGGAGAACACAAAACAGCCGTATGCATTACAAAGTCCGTTCTTTGCGCTGTAAGACATATTGTATTTGCTGACTTTGACAGACTGTTTAATTTTAAAGTTTCTGATGCTTCTATGGATGTACTGGGTTTTATAACGGAACAATACATTATTGAGCATCTGGGACGCACCTTTAAAACTCTCGATTTTTATCATGATATAACAAAATGAAGTGAGGTTAAAAACGCAACAAATGAATAAATATTATACAACTCTCGAATTACATAAGGTTCTTGAGATGCTTGCATCGGAAACTTCAAATGATACCTCAAGACAGATGGCGATGAATGTTTCACCTATGTATGACTGCAGTGAAATAAGAGAAGAGCTGTCTAAGGTAAATGATGCTTTCGGACTGTCTGTACGTTTTGGTACTCCTCCGTTTACGGGGATAAAAGATATAAGCACCCATCTTAAAAGAGCATCATCAGGAGGAAGACTCTCACTCAGGGATCTGCTCGATGTTGAATCCCTGCTGTCGCAGGTCAAGTCACTTCATGACTGGTATGCACACTGTGAAGATGTCCAGACAGGACTTGACATGTACTTTAACGGACTTATGCCAAATGATCACCTGCTTACAAAGCTTCAGATGTCTATACTTTCTGAGGACGAGCTTGCTGATTCTGCCAGTGCAGAGCTTGCATCAATAAGACGAAAGATCAATCAGACAGGAGCAAGACTAAGGTCAACTCTTGATAAGATGATAAAGTCCTCATCAGTTCAGAAGTATCTTCAGGACAGCGTTGTTACGATAAGAGACGGAAGATTTGTTCTGCCGGTAAAAGCAGAAAACAAAAACGCTGTAGCAGGTCTGGTACACGATACTTCATCAAGCGGACAGACGTTTTTTATAGAACCGATGAGTGTAGTGGAATTCAATAATGACATACGTATATTAAAAAGCCAGGAACAGGAAGAAACAGACAGGATAATAAGACAGCTTACTTCAGATGTAGCACTTAATGCAGATACGATCGCTGAAAGCTTCAGAGTTTGTACTATTCTTGATGTTTACTTTGCAAAAGCAAGTCTTGGAGTTAAAATGAAGGGAATAGTTCCGCATATTTCTGATGACGGAATTATAGAACTCAGGAAAGCAAGACATCCCCTTATCGATGCTGACAGGGTCGTTCCGATAGATATAATGCTTGGCGAAAAATATAATGCACTGATTATAACAGGTCCTAATACAGGCGGTAAAACTGTCGCGCTGAAAACAACAGGACTGCTTACACTTATGACAATGTGCGGACTTATGATTCCTGCAGGCGAGGGAAGCCGTGTAAGTATCTTTAATAATATTCTGGTTGACATCGGAGATAATCAGAGCATAGAACAGAATTTGTCTACTTTCTCCTCGCACATGAACCAGGTAATAAAAATAATCTCAACAGCTGATTCACACACGCTCATACTTCTTGATGAGCTCGGTTCAGGAACCGATCCTGTTGAAGGAGCGGCTCTTGCTGTATGTATAATAGAAAAACTGAAAAATCTTAATGCAAAGCTCATGGTTACTACTCACTATCAGGAACTGAAAATCTATGCGATAGAAAATGAAACAACTCAGAATGCTTCCTGTGAGTTTGATGTAAGTACAATGAAGCCAACCTACAGACTGATAATCGGTTCGCCCGGAAAATCAAATGCTTTTGAAATATGTACAAATCTCGGCATGCCGGCTGATGTCATAAGTGAAGCAAGAGAACTTGTAAGTACGGAAAATCTGAGATTTGAACAGGTCATTGAGAAGCTTGAAAAGACAAGAATAGAACTTGAGACACAGACTGAGGAAATGACGAGACTCAGGTTAAAGGCACAGAGTGATTCCGAAGAGCTCCTCAAACAGCTTGATGAACTCGAGGGACGCAAGGAAAAGGAAATGGAACGTGCAAGAGACATTTCAATGAATATTATTGAAACAACAAAAGCACAGTCTAATGAACTTCTTGATGAACTCAGAACAATCAAAAAGCAGAAAAACAAAGAAAATTTCACCGGTATGCTTACTCAGGCTGAAAGAAGCAGCAAGAGTGCGTTCAATAAGATGTATGATAATGCAAATCCGGTAACAGGAGGCAAAAATGAAGGGTATAAGCTGCCGCGTGAATTAAAGTCCGGAGATAAGGTGTTCATGCCTGACCTAAACCAGAAGGGTATATTTTCAGAACTTACAAAGGACCGTGATTATGCATTTGTTCAGTGTGGAATAATGAAGATGAAGGTAAAGGTCTCTGACCTGCGCCTTGTGGAAGAACAAAAACAGACAGGCGCCAAAAAGAAGCAGCCTGAGAAGAGCATGGGCTATAAGCATAAGAAAAACATTCTTACAAGACAGGTTCAGCAGGAACTTGATATAAGGGGATATGCCTCGGACGAAGGTGTAGCTGAGGTAGATATGTTTATTAACAATGCAGTGCTTTCCGGCTTGTCTCTTGTAACAATAATTCATGGAAAAGGAACAGGAATACTCAGAAAAGCAGTCCACGCCAGACTCAGAAATCTTAAGGTTGTAAAAAGCTACAGGCTCGGGGTTTACGGAGAGGGCGAGGATGGAGTAACAATTGTTGAACTTAATTAGAAATACAATAAAGGAGTAACATAATGGTTGATGTATGTCTTGCCGGCACAGGAGGAATGATGCCGCTAAAAAACAGGTGGCTTACATGCTGCTTTATGGAATATAACGGCAAAGCAATGCTGATCGACTGCGGAGAAGGCACACAGATAGCACTGAGTGATGCCGGGTGTAAGCTGAGCCGTCTGGAAACGCTCTTTATAACACATTTTCATGCAGACCATATTTCAGGCCTTCCGGGGCTGCTTTTGTCGCTCGGAAATTATTCCAAGGTGACACCGCTTCATATATATGGTCCGAAGGGTATAACAGGTATAGTTAAAAAACTCTGCTGCATCTGTGCAGTTCTTCCGTATGAACTGATCATTACTGAACTTGATTCTAAAAATCCTACGACGTTCAGAATACCTGAAATAGACAGCATGATAGATGTAAAGTCATTCCCGGTTGATCATAGTGTAGAATGTATCGGTTACTCATTTGTATTTTCAAGAAAACCGATATTCAATCCGGAAAAAGCATCGGCACTGGGTATACCAAAACAGATGTGGAGTGTTCTTCATTCAGGTCAGAGTATAGAACTTGAAGGCAATACAATAACTACTGAAATGGTAACAGACGGAGAAAGAAAGTCGGTTAAAATTACTTATGCCACAGATTCAAGACCTACGTATGATATAACGGACAACGCTTTCAGATCTGATCTGTTTATCTGTGAAGGAATGTATTTTGACGATGAGTATTCTGATAGTATGAAGAAAAAGGGACACATGCTGATACCGGAAGCCCTGCAGATAGCTAAGGATGCACAGGTACAGCGCCTCTGGCTTACTCACTACAGCCCTGCTATGATGAATCCGCATCAGTATGCTATCCAGGCATCAAGGATCTTTGACGGTGTTGTAATAAGTGACGACGGTCAGAAAATAAGCTTATAAATTTTTTTATTTCATCAGTAACACATTTTTGAAGCATCCATATAATGAAGTATAAAGCACAGCACGAAAAACTCTCAAGAAAATGAGTTAGTGCAGCTTTAAATTACATTTTAATATAGGAGTGTTTGATTATGTGTGGAAACGGTTGTTGGTGGATCATAATTCTTATTCTTATTTTCTTCTGCTGCGGTAATAATGGTTGGGGCGCTAATGGCGCATCATGTGGTTGCAACGGCGGATGCGGCGGATGCGGCGACGGATGTGGCTGTGGCTGCTAATTATCAATAAAGCAGATGCCGGAGATTTTTCTCCGGCATATTTATATTCATAACACTGTACATTGTAACTAAAAATATACAGGAAAAAATATCATATCATACATTTTGTTTTGGTATTGCGAAAAAGTATAAAAATAACTTGACAAAGCTCAAAATTCCATATATAATATACATTAGCATATCGAAATAGTTTTGTTATCTGAGGTTTATAGGTGATTATGACTGCAACAGATAATTATTTGGGAGCTGCTACTGATGAAGAGCTGCTCGAAAGAATAGATACTCTTGAAGGCTCGGTCAAAGAGCTTCTGAAACGTTATTCACCTAAGATCAGGATAAAGGCCAGGTCAATGACCCGGTCACAGGATGATACAGAGGATCTGATACAGGAAGGATTTTTGGGGTTGTTGAGTGCTGTAGCATGGTACGACAAATCTAAAAATGTTAAATTCTGTACTTATGCAGAGATATGCATAGTCAATAAAATGAAGACTGCACTCAAAAAGAATAATCGCAAGATAACGCAGGTTAATAGTCTAGAAGAGTCTGTTGCTGAAGCGGATTTAAACGATCCTGAGATTATTTACCTCAGGAAAGAACGAATTAGTGAATTTTACATGAAATTATCTGATGTCCTTTCAAACAAGGAACTTGAGGTTTTTCGATTATTTTTAAAGGGCTCCACATATGAACAGATGGCTTGTCAGTTGAACATTCCCCACAAAGCTGTTGATAATGCAATGCAAAGGGTAAGACGGAAGCTGAAATCAGTTTGGAGAGCAGACCATTTTAATTTTGGTTAGGATAACTTCCTTGCCGTAACACATGGCCCAGTAGCTTAATTCCAGAGCGTTGTTTATCAAAGGTGGCGGTGGAAATCCGTCCGTGGTCTAAAAAATTCTCTTTAAGTGAGGTAATTGAAATGTTCGAAGACAAGACATTAATTTGTAAGGATTGTGGAGCAGAATTTGTTTTCACAGCTGGCGAACAGGAGTTCTACGCAGAAAAAGGTTTTGAAAATGAACCACAGCGTTGCAAGAACTGCCGTCAGGCTAGAAAAGCTTCTTCAAAGGGTGAAAGAGAAATGTTCACAGCTACATGCGCAAAATGCGGCGGTGAAGCAAAGGTTCCTTTCAAGCCAAGAGAAGATCGTCCTGTATATTGCAGCGAGTGTTTCGCTAAGATGAAGGAAGACTAGTACTTTGAAGCGTAACCTTTACGGGTTACGCTTTTTGTTTGCCATAAACGAAAAAGGAGACATTTAAATAATTATGATAGGTATAACTGCAAAGGATAAGCAAACCGAAGCATTCAAGCAGGTTGCCGTCGATATAACACGACTGATTCATTTCGGGGGCTATGAGGTTATATCTGACATTGTAGATATGTCTGCTCCGCAGATTCCAGACATAAAAAAATATTTTGATGAAAATCCTGATATGCTGCCAGACAACCCCTATGAACTTGACGCAAATACAACATCTGATTTATATAGGGTGAATAAGATAAATGATCTTACATATGATATAGAATATGATTTTGTACACGGAGAAAAAAAATCCTATATGAGTCTGTGTATGCGGTTTACACATGATGCAGTTGAACCATATACAACAGTCGAGATACAGCAAATCAGAAATAACAATTCGGAGGTATAATAAAATGGACTTTAAAATCACAAAAGATATGATAATTGGTGAGATCCTTGACAGATGCGGTGAAACAGCTCCGTTCTTCATGGATATGGGAATGCACTGCCTCGGATGTCCTTCAGCAAGAGGAGAATCACTTGAGGATGCATGTGCGGTTCATGGTGTGGATGCAGATGAGTTTACAAAGAAATTAAACGAATTTGTTGCTTCACTTTAAGTAATGCTGAGATTGTTTTCAGGATAATCATGCCCTGAAAACAATCTTTTTCTATATTGTGATAAAAACGAGGTGACGCAGATGTCTGATGCAAGATTATTAAAATGTGCCGGGATGGTAAAAGGAACAGGAATAGTGTGTGATGTCGGAACAGATCATGCTTATCTTCCTGTTTACTTAATAAAAAATAAAATCTGTTCTCATGTAATTGCTTCAGATATAGCAGACGGACCGCTCGAGGCTGCAAGAAAAAATATTTCTGAGGCAGGATATACAGAAAAGATCTCTCTGATAAAATCTGACGGTCTTATGCAGATAGAAAACAACGGGATCTCTGATGTAATAATAGCAGGGATGGGCGCTGAGACTATAAGTCACATAATACATGATGCTGCGTGGCTTAAGTCAGGGGTAAATCTGATACTGCAGCCTATGACAAAGATCCCTTATATGAGAAAGTGGCTATATGAAAATGGATACAGCATCATAACCGAGCAAGCTGTTAAGGATGAACATCACGTTTATACTGTTATGAATGCAGTATACTCAGGGACCAGACTCAGATTATCAAAGCTTATGGCATATGCAGGACAATTTAACTTGAATGATGAGGCTTCCAGAGCTTTTGCTGCTCATGAAGCAGGAAAACTATCAAAGATCTCTGCCGGTATGAGCAGGACAGTTGAAGGAAGTCAGCTTGGAGAAAAGCTTAAGACTATATCAGAAAAGCTGATCAGAATGTCACAGGGCGAAAACATTTTTACTGTTGCTGACATCTACAATGCCATCAACAAACATGCGCCGTTTAAAATTCAGGAAAAATGGGACAATTCAGGTCTGATCGTCGGCAGCATGGATATGCCTGTAACGCGGGTACTTACAGCACTTGATATAACAAATGAGGTCATAGATGAAGCTGTAAGCTGCGGTGCTGATCTGATAGTATCACATCATCCTGTTATATTTAATCCTGTTAAAACACTAAGTCCTGATATGCCGGCATACAGACTTGTCAGGAATAATATAGCAGCGATCTGTGTCCATACACCTCTTGATGCTGCTGCCGGAGGAATAAATGATATAATAGCTGACATGCTCGAGGATAAACTGAAGCTTAATGAAACAAGAATCCCGATTGAACCATTTGGAAGTGATGGCATAACAGGTATAGGACGCATAGTTTATTCCGAAGCGGGTTATGATGCTGAAAATATGGCAAAGATACTCAAAGAAATATTCGGATGCAGTGTTGTCAGATATACACGGGGAAGCGGCTGTATTCACAGGATAGCTGTATGTTCGGGAAGCGGCGGTTCCATGCTTCAGGAAGTTATGGATGCCTGCTGTGATGCATATATAACAGGAGATATAAAACACGATGTATGGATAGATGCTGCAAACAGCAATATAGCCCTGTTTGACTGCGGACATTATTATACGGAGACTATAGCTGCAGGATATCTGTGTGAGGTGATCCGTGCAAATACCAATGGAATATGTGTGTCTGCTGCAGACAGCAACAGGGATGTTGTTTCATACATCTGATTAAAGGCTTGAAAGGAGTGAGCAGATGGCATTAGACGGGGCATATTTATATTTAGTAAAAAAAGAACTTGAATTTCTGATAGGTTCAAGGGTTGATAAAATTCATCAGCTGTCAAGGGACCAGTTGATAATCAGTTTCAGATATAAGGGCGGAAGCAGCAAACTTATGTTCTGTGCATCAGCTGACAGTGCAAGGGTTCACATAACAGATGTGAGCATTGATAATCCTGCAGTACCTCCGATGTTCTGCATGCTCATGAGAAAACATCTTTGCGGAGGCAGACTTGTAAATATAAGACAGGATGGTCTGGAAAGAATACTGTTTTTTGATTTTGACTGTACAAGTGAGCTTGGTGATCCTGTAAAAATGACGCTGGTTATCGAAATAATGGGCAAGTACTCAAATATTATTCTTCTTGCGCAAAACGGATGTGTTATTGACAGCATAAAGCGTGTTGACGCAGGTATGTCAAGGGCAAGACTGATCCTTCCGGGAATAGAATATAAAATGCCGCCCAGAAACGAAAGACTGTCATTTCTTACAGCCAGCCGTGATGAGATACTGCACAGCCTCAGCGAACAGGGAAAAGGTGAGCTTTCAAAGGTGCTTATTCGTGTTTTTGAAGGTATCTCACCGGTTGTTGCAAGAGAATGGGCATACTATACGACACGCGGGAATGATACTGATATAAGTCAGATGAGCGATGAATTGTCTGACAGGCTGGTTTTCATAATAATGCATACAAAAGAACAGATACTGAAAAACCAACCCGATTATAACGTTCTGAAAACACGAGATAATATACTTAAGGATTTTACGTTTATCAAGGTGATGCAGTACGGACCGGCAATGGTCTCATCTCAGATGATGTCAGCATGTGCGGCACTTGATTATTTCTATGCAGCAAGAGACAATGACTCAAGAATAAAACAAAGAGCTAATGATCTTTTCAGACTTCTGCTCAATACGTCAGAAAGAATATCAAAGCGAACTGCAAACCAGAAGGAAGAGCTTATACTTTGTGCTGACAAGGATAAAAAGAAGCTCATGGGCGATATTTTGTCTGCAAATATTTACAGGATAAGTAAGGGTGATAAATGTCTTGTAACAGAGAATTTCTATGATGAAAACTTAAGTCAGATAGAAATACCGCTTGATATAAAGCTTACGCCTTCTCAGAATATACAGAAGTATTACCATGATTATAAAAAAGCTGTAACAGCTGAGAAGGTACTGACGCAGCAGATCCTGCGCGGAGAAAATGAAATCAAATATATAGACAGTGTGTTTGATTCACTGACAAGGGCAAAAAGCGATACTGATATCATTGAACTGAGAGTTGAACTTGCAGAGCAGGGATATATAAAAAGCTACAAAATCAAGGGTAAGCTGCCCAAGGAACAGCCTCCGCTCAGGTTCAGATCCAGTGACGGCTTTGAAATTCTGGTAGGCAGAAACAATAAACAGAATGACAAGCTTACACTTAAAACTGCACAGAAAACTGATATCTGGTTTCATGTCCATGATATCACGGGTGCGCACGTAATTCTTCTGACATGCGGTGGTGAACCTACACAGACAGCGGTCAGGGAAGCAGCCCAGATAGCTGCATTTCACAGCAAAGGAAGAAATTCATCACAGGTACCGGTTGACTATACGCAGGCAAGGTATGTAAAGAAACCAACTGGTGCAAAACCGGGTATGGTGATATTTACGAATAATTCGACTGTTTATGTCACACCTGATGAGACAGCTGTGAACAGCCTGAGCATATAATTATGATATGTAGGACACTCAATATTTTGTTTGTCCCCAAAAATATATTTAACAGGAGGATACTAAAATGCCGTTTATTAATGTAAAGTGTACTGAGAAAATTTCTGATGCTAAGGAAAAGACGTTAAAGACTGAGCTTGGAAAAGCTATTACCATCCTTGGAAAGACCGAGTCATGGCTCATGCTTGACTTTGAAGATGAATGCAGAATGTACTTTAAGGGCAGTAATGATTCCCCGATAGCTTTTGCTGAGGTAAAGATCTTTGGCAGTGCATCAGACAGCGCTCTTGACAGTATGACTGAAGAGATGACAAGAATACTGTCTGGTGAGCTGGGCGTAAGTCCGGCAAATGTATATGTAAAATATGAACTGTGTGATCACTGGGGATGGAATGGAAGTAATTTTTAATGATAAATGAGCTTGTAGATAAAAATTTTGAAAAGAGCATTGAATTTCTCTCAGATATAATTTCTGTTAGAAGCATTGGAGATGACCCGTGTGATGGCAAGCCATATGGCGAAAACTGCGCACTGGTACTTGAAAAATTCCTTCAGAAAGCAGATTCAGAAGGGTTCATAACCAGAAACATAGACAACTATGCAGGATCGATAGAGTTTAATGATAAACCGGTTAAGCTTGCAGTTCTGTGCCATCTGGATGTTGTACCTGTCAATGAAGAGGACTGGACTCATAAACCATTCTGTGCCGAGGTCGACGGTGACAGAATATATGGACGAGGTGCTATTGACAACAAAGGACCTGCGGCAGCTGTTTTATATGCTCTCAAGGCAATAAAAGAGTCAGGTACAGAGCTTACTCATAATGTCAGACTTATAGTAGGCTGTGATGAGGAGCGCGGTTCCTCTGATATGGAATACTACATGAGTCATGAAAAAATGCCTGAGCTGGTATTTACGCCTGACGGTGATTATCCTGTCATCAACATTGAAAAAGGTATGCTCAGGACAGAGTTTACTAAAAATGCTGACCTGTTCCCGATATCCGGAATTTCGGGAGGAGTTGTAGTTAATGCCGTACCTCCTCAGGCAAAAGCAGTTATAAAGGGTCTGTTTTCTGATAAGATAAAGAGTCTTCCAGAGTCTGAGCGTATAAGTGTATCTGAAGCACAGGGAAATACTATAGTAACATATACAGGAACAGCAGCACATGCATCAACTCCTCAGCTTGGTGATAATGCGATTACAGGACTTCTGGACTTTTTATGTAAATCAGGCTGTACGGCTGTTCTGGGTATGAGTGAACAGAGTGCCGATACACTTAAGTTCCTGCATGAGCATTTCGTTCACAGTGAAACTGACGGAAAGAGTCTTGGAATAAAGGCCAGTGATGAAAAATCAGGAGCCCTAACTGAGGTGCTGAGCATTATCAGTTATAAAGATAATATAATTAACTGTAAAATGGATATAAGATATCCGCTTTGCACAACAAAGGAAAGTATAAAAGAAAAACTTCTATCACTGTTTGAGTCAGGTGGATTTGAAATGAGTGTACCATTTGAGAATGATCCTCATTATGTTGATGAGAACAGTGAGTTTATAAAGACTCTCTTGAGAGTATACCATGAGCAGACAGGCAATGATGCCTACTGCAAGGCTATCGGCGGAGGAACATATGTTCATGATATACCCGGCGGTGTAGCATTTGGTGCAGAATTCCCGGGTGATGTCAATAACATGCATGGAAATGATGAATCAATAACCTTAGAGAGCCTGAAGCTGAATACAAAGATAATTGCAAATGCCATATATGAGATCTGCAAATAAAAAAATCCCTGTCATAATAATATGACAGGGATAAATTTTTATTGAAATTATGATTCGTTGCCTTGAATATTGTCTGCATTAATCTGAATATAGTCTGCAACTGAGTATCCTGTGAATTCGCCGAAGCTTACCTTGTACCACTTGATAGTATCATCATCGGTCATAACAGTTTCAAGAATTTCTACAACATCACCTTCAACCAGTTCATGTACAACTTCTGAATCGTATGTTGTACCAGTACGCATCCTGAGTGTTCCGTCATCAAGATGAACAGTACCGTATACCTTTGCTTTTTCAAGCTGTTCGCACTTAAGTGTTATACTTATAGGAGAACTGTCAGGGGAATCATTGTCAAACTTAAAAGCTGTATTAACTTCAAGATCGTCATTCTGCATTATTCTGTATGCATAGTAGAATGCATCACTCTGATTAAGTTCAGGTGCAGGCTTGGTAAAGTTGAGTGCACTGGCAAGCTGTGAAAATGTCATATCTGCCTTGATCTCCGGATTGATGTATCCGCTTCCTGAAACTATGATCGTAGATATTACTGAAGCGTCACTTATTGTCTTATCAACTGTACAGAAAGTAAACGGATAATCCACATACTTGAGCTGAGTTAAATCTGAAAGCTGTATTGAATACTGATCACCGAAGTCAGCCTTCAGATCAGCAACTGTTTTACCGATATAGTCAAGGGCATAATGTTTTGTTTTTGTGTCTTCAACTGTTGTTGTAACATCAGGTTCACTTGTTGTATTGCTGACACTCGGAGGTGCCTCGGAGGTGCTGCGTTTTTTTGTAACATCAAGAAATACAAGACTGCACGCATAAAGAAATACTATAACAGAAAGAATTATCAGACACACATGTATTACATTTGACTTTCTGTCAACAGTGAGAAGCTCTTTTTCTTCCGGATCAAGATCAATATAATCATATGTTGAACCGCATTTTTCACAAACATTTGAGCCTTTGGGCATCTTAGCCCCGCAGCTTTTGCATTTTTTCATATTTATTCACCTGTTCTTTATTAAATATTCGATTATAGACTTCTTATTTCTAATTATATATTATTTACGTACATATTGTCAATATTAATATATAATAAAAAAAATTCCGACACATATTTTATTGTTAAAATTGTTGACGATTAGTATTAATAAGTGGTATAATTTCAATATAATTATATAATGGATCAGAAAACAAATTTGGATGGGAGAGTGAATATATGTTAGTCAGCGATAATAAGATAGTGGGTCTTATTGGTTTTGCCAGACAGAATGACTGTACAGATATACATTTTTCAATGGACCGCCCTGTGGTTTTGAGGAGAATGGGGTCATTAATTAAAACAAATTTTGATGCAGATAATGAAGAAATCGAGAAAATGATACTGTCTATGCTTGATGAAACGCAGAAAGCAAAGCTTAATGAAAATAAAGACATTATCACAACTTTTGAAATCCCGAACGGTTTCAGGCAGCGATTATGTGTTTATAAACAAACAGGAAAGCTTGCAGCTGCGATACATATAATACCCAGAGAAGCAATGCAGATAGAGAGTCTTAATGTTCCGGAAACAATAATTACTGAGGTAACTAATCTGGCAGGGATGGTGTTCATCACAGGCCCTGTAGGCTGCGGTATAACTACCACAGCAGTATCCATAATAGAACATATATGCAACAATAACAGATTACATGTTATTACAGCTGAAAAACCGGTTGAATATGTTTTCAAGAAGACTAAATCTACTATACACCAGAGAGAACTTGGCGTGGATATTGATTCAGTCGTTGATGCCTGTAAGTGTGCTGACAAGGCTGATGCAGACATAATATATGTTTCTGATGTAAGTGACTTTGAGACACTCAATGCTGTTGTAACAGCTGCAGAAAACGGTCATGCAGTAATTGCATGCTGCAATGCCAACAGTGTAATACAGGCACTTGACAGATTTAATGAAATGTGTCCTCCTGAAAGGCAGCAGCAGTTCAGGGTAAGAATGGCTAATATGCTTCGTGCAATGATAAATCAGAAACTGGTACCAGTAACGGATGGTAATTCACAGATACTCGTCAATGAAATACTGATGGGAACAGACAGCGTTGCAAGTACAATAAAGGGCGGAAAAAATTCGCAGCTTAACAATACTATGCAGACGGGTTCCTCTATCGGAATGCATACTCTCAACAGTATTCTTGTAAAGCTGTGTTCAAACGGAACGATCACCAGAGAAACAGCACTCAAATATTCTGCTGACAGACAGGATCTTCAGCAGTACCTTAAATAAATCTATTAAAATTTAAACAGGCTGCCGTGAGGCAGCCTGTTTTTTATGCTTTATAAACGTTTTTACGTTTATTCTTTTTTTGTTTGTATAAAAGAACGTCAGCTTTTTCAAGTATGTCGCTGAGTTTTACGTCTGTATGGCATACGAATGAATAAAGTCCTACGCTCATATTAACGTAGTATAATTTTTCTGACTGCCTGTTGAAGCTGTCAGTAGTATTTTTAATTCTTGTCTCGATCAGATCCGTACTGTCGCTTGTGCCGAGCAGTGCAAATACTGCAAATTCATCACCGCCTATACGACCTACTATATCTGTGTTTCGAAACGATTTGAGAAGTATATTTGCTATAGTCTGCAGTGAATAGTCGCCGTCATCATGACCGAACTGATCATTTATCACCTTGAGATTATCCATATCGGCAAATACAACTATTGCATTTTTTCCTTCATTTCCGGGATTACTGATAACGGTCTGAGCATTATCGAAAAAGCCGCGTCTGTTGAAAATGCCGGTAAGCTCATCATGCTTTGAAATGATCTCAAAGTTTTTGGAGTTCTCCTTTTCTGAGGTAAGCATATTCTGCCACTTGTTGAGCGTCATTATATACTTGATGGCTGTGCTGATCTGAAGAGATACTTTGTTAAGATACTTGTACATATCAGGTCTTGTATCACAAATCAGCAGACCATAGAGTTCTTCATTTGAGAAAAGAGGACTCAGTACAAGTGTGTTGTTCTCAGACGGCTGTATGTATGGGTTATTGAACAGTTCATCAAGTCTGAGCAGTACAGAATCAGAGTAGTATCTGATGCTGTCACGGTGCTGTACAAAGCATAGTGAAATGTTTTTTGCTATTGCCCATTTATTGCTTTTGGTATTCATTATCGGTGTGTCAAAAAGCAGAAGATAGCTTGACTCGAAACCTATTGATGAGAGCCTTTTCATTACAGGATAAAATGCCTTTGAATCATATTCACCGGTTATTATTACATCGTTTGCTATAGCGTTTATGATATCATCATTCTGACGCAGCTCTTCGAACTTATCAAGATTTGTTATTTTTCCGTATGTTGAGATCTCTCTGTATATCTGGGTAAATATCATTTCAGAATCAGCACTGTGATTAGAATTTTCATTCTGCTTTGCATACCTGTAATGAATAGAATCAAGAACATTATATATAACATCAAAAGGAATTATATTAAAATCATCGTTTTTGATGAGATTTGAAAGCGATTTGTAGATTGATTTTTTTACTGTTTTCTGTTTTGCACTTGAACAGATATCCATTAACGATTCAATAAAGCTTGAAAAATGTTTCTTCAGCTGCAGATATGAATGCCTGTCTGATTCGTGTACATAAAGAGCAGAACAGCCTTCGCTGAATACATACTGAACATAGTCGCTGCAGCACAGTGATTCGATCGACTGTTTTTTTATACTGAAGTAATTGTTGATCTCTTCTATTGAAGCGTTCTTGCATCCGCAGGAACTTCTGACGATCATAGTAGTGGGAATCGTAATATGCTTAACAGGACTTGAGGGTGTTATATCAACTGTTGCTATTACAGCTTCATATCCGAGTTCAAAACTGTTGGCATTTACTGTTGTAAGCGGAGGTGACAGATTAACCGAAAATCTTGAGTTGTCAAATCCTATAACAGAAAGATTTTTTCCGATAGAATAACCTTTTTCCTTGATTATCTTATATCCGCCCTTTGCCATTGCATCGTTTGCAAAACATATAGCATCAATATCAGGGTTTTCGTCAAGCAGACTTCCAACAGCATTTCCTGAGTATTCGGAGAAGTTGCCGTATGTAATAAGATTCTGGTCAACAGGAATCTCATTATCCAGAAGAGTCTGACAGTATGCCTCGAGTCGCTCTCTTGCATCAGGGTTAGCACGTGAACCGCTTACAAATCCGATCTTTCTGCAGCCATGTTTATGTATCAGATGATTCAGAGCTTTTTTAAGCCCCGTTTTGTTATCATATTTTATTGAATGATAATCTGAAAATTCAGAGGAGATAGTGAGTATCGGTATACCAGGGTATTTTTTTAAGAAATCAATAATTTCTTTCTTGCTCAGTGTGTTGCCCATGTTTCCAGTCATAATAATAAGAATATCCAGATTTCTTGCATTACCAATATCGTATACTGTATTATACTGATAATAATAAGGAGTCTGGAGTAGATCATTATATTGAGCATTAAGATACATGCCAGGGAAAAGAATCAGATTAGCATTGATATCGCCTGCGGCAGCAAAAGCACCCTTACATACGGAAAAAGTAAAATCATCATTGATATCACTGACGTACAACCCTATATTAGTTTTATTCTTAGCCATATTAATCCGTCCATAATGTGTTTGTAATTGTAATCGTAACTGTTAACAATTATATCATATATTTGTTATGTAATACAATAGTACAAAGGTAATTCTCTATAATAAAATAAATACTTATAGTTGTGCATAATAACTAAATTGTCAAAATAAATACTGTTAAAAGATAAAGTAGATACAAAGTGAAAAACATATATCAGATAATATATAAAAAAAAGGGAGGTCATAACAGCATCTTATTAATAAATCAAGTAACATTAAAAACTTAAATATAAACCGGGTGTTTCTTCCTTTTTAAACCTGCGGCTCATGAATCTGTACAGATCCACGGCTTCGCGAAGTTCAAGTATATAACCTGCAATTTTAATTTAAATGTTGGGTCTATATAATATTCAATTTAAAATCAAGAACTGCATTAATTATACTTAATCATAAAAAGACAAAGTATTCAAATAATAAATAAAATATGCTATAATATAAATATAATTACTTTTAAACGTATTATAACCAGAATATCAAGCGAGATTACATGAAACTTACAGATCATAGTAAGTATCAGAAAAAGAAGGGTTGGTGTATATATATCAATAAAAATAGTTATATCGTTTGATATGTGTTTTTTATATTGATATGTGTTGATCATGATGAAAAAGATAAATAAAATAGTAACTTTAATGCTTGTATTATTTATTGTAATGTCCTGTACAGGCTGTAAGGAAAGTGTCAAAATCGAATCCAGGAAAATCAATAAAAGTGTAACAGCAGAAGATTACAGTATGGAATCATTTGATCTATCTGATCATTTTCTTGAATTGTTCGATGCAGTCGGATGTTCTGAAGGGATAGATGTGATCGGATATAATTATGAAAGAGCTGCAGACTTTTCAGAAATAAGTATTAAGGATAAAACTAAGATAAACAGCATGACAATAAAAAATGACTATTCATATGAACCAAATTTTTATTATGACGGTGTTTTTTATAGTAATGGATTTAATTACTATGACGGATGTCCTTCCATTGAAGAGAGAAATAAAAATATTATTATTGATCATACAGTGAGTACATATATAGATAAGGAAAAAAATATATACAGAGTAGGGTATACAAAAAATAACAGTCCGGTAATAAGTATAGATAATAAAGATAATGAAAATATCCTGACAAAAAGCATCAGCGAAATAACCGGCATGGATTCAAACGATTTTTTTGTTAATGATATAGCTGTCCAAAATGACTCAATATATATTGCATGCAATAAAACGGATATTTCAAGCCAGACTAAAAGTTATGTTCCATTTGTGTTTATTCTTGATCTCAACTGCAGTCTTCAGCAGAAAATAGAAGATATGGACATAGATTTTATAGATCGTATGGTTGTGAGTAATAATACGGTTTATATTAGTCATTATGATGACCTTAGTAATATGAGCTGTATTTATCCTATAGACCTGATATCAAAAACCCGGTCTCAACAGCTTAACCTGGATGGTAATGTAAAGATATTTTCAAGCAGTGAAGATAATGTTATATACTATTATGATGGTATAAAAACCTTATACAGATATAATATTTCAACTGCAGATGAGACGGTTATATATGAATTTTCGGATAATGGTGATGTTATGAGTGATGAGGATACTTTTTCAGTAGTTTCATGTAATGATGAATCATTTTCATACATGAAGACTAAAAATGCACAGTCATACAGCACGTTCACGATAGATAAGGATGGTAATGTTGACAGGTCTGAAAATAATAATGATTATTATATACTGACATCAACTGATGATATAGAATATAGTACAATACAGAATATCAATGGAGATATTTCAATAGTGTTGGAGAATTCATATCCGTTAGATTCAAATCTGTATTATGATGATTCCAGATATTATGTAGCATACAGAAATTCTGTAGATATATATGATAATACAGGAAAGTGTTTGAATACATACGAAACAAAATATAAAGAGATAATGGGTGTATACATATATGACAAACATCAATATGTAATAGGAAAAGATGATAAAGATCAATATTTTGTATCAGTTCTTAATGAAAACTCTTCAGCGATAAAAGAAATATGTAACTTAAATGATTCAATTACAGATATAAATTACAATCAACCGCTTTTTTTCAGGGGCGATGAACGAAATGTTTTTTATATTAAATCAAATGGAATTTTGTATGGATTTGATCTGAATGACAGTGTGCCGATACCATTAGTAAACGTAGCTTCAAATGGTATAAGCATTGATTATGTTTTTTCGATTGATGAAAAGTATTACATATTATCAGATACCACACTTAATATACTTAGTCCGTGTGAAAAAAATGATAATGATGCAAAAAAAGATGAAGTAAACTTTATGGTTCAACCGGGTCATGCTGAAATATTAAAACCTGTTGTGGATAAATTCAATTCCGGCAACAATGATATAAAGGTAAATATGTCTTGTTATAGTGAAGATGTTAAAACAGGGATCACTTCTTTGGAAAAAGATTACGTTGAGGGAACTCAACCTGATATGATTATTTCAGGTATGTATACTGACATAACAGACCTAGAAAGGAAAGGTGCATTTACAGATCTGCAAGGTTTACTTAATTCATCTCAGAATTATAATCCCGATGATTATATGACTAATATTTTCGATTCTTACCGTAACAGCGGTAAGTTATGCAGGATACCTCTGACATTCTACTTAAAAACTCTGGTACTCGAAAGTAATGACAGTGTTAAAATAAATAATAACTGGAATTATAAAGAGTTTGCTGATATATGTAATACTGATACTACTTTGTTTAGTGATAAGACAAAGTCAATAATTACCGGAATGTTTAATCTGGATATTAACCCGGACTTTATAGATTATAATAGTAATAAGTCATATTACGACTCTCCATCGTTCATTGATCTTATCGACACTATTAATAATTATGGGGTAGATGATAATGGTGATATTGATGAGTATTATTCAACAGACAACTTGTGCACAGATACAACAATCAGATCTGATAGTATGATAACTTATTATGGTAAACAGTTTATCGGAATACCTTCTGACTGCGGACGTGGAAGTTATATCTGTTCAGACATGTTAGCATCAATATCAGAGAAATCCTCTATGAAGGAAGCTTGTCTTAAATTTCTTTTATTTTTGCTTGACAACGAAAATCAACAGGATTTGTGTTTTTACGGTCCGACTTTCTCCGTAAGAAAAGAAGAAGTTGAATCTGTTCTGGAAAGTATAAAATTTGATACAGATGAATCGTACGTTCAATCATGCAGAGATCTGTTAACAAAAGAAAATGCAGCATATATTAAGAACAGATACATATATGATGTTATTGACGAGGAACTTAATTGCTTTTATGCAAAGGGACAAAGTGCGCAGGAAGCAGCTGCAAATATTCAGCGAAAAGTAAGTCTTTATCTGGATGAAATAAAATAGTACAGAATATCATGCAAACAAAAACCGTGTATTAAGATATACACGGTTTTTGTTTATCATGTGGAGTTCAAAGTAAGCTTGATATTATGTGTTATTTAAAGTACATAAACAGCTGACATTTGATCATGCCGTTGTAAAGCTTTCTTCTCTTGTCAGCTTTTCTTCCGAAGAAGTCCTCAAAGCTTTCATGAGGGGAGATGATATAATAAGAATTGTTTCTGCCTGTCTTAAACTTGCGGCCCATGACTCTGTACAGCTCCTCGGCTTCACGAAGTTCAAGCATACGTTCGCCGTACGGAGGGTTACAGATAACTGTGGCATTTTCAATATCGTCAAATTTGTTAAGGTCACGCAGTGATGCGCTGGCTTTTGTTGATATGCCGGCTTTTTTTATGTTGTCGTTTGAAAGTTCAACACATTCCGGATCATAGTCAAAGCCCTGAGCCTTGAATGAGGCATCCTTGCGGACAAGTGAAACAGCTCTTTCGCGTTCCTGCTTCCATATTTCAGCAGCAGAAATATCCCAGCCTTCAGCAGAAAATCTTCGGTTGATGCCAGGCGCGATATTTAATGCCTTGTATGCTGATTCTATAAGAAATGTTCCGCTACCGCAGCATGGGTCACATACAAAGCTGTCAGGTCTTACACGTGCAAGGTCTACGATTCCTGCAGCAAGAGTTTCCTTGATAGGTGCAATGTTTGCATTTTTGCGGTAGCCTCTCTTATGAAGTCCTGCGCCGCTTGTATCAAGATATATAGTGACGATATCCTTCATTATTCCGAACTGTATCTGATGAACGCTGCCGCTTTCCTCAAACCAGTTTATCCCATACTTCTCTCTGAGCCTTTCAACACATGCCTTTTTTATTATAGACTGACAGTCAGGAATGCTGTGCAGATTTGAGTTAAGTGAATATCCCTTAACAGGAAATGCTTCAAGCTTACCTACAAAGTTTTCAAGAGGTATCTTTTTCACGCCCTGAAACAGCTCTTCAAATGTCTGAGCCCTGAACTCAGCAAGCTGAATAAGTACACGTTCAGCAGTTGAAAGGCAGATATTTGCTCTTGCGATCATTGCCATATCACCGTCAAATGTCACACGGCCGTTATCTGACTTAATATTTTCTCCCTCTATTTTTCGGATCTCAAAGTTGAGAACACTTTCAAGTCCGAAATGACATGGGCAAACTATTTTATATTTATCCAAAAAAACACGTCCTTAAAATTAAAAATATTAATTTACATAATGAAGTTTGCGTACTCATAACATTTTAACACATTTAGTTTGTGTTTACAATTCTTTTTTATAATAAAAAAATCTGACCTGTAATAAATACAAGTCAGATCTTATTTTAATGCTGATTGCAGTATTCACAATTAGTTGATTTGTAGTATCCGTAATCACTGCCGGGACATCCGGGATTTGCAAGTTTGCCTGATACTGAACAGTATCTTGCATTTATGACCTTTCCACACTCAGGGAACTGTGCATCAGTTCTATGATCATCGGCATATGTTCCGAACACCTTTTTCCATATGCCCGCAGAACTTGCGGCATCTATCGCATCTGAGTTTTCGCCCCTTGCGTATCCTATCCATATTGCTGAAAGATAATCAGGAGTAAGTCCGACAAAAGTGATATCGTGCCAGTTTTCAGTCGTACCTGTTTTTCCTGCAAGATCAGTGCTTCCCAGTCTTGCATCACCGCCAGTTCCTCCGTTGATTACCTTATGAAGCAGCTTGTTCATAACAAAGGCTGTCTCATCACTCACAGCAGGTTCACCCTTACGGTTCATGTTATCAAACAGAACATCGCCTGATCTGCTGTCTTCTGCTTTTGCTATTATACTGGCTTTATAGTATGTGCCGCCGTTTCCGTACGGCATATATGCATTTGCAAGATTTATAACAGTGATGCCCTGATTCAGACCGCCTACACAGAGAGGTGAATATGCGTTATCCCATACCGGAACAAGATCAAGATGAAGCTTCTGTGTTGCAAAGTCAAAGATCGGCTGCAGGCCGTTTTCATATGCGATCCATGCCGGGCAGGTGTTGAAAGATTTCTGCAGGAGATAATTGACCGGATATCGGCCATGTGAAATTGAGTTTCCGTAGTTATGAGGCCATTCGGATTCCGTGGCTACACCAGCCGGCAGAGGTTCATCATTGAAATATGTTGACCATGTTATCTTGTCATTTTCAAGAGCATATCCATATGTTGTTACAGGTTTTATTGTGGATCCCGGCTGTCTTTTTCCTGCCATCGCATGATTAAAGCCCCTGTTTATTTCTTTTTCGCCGATACATCCGGCTACACCCATAATATGTCCTTTGTAATCCATAACAGCAAGAGATGACTGTACCTTATCACCCTTATCATCTACATCATCAAAAAAGCAAGACCAGTCAGAATATGTACTATTAAGATGCTCCTGTAAGTCGGTGTCTGTAGTAAGGTAGATTTTATAACCTCCGCTTGTAAACTTGTCAACACCATCATCTTCATATTCCAGGTCATATTTTTCTTTCAGGTACTGTCCCATCTCACTTATGGCTGTTTCAATATCCCAGCCATATATTTCAGGGTTCTCAAAATCATCGTTTTGTTCTGACAGATGTATATAATCAGGATGAAGCTGCTGGAATTCAGGCATTGTCGTTAATAAAATCTCCTGATTTATAGCTTCTTCATATTCATCAGAAGAGATAATACCAAGTTCAAACATTTTTCTGATGCAGTATTCTTTACGTCCCTTATTTTCTTCAAAGTTTATAGTCGGATTATATTTATAAGGATTCTGAGGGATAGCAGTCAGAGTAGCGACCTCTGCAATGGTAAGCTCAGATGCGGGTTTGCCATAATAGCCTATAGCAGCCGCTTCAATTCCGTACATATTGTAACCGTCAACTCTTTCAAAGAAGATTGTATTCAGATATGATTCGAGGATCTCGTCCTTGGTATATTTCTTTTCAAGTTTCATAGCTGAGAAAATTTCTCTCATTTTTCTGTCCCAGGTATCCTCATCATCCTTGGTAACATTTTTGATAAGCTGCTGAGTTATCGTTGAACCGCCGTAATAATCATCCTTTATTTTAAGATAATTAAGTGCAACGGTTATTACTGCTCCGAAAGTACGCTTATAATCTACTCCTTCATGAGAATAGAAACGTTCATCTTCGGTACATACAAAAGCATACTTTACATAGTCGGGAAGACTTTCAATATCAGTTTTTATGCAGACATCATGTTCTACCGGGGTAAACCTGTATGCAAGCTGATATTCCTGCGTTTCTTTGTTCATAGTATAGATATAAGAAGAAAAACTCTCCTCCGGATCCTTAAGAGTAATAGCTGTAGTTGTATCCATAAAACTCAGAAGATATACGGTTATTACAGTTCCGACAATAGTTCCGGTCAGAATGAAAATAAGCAGCAATGAGAAAAAAGTAGTAGCAATGATAGAAAACAACTTTCTTACTGAGTAAAAAAATATGTACAGTGATCTGGCTGTTTTATCCTCAGGCGGTTTTCCTCCATAAAACTCACGCTGTTTTTTTTCTTTTCGGTGTTTCCTGTCTTTCATGAGCTGTTCATAAAACTCCAGAAAATCTTCTTTGGTATCATTTTTAAAGTTTTCAAATAGTTCTCTGAAAGATTCCGGATGTCGTTCATCATCTTCATCGACGCCTGTAAAGCCTGTGCTCTCTTCGTCGGGTGGTACTGATTTGTCAGGGGATAGAGTGTCTTCATCGATAGGAATATCCAGAGATATTTCTTCGGGGTCGTTAGTTTTGCTTTCTGTTATGCTGTCTTCCTTTATTTCTTTGTTCATATGGTATAATGGTCTCCTTTCATGTTTCACGAATAATCATACTGATTATTTACAAATATGTTAAGTCTGATTGTATACTCCAATTATTATACCATATAATAGGACATGATTACAATTGTTTTCATAAAAAAAAACTGACCTGAAAAAAATCCAAGTCAGTTTTAGTAATATTAATGAGATGTGCAGTACGCACAATTAGAGGATTTGTAGTAACCGTAATCTCCGCCCGGACATCCCGGATTTGCAAGAAGACCAGTCTGTGAACAGTATCTGGCATAGATTACTTTATCACATTCAGGGAACTTGGCATCTGTTGCATGTTCGTTGGCATATGTACCGAATACTCTTGTCCAGATCCTTGCGGAGTTCTGGGCTTCGATGGCGTATGAGTTATCGCCGTTTGAATATCCGACCCATATAGCTGACAGATAATCAGGTGTAAGACCTACAAATGTGATATCATGCCAGTTCTCAGTTGTACCTGTTTTACCTGCAACAGTTGTATTTGAAAGCTGTGCAGCAGTACCTGTACCTTCGTTTATAACCTTCTGAAGCAGCTTGTTCATAACGTAGGCTGTCTGATCACTTACGGCAGGTTCTCCTGTTCTGTTATCATTATCTATAATAAGCTCTCCGGATTTGCTGTCTTCAGCTTTAGCGATTATACTTGCCTTGTAATATGTTCCGCCGTTTCCGTAAGGCATATATGCATTTGCAAGATTTACTACTGTAACACCGGTATGAAGACCACCTACACAAAGCGGTGAATAATCAAGGTCCATTGTCGGGTCAAGCTCAAGGTGGAGCTTCTGTGTTGCAAAATCAAATATCGGCTGAAGTCCGTTATTGAAAGCAATCTGGGCAGGAAGAGTGTTTATTGATCTCTTAAGGAAGTAGTTGACCGGATAATAACCCTGAGACGGTTTACCGTCATAGTTGTTCGGCCATTCCTCATTTGTGGCAACACCGGCCTCAAGTGCTCTGTCATAGTAATATGATGACCATGTAATTTTATCATTTTCAATGGCATAGCCGTAAGTTGTAACAGGTTTGATAGTAGAACCAGGCTGTCTGTGTGCGTCAATAGCATTGTTGAAGCCCAGGTTTGTTTCCTTTTCACCGATCTGACCTGCTATTCCAAGTATATGTCCTTTATAGTCCATAACAACGCATGAGGACTGAACCTTTTCACCGTTTTCATCTGTATCTGTAAAGAAGTTTGACCAGTCAGCATATGATTCATTAAGATGTGTCTGGACATCCTGATCGGTAGAAAGATAAAGCTTGTATCCGCCGCTGTTGAACATTTTGATTCCGTCTTCAATACTATCAAGTTCATTTTTCTCCTTAAGATATGAACCGAATTCTTTGATGGCAGTATCTACATCCCAGGGGATAATTTCAGGATTTTCAAAATCGTCGTTAGATTCTGTAAGATGAACATAATCAGGATGTGTATCTTCAAAATCAGGCATTGTTGTAAGGAATATTTCCTGATTCATAGCTTCTTCGTATTCGTCTGAAGAAATAACACCAAGCTCAAACATCTTGTATAAGCAGTATTCTTTACGTTCCTTATTTTCTTCAAAATCCTTTGTAGGGTTATATTTGTTAGGGTTCTGAGGGATAGCTGAGAGAGTGGCTGCTTCTGCTATAGTAAGCTCAGCTGCCGGTTTTCCGTAATATCCTATTGCTGCAGCTTCAATACCGTACATGTTGTATGAATCTACTCTGTCAAAGTATATGGTGTCAAGATAAGATTCAAGAATCTCGTCTTTTGTGTATTTCTTCTCAAGCTTCATGGCTGAGAAGATTTCTCTCATCTTTCTGTCCCATGTATCCTCGTCATCCTGGGTTACATTTTTAATGAGCTGCTGTGTGATCGTTGATCCTCCGAAATATGTATCAGAAAGCTTTATATATTTAAGAGCCAGATTTGCTACAGCTGCAGCAGTACGTTTGTAGTCAACACCTTCATGTGAATAAAAACGTTCATCCTCAGTGCAGACAAATGCATACTTGACATAGTCAGGAAGCTTGTTTATATCCGTTCTGATACGGACATCATGATCAGTAGGAGTAACTCTGTAAACAAGATCATAATTTTCGGTTTCTTTATTCATACTGTAGATGTACGAGGAAAAACTTTCTTTTGATTCCTTCAGAGTTATTGCAGTTGTTGTGTCCATAAAGCTCAGTATATATACTGTAACAACAGTTCCTACTATTGTTCCGGTAATAATAAATATGAGAAGCATGGAAAAGATCGTGGTAGCTACGATTGACAGGAACTTTTTGATTGCGTAGAAGCCTATGTACAGAGAACGTGCGGATTTGTCCTCCGGAGGTTTTCCACCGTAAAACTCAAGCTGCTTCTTTTCTTTTCTTCGTTTCCTGTCCTTCTGAAACTGTGTATAGAAGTCATGCCACTGATCTTTTGTGTCATTCCTGATGTTTTCAAAAAGTTCTCTGAAGGTTTCCGGATGTCTTTCGTCATCATCATCTTCTTCGTCATTATCAAAAAGTCTGATTTTCTTCTTTTCAGGATGTACTTTTTCTGAGTGTTTTTTATCTGTTTGCGCCGGTTCATCTGATTTCCACCTGACGTCCGGTTCATCGTGCGAACTACTGTCATCCGGCTGCTTATTATCTGCAGCAATTTCATCTAAAAGAGAATCAATATCATCGGTATTGCTGTCTTCTTTTATTTCTTTGCTCATATAGGTTATCAGTCTCCTTTTAAAATTTATAGTGAAAATTAAGTATTTATGATGTATAAGAAAATTTTCAGTCTTTTTTTATTATATCATATAAACTCAGTTTTGTTAATACAGTTTTTTTTCTATGAGCTTCATTTAGCTATAAGTACACTATTTATATAGTATTTAAATTGTAATTTGTGTAGATATACTATATCAATAAAATAACAGCATAAATTAATGTAATTAATTTATGCTGTTATTTATAGTACAGGATTTAATTATCAAGAGCATCCCTGAAAGAGGCGATAAGTGCTGAAATGTTTTCAAGAGAAAGACCGGGATCAGTTTCATCAATAAGTCTTACAACTGCGCTGCCTGTGATAACACCGTCACAGTACTGCCTGACATCTCTGATCTGTGAAGGCGTTGAAATGCCAAAACCAAGCATATCCGGAATATCTGAGTACTTTCTTATCTCACTGATAAATGAATCAAAGTCAGTTGAAAAAGAACTTCTCACGCCGGTTACGCCTGTTGATGAAACGCAGTAAATAAAGCCTCTTGCGCAACTGGCTATCATTTTTATTCGCTCATGAGATGTAGGCGCTATAAGACTGATAGGAATGACACCGTGTGCAGCTGCGGCATCTTCGATCTCATCCTTCTCTTCATATGGCAGATCCGGAACTATTACTCCGTCTATACCGTATTCCTCACACATGCTGAAAAATTTCTCAGTACCGAATCTGAATATAGAGTTTATATACATCATCATGATGAGAGGCACATCTGTCTCCATACGGATTTCTTTTATCATTTTAAAAATTCCGTCAAGAGTTGTTCCGCTTTTTAGTGCACTGAGACTGACCTGTTGTATTACAGGACCTTCTGCAACGGGATCAGAAAACGGAACTCCGATTTCAATAATATCAGCACCGGCTTCTTTCATCGCTGACACTGCTTTTTTTGTAAAGTCATAACCACCGCATCCGGCTGTAATAAACGGGATAAGTGCCTTTTTATTGCATGAACGCAGGTTCTCAAGACATTTTTCAATTCTATTGTTCATCAATATTCACTCCTCTGTATCTGGCAATTGAATATACGTCCTTGTCTCCTCTGCCTGAAAGACAGATGACAAGAATCTGTGATTTATCCATTTTCTTTGCCTGTTTTATTGCTGCTGCGACTGCATGGGCTGATTCGATGGCAGGTATGATTCCTTCTGTCTTAGAAATATATTCAAATGCATTTACTGCTTCTTCATCAGTAATGTCAACATACTGTGCACGGCCTGTTTTAAAGAGATCTGCATGTTCAGGGCCTATTCCCGGGTAATCAAGTCCTGCTGAAATGGAATATACTTCGTCTATCTGACCTTCGTCATTCTGAAGAAACAGTGATTTCATCCCGTGAAATATTCCGTCTGTTCCTTTAGAAATTGTTGCAGCGTGAAACTTTGTATCGATTCCCTTGCCTGCAGCTTCAGCACCTATAAGCTTTACTTCTTTTTCTTTAAGAAAATCATAGAACATTCCCATGGCATTTGACCCTCCGCCGACGCATGCAATAACACAGTCAGGAAGTTTGTTTTCCTTTTCAAGAAGCTGTCTTTTTGTTTCTTCACCGATGATCTTCTGAAAATTTCTTACCATCTCAGGGTACGGATAAGGACCCATTACTGAACCAATGCAGTAAAATGTGTTTTCGCAGTTAGATGCCCAGTCTCTCATTGCCTCGTTTATTGCATCCTTTAGTGTCTGGGTTCCTGTACTTACTCCTACGACCTCAGCACCCAGAAGTCTCATGCGGTAAACGTTGAGTGACTGTCTTTTCATATCCTCAAGTCCCATATATACCACACACTCAAATCCCATAAGTGCTGCAACTGTCGCTGTTGCAACTCCGTGCTGTCCTGCGCCTGTTTCTGCAATAATTCTCTTTTTGCCCATTTTCTTAGCAAGCAGAAGCTGACCGAGTACATTGTTTATCTTATGTGCACCGGTATGGTTGAGATCCTCACGTTTTATATAGATCTTAGGTCCGCCGAGATCTTCTGTCATTTTACCTGCATAGTAGAGCATGGAAGGTCTCGATGCGTAATCCCTGTAAAGTGTATGCAGTTCATTGAGAAAGTCTGTATCATTAATATAGCGGTTATATGCCTTGTCCAGTTCACACACTGCGTTCATCAGTGTTTCCGGTACATACTGACCGCCGTATACGCCGAATCTTCCTTTTTTGTTTTCCATAGTATCTTCCTTTCTTACTTATGAATCAAATCTGTATGGATTTATAATTTTCATTATCTGTTTGATCTTTTCATGGTCCTTATGTCCGTCTGTTTCAATGCCTCCGGAAATGTCGATCCCATACGGATCGATTTCAGATACACAGTTACTGAGATTTGATGTGTCAATTCCTCCTGCCATAAAGAAAGGCGTGGATATTCGTATATTGGAAATGACGTCCCAGTCAGAAGTTTTTCCGGTTCCGCCGTATCGTGATCTGCTGTAGCTGTCAAGTACGAGTGCATCAGCTCCAAACATGTCTGCACGGACAATATCTGATGAATCCCTGACTCTTACAGCCTTCCAGATTTTTTTGTCTGTAAGTTTTCGAAGTTCACTGATATACTCTCGTGTTTCATCTCCGTGAAGCTGTATTACATCAACACCTGATATTTTAACAGCATCTATAAGCTCATCTACCGGTTCATTTACAAATACTCCGGCACTCCTTATGCCTATTGCAAGCTTTTTGTTTAGTTTTCTTGCGTGCTTAGGGGTTATGCGTCTTGGGGACGGTGCAAAAACATATCCGATGTAGTCCGGTCTGAACTCGTTCATATATTCTATATCTTCTGATGACCTTATTCCGCATAGCTTGAGTTTCATTACACACACTCCTTCAGACTTCTGATCATTTCACATTTATCCTTTGCACGCATAAGGGTTTCACCGATCAGTGCAGCATCAGCACCATACTTCTTTATACGTGCCATATCGTTTCTATCCTTGATGCCGCTTTCGGATACTATTATATAGTCATCGTCTATAATAGCGGCAAGTTCTTCAGTATTATCAAGTGATACTTTAAAAGTTCTGAGATCTCTGTTGTTGATCCCGATAATATCCGGATGTACCGGAAGAATCTTTTCGAGTTCCTCTTTATCATGTACTTCGATAAGACATTCAAGACCGAAGTCTGAGGCGATGTTGCTGAATTTTTCTATAGTACCTGTGTCAAGCAGTGCAGCAATAAGTAGTATCGCATCAGCACCGGCTGCAAATGATTCGTAGATCTGGTATTCATCTATAATAAAATCTTTTCTGAGTATAGGGATCGATACTATATTTCTTATTTCTCTGAGATACTCAAGGCATCCCCTGAAATAGTAATTTTCTGTAAGACAAGATATAGCTGCCGCTCCGGCTTTTTCATAATCGGCTGCAATATCTGCAGGTTTAAAGTCTTCGCATATAACCGATGCGGAAGGGGAGGCCTTCTTTACCTCTGCAATAATTGAGATATCTGAGCCGGAAATGGCTTTTTTTAAACTCAGGGGTTTTCTTGAACAGGCATCAGCAGCTTTTTTAATCTGATTCAGTGAAATAAGACTTTTTTCTTTTTCAAGCTGAGTTGCGCGTTTTGCTGTAATGTCATCAAGTATCATGCAGATGCACCTCCGGACTGCTGTTCATTTGTAATGTCTATAAGTTCATTGAGCTTGGCAAGTGCTGCACCGCTGTCAATTGCCTGACCGGCCATTATGATGCCTTCTTTTATTGAAGAGGCTTTGTCTGCAGTGTAAAGTGCAGCACCGGTATTGAGAAGTACGATATTTCGTTTGGCACCGGTAATTTTGCCTGAAAGGATCCCGAGTGTAATGTCAGCATTTTCATCAGGTGTTCCTCCCTTGATATCGTTCTTTGACGCACGTTCAAGACCAAAATCTTCAGGAGATATTGAGTATTCATTCATTGTGCCGTCTTTTATCTCGCACACAGAGGTTGTTGAAGAAACTGATATTTCATCGAGACCATCGTCTCCGTAAATAAGGAGAGCATGTTTAATTCCAAGGTTCATAAGAACTTCGGCCATAGGTCTGAGGAGCTGTTTTGAATATGTTCCAAGCAGAATATAATCAGTCTTTGCAGGGTTTGAAAGAGGACCAAGTATATTGAATATTGTTCTTATACCGGTTTCCCTTCTTGCCGGGGCTGCATACTTCATACTGCTGTGAAAGCTTGGGGCAAACAGGAATGAGATTCCTATGCGCTCAATAATATTTTTAGAAATCTCAGGTGTTGATGCGATCTTAACCCCGAGACTCTCAAGAATATCTGCTGCACCGCTTGCACTTGACACGCTTCTGTTGCCGTGTTTTGCGACCTTTGCTCCGGCAGCACTTGCAACAATAGCTGATGTTGTTGAGATATTGAAAGTATTTGACATGTCGCCGCCTGTACCTACTATATCAACAGCATCTGTACAGCTGTGCACTTCACTGGCCATATCGCGCATTCCTCGCGCAAAACCAGTAATTTCGTCTGTTGTTTCGCCCTTCATTTTCATAGCTGTCAGAAGAGAAGATATCTGCGCATCAGTTGCATTGCCGGACATGATGCATTTCATTGCTTCGTATGCCTGAGTCTGAGTGAGATCAAGTTTCCTGTCAGCTACGAGTGAGATATACTGTTTAAGCTGCGTTTTATCTGTCATTCCGGGAGCATCAAACTGACTTTTATATCCCGGAATGAGTTTAAGAAAGTTATCAAGAATTTTTCTGCCGTCCTGGGTTAGTATTGATTCCGGATGAAACTGAAGTCCGTAGGTCTGATATTCTTTATGTTTGATTCCCATGATCTGTCCTGTACAGTCACGTGCTGTAACAGCAAGACACTCAGGCAGGCTTTCCTTGTGTGCTATCAGTGAGTGATATCTTCCGGCTCTGATAACAGGTGAGAGTCCGCTGAATATGTCGCAGGAAGTATCGATCTTTATATCGCTTGATTTTCCATGCATGAGTTCCTGTGCTCTCACGATCTTTCCGCCGAACACCTCTGCAATTGCCTGATGTCCGAGGCATATTCCCAGTACAGGAATTTCACCTGTGAAGCTGAGGATGGCTTCCTCGGATATGCCTGCCTGGGAAGGATATCCGGGACCCGGCGAAATGATCAGTGCGTCAGGGGAGAGTTCACGTATTTCACTTATGGTTATCTCATCATTTCTGAAGACTCTGACATCGCTGTACATGCTTCCGATTATCTGACAGAGATTATATGTGAATGAATCATAGTTATCTATTATGAGTATCATATTTTCATCTTCCTTTCTACTTGATCATGTCTGCATTTGAGACTGCATTTATCATGGCATATGCTTTATTGAGAGTTTCCGTATATTCTTTTTCCGGTACAGAATCTGCTGTGATCCCTGCACCAGCCTGAATATAGGCACTGTTGTTCTTAAAAAGGACCGTTCTTATTGCTATGCATGTATCCATATTTCCGTCAAATCCAAGATAGCCGATCGTGCCTCCGTAAAGACCGCGTTTTGTTTTTTCAAAGCTGTCTATCAGCTGCATTGCCCTTATCTTCGGAGCCCCTGATAAGGTACCTGCAGGAAGAACTGCCATAAGTGCATCTGTAGAATTTTTATCGCTTCTTAGTCTGCCTTCAACATCGGATACAAGGTGCATGACTTTGGAATATTTTTCAGTATACATGTACTTTGAGACTTTTACACTTCCATACTCTGAAACCTTACCGATATCATTGCGTCCGAGATCAACAAGCATAGTGTGTTCGGACTGTTCTTTGGTATCATTTTTAAGCTTCTGTTCAAGTATAAGGTCCTGAGCTTCATCATCTGATCTAGCTATAGTTCCTGCAATTGGTTTTGTTGTAATAACACTGCCTCTTACATTTACAAGCATTTCAGGGGATGCACCGGCAATACAGTATTCAGGATTACTGAAGTAATAAAGATACGGTGATGGGTTTGTGGAGCGAAGCATTCTGTATACACTGAAGCTGTCAGGAGGATTTTTTATTTCAAATCTCTGAGATAAGACGATCTGAAAAATATCTCCGTTTCGTATATGTTCTTTGGCCTGTATTACATTCTGGATATATTCCTCTTTTGTGAGATTTGAAGTTACCTCAGTTTCGTTTTTTGCTGGTTTCATTGCCGGAGCCGGCCCGGAGGACAGTATCTTTTCAAAGATCTCATCTGCTCTTTTGCGATACATCTCAAGCTGCTGATCAACGGATAATTCTGACTCAGCCTTTACATTCTGTATAACAATGATCTTGCTGGTCAGATGATCGTATGCCACAAGCTCGTTGTACAGGAAGAGATCACAGTCCGGCATTTTCAGATCATCTTCCGGAGTGCTGTCAAGTTTGTTCTCACAAAAGCGAACTGTATCATAGCCGAAGTATCCGACAAGACCACCTGTAAATGCCGGTGCATTCGAAATGCACGGAGCCTTGTATTTTTCTATATATTCAGATATTAGTAAGCGTGGGTCATCGGTTTGTGATACTGTCTGACCTGAGGACCCTGAAACAGTGACCGAGTGACCGTACACAGTCAGCCTCATTTCGGGTCTGATCCCGATAAAAGAGTATCTGCCCCATTTTTCGTTATTGTCAACACTCTCAAGAATAAAGCTGTTTTCAGACTCACTGCACAGTGAATTGTAGATCTGGACCGGTGTATGGGTATCAGAGATAATCTCACAGAAAACCGGAACTGTCTTATAATTTTTCAGGGTTTTTTTAACTTCTTCTGACGATGGTTTCATAATGTTGCCTCCTTAAAATGAAAACAGATAAAAAATAAATAAAAAAAATGCCTATCATCCCTGATAAAAGGGACGATAGACATCGCGGTGCCACCCAAATTCGAAACTGCCGAACTGCAGCTTCATCTCAACCAGATACGCAGTATTAAAAATACATCAATATCCTGCTCCTGTAACGTGGAGTAAACGGCTCCGGATACTGAAACTTCACCGGGCTTCTCACAAATCCATTCATATGACAGCGTATCTGTCTGACTTTCACCGGTGTCAGACTCTCTGTAAGACCGTGTTGCATACTACTTACTTTTGCTCATCGAATTTAACGTGTATGAAATTATACTTCATTATATCCTGAAGAAATAATTTTGTCAATAGAATTTTAAAAAAATTTTTCTAGTTCTGTGGGCCAAGTATTACTTTTTCTTTCAGGACATACTGTTTAAGGTGAGAAAGATCGCTGAGGTTTACATCGTTATCATAGGTTACATCAGCATACTTAAGGATCTCACTGTCTAATTTTATATCTCCTATGAGATGCTGTGACAGAAGAGTAAGGTCAGTCATTTCAACAACACCGTTCAAGTCAAGATCACCGTACAGTCCTGTTGGATTGACAACAGTTGTTGTGACAGGAGTAGTAGTTGTGACAGGAGTAGTTGTAGTTTCTTCAGGCGGAACTTCAAGTCCGTCTACCACTGAGTAAAAAGCTGGCTTTGCTTTAAAGTCCTTATCAAATAACAGCGGATATTGAGTTGCTCTCCAGCTGTTTTCATCAGTAACACCCCATAAAACAACAGCTGATACCTTGTCAGCATATTTTACAGCAGCATCCATAATATCGCTGTACACCTGAGCCTGTTTCTTAAAACCGGCTTCAGATGTGTCGCTGGTTGTTATATCAAGTTCTGTTATCTGTACATCGAGACCTGTTTCAGTATATGTTTTAAGTGCATTTTCAAACTGTGCTGCACTCGGGAAACCTACATCGAGATGTGCCTGCATTCCGATACCGTCTATATATCCTTTTTCCTTCAGATCAGCAGCCATCTTGCAGACAGCTTCCATCTTCTGAGTCATATATTCGTTGTAGTCGTTATAGTAAAGCTTGCAGTTTTCAGGCGCATACTTTTTAGCAAACTTGAATGCGTATTCGATGAATGAGTTATCACCGAAAACCTTTACCCATGCAGAACTGCCGCTGCTCTCATTGTTTGAACCTGCAGTACGCGGCTTGCCGTCATCTGTAAATGCTTCATTTACAACGTCCCATGCATAGAAGTCAATTGTGGGATATTCCTTTTCAACAACTTCAAAAACATTTTTTATGTAATTCTCCATACGATCGATCATCTTGTCCTCAGATACCCAGTCACCATCGTCTGAGAAATTTTCTTTGAAGAACCAGTCAGGTGTCTGTGAGTGCCATACAAGACAATGTCCTCTTACAGGAATATTGTTGTCACGGCAGTAATCAAGGACGCTTTTTGCTGCTGAAAGAGATACCTGAGGATTCGTATCGTCCCCTGTTTCTTTAACATACTCCTGTGTTGCAGCTTTGTTGAGTACATAATCCGGCTTCAGTTCATTTCCGACAGTAACGCTGCCGCTGAAATGTTTATCTACAAGATCCATAAAGGATTTTGATGAAAGATCTGACGGAGTTAAAGCAGTACCTACCTTGAAGTATTTTGAGTAGACTTTGTTAAGTGAAGGTATGTCCTGTTCAATAGGGATAACAGGTGCAGTCTTGAGTTCAAAATCATCAAGGTACATTTTTACTCCTGCATCACTTGCTTCAAAGTATAAGTAAACATCTGTTACATCGTTTGTAAAGCTTACTTTTACATCCTTGAAATCGATCCAGGAATCACCCTGTACTGATCTTACATTGCTGTAGTGTATAGTGCCTTCACTGTCAGTGAACTGCATGCTCAGGCTGACATTTGCATACCATTCCGGCTTTACACTGGCACTTACCATGTACTCGACACCGGCTTCACACTTGTCGTCAAGTCTGAACTGCGGTCCGTTCCATGATTCTGAACGTTCACTTATGCAAAGTGCCTTGTCTCCTGTACGGACTGCTTCATCAGATATTTCAAGAACTTCAGTTTCTCCTCTGCCGGAGAACAGATCAAGTCCTTCTGAATCTTCAAATCCGGTTGCAAAAATAACTCCGGAATCTGTTCCTGTTTCTGCAGAAAATACAGGTACGGATGCGGATGCCAGGCTGCAAACGAGTACAAGACTAATTGCGCCTGTTAAAATTTTCTTAGACTTCTTCATTGTCAGTACCTCCGATTACATTATAGAAATTTTGACATAATATATATTAAAATTTAAACTATTATAGAATATTATAGCACAAAAAATAATTAAATGCAATGAAGAAATTGTGATTTTAAATAAAGAAATAAATACTTGCAGTTATAAAATAATTGTCCCTCAAACGACATAAATACGTCATTTGAGGGACTATTTGAAGTAAAATATGTAAGAAAGCTGGTTTTATGCCTGTTAATTTGCAGTACTGGTATCACATTACTGCGCAAATTCTGGTTAATTCTGAGGTCCGAGTATAACTTTTTCCATACAGATATACTGTTTTAAATGAGAAAGATCTGCGAGATTTACCTTTGTGTCATCCGTAACATCAGCATACTTCAGAGTCTCTTCATCCAGTTTTATATCTCCTAAAACGTAAAGTGACATAAGAGTAAGATCAGTAAGCTCAACAACAGAATCATTATTAAGATCTCCATAAATTCTAATGGGTGTGACACTGGTTTGTGTGTTTTCAGGTTCAGCAGCGGATACAGTTGTAGTTACAGCAGGTTCTGATGCAGTTGCTGAGGTGGTAGTGACAGATAGCTGTGTGACAGTTGATTCAGCTGTAGTAACATCAGGAACCTCAAGGCCGTCAACTATAGAATAGAAAGCCGGTTTTGCTTTGAAGTCAGAATCAAAAAGAAGAGGAATTCTGTCTGCACGCCAGCTTAAATCGTCTGTGACACCCCATAGTACAACAGCAGAAATATTATCTGCATACTTTACTGCAGCATCCATTATATCACTGTATACCTGTGCCTGTTTCTGAAGACCGGCTTCTGTCTTATCACTTGTTGTTATGTCAAGCTCAGTGATCTGGACATCAAGACCTGTTGCTGCAAACTTTGAAAGAGCTTTTTCAAATGCCGAGGCAGTAGGGAAGCCGACATCAAGATGTGCCTGCATTCCGATTCCGTCTATATATCCTTTTCCTTTAAGGTCTTCTGCCATATCACAGATGGCCTGTGTTTTCTGAGGCATGTACTCGTTGTAGTCATTATAGAAGAGTTCACAGTTTTTTGGCGCATACATTCTGGCAAACTTGAAAGCATATTCAATAAATGAATTGTCACCGTAAATCTGTACCCATGCGGAATTGCCGCTTCTTGTGTTGTTTGAACCGGCTGTACGCGGCTTGCCGTCATCAGTCCATGCTTCGTTTACTACATCCCAGGCATAAAAGTCTACTGTAGGATATTCTTTCTCTACCAGTTCAAATACGTTCTTTATGTAATTTTCCATACGTTGTGTCATTTTTTCTTTTGACACCCACTCGCCGTCGTCCGAATAGTTTTCTTTGAAGAACCAGTCAGGCGTCTGGCTGTGCCATACAAGACAATGTCCTCTTACTGAAATATTGTTGTCACGGCAGTAATCAAGAACGCTTTTTGCAGCAGAAAGAGTAACCTGTGGGTTAGTGTCGTCGCCTGTTTCATCAAGGTAGGAGAGTGATGCTGCTTTATTAAGCATAGAGTCAGGCTTCATTTCGTTTCCCAGTGTAATACTTGAGCTGAAATGCTTCTTAACAAGATCCATAAATGGTTTTGATGACATGTTTGAAGGAGTAATCGCTGTTCCGATCTTAAAATAATCTGAGTATACACTGCTCAGTGAAGGAATATTCTGTTCGATCGGAATGCTTGGTGCGGCCTTGAGTTCAAAATCATCTACATACATCTTAGTGTTTGCGTCACTTGCTTCGAAGTAAACATAAACATCGGTCATATCACTTGTAAAGCTGACCTTGACATCCTTGAAAACAGCCCACTGATCACCGGAGATAGTCTTGACATTGCTGTAGTGAGTTGTTCCTTCACTGTCAGTATACTGCATGCTCAGATTTATCTGGCTGTACCATTGGCTTTTAACACAGGCGCTGACCATGTATTCGGTGCCTGGTTCACAGATGTCATCAAGGCGAAGCTGAGGACCATTCCATGATTTTACACGTTCACTTACGCACATGGCAGAACTTCCGCTGTAAACAACTTCGTCAGTAACGGTCAGTACTTCATTTTCTCCTCTGCCTGAAAATTTTTCGATGCCCTCACCGTCTTCAAATCCGGTAGCAAAAATAATATCAGAGTCTGTCTGAATATCTTCGGCAAAACCCGGAACTGCTGATGCTGTTGAGCAGATCATTGCAAGAGTTACAACTGCGGTTATAATTCTTTTTGATTTTGGATTCATTATATAGACCTCCTGAATAAATTAAATAAGAATAAATGATAAATACATTATTTAGTTAAATAAAAAGTTTAATTTAACTTATTATATCACATTAATTTTGATAAATCAAGAGAACTATTTAACTTTATTTATAATACAATTTTAAATAAAAAAATCATCTGATTACAGGAATAAGCTCCGTAATCAGATGATGAATTTCTATCTTTTGCTTTTCTTTTTAATGATCCGCCGGATCAATTCAGTCAGAAGCAATGCAGCAAGAGTACCTGTCAGTGAGCCGCAGAAATCAATACATACATCCCTGAATTGTCCTGAACGTCCGGGAATAAAAAGCTGGTGGATCTCGTCACTTGACGCATAAAGCAGACAAAACAAAAGTACAACAGGAATTTTTATTTTGTCTGATCCTTTATATGTTGACGCTGTAAGGAAAGAAAAAAATCCGAGAGTCATGAAAATAGTAAAGTGAGCGGCTTTGCGTATGTAAAAATGCATCGAAACGACAATTTCAGTTTGTTCTGACAAACTGAGCTTATCGAAATCATGTACAAGGACAGATGCTATTGCATGAGTTACTCCGCCGCTTAGTTCTCCTGATTTTGCTGAATTCTGTGATGAAAAAGTAAATACAGCACACATGCATATTATTACGCATGTAAAGTAAATATAGCGTTTAATTTTTAGTTTCAATAATTACACCTTATTTGTAGTTTAATCCATATCCTATATCAAGCCACTTGTCGTCTGTGCCGATTTTGTCAGCACTGCTGTACCATGGCATTGCAAGTTTTCCTGTGAAGCTGCTTTTTCCGGTAAGAACGTTTGCTACGCAGTCGCCTTCACTTCCAAAAAGATAGCACATTACTATGCTGTCCCAGTTATCCTTAAACTCGTCAATTACTACGTTTCGTCCTGCTACTATCAGTGTTACTACAGGCTTGCCGAGTTTCTGCGCTGCATCAATGGCTTCTTCATTTTCAGTTAGACCAGGTTCTTCGGTCAGATTGATAGAAGCACTGTCACCGACCCATTCAGCATACGGATATTCACCAACACACAGGAGTGTTATATCTGCCTGGTCTGCCTGACTCTCGTCTGTGATTATTGTGAGATCATATTCGTCAGCTATTTCATTAAGTCCGTCAAGGATAGTTGTTGCTTTATCAATCAATTTTCCTCCGACAATAGAGTCAGGTACTCCGGTCCACGTACGTGTCCATCCTCCGCAGGCAACACCTGTATCGTCTGCTGCAGGACCAGTAACAAATATTTTTGTTCCTTTTTTAAGAGGAAGTGTATCATTGTCATTCTTTATAAGAACAAGACTCTCTTCTGCAAGTTTACGTGCAAGATCCCGGTATTCTTCACTGCCTGTAGCCGATTGCTGCGTTTTAATGTTTCTGAGATAAGGGTCATCAAATAACCCTGCATTTTTCTTCATTGCAATTATTCTTGTTACAGCATCATCTACTCTTTCAGGTTTAATCAGACCTTCATTTACTCCTTCAATGATATACTCCTGGCATTCACTGAACTTGTCAGGCTCCATAAGCATGTCTATGCCTGCATTGACGGCAATAATTGTCTGTCCCTTCAGATCATCTGCACCCTGTATGTTGTGGATCGATTCCCAGTCACTCAGGACAACACCATTAAAACCCATTTCTCCCTTCAGGACATCTGTAATATAATGAGCATTTTCATGCATCTTGACGCCATTGAGTGAACTATGACTTATCATGATGCTCTGCGCACCAGCCTCGATCTGTGTTCTGTATATATCGAGCTGCTTCTGAATTTCTTCTTCAGAGAGACTGGCATCACCACGATCGATAAGACGGGTGTTCTCAGCGTCTGACTCACCTGTTCCGTATTTAACATTTCCGTCAGCAAAGAAGTGTTTAGGACAGGCTATGACCCCGCCTTCAACAAGTCCTTTTGTAAATTCACCTGCCAGATCATTTACTATCTGTGGATCAGATGAATAACTTTCATATGTACGTCCCCATCTTGGATCCTGTGACACAGCAACACAAGGCGCAAAGTTCCATATCATTTTAGTAAGCCTGATCTCGTCTGCTACTGCGAGGCCCATTTTATACGTTAATTCCTTGTCATTTGCTGCGCCAAGATTAATATTGTGAGGGAAAATAACTGTGTCTATGCAGTAATTTACTCCATGAACGCTGTCCTGACCGTATACAAACGGGACCGCGGCATCTGACCTGAGTGCATTTTCCTGATAGGCGTCAATTATTTTTGTCCAGTCATCAGCCGTTTCAGTTACAGGATCATTTTTTGAGAGAATGCTGCCGTAACATTGCTCTGCCATATCGTCGTTATTAACGCTGTAGATCGCTCCCTGAACCATCTGGGCTGCCTTTTGTTCAAGTGTAAGAGAAGCGGTGATCTCTTCGGGTGTCATGCTGCTGTACTTTGAACAGCTGTATTCGCCCTCTGGCTGTGAGGACTGAGACTCTCCAGAGGTTTCAGATACAGCCTGACTGTCACTTTCAGATGCTCCGGAGGTTACGGATGAACTGCTGTCTGCTTTGTTTGTGCATCCTATGCATGAGACCATAAGAAACGCCGCTGCAAGGATGGATACTGCACGGTACTTTTTATTTTTCAGCATTATTAATGTAACACTTCCTTTCTTATATTAGTATAATTATACCATATAGTTAAATAAGTGTCAACGCGGTCAAAATGCAAATGTTGACAATTTAATTACATATGATTATGCATTTATGACATTATACTATAAAATATTTCCTGTTTATTGATTTATAAAAATCCGTATGATATACTAAATAATTGTGGAAATATAGAAAAAGAATAAAGGAAGTAGCTACATGAAGACAAATGATTTTATTAAAAGGGTACCGCTCTTTTTTTTGCTGCTGCAGTTTGTAACAGCAGCAATACTTAATTTTACACGTTCACAGGCATTTCTTGATTTTGATTCAGCACTTGCCCTGAGGCATGCTGTGGAAATGTGGAAGGACAAATCCATTGCTTTTGCAAACTTTGCACCGGTATCATCGTTTGAAATAGACTGTCCGGCGTTTTTTGCTGCACCGCTCTATATTCTTACATCAAGTATAGGTTTTTCATATGGAATAAGCCATACATTTTTTCTTGCAGTATTCTGTGCTGTAGTATTTGATGTCTGCAAAAATTCAGGATTAAAGTTCAGCTACGGGTGTCTTGCGAATATTCTGATTCTTACACCATATACATTAGGACAGCTTGATTACTTCAATATGCTTTTCATTTCGGCTGGTCAGTATGAATTCAGGGCAATAACGATGTTTCTTCTAATTGATCTGCTGCTTATAAAAAACTTTAAAAAGAAAAGATCATTAGCAGTTCTTGCTGCATTCACTTTTTTTCTCGGGCTTACCACGCTGTCGGTCGGCAGTTATATGCTGGTAATGGTAGTCGTTCCTCTTTGTGCTTATGCTATTGCCTCTGCGATCTTTGATAAAAAGTCAGTAAAGTTGTGTCAGATATTTCTTCTTGCCGGTTCCTGCATATTTTGTATCATAATAATCTGGGGAAGAAAACATTTCTTCGGAGTATCAGGCAGAACGCAGTACTTATGTACATATCAGAATTTATTTGATAATATTATTAACTGTATTACAGGTGTTTTTGCATTTCTGGGTGCTGCTGTAAAGCAATCACATATAAAGGTCGGCAGTTTAAACAGCATAGCTGCACTTGCCAAGCTTGTGTTTTTCTCTGTTGTGTTTATATTTCAGATAGTTGTGATCCGCAGATTCAAGCTGCTTAAAACTTCACCTGTTGTCCGTATATGCTGCATTTTTTCAGCGGTTCATCTTTTTGTTCTGTCCGTAACCGATACAAGATACGGATCGGCTGTTTTTGAATCAAGGTATCATATTCTGTGGATCCTCGAAAATTTTGTGTGCGCTGTATACTGTATCTCTGTTTATATGAACAGTCTGAAAAGTGATGAAAATGGCAAAAAGCTCAGAGTTATGATCTGTCTTTCTACAACGGCTGCTATCCTTATCTCCAATATTACAGGATATATAAATATAAATAAGTATAATACCCAATATACAGACAGATCCATGCAGATACTTGAAACTGCAAAAGAGAATGATGTAAGTGCAATTATTCTATACGGTGATGACGCCTTCGGAAGAAACGCACATATTATCAGGGCTCTTGATACAGATATGAATGCTTTATGGATAAATGATAATTGTCAGAAAGCATATATACTGGATTATTTCTGGGGAGCAGCAGACAGTGCTGCCATGGGACCTGCAAATATTCTTGTTACGCCGGCCGATAAGTTCAAAGAATTACCGGAATATATAAAGTGTTCCTATACTTTTGTTAAGGAAGATGAAAACGACTGCTATTATAAGACCATTGACAACAAGTGGGATATACAGGCCGGTTTTCCGGTATATCTTGATTATTCCGAGGATTATCCTACAACTCCCGGCTTCAAAAAAGGGTTCGATCCTGATACTAAGGAAAGAACATTACAGGCTGAGTTCATTTCACCGGGGGATGCAAATATCTATACATATGATATCTGTGTTGAACTCGACCGTGACAGCAAAGAAAAAAATACTGCAGAACTTATCCTTGAAGGAAAAGATTGTACTCTTGAGGATACAGATGAAGACGGAAAACTTTCACTTAGCGGGATCACGCTCAGACAGGGAGAAAAACTAAAACTCAGACTTCAGTATGGTATAAAAACAGATATTATAAAAATAATATATACAAGAACAGCAAATTAAAACAAGCATAATCTGACAGAGGACTTTGCTCTTTCCCAAATTATTTTAAATAAACTATTGTATCACAAAGTTTTAAATGTTATAATTAGAAGAGTTACATTCCAGAAAACAAATATAAAATCAGCACAAATAGGAGGAGTACATTTGACAGAGAAAAATTTTCTTGCGAATATATGGGTGAAACGTATACTGTCACTTCTTAGTGTTGCCTATGCAGGACTTATGATATTTCTAGTGTATACTTCACTTTATTATGACATCAAAATTACTAATAAAGCATCTTTTATCGTACTGGTAGTTTTCCTTTCAGTTCTTCTCGGCGGTTCAATGCTGTACACAAGAAAGCAGTTTCTGACTTCGGTGGTAGGACTGGCAGGACTTCTGATGTATCTGCCGGTAGTCGTTCTGTTCTACAGCAAGGCAAATCTAATATTGCTTATTCCGCTTGGAGTAGTGTCAGTTCTTATTTTCTTCTTCAGTGGAGCAGGAGAAGGGCTCAAAACAATTATCGGAACCATTTATCTCTTACTCTACATAATATGCATACTGTTCTATTTCCTTTATGTGACGATCTTTTCAGGCCACACGATTGACGTCATTAAGTCTCAGTCAGTATCAAAGAGCGGTAATTACAGATGTTATGTTCTGGATATAGAGGATACATCAAAGGGAACAACAAAAGTAATAGTAGAACCCAACGATTATGATATTGAGTACAGCAACATTACATTCGTTCAGAAGGGCTACAAAAGGGTTGTGTATAATGTCCGCAAGCACAATCTTGATCTTAATGTCGAGTGGTCACAGGATGAAAACGGAAAGGATATTCTTTCAGTTGATTCACAGGTCCGCTTCAAGGAGGAAGATGCAGTCAAGGAAGGACGTGCTTATTCCTACTTTGATAAATCAAAAATCAAGTATAAAATATTAAACAAATAAAAAGATGACCGGAAGCACATCAAAAATGCTTCCGGTTTTTTTTATTATTATAATTAATATATTTTGTTAACGTAAAACGTCCCTCGTTAAAGGGACGTTTTACGTTATGATATAGGGATTATTGGGGATTTATATTCTACGTTGGGGTAAACGTAAAATACCAAAAGTTAATAACTCGTCCGAGAACCGACTGTCCTCATTGAGTATGTTTATATTATAACTGCCTAATGTGAAAAATATGTGAATTTTTTTTGAAAAAAGCTTGAAAAAGTAAAGTGTGTGCAATTTGCACAATTTGGACGATAATTATTATGAATTATCGGGACAAATAGTTTCCGAATCTCTTGAGATCTTAAACCAGAAAGAGGTTCCGACGCCTAGTTTACTCTGAACACCGAACGGAAAGTTGTGTTTCTGAAGTACAGCTCTGACTATTGAAAGACCAAGCCCTGATCCGATAACCTCACGCTTTGTCTTTTCACATCTGTAATATTTGTCGAATATCTGGTGTATATTTTCCTCATCGATGCCGTTTCCGCTGTCGGTGATAATTATTTTAACATATTTTTCTTCAAGTATCTGCTCAATGTATACCTGTTTGTCCTCGCCTGTATAATTGATAGCATTATTAAGAAGATTATAAATTACCTGTTCGATCTTCACTACATCACACTTGACATATACAGGTGTGTCAGCAGTAAAGTTGATCGTATAGCCGCCTGCTCCGGACAGCCCTTTGTAACGTTCAACTATATCAACGAGTTTTGAGTTGATATCAAAGGTAGATATATTGAGTGTCTGCTTTCCTTTTTCAAGTTTTGATAAATCAAGCATGTCACTTACCAGAGAAGCAAGTCTGTCAGTTTCCTTAATGATTACTCCAAGATGTGCCTCACGTTTTTCTTTTACAGGACCTGAAAGATCACGGATCATTTCAGCATAGGCTTTGATCATTGTAAGAGGGGTCCTGAGATCATGTGAAACATTTGCTATCAGGTCACGCTGCAGTTCATCAAGCTTTGATATTTCACTTGATGCATATGTCAGTGATTTTGCGAGCTTCCGGGTCTCACTGAATCTGCCGCCTTCAAACTTTATATTATACTCACCCTTAGCCAGTTTGTCTGCTGACTTGGTGATCTTAACGATAGGATTTGCAATGCTTTGTGATATGAACACGGACAGAATAAGTGTGATTATAACAAGGATGGCTATTATTATATAAGTATTTTGTTTAAGAATATGAATTGTTGAATTAACCGGGGTAATGATCGATGAGATCATCAGATAGCCTATAACTCTGTCAGATGAATCATATAGTGATGTGCAGATAAGCACTGCCTCACTTCCTGTCATCGGACCCGGCTGGCTTGTTTCATAATAACCATTTTTAAGAGATGCGTTTCTGGCCATGATGCTTCTGACTTTCGGGCTGAAAGTAGTATCTATGACGTTGTCATCATTTGAATGTATAAGATACGCGATCTGTGAATCTACTACTATATATGAAAAATCATTATCCAGTGCAAACGAATCATACTTCTGCATCAGCTTATTGAGTTCATCAGAATCTGTTGCATCAGTTTTTCTAAATGAATCTGACATTTCATGTGCAGTTTCCTGAATTGTATGGGTTCTCATTTTTTCATAAAAATTCTGAAGAAATGCTATCTGGAAGATCCAGAGCAGCAGGGCAGTACACACAACAAAAAATATAAGATTAAGCCAGATGTGAAACTGGAGGCTTCTCTTGCTTTCAAGCTGCTTATTTTTGAACTGCTTCAAACTTATATCCCATTCCTCTCAATGTTACTATATATTTTCTGTATTCTCCGAGACTGTTGCGCAGCATTTTTATGTGTGTATCAACTGTCCTGTCATCACCGAAAAAGTCATATCCCCATACACTTTCAAGAAGCTTGTCACGTGACATAGCCAGATTGTTGTTTTTAACAAGAAAGAATAACAGATCATATTCTTTTGGAGTCATAGAGACTTTTTTGCCGTCTACATAGACCTCACGGCCTGCCATGTTGATCTCGAGACCCTCAAACTTATAATGATCAGTTCCGGTCTGTGTATCGGCTGCGCCGCGTTTCATGGCAACCTTGATCCTGGCCATTAGTTCTTTCGGAGAAAATGGCTTGACAACATAATCATCAACTCCTATTTCAAAACCAAAGAGCTTGTCATATTCCTCTCCTCGTGCAGAGAGCATGATAACAGGAACGTTCTTTATCTTCTTGATTTCCTTGCATGCTGAATATCCGTCAAGTTTAGGCATCATGACATCCATTATTATCAGATCATAATCGTTGTTCTTTGCCATTTCTATAGCCTGCATTCCATTTTCAGCCTCTGAAACTTCATAGCCCTCAAACTCTGCATATTCCTTTACAACAAGTCTTATATTTGCTTCATCGTCCACAATCAGTATTTTACTCATTTGCGCCGCCTCCTGTGTTAAATTTAATAAGACAAGTATACATCACACTTGTGAATATTCTGTGAAATAAGAGAAAAAATAAGCTGATAAAGACTATATTTCGACATATATGCACAAAGGTCAAAAATTGAATAGGGAAATTAATTATTATATTTATTTTTATTGACATTGATACACTAAGTTTGTTATAATTGAAGTAATAAAGAGGAAAAACAAGGTCCTTTTTTGAGTAATTTTAATGAAACAAGGAGTAAAAATTGGATAAAAGAAGCAAGTATGGAGTTAAAACAGTCACTATTCTGATTTTGGCAGTACTGGTTCTGATTATTGCTTCAATAAACAAGAATACGGCATATATTCTTCTGAGTTTGATAGCAGCTGCCAATTTAGTATATGTTGTTTATTATGAGATAAACAAATTCCGTTTTGAAAAACAGTCAGCACTTATATATCAGAACAGAATAAAAAAACTTATGAATATAGTAAGTGCAAATGTTGTTATCTGGACAGAGGACAAGAAAAATCTGATACTCAATGATAAGCTCAGAGAGCTTATCGGCAGAAGTATAGAGGGAATGAGCAATGAAGATATAATAAACTATATATTTCCCCATGGATATATGATGCATGATGGTCTGGATGCGATGCTGTCAGGAGAAGTAAAAGAATTTCCGCTGAGAGTCAACTCCAGTGAAATAAGATATTATGCCTGGAATACAACAATGCTCATAGATGGCAGAAACGGAAAATATATAATATCTATCGGCTTCGATGTAACTGAAAACAAGGTTATCAGACAGCAGCTCAATATTATGAATAATTCACTCAGTGCATCTGAACGAAGATACGCGCTGGCCATGGACCTTTCTGAAATAGGAATTATCATTAATGAGCATTGTGAAGATGTCTTTCATATTTCAGAAGAGCTTCAGAAAATGCTTGGAATATGTGATGAATCAATTAAAGTATCTGACTTTGTACAAAGGATACATAAAGAGGACAGACTGCTGTTTGAGACTTACCTTAAGTCCGCACACAGGATTGAAGCTAATGATAACTTTACACATAGCATGGAAATACGTGTCCTCTCAAGCGGGGATGTGTATAAGTGGTATTCATACCGATATAAACGCATAAATACAGGAAACTTCGGAATGCCTGTTATAGGCGGTGCACTTATTGATATTTCGATTGAAAAGGAAAAAGATCTGCTGATAGAAAAGATGGCCTATATTGATAATGTTACGGGTCTCAATAACCGTAACAAACTGATGATAACAGGTCAGGAACTCTATGACTGCTGCAGTATACTTGATTTTTCATACTGGGTCATTGTAATCGATATTGACAGATTCCATATAATCAACGATACATGCGGATATAATAACGGAAACAGACTTCTCAAAGACTTTGCAAGACTGCTTAACAGAAAAAAAGGCAAAAACGGTTTTGTATCAAGAATAGGTGCAGATAACTTCGTGATTATTGTTAAGGATTGTGATGCAGAAAAAGGACCTGATGCCCTGATTGCAGAAATACAGAATGAATTTTCATTTTTCGGAAATAATCATTCATATAATCAGTCTTTGTCATGTTCAGCAGGGTTCTCAAAAATGCCTTCCGACGGCACTGACTTTGTATCTGTTTTTGAACATGCAGAATTTGCTTTGTCAATATGTGAAAAAAGAAGATCAGTAATAGGTTATAATTCAAGTGTTCACGATGCTATCATAAAGGGAACAGCAATGGAAAAGGCACTTGCTGACGCAATAGAAGCAGGAGAGCTTGAACTGTACTATCAGCCTAAAATATCACTCAGAACAAAATGCATAATGGGTGTTGAGGCACTTGTAAGATGGGTAAAGCCTGACGGTGAAGTTATACCGCCTGATCAGTTTATCTATGTAGCAGAAAATTCTCATCTGATCACTAAGATCGGTGATTACGTTGTAAGAGAAGCATGTCGTCAGAATAAAAGATGGCAGGATATGAATCTGCCTAATATTATCGTATCAGTCAATCTTACATCTGAAGATTTCTATCAGAAAAATGTCAAAGAATTTATGTCTGATATTCTCAGCGATACAGGACTTTCACCTGACTGGGTCGAGATCGAGCTTACTGAATCACTGGCTATGAAGGACATAGACTTTGCAGTAGGACAGATGCAGGAACTGAGAAATATGGGGCTCAAAATAGCTATGGACGACTTCGGAACAGGGTACTCATCTCTTAGCTATATTCAGAAAATGCCTATTACACTTCTCAAGCTTGACAGATCATTTATTATCAGTCTTGAGTTTGATGAAGTTGCTCAGGAAATAGTATCAGCTATAATTAAAATAGCAAAATCCAAAAAAATCGAAACAATTGCTGAAGGAACAGAAACAATAGGACAGGTAGATATACTCGAGAAGCTCGGATGTGATTATGCACAGGGATTCCTCTTCGGAAAACCGATGAAGGCTTCACAGATCACCGAATACCTGCGAAAAAGTACCAGACTCAGTATACCAGCAGAAAATATTTTATAAACTGTAAAATACAGTAGAATGGAGGATGTTATGAAAAAGAGAATAGGGATTTTAACAAGCGGAGGAGACTGCCCGGGTCTTAATGCTACTATCAGAGGTGCTGCAAAGGCCTGCTATGAAACGCTTGGGGAAGATAATGTTCAGATGGTCGGTATATTGAACGGATATTATGGACTTATCAACAATATTGCAACAGAAATGGAGCCGTCTGATTTTTCCGGAATACTTACACAGGGCGGAACTATTCTGGGTACCAAAAGACAGCCGTTTAAAATGATGACTGTTATAGGTGATGATAATGTTGATAAGGTCAAAAATATGAAGGAAACCTATAAAAAACAGAAGCTTGATGCTCTTCTGATACTTGGCGGAAACGGAACACACAAGACTGCAAAGCTTCTGTCAGATGAAGGACTTAATGTTATAGGGCTTCCCAAGACAATAGACAACGACATCTACGGAACAGATGTTACTTTCGGATTCCATACTGCTGTAGAGATCGCAACTGATGCGCTTGACAGACTTCATACAACAGCTGCAAGCCATTCAAGAATTCTTATCTGTGAGATAATGGGCAACAAGGCCGGATGGCTGACAGTAAATGCAGGAATTGCCGGCGGTGCAGATGTTATACTGATTCCTGAGATCCCATATGACATAAACAAGGTAGTTGAAGCTGTAGAGAAGAGAACATCATCAGGAAAGGGATTTGCAATTATTGCAGTTGCTGAGGGTGCTTTTGATATAGAAGAAGCAAAACTTAAAAAGAAGGAACGTGCCAAGAAGCGTGCAGATGCAAATGAAATAACTGCTACTAACCGTATTGCAGCACAGATCCAGGCTGCAACAGGGGTTGAATCAAGAGTGTGTGTTCCCGGCCATATGCTCAGAGGAGGTACTCCGTGTGCATATGACAGAATACTGGCTACAAAGTTCGGCGTTTATGCAGCCCAGCTTCTTCTGAAAGAGGATTTCGGAAAAACTGTTGCAATGGTAAACTCAAAAGTAACAGCAAACAAGCTTTCTGATATTGCAGGAGTAAGTAAGTTTGTAGATCCTGAGGGTCAGATAGTTGAGACTGCAAAAAATCTTGGAGTTTCATTCGGCGATTAAAAAATATAGAAAAAGGCTGTCAGAGAATTTTAAATCTCTGACAGCCTTTTTGCAATAGTGAGCTGATTATATAAGTTCAATAACCTTAACAGGGCACTTTTGTGCGCATACTCCGCAGTCTGCACATTTTGTATAGTCAATGGAAGCATGAAAGTCTGTAACAGTAATTGCTCCTGTCGGACAGTTCTTTTCACACATTTTGCATCCAATACAACCATTCTTACAGTTAAGCTTTGTAACTTTTCCGTTATCCTTTGAAGAGCAGCGTACGACTGTTGAGAATGATTTCGGTTTGATGGAGATAAGCTTGTTAGGACAGGCAGAAACACATTTTCCGCAAGCCATGCATATGTCCGGATCAATGTGTGCTATTTCATCCTTTATTGATATTGCACCTAGTTCACATACGGAAATACAGTCACCGAATCCAACACATCCGAATGAACAAGTGCTGTTGCCGGAATAAAACCTTTTTACACTGGCACATGTTTTAAGTCCTGTAAATTCATACTTGATTCCTGTTGCAGCGCAGTCACCGCTGCAGTGAAGAACAGCAGTCTGTTCTACTACTTCACCTGAATTTGTACCTGTAATTTTGCTGATAGCATCTGCTGCCTTTGTACCACCGGGTCTGCAGAGATTTGTCGGTGCATCTTTAGTTATTATTGCATCTGCGTAATCAGCGCATCCTGCATATCCGCAGGCACCGCAGTTTGCCTGAGGAAGGACATCATTTATCTGTTCAATGCGTTCGTCAGTTTTAACTTCAAAAACCTTTGAGAAAACGCTCAGAAGAACACCGGCTATTATGCCCATTGCGGCAAAAGCAATTACAGGGAGTATGTATGTTGTAACCATTGATTTATATCTCTCCTTTTCTATTTGCCAAGTCCTGAGAAGCCCAGGAAGCTCAGTGAAAGTATAGCGGCGGCAATGAGAGTGCTTGGTACTCCTTTGAATGTCTCAGGCACATCAGCCTCATCCACCTTCGAACGAACGCCTGAGAAAATAAGCAGAACCATCATAAAGCCGAGACCTGAGAATAATGCATTGATTATGCACTCAAGGAATGTATATTTGTTGTCAATGTTAAGTATAGTCAGACCAAGAACGGCACAGTTTGTTGTGATCAGAGGCAGATATACGCCAAGTGACTTATACAGTGGCGGAATCATTTTCTTCAGAACGATTTCGACCAGCTGAACGAAAAGAGCAATTATAAGAATAAATGCAATGGTTTTAAGGTATGTAATATTTAGCGGTACCAGAATAAAGTTATATACAGGATATGTTGCAATAGCTGCACATGTCATTACAAATGTAACTGCAACACCCATGCCAACACTGGAATTTATCTTTTTAGATACGCCGAGAAACGGACAGATACCCATAAATTTTGATAATACAAAGTTGTCTGTCAGCATCGCAGCCAGAATAATACCGAAAATTCCTTTCATTATTTACAGCCTCCTTTGTCTGCGCAAGCTTCTGCATTCGGACATGAACTGCATCCGATATTCTTCGGAGGTTTTTTCTTTGCAAGTTTGTTTACGAGTGCAATGATGCATCCGAGTACAAAAAATCCGCCGGCAGGAAGAATAAATATAGTTAATGTCTGGAAGTATGGAATTTTTAAACCAAACCATGAACCAGCACCGAATATCTCACGAACTGAGCTCATAGCAAACAGTGAAAGTGTAAAACCAAGACCCATGCCGAGACCGTCACAGATCGAAGGAATAACCTTGTTCTTGCTGGCAAATATCTCTGCACGGCCGAGAATGATACAGTTTACAGTTATGAGTGACAGGAAAGTGCCGAGACTCTTGTAAAGACCAGGCAGGTAACCTTTCATAAGCATTTCGATGAGAGTTACGAAACCTGCAATAATTACAATATAACATGGAAGCTTTACAGACTTTGGAATAACGTTTTTGAGCAGTGAAATAACAATGTTTGAACATACCAGAACAAATGTTGTTGCAAGTCCCATTGCAATTCCGTTTACTGCTGTTGTTGTTATTGCAAGCGTAGGACACATTCCGAGTAATCCTACAAGTGTCGGATTTTCTTTAATAAGACCTTTGGTGAATTCACGAAAATTACTCATTTATGATTTCCCCCTTGTGATTCTGGTAAGCACTAACGGCTGTATCAACAGCTTTCTTCATACCCTTGGATGAATATGTAGCACCTGTTATTGCAGTGAAGCTGTAATTATCAGAATTTACACCTATGAACTGCTGCGCAAATTCAGGTTTTTCCTTGACCTTGCTGCCAAGACCCGGAGTCTCACCGAGTTCAATGAAGCTTATACCGTCTACTCCATTGTCAGATACACCGATCAGTACATGTATGCCTCCCTTGGCATATCCGTCTGTGATAACTTCAAAAGCAACCTGACCGCGTTCGTTCTTTATTACTGAAGTAATGCCGTCATATGTAAGAACTGTTCCGTCAGGATTTTTCAGCATCTCATACTGTCCGTCCCCATACAGCTCGTTGAGACCTGTTTTGAGTGAATCAGTAATTACACCGGTCGTATCAACATATGTTGCATTGAATGTTACAAGAAGAAGTACAGAAATAAGAGTACATATAGATGTGACAATTATTGTTGGCTTGCCTTTGCGCCAGATCTTTTTAAATATGCCTTCAGGGAATATTCCTCCGACAGGCTTTGTTCTTGTGGCCATGTCTATGTAAGGTGTAAGTATATTCATAAGCAGGATAGAGAAGGAAACGCCTTCAGGATATCCACCGTAGTTGCGTATTACAAACGTGATAATGCCGCAGCCTGTGCCGAATATTATCTTGCCCGGAACAGTTACCGGAGTTGTAACATAATCAGTTGCCATGAAGAACGCTCCGAGGAAAAGACCGCCTGCAAGAGTCTGGTAAACAACATCTCCGCCTGAGATAAATGTCAGCAGTGCAAAAGAACCTATGAAAGCTGCAGGGGTGGATGGTGAAATGACTCTTGTAAATATAAGAAACAGTCCGCCAATCAGAAGTGCTATTGCAGATGTTTCACCGAGGCATCCGCCGGTGTTTCCTATAAGCAGATCTTTGACTGATGCCGTACCGCTGACAAGAGGCGTAGCACCGGTAACAATATCTTTAGTATTGAAAAGTGAAAATGTATTCGTCGCGCTGTAGTATTTTGGAACAGCCCATGTTGTCATCTGGGATGTAAAGGACATCATAAGAACTATGCGGGCTGTAATGGCCGGATTGGCAAAATTCTGCCCAAGACCGCCAAACAGCTGTTTAACTATAACGATCGCTACAAAGCTTCCGATTATGGCGATCCAGTAGGGAAGAGTAACAGGCAGGTTCATTGCAAGAAGCAGACCGGTGAGTACTGCACTGAGATCGCCGGCTGTCTGTTCACGCTTCATAAGTTTTCTGCATACAGCTTCAAATAAAACACTGGATGCGCAGCATATGAGTATGAGAGCCAGTGCGCGTGGTCCGAAAAATACAACGCTTGCCGCAGCAGACGGAAGCAGAGCAATAATAACCAGCAGCATAATCATTTTTGTAGAAATCTGGGCATGCTGGTGCGGAGACGGTGAAATAATCAGTTTATTCAAAATATTTACCTCCGGTTATACTATTTTCTTGGTATCAGTGCTTTTGCAAGCTGATTTGTTTCTGCAAGTCTTCTGTTTGCAGGACATACATATGTACATGAACCGCAGTTCATACAGAGAGTGACTTTCAGTCTGCACAGCGCCTCAACATCTCTTCGTTTGTATGATTTTTCCATTTCGGTAGGCATAAGTTTCAGAGGACATGCCCTGATACAGCTGCCGCATCTGATGCAGGCTGATGTGACAGGTTCTTTATACTCGCTCAGTGCAAGAATAGAGTTGCTGGTTTTAGTTACCGGAGTTTCCGGTGTAATGAGGCATGTTCCCATCATTGGTCCGCCTGTAATGAGTTTTTTTATGCTTTCCATATCTGTATCACAGAACTTCAGTATATCACTTATAAGTGTTCCGACCGGTGCAATGACATTCTGAGGTTTTCTGACCGCACTTCCTTCGACTGTCAGACGTCTTCTGATAAGAGGCATGCCAGTTTCGGTATATTTGTAGATAAAAGCGGCGGTAGAAACGTTCATTACTATAACCTTCTGATCAGAAGGCAGCTGACCTTCCATTACTACTCGTCCTGTGGTTGAATGGATTATTACCTTTTCAGCTCCCTGAGGGTATCTTGAAGGCAGCGCAAATACCTCAACAGAAGGATCGTTCTCAGTGAGCTTTCTGAATTCTTCTATTGCGGCAGGTTTGTTGTTTTCAATTGCAAGGATCGTTTTTGGAATAGACAGGTATTTCATTATGAGTCGGATTCCGCCAAGTACATTCTCAGGCCGTTCGAGCATCTGTCTGTAGTCGGAAGTGATGTAAGGTTCACATTCGGCTGCATTGATGATCAGGGTATCAATTTCAGTTTTTGGATTAAGCTTTATATGGGTGGGAAATCCGGCACCTCCAAGACCGCAGGCTCCGCTCTCACGTACAGCTTTGAGAAATGAATCCTTGTCATTGATTACCGGAGGTGTAAACTCTGCCATTGTCTGTTCAGCATCAGTATCGATCTCAACTGCCTTGCAGACTATACCACTTACAAGTCTGTAATCACTGACATCACGTACTGTACCGGAAACACTGGAGTGAACGGGCGCGGAAAAAAATGCATCAGTGTCACCTATTTTCTGACCGACGAGAACAGTGTCACCTTTTTTTACGAGAGGTATGCACGGAGCACCCATATTCATTGACATGGGGATCTTTACGTATGAGGGAACCGGAAATGGTACAGCGGCACATTCTGCTGTACCCTTAGCATGATTGATTTTAATGCTGTTAAGCCTTTTCATGCCTCAAACTCCTTTCAGGATTAAGATTTTTTAAGAGTAATGCCTTGACTTACATATATATTACCGTCATTATCAGTCGCAACGACATCAAAGTCGGGTGATGACAGATATTTGCTGACAGAAGATACTCCGTCAATAAAGATCATAGTAGAAAGAAAATCAGATTTCAGTCCTGCGTCAGAAAAAACTGTTACAGACTTAAGTCCTGTGTCTGTCGGAAAGCCTGTTGACAGGTCTATTATATGATGATATCTGACATTGTCAATTTCGGTATAGCGTTCGTAATCTCCTGATGAAGATACAAAGCATGGATTTACTGTAACAGTGCCGGCGATCGTATCATGATCAGATCTTACGGAAACATCAAATGTTTTGTCCTTGTCAATTGAGTAGAGAAGTACGGAGGAACCAAAAGAAACTACGGCATTGTGGATATCCTGGTCAGTATACATATTATATAGTCTGTCCAGGGCATAGCCTTTGGCTACGGCACCGAAATCAAGACTGATGCCGCATGAAAGTGTTATTTCGCCGTCTTCCCCGATGCTTACATTTTCGGAGCCCCGGTATTCAAGAGCTTTTTGAATATCACTGTTTTCAGGTATCCGTCCGTTTTCCGTTTCGTTATGCCACAGAAGATTTATTTTTCCTGATGTTATATCAACAGCAGGACCGAAATTATCGTTTAGTGCAAATGTCTGCTTTACTGCACTGATTATGTCAGGACACTGATTAAGAGTTTTGTTTTTGTTAAGAATGTATGCATCGGAGGAAGGAGAATAGATATCAAATATATTATTTATTCTCTGTATTTCAGTTTTGGATTCATTTATTATATTGCTGTCTGACTGTATACATACAACAGTATCCAGAGAAAAAAATGTGCTTGTATAATTATTGTGCTTGTGATAAAATGTATAAAGAACTGTGCCTGCAGCGGCAAGCAAAACCACAGGAAGTATGTACTTTAAAATCCTAGAAATATATATCAGCTCCCGCATTTTTTAATATAATTATAAACAGGCATTTCATAATAATTATATATCAAAAACTTAATAATGTAAAGAAATATTATAAAATATAAATGGAGGAAAAAAGTTTGAGAGGATACAGAATTTATTTTGTAAGGCATGGGAAAACACAGGCCAATGAACAGGGTATATATATAGGCAAAACTGATTATTCTCTGTCGTCAAAGGGAAGACAGGAACTGACCGATAAGCTTGATGAATATGAGTATCCGAGAGTTGAGAGAGTTTACAGCAGTCCGATGAAAAGGTGTCTGGAAACTGCAGAGATTTTATTCGACAATAAGGAGATCCTCACGGTAAATGATCTGAGAGAAATGGATTTCGGTGATTTTGAAGGCAAAAGTGTTGAGGAGCTGATAAATATGCCTGAATACAAAAGCTGGCTCAAGGGAGGTATTGAAAATTCCCCGCCGAACGGTGAAAGCCTTGTTGAACTAGTTTCAAGACTGTATAAGGCACTCGATAAAATAATTATCGATATGATGAACAATGATTTTCTCTCAGCAGCTGTGGTAACACATTCAGGAGTAATCACAAATATAATCTCATGCTTCGGACTTCCTAAGTACAAGCCATCAGATGTATCATGTGAAATCGGTGAAGGCTTTGAGGTACTTGTTACAGCACAGATGTGGCAGCAGTCCCAGGCATTTGAAATTCTCGGAAGAATGCCATACTATAAAGAGTAGTAAAATGAAAGAACTTATATTTACAAACGATACTTCAGGCAGCATGACTCTTGAAAAATTTCTACGCAGTGAAAAATCCGTATCAAAAAGACTTATTACAAAGCTTAAGCAGCAGCCTATGGGAATAACCAGAGATGGTCTGCTCATCCGTACTATAGATAATGTAAATCCCGGTGATACTATAAGACTGCTGATAGATGACAAAGACATACAGACAGCAAATTCCTCAGTTTATGTGCCTGTTGCATATGAGAATGATTCTTTTGTTGTTTTTAACAAGCCGCGCAATATGCCTGTCCATCCGTCAATAAAACACAGGGATGATACTCTGGGAAACTACTTTAGTTATCTTTATCCTGACTGTTCATTCCGTCCTGTAAACAGGCTTGACAGAAATACCTCAGGACTCTGTCTTGCTGCCAAGGATCCGCATACTGCAGCAATTCTCCAGAAGTCAGTCGAAAAAACTTATTATGCTCTTGTATGCGGCAAAGTTGAGAAAGACGGAGTAATAGATGCCCCGATAGGAAGACTGAAAGAATCTATAATAAAAAGAGGAGTATGTGAGAGCGGACAGCGTGCGGTTACTCATTACAGCGTGGTAAGTGTCTGTGACAAATATACATTCGTAAGGGTAAAGCTTGAGACGGGCAGAACGCATCAGATACGTGTGCATTTTTCATGGAAAGGACATCCTCTTGCAGGAGATGATATGTACGGAGGATCATGTGAAGATATTACGGGACAGGCTCTTCACTGTGGTGAAATGATCATTAATGACTCAGTTGCTCAGAAGATCATAGAAGTAAAAGCACCTCTAAATGAAGAAATGGCAGGATTGATGAGAAAGTACTCCATGAAATGGAATGATATAGTGTAACTTTTGTAATGTGTTTGTAACTATTGATAGCTGATTTTGTTTATAAGGACATGCATAATTTACTCTTTTGTAACGGAAATATTTTTCTTTGTTACGATGTAGTTACGAAATAATTACATTGACTCATAGAAAAATGAACAAAAAAGCATGTAATATTGAATAAAAATGCGATATTTATTTATAACAGATAGGACAAACCTAACAAAAAACATTGTATTACAGGAATTTTATTCCAAAAAGCATTGCATTTTTCTTATAATCGGTTATAATTATTAACAGTGTTACTGATTTGTAATAATTGAAGGGAGCTGTTATAATGGGTACAAAACGTCTTAACAATAATTCAAAAGACGTTTTCGTCGCAAATGCAAACAATACAATGGTGCAGAAGAATAGAATAACATTTTCAAGGGCAATGGTGAGACTCGGAACCTACGTAACGTATTGTGTTATATTACTCTTGAAAAAGCTTAATAAAATACTTCGTGACAGCGTAAAGGCATTCAGCTCACGTACTACGGCATTGATAACCGGTGTAATAAGTAAATTCAAGAAGGTCGGAAGAAACGTTCTTAAACCTTTTGTTTCATGTATAAAAATTTCAAACAAAAAATACAAGGCTGTCTCTGCTGCTAAGGATGTTACAGTAAGCAGCGTGGCAGATTCAAGATCAAAACAGTTCTTTTCAAAGGCAGTCAACTATGCTGTTCCTGTAGCTGCGGTTCTGGTATTTGCAACAGTATTAAGCAGTGCAAAAAAGGTTGAAAGCACAGTTGATTCGTATATTTCAGGCCAGTCAGCAGGGATCGAAATAAATGCTGATTCCTTTATAGCTGCTTCTGATGAACTCAGCCGCGCAGAGATAATCTCTCTTGACAGCAAACTTTCATCAGCGCCAGTACAGGCTGACTTTAAAGAACCTTATGAACTTGTCAATAACCTGATGGGCTGTACAGATGCAAACTTTATTAAATCCAGCGGAATTTACATAGACAATCAGTTTATGGGTGCTGTTATGAATGACAGCTCAATAAAGGAAGCAATTACGAAAAAACTTGATGATGCATCAGCAGCATCAGATGACATAGTATCTGTTTCACTCAGCAAAAACGTAGAATACAGGGCAGGTCAGTACTCAACAACTGCTGTGGTTGACCCACAGACAATTATTGATTACATAAACGGCGGAAAAGAAGAATGTCATTATACAATACAGGAAGGCGATTCACTCATTACGATTGCGCAGGCATACAATATGACAGTTGATGATCTTCTTGCTATAAACCCTCAGATCACAGATCCGGATCTGTGTCTTATTGGTGATGATCTTATAGTTCAGGTCAATATGCAGAATATACCTGTATGTGTTACAAAACGGGTAGAAGAAACAGTATCTGTAGCATATGAAACTATGACAGTCAATGATGATTCAATGTATGCAGGTCAGCAGGAAATTCTCATTGACGGTGTAAATGGTGAAAACAAAAATATTGTTGAAGTTACATATGAAAATGATAAGGAAGTATCCAGAAAAGTAGTTGAAGTTCAGAAGATCAAGGATCCTGTATCTGAAATGCTTTCAGTAGGAACCAAGAAACAGGAAGCTAATCCTCTTCCAACTTCATCTGATACTGTACTTGCTGGTTCAGGTCAGTATATATGGCCGGTAAACGGCGGATATATCAGCGATACATTCGGCGGTTACAGAAATCATAAGGGACTTGACATCGCAGCACCTTCAGGCACTGCAATATATGCTGCAGGAGAAGGAACAGTAATCGCAGCCGGATGGAATACCGGCGGATACGGATACTTTGTTATGATAGATCATGGTGACGGTTATGTTACTCTGTACGGACATATGAGCAAGGTAATAGCAGTAAACGGCGCAAAGGTAGGACAGGGTGAACTTATAGGTGAGGTTGGGACAACCGGTGATTCTACCGGAAATCATCTTCACTTTGAAGTAAGATGCAATAATATCTGTCAGAATCCTGCAAATTTTATTAAAGTCAACAACTGATAATTACTTCATAACATATAAAACACAAAACAACCTCCGATCGCCGGATGACGGTCAAAATACCACAAGCAGCAAAAGTCTGGTTCAACTTCAGAATCAGACTTTTGCTTTATACGGTCCCTTAACTGGTAAATTATGTATATATTTTGTTGTTGTATTGTTCTATGACATGTGATATACTTAATATATTAATGTCGTAAAAAAACAAAGATAAAAAGGAATGATTTTATTATGTCAAAAAAAGAAGGAGTAATAGCAGCAATAATACTTGTCGGCGCTGCTGCAGCTGTGGCAGTTAAATTCTGTTTTTTTTCAGACTCATCAGCTGTTGCAACAGGTTCTGACAAAACAGACAGCAGTGCGTCTGACAAAGGATATGAATACAGTATGCAGCTTGCAAATGTAAAATCAGATTGTATACCGATATATATAAATTATTCAAATGATCAGCTGGACAGCGGAAATCTTATACTTGTAAACAGAGACCATGAATACAAGGGCTCAAATCTAAATATGGTCAGTCTTACAGATACTAAAACAGACAGCTATACTATAAGCCAGGAAGATATGAAGCTTGATTCACAGATGGCACAGAGCATAAACAGAATGCTGGATGATTTCCAGACTGTAACCGGTTATAATGATGTTATAGCCAACAGCGGATACCGCAGTGTTGATACACAGAGAGAATTGTATAATGAAGATATTGAGATGACCGGACTTACTACCTCAGACAGTGTAGCACCTCCCGGATACAGTGAACATCATACCGGACTTGCGATGGATTTTGCTGTTAATGACGGCTACTGCTCAGCACTCAGGGATGAGGGCGAGTATTCCTGGGTATATGAAAACGCAGACAAGTACGGCATGTTTTTAAGATATACTGAAGCTAATAAAGAGGTTACAAAGTACAAAGCTGAATCATGGCATTTCAGATATATCGGTGCACCGCATGCTACTATCGTGAAAAAACTTGGTATGCCTTACGAGGACTATATAGATTTCCTGAAGGAATTCTCATTTGAATCACCTTTTGAATACAAGTACTCAGACAATGAGTTTTATTCAATTTATTATGTGCCGGCACAGCAGGACAGCTCTACAACAAAAATTCCGCTGAGTACACGTGCGGTTCTGTCTTCTGATAAAGATGTATATAGTATTTCTGGCAATAACGTGGATGGATTTATAGTGACTTTAAAAATTGATTCACTGTCAGCAGATTATAATGAAGATCTTATTACGATGTATTCATCAATGAACATGTTTGGTTCTGAGATATCATCAGCAGATGAACAGTAATAAAAGAAAGAATTTTTTACCGCTTGAAGTGCAGCTTATATAAAAGAAAACAACCTCAGAGTTTTTATCTCTCAGGTTGTTTTCTTTTATATACTGTAAATAATTATTTCATGTACTGATGCTGTATAATATTTAAAGCTTAAATACAGCGGGGAGTATGTAAGTGATATTACATCAGTCTATCTCATGTCCGTTATAGTGCTTTTTAATATTCTCATTAGAACCGAGAGTAAAGCAGACAGCGATATTTAATATCAGTACTGCAAGATATAATATGACAGCAATTTTTATATTCTGTTTATTCAGCATTACAATTACACCAGGTATTACATGAACGATCGTTGCAAGTGTAAGGATCGTTGAAGATGCTTTCTGAGTTGATTTTGTAGGTGCAAGCATAAGTCCTCCTGCCAGGAGCTGAGCAATGCCGACTGCTATATAAAAGCTGTTGATCGAACCCAGTACATCCGGACAGCCGGACTTCATGGCAAATGAGGTATACAGAAAAGTAATAAGACCGGATATAAGAGTGCCTATCATAAGGAAAACAACTGCCTTAGCACCTTTTTTAGCCATGTCTGACTCTTTTTCACGCATAAAATCACGATATGCTGCAAGGCTCTTTTCTTTGTCAAGGCTTTCATTTGCAGCGCTTATTGAACCCTTGATAGCTCTGTCAACGCTTTGTTTTTTTGCTGCTTCAAGATCAGGATCAGCATACCTTGGTACGTATCTCTGGTTAACAGGCGGTTCATCTTCAAGCTGCGGTGGAGCAATATCACCGAGCCCTGTGTCAGTTACTGATTTCTGACTCTTCATATTGACAGTATTATTCTGTTCAGATATTCCCTGGGCCTGAGTGCTGCCGTACTGAGTAAACTGAGAACCCTGATTCTGAGCCTGAGAGCTGCCATACTGAGTAAACTGGGGACCGGGGTTCTGGGGCTGTGCACTGCCGTTGTCAGAA
>JAUNSK010000019.1 GCA_030539275.1 Oscillospiraceae bacterium | reverse complement strand
GTCTGAGTGACGGGACTTGAACCCACGGCCTCTACCACCCCAAGGTAGCGCGCTACCAGCTGCGCCACACCCAGATACAAGTAGTATTATATCATAATCAATTCTTACATGTCAACAAAAATATTAAACAATGATATCTCTGGATAAATGTTATAAAACTATCACATTTAACATAAAAGTGTCTCTGAATCAGTTTCTTTATCAATATTTCATTTTTATCATAGCCTCTTAATATAATCAACCGTTCATAACACTTGTTAATCATCAATACTGAATGTCCTTCTTTTCCCTGATGATCCTCTCAAATGAACTCTCAAATTTCTTATCATCCTCAGCTGTCCTTTTTTTCGGACCCTTCATATGATTTTTTGAACTGGACATTCTGGCGGCTTTTGATATGTGTCTGTCCATCAGAAGACCGTCTATGTTTTCACCTGAAAACTGCCTTCCGGACTGATGAACTACTGCAGCGCCTTTTCCGAGTGCCATGGCTGCAACACCGTAATCCTGGGTTATTACCACATCCCCTTTTTTACAGATATTTATCAGTGCGAAATCAACGGCATCTGCACCCGCTCCTATTATTTTTATCTCGCTGTAATCTGAAGTTATTGCATGATTAGTATCATACAGAAGAGTCACCGGAACACTGTATTTTTTTGCGACTCTCTCAACTATTTTTACTACCGGACATGCATCAGCATCAACAAGAATTTTAAAATCCGCTTTGTCAGTCACTTGCTTTTCTCCTCCTGAATTTTTGAAAAATAAATATATTGCTGCACATTGATAATGTGTAAATATCCTGCTTTTTATTATATCAGATTTATTCATTAACTGCAAACAAATGCAGCAGCCCGGGCTTAGCAGATTTCTCACTTATTTTTATCTCAGGAAAAATCTATTAAGGTACGCCGGGCTGTTCTTATATGATTATGGAAAATAAGAAATTTTTTTTTTAATCAAACTCTATATCTATATTACCGCAAATTGTTTTAACACTCAGTGTTTTGTCTTTTCCGTTCTCTTTGTCCTTAAGATTATTGTTGCCGTCTTTTGTATCACTCTTTATATTGAAGTCGCTCTTATCTCCGTCTATTGTTCCTTTTACATTTCCGTCTGTTGTCTTTATAGTAAGATCATCAAAGCACTCAAGTGAATCAAGTGTAACGTTGCCTGTCTTTACATTTATCTTGCTTTCTTCTGAAAGTGTGCAGTTTTCAAGCCTGATATTTCCGTCATCTGCATCGATATCAGATTCTTCACCGAATGTTGAGTCTGAAAGCTTTAAGTTGCCGCTGCCGCTTTTGATTTTTATATCATTATGGATCTCACAGCTGTTCATCTTGACATTGCCGTCATCAACCTTTATTTCACATGACCTGGCTGCTATTTCATCAACGCTTATATTTGAACTATCAGTGTCTATTTTTATTTCGCCGTCATATGAGTCCGGGATCTGTACCTCAAGGCTTGTGTTCTGAGTCTTAACATTTACACCAAAGTAAAATTTTCTGTTTCTTTTCTTTTTTATCTTAAGGGTGTCTTTGTCTGAGATATCGTAATCTTCATCTTTATTTTCATAACAGATTACATGAATATCTTTATCCTCGGACTGCGTTATATTAATATTTGTATCATCTTCTCTGATCTCTACAGCCTTTACACTGCCTGAAACGTCAACTGTTCTTTTTTTATACTTATCTACAGTCTGAAGCTTTCCAAAATTGAAACCGGCCAGTACAAAACCTATCCCGAATATTGCAGCACCTGCTACAGCTATAATTGTTCCGGCTTTTGTTGTTTTTATATCATTAAGTTCTTTCATAATTATCTGCCTCCCTTTGAGATAAATAATTTCTTTATCCATCTTATAAAGCCGCCTGTTGATTTTACAAGTGCACCTGACAGCCTGATCACTGGCTTGATAAGAAGAACAAACAAACCGGCGAGAAATAATGATGCACCGACAAACATTATACCGCCCTGATATGAAATGGTTATCATATGAATAAAACTATATACCAGTCCGACTGCTGCTGATACACCGAAAGCAATTTCACATGCAAAAAGTGAAATAACCAGAGCCCAGATGCAGATATATATTGCAAGAAGAACGCTTGCAAATGAGAGTCCTAAAGGAAGCCATAACGGGAAACCTGCTATAGCAAGAATCACCCAGATCTTCTTGTTTGATGACTTTTCTTTGCTCTCTTTTACTCTTGCCTTTGCGAGAACCGGAATCGACATTGAAAGCTTGATATTCTGAATTATCTCACCTATGTTCCCCAGCTGCGATACTGCCGTTTCCTCCGGCATTCCGTCTTCGATTCGGTCATCTATACTTTCTGTATAGAATGTAAGAGATTTGATGACCTCATCCTCAGGATAACCTGCAAGAGCAGCTCTTACTTCATGGATAAATTCAATTTTTGTCATAGATGTTTTCCCCCTTGATGTATTGATAAATTGTCATTACCTCGTGCCATTCTTCCAGGAACTGATCTATTTTTTCCTGTCCCTGCGGTGTTATCTTATAATATTTTCGCAGTCGGCTGTTATGCTCTACCGAATAGACCGTCAGGCAAGCTGCCGTTTCAAGACGCTTCAGAATAGGATACAGAGTTGATTCTGATATATCTACTAACTCTGAAAGATCCTTAATGATCTGATAGCCATATGAATCGTGAAGGCTCAGAACCTTCAGGATGCATACTTCAAGTAACCCTCGTTTTAATTGTATATCCATAGAATATACCTCCCTTCAACTAATACTATACCACACATAGTATTATGTGTCAAGTAATATTTTTAAAAAATAGTATTTTTTTTATTTATATATTAAATCTTCAGTTGATGAAAAGTTGAACATTATCTGTTATAATAAAAGTAAAAAGGAGGGATTACCTATGCCATACAAAATACTTGTTGCTGATGATGAGCCTGATGTTGCCCAGCTTATAAAGGACAGCTTTGAAATGAATGATTACACTGTCATAACAGCCTCAGACGGAAAAGAAGCTGTAGAACAGAGCCAGAAAAATCCTGACCTTATTATTCTTGATATCAACATGCCGTACATAGACGGAATAGAGGTTTGCAGACAGATCCGCTCATATGTTTCCTGCCCTATTCTTTTTCTTACAGCGAGAATCACTGATTCTGACAAGATAGCAGGATTTGCAGCAGGCGGAGATGATTACATAATCAAGCCGTTTTCAATAGATGAACTTCTTGCCCGCGCAGCGGCACACTTAAGACGTGAGCAAAGACTGCAGCAGCAGACAAATGTCAGATTTTTCGGAACACTGACGATTGATTACTCAGCAAAATCTGTTAAAAGCCGCAATACTGAACTAAACATGGCAAAAAAGGAATTTGAAATAATTGAGCTTTTGTCACTCAATCCCGGACAGGTCTTTGATAAGGAAAAAATATATGAAAAAATCTGGGGTTATGATGCTGAAGGTGACAGCTGTGTTGTAGCAGAACATATCAGAAGGCTTCGTGCCAAGCTGTCAGCATGCGGTGAACAGCAGCATATTGAAACAGTATGGGGGATGGGATACAAATGGGTAAAGTAAAAAAGTTCTCTGCGGTCTCTCTCAAATGGTGTTTCCTTCTGTATCTGCCGTTTTGCATCATAGTGTCTTTTTTCGGCTCATTCGGGATAGGTGTGGCAGCAAACTGCATGCAGGACTGGTACGAAAATAAGCATCCTGATGTATTGGGGAATGAAGGATCCAGAACATATGTAATAAGCTTTGATGAGGGAAAGATAGGTAAGTATAAAAATGAAAACGATGAATTAGTTCCTGTTTCCGGCTATGAAAAAAGAGTTGAGATCATTTATATGATAATAAGCTATGGTCAGGGAGTACTCATTGCTCTGTGGGTAATGATATGTCTTGCCGGAACAGGCGTAGTTTTTTACAACCGTGAACTCAAAAAACCGTTTGGCATTTTAAAGTCTGCTTCTGACTCTATCTCACAGAATAAACTTGACTTTTCAATAAACTATCCGCGTAAGAACGAACTGGGCAAACTCTGTGAAAGCTTTGAACAGATGAGGAAATCGCTGTATGACAGCAACCTGAAAATGTGGCGTTCACTGGATGAAAGAAAACGACTTAACTCTGCCTTTTCACATGACCTTCGTACCCCGCTGACTGTACTTCGCGGATATACAGACTATCTTTGCAGATATATTCCCGAGGGTAAAGTCAGTGAAGAAAAGCTGCTTTCAACTCTTGATACTATGAACGGTCACATCAGCAGACTTGAACACTATGTAGAAGGTATGAATTCAGTGCAGAAGCTTGAAGATCTTGAACCGTCTTATACGCAGGTTACACTCAGCAGTCTGAATAAATCGTTAAGTGAAACGGCTGAGATAATAAGTGGTGAAAAGGAGGCAGAACTCAGGCTCATAAGTGAAGAACTGTTTTTCAGTGCTGACAGTGATGTTATAATGCAGGTTTATGAGAACCTTATTTCAAATGCTTACAGGTATGCCGTAAGCAGAGTTACAGTAACTGAGCACATTACTGGCGAAGATCTGATACTTAAAGTCATGGACGATGGACCCGGATTTTCTGAAAATGCTGAGGTACACTGTACAGATCCTTTTTTCAGGGATGATAAGGAAACGGACAAATCCCACTTCGGACTTGGTCTTTACATCTGCAGGATCCTTTGTGAAAAGCACTCAGGGACCATCAGAATAAGCAATAATAAAACCGGAGGCGGATGCGTTGAAGCTGTTTTCGGAATAAATTTTAAAAAAATCTGAAAAATTGATAAATAGTTGATTTTTATATTTTATTATAATAGTGCAGTAGAAATACAGCACTATTATTTTTTTGACGGAGATGATATAAATGGACAATGACAACAAAATAGTTATTGAACATGTAAACAAGTTTTATTCTAAAAAGCAGGCACTTTTCGATATAAACCTGACCATTAATCAGGGAATGTTCGGACTTCTTGGCAGAAACGGTGCCGGAAAAACAACGCTGATGAAAACACTTGCAACTCTTCACTGCAAGCGTGACGGGAAGATTACGATATGCGGTATACCAGTAGAAAACGCTAAAGAAATACGAAGCATAATAGGATACCTGCCTCAGGAATTTTCGATGTATCCTTCCATGACTGTAAGAGAAAGTCTTGAATATCTTGGTGTTCTGTCAGAAATGCCAAAGGAAGCAATCAAGCAAAGAACTCAGATGCTTATAAAACGTGTTAATCTGACTGAACACCAGGATAAGAAAGTAAAAGCACTTTCAGGGGGAATGAAAAGACGTCTCGGAATAGCACAGGCTCTCCTTCATGATCCGAAAGTACTGATCGTTGATGAGCCGACTGCCGGACTTGATCCTGAAGAAAGGATCAGATTCAGAAACCTTCTGTGCGAGGTCGCAGAAGAAAGGATCGTTATCCTTTCTACTCACATTGTGGGAGATATAGAAGCCACATGTGAAGATATAGCAATAATGAACGAAGGAAAGATATTATATAACGGCACAGTCAGTGATCTGATGAAGAGTGCACAGGGAAAGGTTTACACACTCGCCATAAATAAGAACCAGCTGGCTGAGGTCAAGAAAAACTATATTGTAACCGGAATGCTTGTTGCAAGCGATGTTACATCAGTAAGAGTAATATCAGACAAGGTACCTGAAAAGTACGAAGCTCAGAGTGTTTCTCCGAACGTTGAGGATTCATACATGTATTGTCTGTACGCCAATGGCTGTGACGTACTTGGAGGTGAGCAATAATGCTGTTTAAAAAGGAATGCAAAAAGATCCTTTTCTCAGTAACGTTTCTGCTGTTTCTCTTCGGAATATCAGGATTCTTTTTTTCACAGTTTATGGGTGACACAGGTGAAGCCGAGGAGGCACCAATGAAGGGTCTGGATGACTACGGGATGATAGTAAAAGAAGATCCTGATATACTGATGCCTGCAGCTGTAAAAGCCCTGCTTAACAACTACAGCGTCAATACATACACCGCCTACCCGGTAGGATTCTACAAACAGGTAAAGCTGCGCGACAGGAAAAAAGATGAAATGACTGACATTCTGACTGAACTTACCGGTCTTACCAGAGATGAACTTGAAAAATATACTGCACCTGTCACAAACAGCGGGACTGTTAATGAAAACGGCGAATTTGTTCCTGCTGCTGCATCAGAAAACGATACTGATGATATTTCTGTAAGCAGCACTCTTACATATGACAGATTTAATGAACTGATGAATAAAGCAGATAAGATTATCGGCGGCGGTTCTGACTACAGCACTCAGAATCTGATAAATACTTTTTCGCTTATTCCAGCAACATATGAGGATAAACTTGCAGAATATAACTCTTTAACAGATAATGATAACATATTTACCTCCTATTCAAGACTCTTCTGTGATTATATCGGTATACCGCTGTCCATCCTCCCTGTTTTCATCTGTACAGCGTTTTGTCTCAAAGATAAAAAGAATCAGATGCAGCAGCTGATATACACAAGAAAAATTTCATCATCCAGGCTTATAATTACAAGATATCTAAGCGTTATTGCGATGACTCTGATTCCTGCTGCTGTCAGCATGATCTTAGCCGCAATTCATATTTCTGACCTGTACCCGGGAAATGCATCACATATTCTTACGTTCTTTGTTCTTCCTGCGGTCTGGCTTATACCGGCAATTACTTTTTCCAGTGCTCTTGCAATGCTCATCACAGAAGCCACAAGTTCCATGCTTGCTGTTCTGATACAGGGTGTTATGTGGTTTGTATCACTGAGTTCCTCCATAGGAAATCTGACAGGCTCAACAAAGCTGTTCACATTTATTATCAGACACAACTCGGTATATGATGATGCCGCATTTACCAACACGCTGAGCACATTCTACTTAAACCGTATAATCTACTTTTTATTATCTGCCGCACTTATCATAGCTTGCGCTCAGATCTATGAGCTGAAGAGGAGGGGAAAATTCTATGAATTCAAGGGCTTTGCTGTACATAACAAAAACAAATCTGAAGCATAATTTACTGCCGCACATTCTTATAGCCATTCTGGTTGCAGCACTTACTCCTGTATTTTTCGGGATAAGCTCGCTCAATCAGACTATGGCCGCCCAGCCTCTTGAGATAATGGTAAGCCTTACAGGTCTTATTCTTCTGACTCCGGTATTTCTTCCCGAACAAAACGAAGCCATTCGTGATGTTATAAGGGCAAGGAAGGTTACATATCTGAAGATCTGCATAATCAGACTGCTGATCTCAGTTATTATTATGCTGATGATAAATGCAGCATTTGTTCTTATAATGAAATCAGCAGACAGTGATGTAACCTTAATGCACTTCTTTGCAGGTACGATATCCGGATTGTTCCTTGGTTCTCTCGGCTTCGCGGCAGCCGGCATAACTGACAGTGTAAGTGCCGGATATATGCTGTCTCTGCTTTACTATATGATCAATTTCTCAGGCAAAAAACACCTCGGGATCTTCTTCCTGTTTTCTTATTCAGGCTCAAGCTTTACAGAAAAATATTATCTTCTGGGCTTCAGCATTTTCCTTATAGTTTTTACTCTTGTGTTTAAATATTTCAAGAAGAAATGAGAAAAAGACCACCGGCATCGATCATACGATGCCGGCGGTCTTTTTAATATTCTATTCCCTTTCTCGCAGGAATGCCTTTTTCAAAAGGATGCCTTATACATTTTATTTCACTTATATAGTCAGCCGTGTCACAGAACTTTTTATCAGGATCACGTCCCGTCAGAACTACTTCTGTTTTGTCATTTCTTTCAAGTACCAGCCTGTCAGCAAGCTTAGTGTCAAAAAGCCCGAGACTGTATGCATCATTGAACTCATCGAGAACTATCATACCGGTTTCCCCGCTGTTCATTTTCTCAAGTGCATTTTCAAGAAGCCTGTTATGACATAAAATAAGCTGCTCCTTATCCTGTGCTGACATATTGATTGTAAATCCGTAATTTTTGTCACACCGCTCAACAGTTACTCCCGGAATCTTATCAAGGATTGTCAGTTCCGATGTCATACTTCCCTTAAGGAACTGAACAACGTGTACTTTCATACCACTGCCGGCAGCTCTCATTGTAAGTCCCAGTGCAGCAGTCGTCTTTCCTTTTCCGTTCCCGCAGTAAATGTGAAGAAGGCTCATATTTCTTTCCCCTTTTATTTAAGATTTGTGCACTTTCATCATTGAAAATGCATTTAATATATTATATATCATTTCTGTAGTACGTAAACATCATATAACTTATGAGATAATCATGGGATATTTCAAATTTCTGATAGCATAATACTATTTTTAGTGTGACTGATTTTATCATATTTGCGCAGGAGTGAAAAGATTTATTATTATGGGACTTTTCAAAGTAAGATAAATGTAGTATAATTGAAAATACAGTGACATTACGCCAGTGCATTATTTTTTATTAGGAGATATTGATTATTATGAAATATGATTCTAGATTTGATAAGATAAAAGCTCTTATAGGTCAGACACCTATCCTTCAGATACGTCTCAAATACAAAGGCGAAATGAGAAAAATATTTGCAAAAGCCGAATATTTTAATCTTACAGGAAGCATCAAGGATCGTGTAGCCTATTACATTATGAAAAAAGGATATGAAACAGGTCTCATCAAACCTAATGATACTATAGCAGAGGCAACAAGCGGAAATACCGGTATTGCATTTGCAGCAGTAGGCAGAAATCTAGGACACAGTGTACGGATCTATATGCCTGACTGGATGAGCAGTGAACGTATAAATATGATGAAATCATACGGTGCAGAGGTTATCCTTGTTTCCAAGGAACAGGGTGGTTTTCTCGGCTCGATAGCAATGGCTGAAGAATTCGGAAAGAAAACGTCTGTATTTCTGCCAAGACAATTTTCCAATGAGGACAACTGCGAAGCTCACTACTATCTTACCGGTGACGAGATATCAAGACAGCTTGCTTCTCTCGGACTTACTGCTGACGGCATTGTTGCCGGAGTAGGAACAGGCGGTACTGTCATGGGCGTCGGAAGACGTCTTAAAAAGGATAACCCGGACTGCGGAATTTTCCCTCTTGAGCCTACAAATTCCCCTACTCTGTCAACCGGCTATAAGACCGGCGCTCACAAGATCCAGGGAATTTCAGATGAATTTGTTCCTGATATCCTGAAGCTTGACGAGTGCGCATCTATAGTAAGTGTAAACGACGTTGATTCAATTATCATGGCTCAGATGCTGGCTTGTGAACTTGGAATAGGCGTAGGAATTTCTTCAGGTGCAAACCTCCTTGGTGCCATAGCTGCAGGAAATATTATAGGTGCTGACAAGACTATCGTTACTGTCTTTGCAGATGACAATAAAAAATATCTCTCAACTGATTATAGCGTTAAACAGACACCTGAGCCTGGTTTTATGACAAATGACATAGAGCTTGTCGATGTAAAATCATACAGGCTCGACTGATCACTCAAGAACAACAGTAAATGGTCCGTCATTTGTCAGAGTGACCTTCATATCCGCACCGAATACTCCGCACTGAACATTCTTAATATTTTGTCTGCAGACATCAACAAAGTAATTATACAGCATCTCGGCCTGATCCGGCTTTGCTGCCTGAGTAAAGTTCGGTCTGTTGCCTTTTCTGCAGTCAGCATACAGTGTAAACTGTGATACGACAAGCAGACTTCCGTCAACATCAGCAAGAGAAAGATTTATCTTGTCATTCTCATCAGAGAATATTCTGAGATTTCTGATTTTTGCCGCTAACCGGTCTGCATCCTGCTTTGTATCGCCTTCACCTATTCCGATAAGAACAAGATATCCGGTGCCTATTTCTCCGGTTGTTTCCCCGTTTACTTCTACCTTTGCATTTGCTACTCTCTGTAATACTATTCTCATTATATACCTCCGGAAACTCTGAATCTGACAAATTTATATGATCATTTATAACTGAAATAATTATATCATAAAAGCGTTACCTTCCGCAATCAAAATTATTTTTCATTTTTCACACAATATTCACTATATGGATGTAAAATAGTTTTAAGTGGAATTTACGAAAAAGTGGAGGATTTATATGAAAACAAAAAGAATACTGGCTATGCTTACTGCTATACTTATGACCGGGTCATTAAGTGCATGCAGCGGCTCTTCCGGCAGCAATTCTGATGACAGCAGTGACAGCAGTGCTCCGGAAACTACATCGGTAACAGATGAAGCTGACACATCTGCTGCAGATTCAAGTGCCATTGAAATGGAAACCAAAGATCTGGGAAAAGATATTTTGCTTAACATCGATGGATTTGATGTTTCTGTTGATGAATACAAGTATTACTTTGCATATGCCAAAAATGTCATCAGCAGCGGTGATGACTCATACTGGGACAATGATGAATCAGGTGAAAAACTTGATGATCTTAAAGAGACTGCACTCTCCTACCTGTTCCAGTCATATACTATCTATGCTCTTGCCAGAGACAACAATGTTGAACTCTCTGATGATGAAAAAAAGGAAATAGATAAACAGTACGATCAGAATAAAATGTACTACGAACTTAGCAGCAACGGAGGCAATTTTGAAGATTATCTGAAACAGATCTGCTGTACAAAAGAAGTATACCGTGAATCAATAGTTCGTGAAATGCTTGAGAAAAAGGTAGTTCGTGCACTTTATGAAGATGATTTCAGAGAAAACTATCTGAAAGATTATGATCATTTCAAGTTAATAGGTGTTAGTCCGAAGATTCACTATGAGGTTGATGAGAACAATGATCCTACAGATATTCCAAAAGACTTCTATACTCTGAATCCGGATCTTACTTACACTGATGAAGAGAAAGCTGTAATTGATAAGCTCAACGGTCTTGCTAAAAAGATCGACAAGGACGGTCTTGCTGCAGCAATTCCGGAATTAATGAATATTATTAAACAGAGACTTGATGCAGGCGAATCATTCGATAATCTAATTACAAAATACAGTCAGGAAAATAACTCACCTGTTAATGATGACGGAACATATGTAGGATTTTATTTACCTGCAAGTGTTGTAGCTCAGAATTATAACAGTGTCCTGGACGATGCACTGAGCAAGATAAGTGATAATCAGTACAGTGAGCCTGTTTCATCCAACTCTACATACTATATAGTTCAGAAGCTTCCTTTTGATGAGGATTATATAAATAAAAATATCATTAACCTCTTCATGGGCAGCGAACAATACCCTTACAACACCAGATATCAGCAATTATACACTTCACTGCAGTCAGATATGAAGGTAATAAGTTCACCTGATTATAATGAAATCAAAATTGACTATGCAGGTGTTGACAGTGAAATACTCAAACAATCAGAAGAAGCACAGGATCAGCCACAGACTGAAGAAGCTGCTGACCAGACTACTGCAGAGACGACTGCTCAGTAAAAAAATAAATATCAAAGCTGCATTCAGAATACGGATGCAGCTTTTTTGCTGCGTATTTTTCGAATTTTCCTTGCATCATCGCAAATAATATGGTAAAATTGAAAAGACAGCGTATTTATGAAATACTAATATGAAAACGGAGGAATTGTTTTGAATCCCAGCATAAAAAGCGAAATTGAACGCCGCAGAACGTTTGCTATTATATCACATCCTGATGCAGGTAAAACAACGCTTACAGAAAAATTTCTGCTCTACGGAGGAGCAATAAATGAAGCCGGAACTGTAAAAGGAAAAAAATCAGATCGTCATGCAGTATCTGACTGGATGGAGATCGAAAAACAGAGAGGTATCTCAGTATCGTCATCAGTTATGCAGTTCAACTACAGCGGATACTGTATAAATATTCTTGATACACCGGGACATCAGGACTTCTCCGAGGATACTTACAGAACACTTATGGCTGCTGATTCTGCAGTTATGGTAATAGATGCATCCAAGGGTGTTGAAAACCAGACTCGTAAACTTTTTAAGGTCTGTGTAATGAGAGGAATTCCGATCTTTACTTTTATCAATAAAATGGACCGTGAATCAAGAAATCCTTTTGATCTTCTTGATCAGATAGAAAATGAACTTGGCATAAACACATACCCTGTAAACTGGCCTATCGGCTCCGGAAAATCATTCAAGGGTGTCTATGACAGAGAAAAGAAAGCCATAATCTCCTTTACTGCCAACGGTGGTCACAAGGAAGTTGAAGCACGTGAGGCTGATCTTAACGACCCTGAGCTTGCAGACATACTTGGCGAAGAAAACTACAGAAATATTGTTGACGATGTAGAACTTCTTGACGGTGCCAGTGAAGAATTTGACATAGATGCTGTACAGAAGGGAAAGCTGTCCCCTGTATTCTTCGGCAGCGCCCTGACAAACTTCGGTGTTGAACCATTTCTCGAAAAGTTCCTCCAGATGACACCTCCTCCGCTTGCAAGAATCTCCTCTGACGGAGAAATTGATCCTTTCAATGAAAGATTTTCAGCGTTCGTATTCAAGATCCAGGCAAATATGAATAAAGCACACAGAGACCGTATTGCATTTATGCGCATCTGCAGCGGCAGATTTGAACGTGACACTGAAGTATTTCATGTCCAGGGAAACAAGAAAATGCGTCTCTCACAGCCTCAGCAGCTTATGGCTCAGGAGCGTGAAATTATTCAGGAGGCATACGCCGGAGATATTATTGGTGTATTTGACCCGGGCATTTTTTCAATAGGTGACACATTAACTACTCCGGGAGACAAGTTTAAATATCATGGGATCCCGACATTTGCACCTGAACATTTTGCAAGAGTATCGTGCACAGATACCTTCAAGCGCAAACAGTTCATGAAGGGAATCAATCAGATCGTCCAGGAAGGTGCTATTCAGATATTTACTGAACCTTATTCAGGCTATGAGGAAGTTATAGTCGGAGTTGTCGGCATGCTTCAGTTTGAAGTTCTCGAATACAGACTTAAAAATGAATACAATGTTGAAATAAGAAGAGAAAATCTTTCTTATGAGTATATCAGATGGATAGACAATGCTGAGGACTTTGAAGACCTCCATAAGCTCACACTCACAAGTGATACAAAAATTGTTCAGGACTTCAAGAACAACTACCTGCTCCTCTTCACAAGTGAATGGAATATCAGATGGGCACTTGAAAAGAACGAAAAACTTAAACTCAGTGAGTTTGGTAAGGCTGAGCTGTAATCTATAAAATATTATTATTTATATGCATATAAAAAAGCTGTATCAGTCACTTCTTAATGAAGTATGTCCGATACAGCTTTTTATTATTTCTGCTCTTTTATTTCTTCCTGTAAGCCTTGACAGCCTTCTGTCTCTTGATAACCTTGAGTCTTGAGAATTCTTCTCTTTCCTTTTCTTCAAGGCTGTCTGTAATAAACTTTGAAATGCCGGCGAACTTGGGAATAAGTATATTTTTGAGTGCATTTGCACGCTTCTGTGTTTTCTTGATCGCTGCTGCAAGTCTGTATATGCTGTTTTCTACCTCAGCAAGTGATGCAGTCATGAACTTAACCTTTGAAAAAAGCATATATGCCTTATCAAGCTCTGAATTTGTCTCGTAAAAGCCATATGGTACGACCGGAATTCCCTTACCGATATCGACCATAGGTATTTCAACACCCATTACACTGCGATACTTGACGCAGAGAGAATTCTCTACTGGAACTGCACTTGCAAACTTTTCTACGACACCCAGAGTGATATTTGCCTCCTGAAGTGCATCATATGCTTCAAGATATGTCTGCTCAATAGAGCCTCGTATCTCATTAGCACTGTCGACCAGCTGCATCAGCTCACGTATCAGGATATTTCTCTTTCTGTCCATCAGCTCGTAGCCGAGTTTAGATAGAGCAAGATTCTTTTTGGCTTTGATCAGATTGCCTTTTGTAGGAAAGATTTGTTCTGCCATCAGATCAGCTCCTTAATCATTAAATCTTTTTGCGGCTTCCGGATTGTATTTTTGCTTAAGGAGAGTTTCATCAATACGGTCAAGCTCTGATTCAGGCAGAAGGGAAAGAAGATTCCATCCAAGATCCAGTGTCTGCTCTATTGTTCTGTTCTCCTCAAATCCCTGATTGATAAAGTATTTTTCAAACGCTACACCGAACTCAAGATACTTCTTGTCTATATCGCTGAGTTCCTCTTCACCGATAACGGCTGAGAGTGAACGGGCATCCTGTACCTTTGCATAGCAGGCAAACAGCTGGTTTGCTACTGATGAATGGTCAGCTCTTGTATATCCCTCACCTATTCCGTCTTTCATAAGTCTTGAAAGTGACGGAAGAACGTCGATAGGCGGATATATTCCCGTCTGATCCAGACTTCTGTCAAGAACTATCTGTCCTTCAGTAATGTATCCTGTAAGATCAGGGACCGGATGAGTGATATCATCATTAGGCATAGTAAGGATCGGTATCTGTGTAACACTGCCTGTTGATCCCTTGATTACACCGGCTCTCTCATACATTGAAGCAAGATCTGAATACAGATATCCGGGATAACCTTTTCTGCCTGGGATCTCACCCTTTGATGAACTGAATTCACGCAGTGCTTCTGCATAAGAAGTCATATCAGTCAGTATTACAAGTATGTGCATATTCTTTTCATATGCGAGATATTCAGCAGCAGTCAGTGCACATCTTGGTGTAAGAATACGCTCGATGATAGGATCATTTGCAAGATTCATAAACATTACAACGTTCTGTAGAACACCGCTTTCTTCAAAGCTTCTTTTAAAGTAATCTGCAACGTCGTGCTTAACACCCATTGCACCGAATACTACTGCAAATTCCTGACCGCTGTCATCAGCTATCTGGGCCTGTCTGACGATCTGGACAGCAAGCTTGTTGTGTGAAAGTCCTGATCCTGAAAATATCGGCAGCTTCTGGCCGCGGATAAGCGTCATAAGACAGTCAATTGAAGAAATACCTGTTTTAATATAATTTCTCGGATATGTTCTTGATACAGGATTGAGCGGTTTTCCGTTTATATCTGCAAATTTTTCCGGATAGATATATCCGAGTCCGTCAACAGGCTTACCTGCGCCATTGAAAACTCTGCCGAGAATATCCCTTGAAAGAGGTATTTCAAGAGGCTTGCCTGTAAATGTTGTCTTTGTATTTTTAAGTGAAAGTTCCTTTGTGCCCTCGAAAACCTGCAGGACCACCTTTTCTCCGGATATTTCAACGACTCTTCCTATTCGCTCAGTTCCGTCTTCGAGCTTTATATCCGCAACCTCATCATATGCTACACCCTTGACATGATCCAGAACAACCAGAGGACCATTAATCTCGCTAAGACCCATATATTGAAGACTCATTGTAAACCTCCCTGATCATTTGGTGTATTAAGCCTTTTCAGTACATCCGTTATCTCTTTTGTATAGTTATCAAACAGCTCAGGCTTATCATTGGGAATATCATACTTGATCTTTATTACCTTCTCAAAAAGGCCTGAACCAACTATCGTTGCTACCGGAATACCGTTTGCTATACATTTCTTTGATTCATTGTACAGATGAAGGATCGCCTTCATCATCAGCAGCTGTTTTGTAAGAGGTACAAACGTATCATCCTTATGATATGCATTCTGCTGAAGAAAACCTACTCTGACAACTCTGGCTATCTCTATAGTAAGCTTCTGATCATCAGGAAGAACATCAGAACCGATGAGCTTTACGATCTCCATCAGTTTGTTTTCCTCTGTCAGAATATTTGAGATCTCCTGTCTGCACTGCATAAAATCATGACCTGCATTCTTGATATAAAAATCTGCAAGATCTTCGGTATATTCACTATAGCTTGTAGTCCAGTTGATTGCAGGATAATGTCTGGCATATGCAAGAGACTTGTCAAGTGTCCAGAAACAGCGGACAAATCTTTTGGTGTTCTGGGTTACAGGCTCGGAGAAGTCAGAACCCTGAGGAGATACCGCACCGATAACTGTAACTGAACCTTCCTTGTGTGACAGAGTCTCAACATAACCGGCTCTTTCATAGAACTCTGAAAGTCTTGAAGGAAGATAAGCCGGAAATCCTTCTTCTGCCGGCATTTCTTCAAGACGTCCAGAAATCTCTCTGAGTGCTTCAGCCCATCTTGATGTTGAGTCAGCCATGATAGCTATATGATAACCCATATCACGATAATATTCAGCAAGTGTGATACCGGTATATATTGATGCTTCTCTTGCAGCAACAGGCATGTTTGATGTATTTGCGATCAGAACTGTCCTGTCTGTAAGCGGTCTGTCTGTCTTAGGATCTATAAGTTCTGAAAATTCCTCAAGAACCTGTGTCATTTCGTTTCCACGCTCACCGCATCCGATATATACGATAATATCCGCATCACACCACTTGGCAAGCTGATGCTGTGTCATAGTCTTTCCTGTTCCGAAACCTCCGGGTATAGCTGCCGTTCCGCCCTTGGCTATCGGAAGGATAGTGTCTATTATTCTCTGTCCTGTGATCAGAGGCCTTGTTATAGGCATTCTGTTCGAAACAGGACGTGATTTTCTTATCGGCCACTTCTGACAAAGTGTAAGAGGTATTTCTTCACCGTTTTCATTTTTTATAGTACAGATCGTATCGTTAAGTGAATATTCACCGCTCGGTGAAACGCTTACAACTTCTCCGGACAACAGCGGCGATACCATGCAGTAATGTCTTATTACCGGTGTCTCCTGACACTCAGCATAGACCTCTCCGCCTGACAGAAACTGTCCCACCTCTGCCTTTACTGTTACATCATATTTCTTCTCAGTATCAAGTGCATTTACCGTTGCACCTTCAGAAATAAATGCTCCTCCGGAAACTTCAGCTATCTGTCTGAGCGGACGCTCAATCCCGTCAAATATGTTTGAAATTATTCCCGGGCCCAATACCGCACACATTGGTGCTCCTGTTGTATACACCGGTTCACCGACATACAGACCTGTTGTAGTTTCATAAACCTGAATAGTTGTAAATTCACTGGTTATTCCGATAACCTCGCCTATGAGCCGCTTGTTTCCCACGTATACCATTTCAAGCATTGAAAAATCTTTAGTATCCTTCACCTTGACAACCGGACCGTTAATGGAAAACACGACATTTTTTGTACTGCTGTCCAAGTCTTTCACCTCCTGATTTTTTATGCGAGCTTATATTTGGAACTGAAGTTTTTCTTTTCATCCTCAAGAAGACTGTCTATTGTCATATTTTTAAGCACGCTTGAGGATTCACTGTAAACTGAAAGACCGCCGTACTTAATAGTTTTATCTTCTTTGAATTCACACTCAGCTTCAATGTATGATTTAAGTATCTTTTCATATTTCATATCATCAGGCTTGATAAATATAACTGCTCCGTTTTCGATAGTTTCCTTTTTGATAAGATTAATAAGATAATCCTTATAATTGTCTGATCGTACAAACTCTTTTATCTGCTCTTCAACATTTGCAAATATCTTTCTGACAAGCTCTTCCCTGTGTGTCAGAACCCTGATCCTGCTTTCCTGCTCTGCCTTTGAAATTTTCATTTTGCTTTCAGCCTGAAGCTGGGTTACAGCGGTTTTAATCTGAACGTATGATTTGTTGAGGATATCATTTTCTGCCTGTTCTATTTTTTCGCTTTTCTTTTTATTTGCCTGAGAAAGAATATCCTCGATCTGTTTATTGACTTCAAGATTAACCGCATCTATAAATCCGTTAAGGTTAGTATCTGTCATGAATCCATTATTCCTTTCTGGGTAGTATCTTTATAAAAGCAGACATCCATCTGCTATATCCTGATGCCGATCGCTTCGCGGACATACTTAGAGATGGATGTTGATATATGGGATGAACCATGTCTGTCTGGTATTTCAAGTATAAGAGGATATCTTCTGTTCAGCTTGAGGTCATATACCATCTGTTCAGATTCATTTACAAGTTTCTGTGTGATAAGAACCACTGCAACATCGCGGTCACACATTGCCTTTTCAAGAGCCGCCCTGACCTCATCCTTTTCATGAGCGAGCGTTCCCTCAATACCGCCCAGTCTCATCCCCATGAGTGTATCGATGTTATCACTTATAAGAAAAAATTTCATGGTTTTTGTCCCCTGTCTTAAGAATTAAAGCTTTCCTATGATCATGAAAGCAATAATAAATCCATACAATGCAACACCTTCACCAAGAGCAACGAAGATAAGTGATTTTGCGAATGACTTAGGTTCTTCAGCAACAGCGCCGATAGCAGCCGGAGCACCTGATGCAACGGCAATTCCGCATCCTATTGAACCAAGTCCTACTGAAAGAGCAGCAGCAAGATAGCCAAGACCTAAACTTGATCCTGATACTGACACAGCAGCTTCAGCCGCATCTGCACTGATAAATCCGCCGATAGGGAAAATAACTGCAAGTGCGAGTACAGCAAAGAAAGAACAAAGGTTAAGGATAATCGCATTTCTTGTTGTTTTTGCTGATTTCTTCTTGCGGAAAGCAGCAATAAAAGGCAGTGAAATAATGCATAAAATAAGCAGAGGCATTAAAGCTAATTCTAAAATATTCATTTTTTACTCCATTCCCCGTCTGTTGCAGACGGTCACATAATTATTCAAAATCAGTTGTATACTTGACACTGACAGGTTCATATGCTTTTCCGTCCCCATCATAACATCTTGAAAAAATTTCATAAAACTCAAGTCTGAGTACCTGTATTCCTACAAGCATTCCTTCCATACCCATTACAAATATGTTTCCGAGAACTATTATAACAGGCGATGCGTTCGGATACATCTGGGTAAACATCATTACTACTGACATCATAGCCGCATGTGACAAAACAAATCCGCCTATTCTGACAAAGGAAAGAGTATTTGTTACATATCCGAGCAGGAATTCAAAAACTTCGAAAAAGTTGGAAGCAATAAAATCTACTGCACCATCTGATTTATACTGTTTGCCGCTGAGCATATATCCAAGCGGTTCACGCAGAAGCATAAGTATAAGAGGAACGACAAGGAGGAAGATCACGTAAGCTGCACTGAAAACATTGTTGCCAAACAGGAATGAACTTACAAGTGCATAGATAAGTGAACTGAAAAATACCAGACCGGTAATTCCGTTGTTTCCGAATACAGCCTGATCAAATTCCTTTTTTCGCATCGTTGTAACAATGTTTATTATCATTGAAATAACGATCAGCAGAACACCTATTGCGATCGCTGCACCAAGAACAAAGTTTACATTATCAATTACTTCTATCGGTTTTTCCTTAAATCCTATTGCATGATAAACCGGATCAAGGACATGCTCGAAACCGAAGACTGATCCGAAAACAGCACCGAATACCGCACTCGATATTCCTATTCTCGTCATAATAGCACAAAGCTTATTCCTGGTCTTCTTATACAGTATTGCACCAAGCAGTGATATTACAAGTCCCTGTCCGAGATCACCGAACATTATACCGAACAGTATTGTGTATGTGATCGCTACGAGATTTACCGGATTGAATCCGTCATAAGACGGCAGGCCATACATTTCCACAAAGAGAGAAAACGGTTTTGTAAACCTGTTCATTTTCATCTTTACAGGTATCTGGATATTCTGCTCTGAATCCGGCGGCTTAAGAACAACTGATACCTCAGGTATATCGCTGAAAAGCTTTGTAAAGCTTTTTGCATCCTTTTCAGTTACAAAGCCTACCAGATAAAACTTATCTTTAAGAACCGACGCTTTTGAACGCAGCTCAAAGCAGTCATAGCTGAACTTCAGCCTGCAGAATATCTTGTTTATATTCTGCTTTTCTTTTTCTATCAGGCTTTCCCTGTCCCTGAGAAGTTTTCTCTGTTCGATTTCAGCCTGATCAAACTTGTTCTGAACATCACTTATCTCTTCATCCGGTTTTCCTGTTACATAATCAGGAACCCATATTCGCTCGAAATACAGATCATTCATTATCTTGTCTGCACGTGCCAGATGTTCTGTCGGTGCACAGTAAAGTCCCCAGTAATAGTTTTTGTCACAGTCATAATGGACAAAAACAAACTGCTGAGATCCATAGTAACTGAGTTTCGGATAACTGTCTGCCGGAAGCTTGCCGAATCTGACATGAATATGTTTGCACTTGAAAAGACTTTCCATGTCTATTTCCATACCATGAAGATGACGCAGCTGAGTGAGTATCTGTTCATACTGTGCTATAGAGTTTTTCACATTTACAATATCATCATTGAGTTTTCTCATTGAAGAACTTATACTGTCAACATAACTGCTGACTTCTTCATCAGTCAGTGCTTCAACATCCCTGAAGTCAGTTTCTTTAAACTCCAGCGCATTGCCGAAATCAATACTTACAAGCTTTGACAGAACATCATGATAAGGGTTATGTTCATGAAGCTGAGTAAAACCTGTTTTATCCATATCAAGTGTGTCTGATGCCTGCTCAATATGAAAGCAGTTACTGTCAATACATTTCAGCAGCGTCCTGTCAAGGTTTTTAAGCTGCCCGGCTATATTGACAAGCATCATTTTTTCTATTCCCATACTCTTCCCCTCCTTTAACTTTTCTTATTGTGCTATACCGGAATAATCATATTCAGGATATATGCAGGCTGTCTGTTGTACCTTATGCCTTCGATGATATTTGTGATATTCTGAACCTCTATATCAAAAAGATAGTTGAGCGAAAAAATACTGACTGCTGAGTTCTCAGAAAACATCAGAGAACGTCTTGCAGTCTGTCCTCTTAGCTTTGTCATATTCCATTCAAAGTATTTATCATCTTCATTTTCAAGCTGTCTTCCGTAAATCGTTCTTGTAAACTGATGAAGAAAACCTTCAACAGTCGGCGCTTCAATGATCTCGCGCTGTTTTTTCAGACTAAGACGTCCGTTGAACGGAAGCAGATTTTTAAGTATCTCATCTGAAGAAAGATTATAATACTTTTTCATTCTGTATGCATTTATTATGTTTATAAGATCGATCTGCATCTCGATTTGTCTTATGAGTACATCTCTTGTTGACTTTCCGAAATCTTCCCTGACAACATTCATCATCCATTTAAGATAAAATGTTCTCAGTGCAAGTTCACACTTGAGATAGTCGACCTTTCCGTTTTCATCAGGTACGACATCCTTAAGTACCTGATAATATGGTGTGTGCCTTATTAGCTTAAGCATCTCCGGAAAAGTCCTGACTTTCGCAAGTTCTATAAGATCAACCTTTGTTTTTGATATCAGATATGACGGCATTGAAGTAATATATTCTTCACTGCTGCCGGCATTCATATGGAGAACTGCACTGAGCAGTTCCCTCATTTCTGAATTTACTATAAGATAGTTGTAAAAACGCTCTTTGCCCAGCTGCTGAAAGCTGCAGATCTTTATATACCTGTCAAAGCTGAATCTTCTGAGAAGCGACTCAAGCAGGCCTCTGTGAATGGTTGCGGTATTGATAGAGGAAAGTGCATCAGCATAGTGAGTATTCTTTTTCAGATACTCCGCTACCTCACTGACGCTTTTTTTAGATACAAGTTCCTTGTAATCATCCTCTGTAAGCCTCTTGCCGTATATGGCTCTGGCTCTTGCAACAGTCGCATTTTTTGCATATTCAGGCATTAGCTTCACCTGCTATTGAGCGGAAGATGCTTTTTTCTATTTCTTCGTGCCTGAGTTCATATGCCCTGTCAAGCATCCTGAGCTCTTCCTCGCATTTTTTATTCAGCTTCTCAACAGTTTCGGAGGTCTCCTTCTTATGGAAATCACTGACCTCATTAATTCGTTTGTCAGCCTCCTGTGAGAGTTTCTGCTTAAGCTTTACAATCTCAGTTTCTGAATCATCAAGAATCTGCTTTTGCTGTTCCTGGGCTTCAACAAGCCTTTCATCTGCATTTCTGTCAATCTGAATTATTTTATCAACAATATTTTCCATAGTGTTCCTCCTTTTTGCGGTGAATGTATGTCTTAATTCATCAGTTCTTTACACTGTGCATAGGTGCAGGAAGTCTGCCGCCTCTGGAAATAAATTTTTCTGATGATCCCTTGTGTATGCTCATAACCGGACCGCTGCCGAGAAGACCGCCGAATTCAAGCATGTCGCCTTCTTTTTTGCCTATTGCAGGAATTAATCTGACAGCAGTTGTTTTATTGTTTACCATACCGATACATGCTTCATCTGCAATTATTGCAGAAATGGTTGAAGGCTCTATATCTCCCGGAACACATATCATGTCAAGTCCTACTGAGCATACTGCAGTCATTGCTTCAAGCTTATCAAGCTGGAGAACTCCTGCCCTGGCAGCATTGATCATGCCTGCATCCTCTGAAACAGGAATAAATGCACCTGAAAGACCTCCGATATGAGATGATGCCATAACTCCGCCCTTCTTAACTGCATCGTTAAGCAGTGCAAGAGCTGCTGTAGTTCCGTGTGTTCCGCATGTTTCAAGACCGAGTTCTTCAAGAATATGTGCAACACTGTCTCCGACTGCCGGAGTAGGTGCAAGTGAAAGATCCACGATTCCAAAAGGTATATCAAGCATCTCTGAAGCTCTTGAACCAACCAGCTGTCCCATTCTTGTGATCTTGAATGCTGTTTTCTTTATTACATCAGCTATTTCTGAAATATTTGCATCAGGATATTTTGCAACGGCAGCACGAACAACGCCAGGACCGGATACACCGACATTAATAGCACAGTCAGGCTCGCCTACTCCGTGGAATGCTCCTGCCATAAACGGATTATCCTCTACTGCATTGCAGAATACTACAAGCTTTGCAGGTCCGATACAGTCACGGTCTGCTGTTATTTCAGCTGATTTTTTAACTATTTTGCCCATAAGCGCAACTGCATCCATGTTAATACCTGTTCTGGTTGAACCTACGTTTACCGATGAACAGATATTTGATGTACGTGACAGTGCCTCAGGGATCGAATTTATAAGATCCAGATCTCCTGCACTGAAGCCCTTCTGAACAAGTGCAGAATATCCGCCTATAAAGTTTACTCCGCATGCGTCTGCTGCCTTCTGAAGCGTAAGTGCAAACCTTACAGGATCCTTCGTCTGACATGCAGCGGATACAATAGCGATAGGTGTTACAGAAATTCGTTTATGGATGATCGGAATACCATATTCCTTCTCAATATGTTCACCGGTGCTTACAAGATTCTGAGCTTTTCTTGTTATTTTCTCATAGACCTTGTCGCATGCCTTGTCTATATCACTGTCTATACAGTCAAGGAGTGAAATGCCCATAGTGATGGTCCTTATATCAAGGCATTCGTCCTGTATCATTCGTATTGTTTCAAGTATATCATATGCATTTATCATGAAAATTTCTGCTGCTTTTTATAAAATTATTGATCTGTGAAAATTGATTTAAGCAGCTTTTCCTTTCGTAAGTATTGTTGACAACTATAATCAGATCTTGTGCATGGAATTGAAAATATCCTCATGCATTGTATGGATAGATAATTTAAGTGACTCCCCGAGATCATTCATTTCATCAGCAAGCACTGAAAAATCCTTATTGATCCTGGAAATATCTACGAGCATTATCATAGCAAACATGTCCTGCAGCACTGACTGAGTTACCTCAGTAACATTAACATTGTATTCTGCACATTTTGCGCTGACCTTTGCAAGTATGCCAACAGTATCCTTACCTATTACTGTAATTACAGCCTTCATAATGAATCCTCCGATAATTTGTATTTTTTTTAACTTATATATTATATCATAACAGCATAAAAAATAAAACCCTTTTATAAATAAATGTTGTATACTTATTTTACTGTTTGCTGCATTGAACGGTACTTGTTAGGGGTTAATGATGTATTTTTCTGAAAAAGACGCATAAAGTATTTTTCATCATCGTAGCCGCATTTCTGTGCGACAGCAGTTATACTCATTGAAGTTGAAATAAGAAGGTATTTTGCCAGTGACATCCGGCTGAGTATACAGTCCTTATGAAAACTTACTCCGAAATACTTTTTATAAGAATTTCTGAAGTAACCTACACTCAGACAGAGCTGCTGACAAATATCATCTGATGAATACTCCTCTTCCGGCTGAGTATAGATCTGATTGCGTATTTTCATAAAATCACTGAAGTGAGGAAGACTTATTTCATATGTCCTTATTTTTGATTTTTCATTCAGATCTGCTATCATATCATTTATCATTGAATCACAGCTGAAGTTTTCTGTACTGTATAATCCATAAGTACAGACAAATGAATTCAGACCGCATTCCCTGATATATGACGGTGAATGTATAATAAGTGTCCTTAACTTGTCAATAAGTATTTCACCGTAATCAGCACTGTATTTCCGGAAACCTGCAAATACAAATAAGTTTGATGCGAGTCTTCCGCAAAATTCATTGTCATAACCCACAAGCTTCTTTACAGCCGCAGCTGCCTCACATGAAACTGTATACCTTTTATCCTGCTTGTCAAACTGAAGATTTTCTGAAAAAAGTTCAGTCCTTACCATTACTGTAAGGATCTCTCCCGAGTTATTGACTGATGTTGCACACGAACATACAGCATATTCAAATCCTTTTCTGTTATATATTCCTGTTACTGAATCATGTATTAGCGAAAGGCTCTGACATTTGCTCAGATAACTTATGTCATTTTTCATTCTCAGCAGTTCAAGGGCGTTGGATGCTGTTTTAAGCCAGTTTCTGTATATATAATCATATGTATCCGGTGAATCATAGACAAGTATAAAATAACCCATATATCTTTTTGAGAAAAAGACCGGATTAATGTAGTATGCACATGACTCAGGACAATCAGCAAACAATGAAACAAAATCAAGACCGTTTATCAAAAACTGCTTGTCTTCTTTCTTATACTTATCCTTTACAATATAACAGTTCATTATATCACTTGCTTCTTCACCCGAATTTGAAAAACTGCACCAGTTCTCAAACAGACAAAGATAGATTCCGCATGCACTTCTTATAAGATACGAGTTTTCCCTGCAGACACTGATATATTCTCTCATTGTTCTGCATTCTGTAAGTTTCTGTTCAAACTGACCCGAGAGATCCAGTGACTGATAGAACTGATCATGACGCACCTGAGTCAGCTCTCTGTTGTATTCTTCTGTATTTATTCCGCAGGAACAGCTGCAGCCGTTGATCACCCTGCCCCTGAGAGACAGAGGTTGTTCCTGTTTAATACCCGGCACAGTTTTGCTGTTCACAAATCTGAACGCTGCACGTCCCAGATTCTCTCTGTTTCTCTGATATGTAGTAAGTACCGGATAATGATAGAGTCTCTGTCTGACATACTCATAACCCGCAACCGTCACATCATCGGGTACTCTAATATTATGGTCAGCAAATTCATCGAGAAGACCATACGCCATATAATCATTTGTACAGATAACAGCCTGAGGAAGTCTTAACTGACCGTTTATGTATTTTGAAGCCAGGTCGTGCCCTGATGTTATCCAGAAGTTGCCGTAATGAACTTTACTGCTGTCAAACTCTATAAAATGCTTCAGAAGAGATTTTTTATATCCCTCGACTCTCTGACGGGCAGCCTCTACCTCCTCAGGTCCTGATATAATATCTATATCTGTAAAGCCATGAACTTCGATAAGATGATCAGTGATATCCATAATATCATCTGTTTCACTGGTATTAATAAAACAGAAATCACCGCACTCAAAGTCTTTTGTAACCGTTCCTATTATTACTACGGGCTTTTCTTTATGATCAAGAAGCTTGTTTTTGATTATTACTCTCAGTTCACTGTTGAGTATCGATTCGGCTATATAAATAAAACCGTCAAGGTCAGGAGAATCTATAAGATCGTAGATTTTGTTTTCGCAGCTAAACGCATCATCAGGATAATACGGATTATATATATTTGTAAGTATTACAATATCAACTCCACAGCTTTTAGCATTTTCAATTATACCAAGCAGGATCTGCCTCTGCTCAATGTCTGCAGCCTGTGCCGCTACAACTCCGAAAACAGGTCGTTTTTTACCCTGAAACTGCATAAAATCCCTCCTTTATTTTTATATTTCTCCTATTATTATAACAATTAAAAAAATATGAGTCAATAGAAATTGTGTATTTTGTCCACTAAATATGTGAAATATGGGTTGTGAAAAAAATACACTCATGATATTATAATGATTAGATCAGGGACACGAGTTGATAATATTTGTATCAATTATACAAAACATAATTTTATTTATCATTTGCAGCCTTGTGAACCTGTTCCGGATGTGAACGATAATTGTATTGTACATGCCAGGCAATATCATAGAATTCCAGGCAGCTTAATAAATGCTTACTTCTCCTCTCAAGTTTTAATATAAAAATGTTCCCCTGAATTTAAATTCAGGGGAACATTTTTATGTACTTTTATATTTACTTTTTTGTTTTTGAGAGATACTGATTGAGACCAGCAAATATCGTAAATGCCACCTGTCTCTGATAATCCTCAGTTGACAGCTTAGCTGCTTCATCAGGATTTGAAAGGAAGCCGCATTCACACATTACAGTCGGATTTTTGCTATAGTAGCAAAGGAACAGTTCCTTTCCGCAAAGCTTTGTTTCCCTCTGATTATCAGGCTGGAGATATTCAACGAATTGATTCTGTATGCACTGTGCAAGCTCCCCGCTCTTCGAGTTAGCTGCCGAATAGAACATCTGGGCACCGCTGTACTTCGGATCTGTGAACTGATTCTGATGAACTGATATACAGATCGCATTAGGATACTTATTGAACTTAGCGAGTCTGTTGTCCATATCTGAGCTCTTCTGATTTGCTATGCCTTCAATTCCCTCATCATGGATGGAACAGTCGGTATCACGTGTAACATCTACCTCAAACCCCTCTGCCTCGAGCATATCCCTCAGAGTCAGAAGAATATTAAGGTTAATACCCTTTTCCGGAACACCGGCAGCACTTGAGCAGCCTCCATCCATTCCTCCGTGTCCGGCATCCAGTACAATTATCGGCGTATCAGCTTTTCCAGCCGAAGCCATGGTCATTGTGGCATTTTCTACTTTATTGAATCCATAAGCGATAAGTACACCGGAGAGTACTACAGCCAGAGCTATATATACATAGCGGCGCTTTATTCCTCTTATTTTTTTTACTTTCTTTCCTACGCTCCTGAGCTTTTTAGTTACTATCATATCGCACCCCGCAGTCACATAATTGTTATGATAATAAGTATGTACGGGATTTTAAAATTAGTACAAACTAAGATAAAAATTAATATCATCCTGAATTTTTGCGATATAGAACTTTTCTATAATTAATTATGTCCGGCCTGAAACGCCGCTTAGCCGCATTCCGGAGTTTCTACCTGAAATAATTTTGAGTCTCGGTAATCAGTCAGACGCTGAAGATTACCTTACAGCCATGCTCGACTCATCAAGCTGTAAATACATATATATAATTGTTCTTTTGGCTGCCGTGAAAAGGAAACAGGATCAATTACAGATAGTATTAAATCCAAAGGAATCAAAACCGAATTCATAAACTGTAATTTTTCTGATTAGCACTTATCGGTCAGCAAACATAACAGCGCTGCAAACTCTGTAGTCTGCAGCGCTGTTATTACTGGTCTGTTTTACTCACTGTAATGATACTCCTTACTGAGGAATACCAATGATTTATCGTCTTTGTTATAATGAATACACTTACTTAGGCCATAATTTTCAAAGATTTGAAAACTTATAAGATAATCATCTGTAACAGCAGTAGTGTATTCATATGGTTCTTTAAGTCTTTCGCATGCATTATCCGGGACAGGTTCATCAGGAAATCCTGATTTAAAATAAGCATAAATCTCATTTTCATCGTAATTGAAAAACTGCAGGGTATTATTATCATTTATCTGTATGTATGGACTGTTTACAGAATCATCAACAGCATATTTTCCTGGTTCAACTGTAAATGAATCAGCACCGGATATTTTCTGAACTTCACTGGTTTTGCCACAGCCGCTGAATAAGAGAACCGAAATTACACAAAGCATACCTAATACTTTTTTTCTCATAACAATCTCCATCCTGTCGTATAAAGATAAATTTATTAAACTGTATTAATATCTGTCTATAACGTACTTATTTTATTAATAATCTCATCAAATTCTATCGGTGTATAGTTTATTCTCTCTGCACTTACACAGTAACTTTGCTTTGAAAAATCAGCATATACCGGATTGCTGTGCACGTGTCCGTAAATATTTGCATATGGCATATTAACATTCAGATACATTGGTTCATGTGACAGGATCCAGAAGCCCTCATAAATTACAGGAAATCTGCTGACACTTTCAAATCCGCATTCAAAATAATATCTGTCAGTCTCTGTATCATGGTTTCCCATAACAAGTATCTTCCGTCCGTTGAGGCTCTCGACTATCTGTATGTTTTTCTCCATGTCATAGCATGAAAAATCACCAAGGATAAATACTGTATCATCAGCTGAAACAACACTGTTGAAGTTCTGGATCATGATCCGGTCCATCTCTTCAACATTCTGAAACGGCCTGTTTTCATAATGGATTATAGCCTCATGCCCGAAGTGTGTGTCTGCTATAAAAAATACTTTTGAATTATTCATTTTACACCTCCGATCATACTGCAATATATAAAATACTGTTTATCAATTACTTTTTATCAGTGCATACAGCTTCATATCAATAATCTGAGAGTTTTTGACCGCATTGCTTTTCATAGTACCCTCATACTCAAATCCGCATTTTTCAAGTACCCGGCAAGATGCCGCGTTATCTGCAAACGGTTCTGCAAAAATCCGGATAATGTCCGAATTTTCAAATACAAGACTGCACGCAAGTTTCACCGCAGCCGAAGCTATGCCCCTGCCCCAGTATGGCTCTGACAGGCAGTATCCCATTTCCGCTGTACGAAAATGTATATTGTCTTTTCTGAATATCCCGATGCTTCCGACTACTTTGTCATCCAGAGTTACAGCAAAAGCGAAAACGGATCTCTCCTTATCATTAAGTACTGATCTTATATACTCTGCAGCATCATTATCTGTATACGGCAGCGGGAAACCGTCGCGAAGATTATTTTGTACGTTTGTATTGCCCAGTATCTGTGCAAGTTCGTGCGCATCAGACAGGCTCCATTTTCTTATTTTACAGTTCATAATTTACTGTTCCCCGTCTATACTTTCAAGTGTCATTCTTATATCCCTGTAAACCAGAGGCTGCATGCTGTCATTGTAAAATGAAATATCAGCGCTTTTAAGTCTCTTTTTTATGTCTTCTCTAAGCTCCGGTTTATTGTGTGCTATTACGGCAAGCATCTGTATACACTGCCTTGCAGTTATCGGCTTTGCATCAGTTATATGTTCAAGGTACCTGTCTATGTACTCATCTGTCTTATAGTCAGTATCCCATCTTGAGTTTTCAGCAAAAAGAATGAGACCGCGGTTTCTGACGTATGAATTAGTATCATTCATCATATCAGCGTATTCATCCATTCCACAGTATGCACTGTCAGATGCCCGGCTTAATTCCTGTAGTTTTTTCAGTGCCCCGCATGCTGATCTATTGTCCTTGCATCGAAGCTGTTTTATCAGCTGCTGTATATTATTTTCCATTTCCTATCACCTTTTTTTAGCTTAATTATATCATGCTGTATACCTTTTGTAAACACTTGTTAAAAACATATTCTGATAACATTTTCCTGATATGATAATTAAATTTATTCAAATGATTGCTATTAATATAATATAATTTTTATTAAAATACAATAAATCAGTAATAATAAAACTATATGTTATTGTATAGTTACAAAAATTGCAATATAATAAGTACAGAGATTAACAAAAAGTGATTTTATCACATTTGTCACAATCTTTTATACTTTTTTCTCTCAAATGATATAATGATTTATCCGGGTCTTCTGTTCGGACTTGGAACCCTAACCAAAACGGCACCAGAGATATCTTCAGTCTCTGGTGCCGTTCTGGTTTATTTTGCGTCCGTCATACTCCTGATATATGTCAGTATCCTGTCTGCTGTTTCTTCCTTTGACAAGACAGGAAGCTCCTCTACACTGTCAGCTGAAATAAGCGTTACAACGTTGGTATCACAGCCAAATCCTGCCCCTGCCTGTTTCAGATTATTTGCAGCGATAAGATCAAGATTTTTAGCCTCTAGCTTCTTTCTTGAGTTTTCAAGCATATTCTGAGTTTCCATCGAAAATCCGCACAAAAACTGTGAAGCCTTTTTATGCTCTCCAAGATACTTCAGGATATCTGTTGTTCTTGTAAGTTCGATCGACATATCATCACTTTTTTTCTTTACCTTCTCGTCATAATAAACGCCCGGTCTGTAATCTGCTACAGCTGCTGCCTTTACTATTATATCGCAGTCTTCATAATTTTCCTTTACAGCCTCAAACATATCCTGCGCACTTACAACATCAATTACTTTAACAAATTCGGGAGGAGCAATGCTGGTTGCTCCCTTGATAAGTATTACATCTGCACCTCTGAGCATAGCCTGTCTTGCTACTGCAAATCCCATTTTGCCGGTTGAATGATTTGAGATAAATCTTACAGGATCTATAGCTTCCTGAGTCGGACCTGCTGTAACAAGAATTTTCTTGCCTGTGAGATCCTTTTCGCATGCTATTTCTCTTAATATATACTGCAGAAGCAGAGTTTCCGGCGGCATTTTTCCTTTTCCGGTATCCCTGCATGCAAGAAATCCGCTGTCAGGTTCTATTATATGATATCCGAATCTTTTAAGCTTATCGAGATTATCCTGAAATATCGGATTATCATACATATTTGTGTTCATGGCAGGTGAAATGTAACAAGGTGCCTTGCACGCCATAAGAACTGTTGTGAGCATGTCATCTGCTATTCCGTTTGCAAGCTTTCCGACAAAATTTGCTGAAGCCGGTGCCGCCATGACTACATCTGCTTTTTTTGCAAGAGACACGTGAGCTACATTGAACTGAAAATTTCTGTCAAATGTCTCAACATAACACTTGTTTCCTGTAATAGTTTCAAACGCTATGGGATTTATAAAATTCACAGCGTTTCTGGTCATAATAACCTCAACATCACAGTGAAGTTTAACAAGCATGCTTGCAAGATTTACAGCCTTGTATGCTGCAATACTGCCGGATACACCTAATAAAACACATTTTCCCTTTAACAACAAGAAACACTCCTTTTATTGTGACAGCATCATTGCTGATGTATGTCTATGTTTATCTAAAACTTAATACTCTGCATAAATATATAGTTTATCCAGTGAAGTTTCAATTGCTCATTTTAAGATCTGCAAAATCTGTTTCATAAAATATTTTACCACAAAAATATATAGCTGCAGACTTAATTATTATATTATTAACAAGGTTGATTGTCAATATTAAACCTTAAACATCACCTTACGAGGCTTACCCGATTTCATTATAATATAGTACCCTTTGAGCCGGCTTGAGAAATCCATGCCTGAAGATGCATTAAGATATAATAAACTCTATTATTATGTTTCATGTTGTATGGTTACGTACCCATTTGGTTTGAGATAAATAATCTTTTACTGTGACAGCATCATATCTTTCGTATACCCCTTTTTTTCATAGCGAAATATTTTGCTGATATTATTTTTTTCATCTACCAGAACAACCTTCGGCTGATGCATCTGAGCTTCCTCACAGGTCATTACAGCATATGACATGATGATTATCAGATCTCCTGTCTGTACACACCTGGCTGCAGCACCGTTGAGGCAGATAATCCCTGAACCAGGATCGCCGGCTATAACATATGTTTCAAACCTTTCTCCATTATTTATATCAACGATCTGTACCTTTTCATACTCAAGTATTCCTGATGCCTGCATAAGTTTCTGATCAATGGTTATGCTGCCTACATAACTGAGACATGCCTGTGTAACAACGGCACGGTGTATTTTTGATTTGAGCATTGTCAATTCCATATATACTTACCTTTCAAAGCTGACAATTATATCTGATTAAAAGAAAAGTTGTCGATCAGTCTGGTCCTGCCTATATAAACTGCAACTGCAGCAAGAACAGGTTCATCAATGTGCTTTACCTGCTGCATTGTCAAAAGAGACGTGATCTTTACGTAATCTATCCGTGCAAGAGGCTCACTGTTTATTATATCTGTCATAGCAGAAATCACCTTTTCACAGTCTTTCTCACCGTTATTGACCATATTTTCTCCCAGCTTTACAGCCTGACTCAGTACAAGAGCTGCCTTTCTTTCTTCATCACTCAGATATGTGTTTCTTGAACTTTTTGCAAGGCCGTCTTTTTCACGAACTATAGGACAGCCTATAATTTCTATATCCATGTTAAGGTCTTCAGTCATGCGCTTAATAACTGCCAGCTGCTGGGCATCCTTTTGTCCGAAATATGCCCTGTCAGGCGTAACTATATTGAACAGCTTTGTAACTACTGTACATACACCTCTGAAATGGCATGGTCTTGTCAGACCACACAGTTCTTTTGTAAGAAGATCAACATCAACATATGACTGAAAGTTGTCACAGTACATTTCTTCAGGATCAGGAGCGAAGATCAGATCTGCGCCTGCCTCCATGCACTTTGTCTTATCTCTTTGTATATCTCTCGGATAAGAAGCGAGATCTTCATCCGGTCCGAACTGCATCGGATTAAGAAAGATACTTACTACTACCTTGTCATTTTCACAGGCAGCACGTATGAGACTCTGATGTCCTTCATGTAGATAACCCATAGTCGGAACTAATCCGACGGTCATTCCTTCTCTTTTCCACTGTTTCACAATTTTTCTTACTTCACTGATTGTATTAACTACTGTCATTTTATACGCTCCTTCTTACTAGTCGCTGTCGTTTTCAAGTTCTGTAAAATCTATATCATCACTGACCGAAAATGTATGTTCCTGCGCCGGAAATTCTCCGCTCCTTACGCTTTTTATGTATGAACTGAAGCCCTCTTTCATCATATCACCAACGCAGGCGAACTTTCTTACAAACTTAGGGGTAAAATCTGAATACATACCAAGCATATCCTGATACACAAGAACCTGTCCGTCACACCCGTTTCCGGCACCTATACCTATAACAGGGATCTCCAGGATACAGGATATATAAGATGCAAGCCTTCCGGGAACACACTCAAGCACAACACAGAATGCTCCTGCTCTCTCGACCGCTCTTGCATCGGAGATAAGCCTTGCAGCAGCTGCTTCATCTCTTCCCTGAACCTTAAAGCCGCCGAAAGCATTGACCGACTGAGGAGTAAGTCCCAGATGAGCAACCACCGGGACCGAAGCATCTGTTATTGCCCTGATCTGAGGACAGACTGTGGTTCCTCCTTCAAGCTTTACTGCATTTGCACGTCCTTCCTTCATAAGCCGACCGGCATTCACAACTGCGTCATAAACCGATGTCTGATAAGACATAAAAGGCATGTCAGCTACAACAAATGCATCCGAAGCTCCCCTCGACACTGCTGCTGTATGATGGATCATATCCTCCATAGTAACACTTATTGTATCCTCATACCCCAGCATGACCATACCCAATGAATCTCCGACTAGTATCATATTTATACCCGACTCATCCATAAGCTTTGCTGTTGAATAATCATATGCCGTAAGCATGGTTATCTTTTCTCCGTTTTTTTTCTGTTCTCTGATCGTGGATACAGTATTTTTCATTTTTGTCTTCCTTTCTGTTATGCTGTCATTTTCTTAATAAAGCTTCCATTTCTCTATAGTCATGATGTGGGTTTTTAAGCCTTGCAGCCTTCAGAACCTCAAGTGATACAGCTTTATACATTGCTGCATCCTCATGTCCGAGGCAGCAGATATGCTTTGAGACTGTCTGAATATCATTTCTCTCAAGCGGTCCTGTAAGTGCAGCTGCAGTCCCTTTACTCAGTATATTTTCGATATTATCCCTTATAAGAGGGCTCATCAATAGACGTGCTTCGTTTTCATCAAATCCGCACTGCGTCATAAGAGACAAACCGGTATGTACAAGACCGTCAATAAGATTGCTTACGACAGACGCTGCTGTATGATAAAGTACTTTTTTATCTGTATCTATTTTATAGAGTTTATTGCCGCATGATGATAACATACTGGTTATAACATCAAGCGTTTCTTTATCACCCTCTGAAGTGAATACTGCATTTTTCATCCTGACAAAAGACGTAAATCTGTCGCTTACTGCCTGCATCATATGAAGTGAGCATGCATAGGCGCCGTACTTATGGCAGCCGCTTAACACCTGTGATGACAGTGCACCGCTGCAGTGACAGAATATCTTCCCGCAAAGAGCAGCCCCGGACACCTCTATACTGTCCCATATACTGCTTATCGCGCTGTCACAAACAGTAATAAAAATAATATCTGAAAGTTCTGCAAGCTGTGCCGGACTGTCAAAAACACTGCATGATACAAATTCTGCTGATTCCTTTGCAGCCTCTGCAGTTCTGTTATAATAACCTGAGATCTCAATATTATTGCAGGAGAGATATTTTCCAAGAGAAGTCCCGACTCTTCCCGCACCAGCGAAACCGATCCTCATATTATCTACCTCTGATAAGTGCATTTACTTATTTTCTGCTGTATGTATTTCATCCATCATATCCAGCAGATGGCCTGTTCCGGCTTCCATATATCTCTCTTCTTCTTCATCGCCGATAACTAAAATTCCATCATATAAATACTGAATTATTGTCCCGAAAAATTCCGTTAAACTGCCGGCCATTAAATATACTTTGTGGGTATCTCCGTCAACACCTATTACCTGCCCTTTTCTGCCGTTGATATCAGGGGTAAGATCTACTGCAAAAAAACAGCGTGAAGCATCATGGGCAAAAGGGATCCAGCAAAGCTCAGCCGAGCTCTTTTCCTGGACTGCATCTGTATATTTACGTTTCCACTCATAATTTGATGCATACTGAGGATCAGAAAAAAATAAGAAATTGTCCAGAGCTTTCTGCGCACTAATAAATTCAAACCCTGCCATTACAGATGTGATCAGATCATCATTCTCACCGTCTGCGTATTCATATAAAGAACTCAGCTGAGGATCAAATTCATATCCTTTTTCGCTGACAGCCTGCTTCAGACAGTTCAGGGCTTCTTTATCAGGCTTTTTCAGTCTTTCATCCATATCAGGAAAATATTTTTTTAGTATCATAAAAAAATCATCAACTCGTATATTCATGTTATCACCTCAGATGTAAAGTATGTTATCATTATAACATAAATATGCCATTATTTCAATAAACAATTATATTTTTCCATCTCATGCTTTTTTGTTCTGCTGTTTACTTATATATTCTATTGCATATAACTGAATTATATTGTTATATTAAATAAAACATTAATTTAATATACAATTTTAATCTGTGTTAATATAAAATTACACTTAATATTTACGAACAGACATATTGACAAATTCTTTTTAATGCTGTAAAGTTAAATTGTAGATTTATATAATAAATATGGAGGTTTATATGAACAGAATATTGAAAAAAACATTATGTGCAGCTACTGCATCATTAATGGCTCTGTCATTGGGAGCAGTACAGATATTTGTTCCCGGTCAGGAAACTGCAAGTGCTGCTGATACTGCATCAGAATGGGGCACACTCTCGATAAGCGGCGGCGGTTTCGTATCCGGAATCGTCTGCGGACAGAAAGTTATGTATGCAAGAACTGATGTCGGAGGCGCATACAGATATGACAACGGGAAATGGACTCAGCTGTTTTCATTTGTTTCAGAAGAAGACAAAGGACTTCTGAGCATTGATGCCATAGCTATAGATCCGACTAACGATGATAACGTATACATGTTCGCAGGATGCAACTATTTCAGCAATGCAAAGAGTGCTGTTCTTCGTTCAACCGACGGAGGCAAATCATTTGAGCAGATCGATGTAAGTGATCTTATCAGAACACACGGCAATGGTTACGGACGTCAGAACGGCGAACGTCTTGCAGTTGATCCTAAAAATCCTGCTGTTTTATACTGCGGCGGAAGAACAGGCGGCCTTATCAAGAGTACAGACTACGGCAAGACATGGAAGATGGTCGACTCTCTTAAAGTTATGGACACACAGCTTAAGTGGCCTGAATGGACAGACTTTATTGCTGATACTACAGAAAACTCAAACGGAATATGCTGTGTTGCAATAGATGACAACAGCAATGTATATGCTGCAGTTTCTGTAACAGGCAAAACAAATATGTATGTATCTTCTGATGAAGGAAAAACATGGGATGTACTTTCAGATGAGCTTCCGACTGATCTGTACCCGCAGAGGATCAATAAGGACGCAGACGGCAATCTTCTTATCTCCTACGTTCCTAACATAACATTCGGAAGTTCAGGCGGCGGAGCTTACAGATATGACATCAACAAGAAAACTATCACTGATATAAGTCTTCCGGGCAAAAAGCCTGTTGGTGCAGTATACTGTGCCGGAGACAACTCAGATGAGCTTATCGCCACAACATGCGGAATGTGGTGGACACAGCTCTGGGATGAGGGTGTTGACTGCTACGGTGATCTTACATATAAGTCTGCAGACGGCGGCAAAAACTGGACACTGATGGAATATGGTCTTCCCGGAGACGGTGCCTGGGGCACAAAATCTGCTCAGTATCTTGATACAAACGATACTGACTGGATCTATGGAAAAGCTATTCACTGGAGCGGATGTATCGTTGCTAACCCTGTAGACCCTAAACAGGTTTTCGTAACTTCAGGAAACGGAATATTTGCATGTGATGACATCTGGGATGAGCTGCCTCAGTTTTATTTCTGTGCCAGTGGCATAGAGGAGGTCGTGGCACTTGATCTGGTCAGTGTTCCGGGCGGTAACGTTTATTCAGCGATCGGTGATTATGACGGATTTGTTCATTCTGATGTTGATACTGCAGTTCAGTATACACCTAACATGGGTTCTACAGGTGCTATAGCATACTGCCCGACTGATACAAATGTTATGGTAAGATATTCAGAACATGAAGCAGGTGGTTATTATTCGACAGATGCCGGCAAGACATGGACCCTTATGGGCTCTAACCCTATTTCAGGAGGCAAGGCTGCAATAACAAAGCTTTCTGACGGTACTTACAGATTTTTCAGAGGTGCAAACTACTCAGACGATTACGGCAAGACATGGAATAAATGTGAAGGTCTCAATCCTTCAAGTGTTCCTTATCTGCAGGTAGACAGTGAGAAACCGAATTATATTTATGCCGGAGGTAATGACAACAACGGTTACGATCCGACATGCAAACCTAATAACTACTTATATGTAAGCAGTGACTACGGTAAGACATTTACAGCAAAGAAAATATGTGCATATGACAGAGCTGAAGATTACGGCAGGATCTGTATGGTAAACGGTACTTCAGGAAAGGTACTTGCACCTACAGGCTATTACGGTCTTTACGGTACTGATGACTACGGCGAAAACTTCACTAAGTATGAAAACGTAGATACATGCTTTGCAGTTGGCTCAGGTGCTGCTAAAGACGCATCATCTCCAAAAACGATATACATCTGGGGACAGTGCAACGGCAGCGGAGTTACAGGCATCTATGCATCTACTGATGATGGAAAGACATGGACAAGAGTCAACGATGATGAGCATCAGTACGGCGGACCAGGAAACGGAAGATTCATCGTCGGTGACGAGAATACATACGGAACATTTTATATGAGTACAGTCGGACTTGGAATCGTATATCACCAGAATACATCCGGTTCCTCAACCAATCCTCCTGTAACAACTCAGCCGGATGTAACAACAACTCCGGTTACAACCACCACTGCTGCACCTGCAACAACTCCGGCTGTGTCTGAAACACAGCCGACAACAGATTATGAATACGGTGACATTAACCGTGACAAGGTTGTTGAGATGACAGACCTTACCCTTCTTAGTCAGTATCTTCTGGGTGATATTAAACTTGACCCTCAGCAGATCCTTCTTGCAGATGTAAACGGTGACGGCGGTACCGATATTGCAGATCTCAGTCATTTTAAGCAGTACATATTAAAAGAACCTGTAAAACTCGGACCACAGAAATAATATATTATAAATAACCACAAAACGAATGAGTGAATCAGTTTTTCTGATTCACTCATTTTTTATGGTTTGACAGAGTTGTGCTGATGTTTTGCCTGACACCCAATACTCATCAGATTATTTTTTTCTGCTATATATCCGGCCGGTATTATACATTATATTTATTTTATGTAATTGTATAAGCTGTTTTCATTCAATTAGCAGCATCATCAGAGATCATTAACTGTACATACCCTGTTTCTGCCTGTGCTTTTTGCTTTATACAGGCAGTCATCTACTTGTTTACAGAAATCTGATCTTGTGTATCCGTTTTTGAAATGAACAATGCCAAAACTAGCAGTAACTTTCGCATTGCATGTGAATCTGTACATTTCCACGTTATGTCGTATATTCTCACATAGTTCAACTAATTTCAGGTTTTCAGAATCCATAAACACTATCATAAATTCCTCCCCTCCCCAACGTCCGACAACACCTTTGTCCGAGTATTTTTTTAGAATATCTGTAAATTCCTTTAATATTATATCCCCAATATCATGCCCATAACTATCGTTTATATGTTTAAAATAATCTATATCAGCCATAATCAATGCAGGCACATGGTTACAGTCCGCATTTGCTATAGCATTATCAATATATTCAGTAGTTTTTCGGCGGTTATATACATTTGTAAGCTGATCTGTCTCAGCCATTATCTGCAGCTTGATAAAGTTTTCCTGTGATTCTTCAAGAACAGAGTTAATGAAATACGAGAGTCTAGTAACAAGAGATATACTGCCGCCTGTATTCCAGTCAATTTCTTTGTCCTCATTAATCACACTATTATCTTCATTGACAGGAATATCAGTGTCTTCTTCCTTCATCGCAACAGCTATCATTGTTGCATTCAGCAGATTGATCCCACTGCTGTCTCCGATGATCTCCCCATATGTGAAAAATCCGGATACCGGAGCTATTTTACCCAGTGGCTGAGTTTCATTCTGAATATTCGGACCGAGGAAAATCTGACGAATATTACAGCTGTACAAAAAGATAGATTCCGGCTTCATTTCAGACATCTTTTTTCTGAGATTATTAGAACATTTAATTATATTTTCCACATTTCCATAAGCAAGCTGAATTAAATCCCCCTCACGTACGTCTGCTACAAACAGGAGCGATTCATCCTCACAACCAACAGGTACCCTGGCTAACATGTTTCCTTTTCTGTTCACAAAAATAGGAAACTCAAGCACATTGCTGAAGAAGTATTCATCATTTTTAATATGCAGGTATTTCTGATAAATATGTACGGCTGGCTGGTAGTCTATTTCTTTTATTTTAAGCGGATTTGATATACTGGTGATCTTCATCTCCTTACTTAAAGGCTGCCATCCTGTATAAGTATGAATCTGTATTTTAAGACACTGGCTTGTAAAAACAACCGCTGTTACACCATATTCAAGAATTTTTCCTGAACAAAATACAAATGAATTTCTCGAATTATTATACACTCCTGCACCGGCACCAAAAACCAGAACATTTCCAATTACTTTTTCAAAAGAAGAAAGCATCAGACCTCCGTTAATATTGCGGATGGATGCAAGCAGCATTATTCCTGATATTTCTTTACCAGTATCCTTTATAGCATTTGCAAGCTCAGAACCCATTTTCTCTTCATCATCTTTATATTCACTATAGAATAAAGAAAGTTCTGTCTTTTTAAAATATGATATGGATACTGCAATTTTGTTGTTATAAGTAACTGAATCTGAAATCTCACCTGACGTTGTTGTTCCCACTATTATTGCTTTTGTAAAAAAACTCTCCAGCATACCGGTGATTTCCATCATTTCATATTTATCATCATTTGAACTGAAAACCTGAATTAATACTGAATACAAATCAGTATTATCTTTAATAAAATCTGCATTTCTTAATTTCTCAGATAATTCAGTTATGTTATTCATTATAATATTAAAAGTTTTAATAATAAAACATCCCTTTAATAAAGATTTGATTTTAATTTGGTTTATAGCAAGTTCTGTTCTTAATTTTCTGAAAAGTATATAAAAAAAATAATAGGTGATATAAATATGTGATTATATATATTAATTAAATTCATATAGTTAATTATGTGATATATGTATTTGTATTTCATAAAAAATCTAAATAAAGAAGGTTTACCATAGTTTTAGCAAGCATAATAAACTAATGCAAAAAAATACTAACATATAAAACGAACGGCATTTCAGTTGAACACTGAAATGTCATTCGCTGTTTTATAATGATTGTATAGAGAATATCATTGTGGTCCCAGTTTTACATTTTCCTTCGATATAAACTGTTTAAGCTGAGAAAGATCTGCGAGTCCTAAATTACCATCGCCATTACAGTCAGCATATTTTTTCTGAGTTTCATCGAAGCTTATATCATGAATCAGATACTGACTTATCAATGTAAGATCACTTAAATCTACTGTATTATCATTGTTAATATCACCATAATTTCTATTCAGAGACTCAGTAGACTGTGTCTGGGTCTGAGTCTGAACCGGTGTTGTTACCTGTATGACCGGACCTGATCCGTTACTTTTGTTTACTGTAACAGAAGGTCTGCCAGGAAGGGGCTGATCTGAGCCGAGATAGAAGCTTGCATGTGCAGGCTGATTATAGCAGTTCTGCTCACCGGCTACCTGGGTTCTGTACTGAACATCATGTGTCAGAGTTGTTATTCTGTACTTTGTTTCATTTGGAGTACAGTATACTCTGAGTGATTTATTATCACTTGTTCTCCATATAACTTCTTCTCTCCAGTCACCGAGGATATCAGCTTCAAGACATGGTACTGATTTTGTACCGTTATTAGAAGCACATCCATCAGCATTCAGAAGAGTTTTTATACTCTTATCATTATTGACCTTTGAAATCTTTGTTCCGTCAAGGATCTCTCTTTCAAGATCTCCGTCCCAGAAGCAAAGGAAATTCTGAGCCGGTTTACTTACACCGGTTGACTTGCCGTTTGAGTCTACAACATTATTTCCGTAAGCTCCCCAGAATTCTGCTCCTTTATTTCCTGAATATACATTATCACAGCAGGCTCTTCCCGTATCACCGCTTGCATTTATACGGAAAATTGACTGCCCTGTTGCTGCATCAATAAGTGAAACTCCGCCGGCACTCTCATGGCAGACATACTCTTCCAGACCTTTTCTGTCAGGTACGAAATCACCGAGATGCATTGCATCACCATGTCCGAGCTTAGTACACCAAAGTGTTTTGCCGTTATCATCAATACATGTTGCACCCAGACAAAGCTCCTGTTTTCCGTCATTATCTACATCTGCAGGCATACAGTTGTGGTTTCCGTTTCCGTATCCCTGTGAAGCATCTTTACCACTGTCATGTGTCCATCTTTTGACAAGTTTTTTATTAACTACATCATAAGCCACTATCGTCATTCTTGTGTAGTATCCTCTTACTGATACTGCACTTGGATGTACACCGTCAAGATAACATACGGCGCCAAGAAAACGATCTACTCTGTTTCCGTAATTATCACCCCAGTCAGAAACCTTTCCTCTTGGAAACGCATAATCTACAGTGTCGAGTGCTGCACCTGTTGCACCATCAAATAGTGTGTAGAATTCAGGTCCATCAAGGATATAGCCTTTTCCATTATCCCAATCCTTATTCTTATCACCGATTGTCTTACCGGTACCATCCACTGTACCGTCAGCAGTCTTACATGTCATCTCAGCTTTACCGTCTCCATCAAAATCTGCTACGAGAAACTGAGTATAATGTGCACCCGCACGAATGTTTTTTCCAAGATCTACTCTCCAGAGTTTCTTGCCTGTGAGTGTATAGCAGTCAATATATACATTGCCTGTGTTTCCTTCCTGTGAATTATCTTTCTGATTTGATGGATCCCACTTAACGAATATTTCGTATGTACCGTCACCATCAGCATCACCTATTGAACAGTCATTAGGACTGTATGAGCATCCTGAACCTGAAGGTACATCCAGCTTGATATCAAAATAGCTTTTGTCTGATTTAACAACCGGACCTTCTGATGATACTACCTTGTTGTTGACTACTGTTTCTACCTTATACTGTGCACTGCTGTTACCGTCCTTATCAAGGTAGCATGTTGCTTCGCCGGCCTTACTCGTATATATCAGCGAACCATTTCTGTAGAGTCTGAATTCAGCATTGTCATCATCGTCAGCCAGAAATCTCCAGCTGACAAGCATTCCTGAACCTGTTTTGATTGCTGATACACCTCTGTTAAGATTCTCAACAACACTTTTCCCGGTTCCGTTTGCTGCGCATATCTTGTTCTTTTGCTGAGGAACAGCCATAGAACTAAAACCGACAACAGCTGCCGCCGCACCCGCGGCAATGCGTTTCAAATTAATTTTCATTCCACATTCACCTTTCTGAAAACTTTTTTTGCTAATCATAATTGTTTATTAATCAGACCATTTATTGCTTTTTTATTATATAAAATGTTAAATAAATATACAATCAATTAAACAATCTAATTTAGTACATTTTTATATATATTACATATTTATATGTAATATCATCTTGTAATTGTAATAAATCTATGATACAATAGTACATATATAACACAAATAATACTTGTAATGCAAATGCTATTGTATATAATTCACTATTAATGTATTTTGTTTTTTCCGTATTTAACAAATAAATAAATGCGCACTATAATCCGCAAAGATATCAAATAGATGATTATTATTGTGAGACGTTTTTATTTTCTGACATTTAATATGAGGTGAAAACAATGAAACCTAAGCTGCTTATCGGTGTAATCACCAATGACTGCTATTTCAGATACCAGAGTGAGATACTTAACGGAATAATTGCACAAGCTTTCAGATGTTCATGTAATATTGCTGTTATTTCACCGCTTAACAGATTTTACATTCCATCAACAAAGCAAAAAATAACAGAGAAAGAAATATTCCAGTTGATCCTGTCTGACAAATTTAACGGTTTTATTTATGACAGAAACATTTTTATTGATCCAGCAACTCAGACTCAGATTGATAATATATGTATAAAAAGCGGAAAGCCAGTTATGCTCATCGATGCAAATGAACACAGTCATTTTGAAACTATACCTGTTGATGACAGATCTTCATTTGAATTTCTGGTTGATCATCTAATTGATGTTCACGGGCTTCGTAAAATATATTGTATTACTGGTCCGAAAAAAATCTTCTGTTCCGGAGAGCGACTGAAAGGTTACTTTGACTCAATGAAAAAGCATAAAATCCCATACAACAGATCATGGTATTTTTATGGTGATTTCTGGACCTCATCTGTTGTCGAAATAGCCTATGATATACTTAACGGAAATATAGAAAAACCTGAGGCTATTGTTTGCGGAAACGATATTATGGCTAAGACTCTCACTGATTTTTTACAGCATAACGGAATAAATGTACCGGAAGATATTGCAGTAACAGGCTATGACGGATTCACGAATTATTATTCAGGAACAACCACTATTTCAAGCTTTAAAAGGCCTAACTTTCAGTTGGGTGCAGAAGCACTGCGACGTTTATATCGTATTATTACAGGTAAAACATCCGGACCTGTTGCGAATCCGCCTTACGGATTTATTCCAGGTAACAGCTGTGGGTGTAAGCCATCAGTTGATCAAAATGAATACTTAAGCAGGCAGGAAAAGATAAACAATATATATGAAGATGAAATGATCTTCAGTGATATGCTCGTTAATCTCTCTGACTGTTCCAGTCTCAGGGAGCTCTTCAAATGTTTAAATAATTATACTTCACTCATATACAGCTTCAACAGAATATGTATCTGCCTTAGTGAAAAATACTCTTGTACTCTTGAAGGAACCTATAATGGGACTCTTGATCTCAATCCTGATGATTATGTTAATATTGCGTTCAATAAAACGATTACAAGCCTGGAAGACGATCACAGCAATTCTTTCAGAGCTGCAGATATATTGCCATATCTCAGTAAAGACAATAAAAAACCTGTTGTATATTATATATCACTGCTGCACAATAACGATGATTTTTATGGATATGCCGCAGTCTCATTCGGCAAACTGCCGATCTCATACAGCAGAGTCTATATGCAATGGATAAACAACCTTAGCAATGCTCTGCACTGCCTGAAAGTCAAATCAGTTCTTGAAAACAGGATATCAGTAATGGAGAATTCAAAGTATTTTGACTCAGTAACCGGTTTGTTAAACATGGAAGGCTCAAAAAAAGAATACCCGGAATTTGTTCAAAGAAATTCTGATGCCTCACAGGGATACACTTTTATATATATCGAAATAGATAATATTAAAAATCTCTGCCTTTATTTACAGCAAGACAACTTAAATGATCTTTTCAGAGCTTTTGCTGATACACTCAGAAATTTCAGGACAAACAAAAATTTTCTTGCTGCTGTATTACCAGGCTGTTTCTGTCTTACTTCATCGGGAGCTAAAACAGCTGACCTGATTTATAATGCGTTAAAAAACATTATTCAGTCTTCATCGGTTTATAGCGGTAAGGTATCATTCACTATCGGAACATATAAAACATCTGAAGAACATGATAACGATAATTGTGATATATTACATATGATAGGCTTTGCATCAGAAAATATTATCTATACAAATAGAAATGATAAAAAAAATGAAACAAATTATCAGGCAAAAAAGTTATATGAATTAAGAGATAAAATGCGTAAAATGCCAGAAAAGTCCTGGAATCTTCAAAGCATTGCTGAGAGTATGTATCTTAGTAAAAGTTATCTTCAAAAGCTGTACAGGCTTTATTTTGAAAAAAGCATCATAGAGGATTTAATTTATTTCAGACTTCAGAAAGCGAAAAAGCTTCTGACAGAAACCAACAAATCAATCAATGAAATTTCTCTTGAATGTGGTTATTCAGCATACACATATTTTGCCAAGCAGTTTAAGTCTGTCGAAAACATTTCACCAACACAATATCGTGAAAAATATACAAAAACAACTGAGGACTTCAGTACATAAATTACTAAAGTCCTCAGTTTATTTCTTATTATCATTTATTATTTGCGGCCCGAAACATTTATACGGTTGAGCGCACGCTTGAGCTTGAGCTCAGCAAATCTGAGTTCCTTGTCACTCTTTTTGCTGTTGATTCGTTCTCTTGCCTCATCGGCTGAACGTTTTGCCCATTCTATATCAATTTCATCTGCCCATTCTATAGCCTCAGCTATAATAACAGTCTTTTCCTTTGATACCTTGATTACACCCTGAGAAATTGCAGCTTCGCGGTATTTTCCATCGATCATTACTTTTACCGGACCCGAAGGAAGAGCACCAACAAAGCTTTCGTGATTTGCGAGTATTCCCATTTCTCCGTCAGTTGTTCTGACGATCAGGCGCTCTGTGTTCTGATCAAAGAATGTTTTTTCCGGTGTGATTATCTGTAATCTGTATTCTGACATTATTCTTCACCGTTCTTAGCTTTTTCCACTGCTTCGTCTATAGTTCCGACATACAGAAATGCCGATTCAGGAAGATCATCATGCAAACCTTCAATTATTTCTCTGAAACCTCTGATTGTTTCACGGATAGGAACATATTTTCCCTTCATTCCGGTAAACTGTTCAGCTACTGTAAACGGCTGCGAGAGGAAACGCTGTATCTTTCTTGCTCTGTTTACAACAAGCTTATCCTCATCTGAGAGTTCATCCATACCCATAATAGCGATAATATCCTGCAGTTCCTTGTATCTCTGAAGAATCGTCTGCACATCTCTTGCTACCTGATAATGCTCCTGACCTACAATGTCAGGTGAAAGAATTCTTGAAGTTGAGTCAAGAGGATCAACAGCAGGATAAATTCCGAGTGAAGAGATCTGTCTTGACAAAACTGTAGTTGCATCAAGATGTGCAAATGTTGTAGCAGGTGCCGGGTCGGTAAGATCATCAGCCGGTACGTAAACTGCCTGAACAGATGTAATTGATCCCTTATGTGTTGATGTTATTCTTTCCTGAAGTGCACCCATCTCGGTTGCAAGTGTAGGCTGATAGCCAACAGCAGAAGGCATTCTTCCGAGAAGAGCTGAAACCTCGGAACCTGCCTGTGTAAATCTGAATATGTTGTCTATAAACAGCAGAACGTCCTGACCTTCAACATCTCTGAAGTATTCAGCCATAGTAAGACCTGAAAGACCTACTCTCATTCTTGCTCCCGGCGGTTCATTCATCTGGCCGTAAACAAGAACAGTCTTATCAATAACTCCGCTCTGTGTCATTTCATTATACAGATCGTTGCCCTCACGTGTTCTCTCTCCGACACCGGTAAATACTGATATGCCTCCGTGCTGATTGGCAACGTTATTTATAAGCTCCTGGATAAGAACTGTTTTTCCGACACCGGCTCCGCCGAACAGTCCGATCTTTCCGCCCTTGAGGTAAGGCGCAATAAGATCAATAACCTTGATTCCTGTTTCAAGAACCTCATTTGCGGCAGTCTGTTCATCATAGCTCGGAGCTTCACGATGAATAGGCCACTTTTCCTTTGTATCTGGTGCCGGTCTTTCATCAACCGGTTCACCGAGCAGATTAAATATCCTTCCGAGTGTTTCTTTTCCTACAGGTACCTTGATAGGACTTCCTGTATCAACAGCATTCATTCCTCTGACAAGACCGTCAGTTGTGCTCATGGCTATACATCTTACTATATCATCACCAATATGCTGTGCAACCTCTACAGTCAGCTTAACGCCGTTATTATCTATTTCTATTGCATTCAGAAGTCTCGGAAGATGATTCTGTGCAAAACGAATATCAACCACCGCTCCGATGATCTGAACTATCTTTCCTATATTCTGCATAGGTGTGTTCATTCCTTTCAATTGGCTTTGTTATTTATTCCTGAGCACTGGCTCCGCTTACGATCTCAGTGATTTCCTGGGTAATTGTTGACTGTCGCGCCCTGTTGTAAAGCAGTGAAAGATTACTGATCATTTCATCCGCATTATCAGAAGCGTTTTCCATAGCAATACGCCTTGCAGCCTGTTCTGATGCAAACGAATCTGCAATAGTGCCATACAGAACCCCTGCAATATACTGAGGAATGATCAGATCGAAAAGCTGCTCTGCAGACGGCTCATATGATGTCTGCACATCCCGGTGTTTTTTGTCACTGACTGATTCAAGCGGAATAATTTCCTTGTGCCTTGCCTCCTGTACCAGAGGTGAAACATAGTCGGTATAGATAAGCTCCACCTTGTCTACATTGCCGTTTTTGAAAGATGCCATAATCTTTGCACCGATTTCTTTTGCAGCGTTCATTCTGATATTTTCAGCAATGCATTCATATTTTGCGACTACTCTGTAGCTTCTCTTTTCAAAGTATTCAACTGCCTTTTTGCCTATAGGTATAACAACGACATCGCTTTTTTGCGCTGCCTCGTCTATCTTCCTCTGAGCGAGTTTAAGAGCATTTGTATTATAACCGCCTGCAAGCCCCCTGTCTCCGGCTATTACTATCATCATAACGGTTTTTACTTCACGGTTATTATAATAGATCGAACGGAAGGTCGAGTTCTCTGCGGTGATTTCACGCATGGTTTCATAAAGCGTTTCAAAAAAAAGTGTTGCACTCTCTGCTCTTTCCTTTGCTTTTCTGAGCTTGCTTGAAGCTACAAGTTCCATAGCCTTCGTGATCTGCATCGTACTGCTTACACTTTTTATTCTTCTTTTAATATCCTTCATATCAGCAGAAGCCATAATTACCGTCACCTCCTTCTATAAGAATATAAAAACTACTTTTTATCACTCATGTATTTTGCGCAAAATGTCGTGATCACTTCAACAAGTGCCTTTTCATTATCCTTTGTAAGTTCCTTTGTATCCGTTATAGATGAGATAATATCCGGGTACGATTCATCGATATACCTGAAAAGCTCTGTTTCAAAATCCGGGATCATTTCTACAGGAATATCCTTCAGATAGTTATTGATAACTGCATAAATGATAATTACCTGGTGTTCAACTGTAACAGGAGAATTTTTGTCCTGTTTGAGAACCTCAACGATTCGTTCACCCTTTGCAAGACGGTCCTTTGTATCCTGATCAAGATCTGAACCGAACTGTGAAAATGACTGAAGTTCCCTGAACTGAGAATACGAAAGCTTAAGAGAACCTGCTACCTTTTTCATAGCTTTGATCTGTGCTGCACTTCCGACACGTGATACTGAAATACCCGGGTTTACTGCAGGTCTTATTCCTGAGTTATAAAGATCAGTTTCAAGGAATATCTGTCCGTCAGTAATTGAAATAACGTTTGTAGGAATATATGCTGAAACGTCCCCGGCCTGTGTCTCAATAATAGGGAGTGCTGTAAGGCTGCCTCCGCCGTAATGCTCATTAAGGCTGCATGCACGTTCCAAAAGTCTTGAATGCAGATAGAAAACATCTCCGGGATATGCTTCTCTTCCGGGCGGACGCTTGAGAAGCAGTGAAAGTGCCCTGTATGCTACTGCATGCTTGGACAGATCATCATATACACAAAGTACATCCATACCCTTGTTCATAAAGTACTCACCCATCGTAACACCTGAATAAGGAGCGATATACTGCAGAGGTGCAAGTTCTGATGCAGAAGCAGCGACAACTATCGTGTAATCCATCGCACCGGCTTTAGTCAGGGTCTCAACTACATTTGCAACAGTCGATCTCTTCTGGCCTATGGCTACATAGATACATATAACGTTTTTATCCTTCTGGTTGATTATAGTATCAAGAGCGATCGTAGTCTTTCCTGTCTGTCTGTCGCCGATTATAAGTTCACGCTGACCGCGTCCGACAGGTATCATAGAGTCAATAGCCTTGATTCCTGTCTGCAGAGGCTTATGAACAGATTTTCTGGTTATGATGCCCGGAGCAATCTTTTCTATAGGCATTGTCTTGTCAGTAAGAATAACTCCCTTGCCGTCGATCGGCTTTCCGAGAGCATCAACGACTCTTCCGAGCAAAGCTTCACCAACAGGTACAGAAACGATCTTTCCTGTTCTCTTGACTGTTGAGCCTTCTTTTATGCCTGAATCCGAACCAAGCATTACGGCGCCGACAAAGTTCTGTTCAAGATTGAGTGCCATACCGTATATGCCGCCTTCAAATTCGAGCAGCTCATTTGACATACATTTATCAAGCCCATGGATGTTTGCTATACCGTCTCCTACCGTTACAACAGTACCTACATCGTCAAGCTCTATTTTATTACGGTAATTTCTTACCTGTTCTTTAATTATACCTGTAATTTCATCTGGGCGTAAATTCAATATATACACCTTCTTTTAAATATTTTTTCACAGAATCAGACGTTTGAATCTGTAACTGAGGACCTCATGCTGTCAAGCCTTGCCCTTACGCTGCTGTCTATTCTTCTGTTGTTATAGTCAATAATTATACCATCAATAATTGACGGATCAGTTTTTTCAATAAGTCTTATTTCTTTTTTTATCTTCCTGCCGAGCATAGCTGTAACCTTAAGTCTCAGCTCGTCAGTCAGAGGCGTACTTGTAATAACAGTGACCTCTGTGATATTTTTGAATTCATTGTAGCGAATATTGAAAAAATCCTTTATCCTGTCAAGATAAGATATTCTTCCCTTGTCACACAGAAGATGAATAAAATCTCCTGTGATGCTGTCGTCATCAAATACTCTTTTCAGTACATCAGCCTTTTCCTCAGACGTCATAAGAGGAGATGAAAGCAGTTCCTCAAGCTCAGTGTTGCTTCTGAAAACATCTGCATAGCTGTTGATATCCGAATAGATCTGATCATCATGACCGTTTTCAGAATACAGCTCAAAAAGAGCTTCTGCATATACCTGCGCTATTTCTCCTGCCATAAATCATCACCTGCATTTTCAATGAAATCATTGATCAGTGCTTCATGCTCATCACGGTTGATTTCCTTCTGGATAATCTTTTCAGCCATCATAACTGCAAGGTCAGAAACCTGTGTTTTCATCTCTGACATTGTCTTGAGTCTTTCACGTTCAATTTCATTGTTTGCACGTGCAAGCACTCCTGTAGCCTCTTTTTTTGCAGTCTCTATTATCTCATCAGATCTCTGCTGCGCTTTTCTTGTAGCATTTTTTACAATCTCAGCAGATTCATTTTTAGCTTCTGACATCATGCCCTGATAGCTTTTTTCAAGATCCTTTGCGTGCTTCATAGCACCGTCCGCATCTGAATATATTTTCTCAACATCTGACTGTCTTTGCTCAAGCACCTTGTTTACTCTTCCGAAAAGGAAGTGTTTAATGGCAAGAAACAGTATCAGAGTATTAATAAGTATCAGTACAATCGTATTTGTGTCGATTGACAGAAAGTCTTCAAACATACCGCCGACACCCTTTCTGTTTTAAAGTTTTCCTATAAACGGATTTGCAAACATAAGAAGAAGTGCTATTACAAGACCGTAGATACCTGTTGACTCAGCAACTGCACATCCTACGAACATCGTTCTGGTAACTGCACCTGATGATTCAGGCTGACGTCCTATAGCCTCACATGCCTTGCCTACTGCAAAACCTTCACCTATACCAGGGCCGATACCGGCGATTGCTGCCAGTCCTGCTCCGATTGCTGATGCTGCCAAAACTATTGCTCTTTCCATAATTAACTCCAATTCTCCGCAGAAAAAGTATTTTTTATGCATCTGCGGGTGCATTAATTTCGTTATGAATTTTCTTCTTCAGGGTATGTTGCACCGATATATGCCATACTGAGCATTGTAAAGATAAATGCCTGCATAAATCCGGTGAACAGATCAAAATAAACGCTTAATACTGACGGTACTGCAACTGCAAATACCGGAAAGCTGAGACCGATCGCATTTGAAGCAGCTGTCAGAGCGTAATACAGAAGCTGAGTAATAACTATACCGCTTGCAATATTTCCGAAATGACGGAAGCTCATAGACACCGGTGTTGCTATTTCACTGATGATATTGAGCGGTGTAAGAAGTTTAATCGGCTGCGTAAAGCCCTTGAGATAACCGATAAATCCGTCGTTTTTGATCTTGCATACCTGAATCATTATAAATGTTATCAGCGCCCATGCCAGAGTTGTGTTGTAGTCACCGGTCACAGGTCTGAGACCGATAAGACTGATCAGACTGCCGAATATTGAAAACATGAAGATAGTAGTCATATAAGGAGCGTAATGAACATTTCTTTTGCCCATTGAATCCTTGACAAGATTGTTGAATGTTGTAACTATCCATTCAGCGATAATCTGCCTTTTGCCTGGCTTTTTAAGCGACATATTGTGCGTGAGGAACAAAATCAGCCCGATGATAATCGCCATAACAATCCAGCTTATCACAACTGTTTCTGTAACCTTGATCCCAAAAACTTCAAATGATATTTTTGGCCCTGTAACATTTACTTCAGTAGAGCCATGCATCTGTCTATCCCTCCTTTTTTGTCAAGAATGACCTTCCGAAATAAATAATTTTCGGATAGAATAAAGGCAGTGCTGTACAGATTATATTGAGATATGAAACTTTTAATGATACATACAGTACTGAAGCTATTATTATTATCCGGATAATATACTGCACCGCCATCATAACCGATCCGTTTTTACCGTCTTTTGCATTTGCAGCAGCACTGTTTACACTTATCGCAAGCAGTATCATTTCAACTGCAAGCAGCAATGTACCTGTCAGAATACTGACTGTTGCTGTACCAACAGAGACAAAAAACGAAGCTATAAAAACAGCAGCCACATCTATGAGAAGTGACCTTATGCAAATATATCTGACTTCATTTAAAAGATCCGCATTTTTCAAACAGCTCACCCCTTAATAAAGTTATAGTATATTATAACACAATTGAATCAAAAGATAAAGATTTTCTGCAAATATTTAAATAAAAATTTATATAATAAAGCGAAATGAAACGAAGTCATTAGATATTATTAACAAAATTAATATAAATACGGAAGAATCTTATAATAATTAATTTTCTGATATTGTGTACTTTAAAGTGCCGTTAAGACGTATGCTTTTTAAATTCAGATTGACATGTCCATACTTATATAATATAATTAGAAATGCAATATCATATTTTATTAATCCGGAGGAATATAAAATGAAAATTGAAACAAAATGTCTTCACGAAGGCTATACACCGAAAAACGGTGAACCAAGAGTACTTCCGATAGTTCAGAGCACTACATACAGCTTTGATTCTACAGAACATATAGCACAGTTATTTGATATGCCGACAGAGTTCATGTACTCACGTTTTGCAAATCCTACAGTTGATGCAGTTGAAAAGAAAATTGCTGCTCTTGAGGGCGGTGTAGGCGCAATGTGTACAACAAGCGGACAGGCAGCTTCTCTCTTATCCATCTTAAATATCTGCAGTGCCGGCGACAGTTTTATCTCATCCTCTACTATCTACGGCGGCAGTGTAAATCTCTTTGCTGTAACACTTAAGAGATTCGGTATTGAATGTATTTTTGTAGATGCCGATGCTGATGAAGAAGAGCTTCAGAAGGCTGTAAAGCCAAACACAAGAGCTGTTTTCGGCGAAACACTTGCAAATCCTGCCATCAGAGTACTCGATATAGAAAAGTTTGCAAGATTTGCTCACAGGAACAAAATGCCTCTTATTATCGACAATACATTTCCGACACCTGTTCTGTGCAGACCTTTTGAATTCGGTGCTGATATCGTTGTTCACTCAACAACAAAGTACATGGACGGACATGCACTTCAGGGCGGCGGCGTAATAGTAGACAGCGGAAACTTTGACTGGACAAACGGCAGATATCCTGAATTTGTTGAGCCTGATGAAAGCTATCATGGAGTAAGCTACACTGAGAGCTTCGGAAATATGGCTTATATCATCAAGGCAAGAATGCAGCTTATGAGAGACTTCGGATGCTATCCTGCTGCTAACTCCGCTTTCCTTCTTAACCTTGGTCTTGAAACACTCCCTGTAAGAATGAAGCAGTACTGCGAAAATGCACAGAAGGTTGCAGAGTATCTTAATGCCAACGAAAAAGTTGTATCAGTAAACTATCCTACAATAGAAGGCAACAAGAGCTTTGAGCTTGCTAAAAAATATCTTCCTGACGGATGCAGCGGCGTAATCACATTCAACATCAAGGGTGGAAAACCTAATGCCATCAGGTTCATGGACAGCCTGAAGCTTGCTACAAACTGTGTACATGTTGCAGACATAAGAACCTGCGTTCTTCATCCTGCAAGTGCAACACACAGACAGCTTACAGAGGAACAGCTTGTTGCTGCAGGAATTGATTCCGGTATGATCAGACTATCAGTAGGTATTGAAAATATTGACGATATTATTGAAGACCTCAGACAGGCTTTTGAAGAAATAAAATAAGATCTAAAAAAATCTCAGATGCTGCATTTAATGAGCATCTGAGATTTTTTTTATGTATTAATAACCGAGCTTCTCGCCTACAATGATAACCTTTATTCTTCCCTTTTCTCTCTGATGAGCTGAAATGAGATAGTTTGAACACAGCCTGTAATCACTGTCGCATCCGTCTGTCATACCCGGTTTATCTTTAAGCAGTGACATGCACTGACCTTTTTCATAGCAGTAAGAAGGACATGTAAGACGCTGAGCATTGGCAGGTGCTGTAGTATTTTTTACTCTGCTGACAGCCTCATCAAGATTGGTAACGATCTTGTTGTAGCCTGCAACGATAATTACTGACTTGGGACCATAGCATATTGCTGCGATTCTGTTGCAGTTTCCGTCAACATTGTAAAGCTCACCGTTTTCAGTGATCGCATTTGCACTGCAGAGATATGTATCAGCATTGAATGATGCCCTGAACAGCTGTTCCATTTTATCAGTATCAATGGCATCTCTGTCAAGAAACTTATACTTGTCCGTTCTGAGCAGATCTATTATTCCGCACTGTTCAAGAGTTACTGAACCACCCGTTGCTACAACATCACCGGTTTTAAGAAGATTGCTTACTATAGTAAGAACTTCAACCTTTGATTCCGCATAATGAAACTCCATGTTATTCTTTTTCAGAGCCGCAGCTGTTCTGTTAATTCTGTTAAGAATAACATTTTTCATATTTTCATCCATATATATCCCTCCACAAGCTGTTTAAGTTTAGTAAATATGCTGTTATTGATTCAATTATACAGTAAATAATTGTTTTTGTCGATAGATTTATGATTATTTCGTGCACAATAAAACATTTTCCAATTTATATATAAAAAAATTATAAATAATTTGGTTAATTTCACTATACTCTATATAATAAGACAATCATATTTATTTTACTCATCTCATAATATTTATAAAATATAAATATTCGGAAGGTAGTAATAATATGAAAAACAGTATTGCCAGAGATACAGCATTTCTTACTGTTATACAGCTGAGTACACAGGTTCTTTCTCTTGTTCTCAATATATATACGGCCCGGATGCTCGGCACTGAATCTCTCGGACTTATCGCTCTCGTTTATACATTTTTCAGCTTTGCTATGATCATTTCAAACGGCAATATATTTGTATCTACAAGCAGATTTGTCAGTGAAGAAAGAGGAAAATCATGTGGAAATCCACGCAGGATATTCAGATACTCCCTGATTTTTTCCCTTTTGCTCAGCTGCATGACCGCAGCATGTGTATTTGTTTTTGCAGAGCCTCTCGGTATGAGATTTATAAAAGATGAGACCGGTGTGTCGGCAATAAGACTGCTTGCACTTTCCCTTCCGATGGCAGCTCTCGGCTCGTGTATGAAGGGCTATTTTCATGCCTGCAGAAAAGTAGTAATACCCGCAATAGCAGACATGACAGAATTCTGTATAAAGTCTGCAATTATAGCATTGTCAGCGGGGATCCTTATCAGGAAAGATATACTTACTATTTATAACTCAATAGCAATCAGTATAATCTGCGGTGAGGCAGCATCATGCATCATGCTTATCTGCAGCATTATAAGTCACGCAAGAAAAGAGGAACCTTCAAAATATAAGACTATAGGCTTTTTCTCTTACATACTGTCACTTATTCCTGTCATTCTCAACAGCTACATCCCCTGTATACTAAGCACAGCAAATGATGCACTTGTTCCTATAACACTTAATCAGAGCGGATGCAGTACGTCGGAATCACTAAGCCAGTACGGAATATTTGAAGCAGTAGTTCTTCCTGTGTTGTTTTTTCCGTCTATGTTTCTGTCATGTCTTTCTGTAATACTCATCCCGGAAATCTCAAGATGCCGTACTGCGGGCAGAAGCGAACGCAATAAAGAGATCATAAACAATGTAATTTCAAAAACTATTACCTATTCAATATTTATTGTAAGCTTCTTTCTTATATACGGAAATGAAGTAGGAACCCTTATCAGCAAAGAGCCGCAGGCAGGCAGAATGATCATGCTGCTCGCACCCGTTGTACCATTTATTTATCTTGAGATCATTCTTGAAGGCATCATCAAGGGAATGGGCAGACACAGCTTTTCGTCTCTTAACTATCTTGCAGAATATATAATCAGAATATCATCACTGCTTATCTGCGTACCGGTAATGGGCTTTTACGGAATAGCAGTTTCATACTATCTGAGCAACATCGCCGGCAATATATCCAGAATGGTCATGATCATAAAATCCAACTCCATGAAGTTCAGTCTTCGGGAATTTGTAACAAACCCTGTCATATCAGCGGTCTGTGCCTGGCAGTTCGGAATGCTTCTCAAAACACTGCTCAGACTTGACAGCATTCCGCTTATCCCTCAGATGATACTTTACAGCATGATCTGCCTGCTTGTATACTGGTTTATCTGCCGTGTCCTTAATAATGTCAGACCTAAGCAGGCAGAGACTCTGTAGCAGCACATACAGCAGATTATGATGAACAAAGTCCATAATGCATTTTTATTAGTAAATGTGATCAAACGTTTATAAAGCAGCTTCCTTCACATCGATGGGAGCTGCTTTTATGCATTTTCCGCATACATAAAAGCATATCCTGGAGTCTCTGCAGTCTATGGTTATAAAGCCTATCATAAATAAACATTATTATGTGAGATCAGTACTGTTTTTATAGCAATACTAAACAAAGTTAATTACATAAATTTATTATGCATATTCTATAGAAAATTCTAAACTTTAAAGCACTTTTTGTTAAATAATTTGATTTTGTCTTTATTATGTTGTATAATAGATAAATATAAATAAAGGAGGATAAATGCTTGAAGCACCTGAAACCTAATGTTATGACACTGAGGACCAAGCTTCTCAAAGAATATAATGATCTTCGGAATAAACTTGATGAAAAACTGACAGAAAATAAAATTAAATCTGACATTATACTTGACAACTCGGAATACTTCTTTATAGTCAACAGAATTTACATATGTTTTCTCGATTTTGCAGAGTATATAAATGGTTTTGACGATAGGATCATAAATTTCATGCTTACATGCTCTGATGCTTCAGATATTCTTGCAAACCTTTACATGAACGGACTCGACGAAGACTGTGACATAAAATCAGTTGAAGGCATAGAAAAATTAATGATCTATGCATACAACAACGAACAGCTTGAAAATGGAAATTTAGACTTTGTTCCTGTAGAATGTAATCTTTAATACAGAAAGTTTTTAATTCCGAAATATATTGACATATTTTTTTTATTTCTGTATACTAAAATTAATATACTTTTTTATACAGAAAGGATCGCGTTATATGCCAATTCTACGCAGCAAAAACAAAATGGAAGTAATGCCCGAAAACAAACTTCTGATTCAAATGTCCCTTCCTATCATTATTTCTATGCTTGTACAGGCACTATACAACATTGTCGACAGCATATTTGTAGCTCAGATCGATGAAAATGCTCTTACAGCCGTCAGTATTGCATTTCCAATACAAAACCTCCTGATCTCCGTAGCAAACGGAACAGGCGTCGGGATAAATGCACTGCTCTCACGAAGTCTAGGCGAAAGAAATTCGGAGAAAGCTGATAAAGCAGCCCAGAACGGTGTATTTCTCATGCTTATAAGCTACATAGTATTTATGATATTCGGCGTATTCTTTGCACAGGCATACCTCGAATCTCAGACAGACATTCCGGCCATCATTAATTACGGCAAAGCGTATATAACCATAATATGCTGTTTCTCAATAACGCAGCTCGGACAGATCACATTTGAAAGACTGCTGCAGGCAACAGGAAAATCTATCTACACAATGATATCACAGGCTACAGGCGCTTTTGTAAATATCATTCTTGACCCGATTCTTATTTTCGGATATTTCGGGCTCCCGAAACTCGGTGTTGCCGGTGCTGCCGCTGCGACAATAATCGGACAGTACGTTGCACTGACAATTGCAGTTATTTTCAACCTGACAAAAAACAAGGAGCTCGATCTTTCATTCCATCATTTCAGACCCGATATTCACATTATAGGTCAGATATATTCCGTAGGTCTCCCTGCAATAATCATGCAGTCGCTTGCATCAGTTATGACATATGGCATCAATAAAATACTGTTTACCTTCTCATCAACGGCAGCTGCTGTATTCGGTGTTTATTTCAAGCTTAACTCATTTGCTTTTATGCCGGTATTCGGACTTACAAACGGAATGATCCCTGTCGTTTCCTTCAACTACGGAGCCAGACACCGCAAACGTATTACTAAAACCATTAAACTGAGTATTTTATATGCTATGTCATATATGCTCATATGTCTTGCTCTGCTTCAGACATTCCCTGAAAAGTTTCTTTACCTGTTCAAAGCTTCAGAAAACATGATCTCCATAGGTATTCCGGCTTTGAGAATAATATCTATCAGTTTTATTTTCGCCGGTTTCTGTATTGTGCTTCTTGCAGGATTTCAGGCACTCGGACATGGGTTTATGAGTATGATCGTATCATTTACCCGTCAGATAATCGTTCTTCTCCCATGTGCGTATTTCTTCTCAAAAAGCGGAGTGCTCAATAACGTATGGTGGGCTTTCCCCTGTGCTGAAATTGTATCAGTTGTGTTAAGTGCAGTATTTATGAAGATCATCTATAATAAAACTATCAGAGATCTTGAACCGTAACAAAATTCCCTGTCTGGTATGGCTTATAAGCCTTGTCAGACAGGGAGTTTTTTATCCTATAAATTCTTTGATAAGTGACTCAGGAGGAACAAGTGAGGCATCAACCGGCAAAAGCTCAGCCAGATATCTGATCATAGCTCTCTTTATATCGCTGTGAACGTTCTTTTCAGAGTTAAGAAGCTTTTCATATATGATACCCTTATAAACAGATGCTTCGTAATCAATAAATGTATCAATATCGTAATCAGCTCTGTTTTTATAAGGCATTATATAGAGGTTTTCACCACGCTGAACACTTGCAAACATAGCAAAAATTTCATCGTACGATCTGCCGCGAAACAGACTGTCTCTGATAAGTCTTCTCATCAGTCTGACATATGAAGGGTGAAGAAGATCACCGTCAGAAGTTTTAAGTCTTGTTCTGACGCTGACATAAATGCAGCTTGCTATATCAGAAACGTTTCCTGTAACTTCAGGATTCAGAGCATGTATTCCCTCTATTATGATAACTTCATTTTCTTTTCTCAATACAGGAACATGACCTGAATAATCCTGATTTACAAAATCAAATATGGGTATTTCAACAGTCTCTCCTTCAAAAAGCCTGTGCAGATGATTCTGAAACAGACATATATCTATTCTGTACGGAGACTCAAGATCCACATTTCCGCTGCTGTCTCTCGGAACATTCAGCTCGTCAATTTTTGTATTCGGAATAAAGTAATTGTCCATGGATATTATATGAGATTTTATACCCATCAGTGCAAGTTCATCGCTTAAACGATACGCAGTTGTGGTCTTTCCTGAACCTGATGGTCCTGAAAGCAGGACTATCGGTTTTTCTTTGATATCTTCTTTGATTCCTCTTGCTGTACTTATTAGTTTGCTTCTGTATTTATTATTTGACTCTGAGATAAATCTGACTGCATTTGTTTTTACAGACTTATTTATCTTTGATGCATCTACCGACCTCATCATAACACCTCTTCTCAAAATCTTCAAGCAGTGAATCGGCAAAACGCCTGTGCGTTTCGTCGAAGCCTATTCCATTTTTACTGGACACATATTCAGCCAGACCGAGAGGATAATAGGCAATATCTGCGATTTCAAGCATAGAAATGTCAAACTCGCTGTCGCCTGCACAGATAACCCCTGTAAAACCAAATCTCTGTACGAGCCGCTCAACTGCCCTTCCCTTAGTCAGTACAGCCGGGAATATGTAGATTTTTTCCCCGATATTATATATCATAACCTGAGATTTATCCAATGCATCAGATAAACGTTTTTTTGTTGCATCAGTGTTGCCTGATTTCGTAAATACGAACATACCGTCAACTATTCTGATCTCAAATGAAACATCAGGATCTTTTTCAAGTATTCTCATTCCTTCATCCATAACAGGAAGAGAATTTCTTATTAGCTGCTGTGACTGCGCATACCACTCCTTATCAGATTCTCCGTCAATAAGCAGCACACCTCCGTTTGCAGCAGCAGCAAGATGAGGAACATAGTTATCAAACAGATGTATCCTCTCATATTGCTCTGTAGACCGTGTTGTAACAGGTGTAAATGCGATATCAGGATGACTGCATATGTTTCTTAGTGTCTTTTGCGCCTCATGTGTCATATATGACAGCTTTTTGCCGTCTTTGAGTTCAACACAGATATCCCCGGGCTGTGCTGTTTTGTATGAATGGATCAGTGTCTTGTCAAGATCACTCGCAAAAAGTTTCATATTATGCTCCTATATATCAGATAGATTCTTGATTATTCCGCATGAGCGGTAGCACCCAAGAGGATACTCCTGTATCTCAACGTTTTTCTCTCTGGCAAGTTCAAGTATATGTTCCAGATGCCTCTTGTCTTTTTTGTCGCTCACAAGTATCTTCCATGGAATTCTCCTCAGCAGAACTCTTGTTGTCTCGCCTATTCCGGGCTTGACAAAGTTTATATCACTTACTCTGAAATCATTTTTTATTCTCACAACTTCTTCAAATCCTGCATGATCTGCAGGTGATTCATCACAGGTTTCATATGACTTCGTGAAATCGATCATATCTGTAACCCTGTCTATAAACTCATTTGAACGGTCTTCTGATTCCATTTCGCTATAATAGACAGCACCATGAAAATCATTTTCTCCTATAATGTCACTGCGAAGAAATGTCCTGGACATAAGACCTGATACTGTAGCATTAAGGCATGAACTCGGAATAAGAAAATCCTCTCTGGTTCCGCACAGATCGGTTATATGTGCCGGATCTGCAAGAACAGCAAGTTCATCCGGAACTCCTTCATATGAAGCAAGTTCACGTCTGAGAGTATCAAGAATTGCTCCCTTACCGGTCCATCCGTCGACAAAGCATATTGAAGACGCTTCATGCCTTGCGAGAATATACTTCATTGCATTTGCGTCAATACCTCTGCCTCTGATAATAGAGATCGTATAATGTGATACATTGATCTCAGGATATCTGCGGTTCAGATATCTTTTTATAATAATTCCGGCAGGAGTACCTGCTCTGGCAAGTGAAACGAGCGTTATATTGCTGCCGTAACGGCGGTATATCCTTTCACTCAGCACTGCAGCTGCATCAGCTGTTATCTTTGCATTTTCATCAAGTGATCTGTTGTACAGGCTTATATATTCCTGCGCCGGCCTATACTCAAGAGGCAGCATTTCACAGTAATGACGTCCGGCCTGTATAAGCTTTTCACGTACCTCAGCCGGCTGCGGCTCTACTGTCCCTGTAATGTCCTTAAGCAGTATTGTAACGTCTGATTCTTTATACGATGATCTTATGACTTTTCACCCCATCTGATTAAAATAAATTTTTGAGTTTTATTGAACGCAGACATGATACTTTCCATACATTTGCCGTATGAATTACTGACTGCATCCGTAATAACGACAACCACGTCATACGCGGTCACATCACTGTTATAAATAAATGTTTTTCTGTCTTTGTCGTAAAAGCTTCTGATACTGTATCTGGATGCAAGAGGATAATCAGGTGTATTTTCCGCTACAACAGGACTTCTTGTAGTCGAATGTGTAACAATGTCTGCATCAGGCATTTTTTCAGCCATAAATGCTGCTGTTATGATAGCAGGATACATGCATTCCTCAGTGCCTATGACTGCTGCACTTCTTACAGTATCCTGTACGAGTTGCGACGTTATCTTTTCTGCGAGATCACAGCAGCTTTTTTTGTATTCGCACGATGATACACCGAGTCTCGGATCTGCACAGGATGACAGAATATATTCATTATATGCAAGCCCGCGTTCTTTTGCGATACTGCTTATACCTGTGTATACCTCATCAGAATCAGGAACAGCCTTTACTCTCATAAGCCAGAAACACTCAAGCCCGCTGACTGAAAGAAAACTGAGTCTTTCATCGTCAGCGCCGTTAAGGACCGAGCATGCAGCAAATTTTATTCTGTTGTTAAATGCAGGATTCTGCTTAAGACATGACATAAAGTTAAGAATAGTCTTCCCTGTCGTTATTTCATCCTCAACAAATACAATCAGATCAGTTTCAGACAGAATTTTATCGAAATCTCTGCAGTACAATGACTGATTTACTGCATGAGAGTGTTCCTCATGAAACTGGGCTGCAAGGTATTTCTCATCTCTTATTTCTCTTGTTGTATGTACATAGACCGATGACTCAAAGTGTGATGAAACTGCTGCACCTATTGCAGTTGCCGTTTCCGCAAATCCTATAAACAGAACTCTCTGAGACTGACATAATTCTTTGATCGTTTCAGCAAGCTCATCAAACAGTCTGAGTACCCTGAGCGGCTGTGCAGGAACATGTTTTCCCTGCATGCTGTTTACAAGAAGATAATTTCTCTTTGAATTATTATCCCTTTTTGCTGTTTTTACAAGTTCATCGCTTCTGAATGTTGATTTGTTTTCAATTATTTCAAGCAAACTTCCGGTTTCCTTTCAATGTCTGTATTTTTTATTCCATATATCATTGCACGGATAAGTATTTTCACTGCCCAGTTCTTATGTACCTTCTGTTCATTCATCCTGTTGCCTGCTGCACCCTTTGCAACACCGAGAAGTTCATCCTTCCAGTCAAGAATGCTTATCGCATCATTATAGTCCTCAGCGCTCACCTCAAGTACAGAATTTATTATCTGCAGCTGAGTCGGATGAATGACAGTCTTACCTGTCAGTCCGTTGAGCAGATCCAGTTCTGCCTCTCTGCGCAGTCCCTGCGACCAACTGGTGTCAGTCGCATCCTGACCCTCAAAATACTCCCAGACAGGTGCAGAGACAACATAGTCCCTTGAAAAGACATTCACTATATCGCTTATAAGATCTGCTACTACCTTTATATCATATATTGTATTGCTGACTGATCTTCGCAGTCCGAACTGACTGCAGAAATCGTTGCCGCCTATCCTGATATTAAGAATATACTCCTTTACTGAGTCAGTAATATGTCTCAGAGCAGCAAGTTCCTGAGTTCTGGTTTCAATATCCGAAACCATTGCTGACTCAAGAATCGGCATCCCATAGATCCTGTCAGCTGACTGCTTGTTGATCTCAAGTAGATAATTTATATACTGCTGAGCATTTGATGTATCAAACTTCGGAAAAATAAATCCCTTAAGCAGACCGTACTTACCTATCAGATCATAAACGATCCTGATCTGTTCCGGATATTTTACCCTCACAAACAGGAACGGCATACTGACTGTGTTGAGTTCTCCGCTCAGTGTTGCTGCACCAAGCTGCGAGAATGTTTCTGTCAGCTGTTCAAGGGCTTTTCCCTCGCTTGAATCTGCTATGGCATCCTCAAGACAAAATACCATGGAATGAAGTCCTTTATACTTTCTGCTGATGATCATATCTGCGGCACTGCTGTTGTGTGCAGGCGTATACATGAGACCGCCAAGTGCGTACTTAAGGTAGTCCTTTTCTGTACAATTCAATCTGTCCATTGCTGTGTTCATGTCTACTGTTACTTTCATTTTGTTATTGTCCTTTTTTATATTTTCTTTTCAGGCGCATACTTTTCCATTATCCTGTATGCAGCCTTTATTCCGTCAACTGCTGCTGACATTATACCTCCGGCATATCCGGCTCCTTCTCCGCATGGATAAAGATTTGATACACTGAGCGACTCCATTGCTTCGTTGCGAACTATCCTCAGCGGTGAAGACGTTCTGGTTTCCGGTGCAGTCATAATTGCATCCGGACTGCCAAAGCATTTCATTTTTTTAGAAAAGTCCTCAAGGCCTGCTCTGAGCATTGTATTTATCTTTTCATCAAACAGCTCGTTAAAATCACATTCTGCGAGTCCGCGTGCATATGTCGGTTCAACTGAACTTTCGAGTCCCGGTCTGCCTGATAAAAATCCACCTGTTGTAGTCGCAGGTGCCTTGTAATCAGACCCTGCCAGTCTGAAAGCCTTCTGTTCAAGAGCACGTGCATAATTCATTCCGTCAAGAGCAGATGTTCCGAAATCTGATGGTGAAACACTTACTGCTACTGCACAGTTTGCATTTTTGCCGTCTCTCATAAATTCACTCATACCGTTCGTAACAACCGAGTTTTCCTCACTTGATGAAGGAACAACATAACCGCCCGGACACATACAGAACGTATAGACTGCCCTTGAGCCTTCACGATGTGAAAGCTGATATTCTCCCTGTGGAAGCAGGGGATTATCCGCATGCTTTCCATACAGGCTCTCATTCACGTCTTTCTGGAGATGCTCGATTCTGACGCCTACGCTAAAAGGCTTAGGCTCCATAAAGATCTGTTTATTATAAAGCATTTCAAATGTATCACGTGATGAATTTCCGACTGCCATAACTACCGCACTTGGAGAAAAAACTCCTTTTCTGGTATGCAGATGTCTGATCTCGCCGTCAGATATTTCTATATCATCCACCAGAGTACTGAAGTGTACCTCTCCCCCGTTGAGAATAAGCCTTTCCCTCATACCGGTAATAATTTTTCTGAGATTGTCGGTTCCTATATGGGGTTTTGCCTTTGTAAGGATCTCAGGAGGTGCACCAAATTCGCAGAAACGTTCAAGTACATATCTGCACAGAGGATCCTTGATTCTTGTTGTCAGTTTACCGTCAGAAAACGTTCCGGCACCTCCCTCACCGAACTGTACGTTGGAACTTACATTGAGCGGACCGCCGTTCCAGAATCCGTTTACAGATTCCGCCCTTTTTTCGATACTCTCTCCTCTTTCAAAAACGACCGGCCTGTATCCGTTCTCGCTAAGTACAAGTGCACAGAAAAGTCCTGCCGGACCCAGACCTACTACGGCAACCCTGCCTTTTTTATGCTTGCCCGTTATGACAGGCTTTGGATAGTTGTCATCAATGTAATTACAGAACGGATATTTATCACATAAGTGCTGTTCAAGCTTTCTGTCGCAGAGTTTTGCATAAACCGAGTGAACAAAATGAATATCATTTTGTTTTCTTGCATCAAGAGATGTTTTGTAAATATCATATGATACAAAATCAGAAAGAGACATTTTTATCTTTGCTGCTGCTGCATACGCTGCAGTATTTTTGTCTGCATCAAGAGCTGAATTTATTCCCGAAATAATAATGGGCATCTTGCTTCTCCAATTTCTTGTTTTAATTTTTTAAACATGCTTATTATACCACTTTTTTTTTGATACTTCAATATAGCAAAGCCCCTGTATCCAATTAAATATATTTATTAAAAGTCTGCTTGGCCATACATAAACATTCCGGCCGGAAAAAGGGCATAAAAAAACCGCATCAATCACAAGAGAATGGGTCTGTTGAGATTTATGCGGTTTTAATATCTCCTGAATCTTCTGTCAGGAAAATAAATGTTTTTGATCAGCTTGTCCATAGATTCTTTATTTATCGGTTTTCCCCACAGAAATCCCTGAACATAGTCACAGTGGAGTGATCTTAAAATATCAAGCTGTACCTCGTACTCAACTCCTTCGGCAATAACCTCAAAACCAAGGATATGACCCATTGAAATAATACCTGAAATAAAGCTTCTGTATTTGACATCACTGAGCATCTTGTCCATAAATGATTTGTCTATCTTTACAAGATTCAGAGGAAGCTCTGACAGATTGCTCAGAGACGCATATCCGGTTCCGAAATCATCAAGTGCAACACTTACGCCAAGCATTTTAATTCTCTTTAAAAGCTCCGTTGCTCTGGAAACACTGGACAGAACTGATGTTTCCGTGATCTCTATCTCAAGATAATTTGCAGGGAAACCGCTTTCCATAATGGCTGATGAGATATCCTGCATAAGCTGGTCACTCTGAAGATGAAGGGCAGATATATTTATAGAAAGTATAAACTTTGAATCTATTATATCAAAATATGGCCTGATAGTCTGCATGGCATTTCTGAGCACCCATCTGTCGATCTCAAGTATCAGTCTGCTCTGCTCAGCATACGGAATAAAGTTGTTTGGATTTATGTACATTCCGCTGTCATCTTTCATACGCAGCAGAGCTTCAAAGCCTCTGAACTGATGTGTTCCGACATAGAACTGCGGCTGGAAAACAAGTTCAAATGTATCATTGAGCAGACAGTCTCTTATAAGTCTGTCATACTTAAATTCATTCTCAATAGGTTCAGCCATCGAAATATCGAACATCGTGACCTTATTTGTTTTTGATTTCTTTGAATGATACATCGCCATATCAGCATATCTGAACAGCTTTTCAGAATCATCAGCATGCTGTGGATAACACGCTATGCCAAAGCTCGCTGATGCAAATATTGAATGTTCCTTTACTGTCATTACCTCACCGAGTGCATTGGCAAACTCATCTATTCTCTGCATAAGCAGCTGTTTTGAGGTATCATCTTTGAGTATAAGAATAAATTCATCACCGCCCTGCCTTGCAAGGAAGTCTGAAGGCGAAAGAATTGCAGACCATCTTCTCGCAACTTCACAAAGCAGACCGTCTCCGCATTCGTGGCCTATCGTATCGTTTATGCCCTTGAAGTTATCAAGATCTATAACAGCCAGGGCAAATTGTTTTTGTCTGCCCTGATTTATTATGTCACGGACAGTTTCATCAAAGGCTCGTCTGTTAGGCAGTCCCGTCAGTGAATCCCTGTAAGCGAGTTTGAAGAGTTCGTCCTCATTTCTTGCGATCTGAGTAAGATTTTTCTTAAGCAGAAATACCATGAATACGCCAAGGAAAATATATGCCAGGCCAGGTATCGCATCAAGAGATCTTCTGAAATATATATTGCCTATAACCGTAACTGCATTTGCAGCAAGCATAATAAGTGATAAAATAAAGCCTCGCTTTCTGTCAAGGCTTGTCATCATAATAGGTATCATGATCAGTATCGAGCACAATATACCATTTACCGATCCGGAACTTAAGTCTATCCCGAAAAGGTGAATAGTCTGTCTTGAGGCCGCCAGTCGTGCTGACGCAAAGACCAGTAAAAATATTAGAATAAATATTACACAGCTGTTTACTGACAATCCTGTTTTATAAACCGTAGAAGATTTATCAGATTTCTTTTTTTTCACAGTCTATCCACCTTTCGTCAAATTTCTAACTATTATTATATCATAATAATCAGCTTAAATCAAGATGTGGTGGACATTAAAGATAATATTATATATTATTACATAATATTATAATATAATATTTGTAGCATTAACTATTTATTAAATTTTTGGCTGTATTTGTCCTTAAAAATGTTCAGCTGATTGTCATTTGTACAGGTAGCTAAAAATACATCATGTATATCAGTTTTTTGCTGTTTAAGCTGTTTTTTCAGCCAATCGTGATTTTTTCCGTTCTTTATCAGATTCTCTGTTATGATCCTTCCCTCAGAAATGACAATTTCATAAGTTCTGTCCTGTTTCGGACACAGATTAAGATCCTCCGTTATAACCGGTCTTTTTGTTGACTTCGGCAAAACACTCATTTTTCCGTTATGTTCAGCAACTATTGTCTGGATATCAGAAAAGTCAAAATACCCCTGGGACCTGCACTCTGCAAAAACCTCGGTTATATCAAACTGTGATTTTTTCAGTTCCTTAAGATCAAATTCGCTGTTGTCAAATATAATGGCTGATTTGCCATCGACAAAAGATCTGGCTTTAATGCTGTGCTGTGCAAGTTTAGAGAGAAGAAACACACTAAGTGAATAAATTACTATTGCTATGCTTGGCAGCAGAATATTTTTTTCAAGTTCAGTCGCCATCTCTGCTGCTATTGAACCTATTGTTATGCTGTTTACGTAATCAAAAACGCTCAGCTGTGACATCTGTCTCTTACCGGTAAGCTTGGTAAGAAAAAACAATAATACCAGTGAAAATAATGATGAAAATACTACCCGAAGATATTCCATTTGCGTCTCCTCCAAAATAAAAATACCAAATGCATATGTATACCTAGTTATACTGCTGCATTTCTGTTATATTATTTCTCACGCAAATGGAAATTATTCAGATAGTACAAACTAATTATTATTTCATTTTTTTCTGCTGTTCAATTTTTTCTGCAAGTTCGTTGAGATAAAGCCATCTTTCTGTCTTCATGTCCAGTTCTTCTTCAAGTCCGGTCTTTCTGAGCATGATCTCCTGCAGCTTTACATAGTCAGATGCTGTCTTTGATATTTCCTTTTCACAGTCAGCTATCTGTGATTCGATCTCTGCAATGTCGTCATCTATTGTTTCAAACTCCCGAAGCTCGTTGAATGAAAACTTGAGAGCATGTGTACGCTTGTCAGACGCCTGTTCCTGTGATGACTGGGATTTTGCCTGAGCTGTCTTTTCATTATCTCTGGCTTTTTCTATATAATCACTGTAGTTTCCGTTATATCTGTTTACTGCTCCGCCGTCGGTTACCTCAAAGATCTGAGAGGCAGTCTTATCTAGAAAATATCTGTCATGGGATACTGACACAACAGCACCCGGGAAAGATTCAAGATAGTCCTCAAGGATCATCAGTGTTTCAATATCCAGATCATTTGTCGGCTCGTCAAGGAGCAGAATATTCGGTGCAGTCATCAGTATGCTCAGCAGATAAAGTCTTCTTTTTTCTCCTCCGCTCAGCTTTCCTATCATTGACTGCTGAAGATCCGGATAAAAGAGAAAACGCTCAAGCATCTGAGACGCTGAAAATGTTCCGTCACTTGTTCTGATACTGTCAGATATATCATGTATAAAGTCAAAAACCTTTTTATCAGGATCCATATCTCCGGCAGTCTGTGTAAAGTATCCGATACACACAGTATCGCCGGTATCCACAGTTCCGCTGTCAGGCAGAATAAGCCCGGTTATTATATTCAGAAGGGTTGATTTACCTGCGCCGTTTCTGCCCACTATTCCTATCCTGTCATTTTTAGAAATAATATATGAAAAGTCATCAAGTACTTTTTTGCTGCCAAAGCTTTTTGAAACATGTTCAAGCTCTATTGTTTTTTTGCCGAGGCGGCTTGAAACTGAAGATATCTGAACATTTTCATCAGACTCAGGGGCCTGCTGGTCCTTCAGATCATTATATCTTTCTATTCTGTCCTTGCTTTTTGTTCCTCTCGCACGTGCACCGCGCATGATCCACTGATATTCTTTTCTGAGTATCGACTGTCTCTTTCGCTCGCTGGCCTGCTCCATCTCCTGACGCTGGCTCTTGAGTTCAAGATATTTTGAGAAATTAGCTTCATATGTGTAAAAGCTGCCTCTTGACAGTTCAACTATTCTGCCTGCCACTCTCTCAAGAAAATATCTGTCATGTGTTATCATTACTATAGCGCCTGTAAATCTCTTCAGTCTGTTTTCAAGCCAGGCAACCATTTCACTGTCAAGATGGTTGGTAGGTTCATCAAGAATCAGGAGATCGCACGGACGGATAAGTGCATTTGCCAGAGCGACGCGTTTGCGCTGTCCTCCTGAAAGAGTCGATATCTTCTGTGTGAAATCATTTATCCCGAGCTTATTAAGAATAGTCTTTGCTTCATATTCATGCAGGTCTGAAAACTCACCTGATGAATCTGAAAATACCTGCTCAAGCACAGTATTTTCATCATCCATCTCAGGATTCTGCGGCAGATATGATATTCTTATGCCCGGCTTCATAGCAATATTGCCTGAGTCAGCATGTGTTCTTCCTGCAAGTATTTTTAAAAATGTACTTTTGCCGGTTCCGTTGATACCTATAATACCTATAGCGTCACCTTCATTTATATATAATGACACTTCATTGAGAAGCTGTTTCATTCCGTAATTTTTTGTTATTTTCTCTGCTGATATAAGCATTTTTTCCTCCTGTAGCCTGCACCCGGCATCTTGTCCGGATATTTGTTTAACCATTCAACATACTCATTATATTATATCAGATTCAGATTTCATGTCAATAAAACCAATAAACTTTAATTTTCTAATATTTTTTTAGGTTTTTTGCCTTGACATCTTTTATATGGTGTGATACAATGAAATCATTGACAAACCAGTGAAGCGGAAATAAAACATGGTGCAGGATCTGTCCTGCTGTGCTGCCCAGAGATTGAAATATTTGCTGAGAGTTTCATCAGTCACAGCCTTGTAAGTGGACCGCGGAGGGCAATGGGGAAAAGTTTTATGCCTAGTATCCAAGACGTAAGCCGGCGTTAACGGTAAAAAATGTGTTTGCATTTTGATGAGTGGATCTTTACAGATCAATTAAGGTGGTACCGCAGATTTTACAGTCTGTCCTTTATTTTTTTAAAGGACAGGCTTTTTTATTTATTGATGATTTTTATACGATACAAAATTTTATAATATTTGAGGTGTGGTTTATGAAAGAAATTTTATTAGGAAACGGAGCAATAGCACTCGGAGCAGTTGCAGCAGGTGTAAATCTTGTAAGCGGTTATCCCGGCACTCCGTCAACAGAGGTTCTCCAGACAGTTGCAAAGTACAACAAGGACGGCAAAATATATGTTGAATGGTCAACAAACGAAAAAGCCGCTATGGAGGTTGCAGCAGGAGCCTCTTACTCCGGTGCAAGAACAATGGTCACAATGAAGCAGGTCGGACTTAACGTAGCATCTGATCCTCTTATGTGCCTGAGTTATATCGGAATCAAGGGAGGAATGGTGGTACTTGTCGCTGATGATCCGGGCCCGATATCATCACAGACAGAACAGGATACCCGTCATTTCGGTGAATACGCAAATATTCCTGTACTCGATCCGTCTTCACCGGAAGAAGCATATGAAATGACAAAATATGCTTTTGAACTTTCCGAACACATTGGTATGCCGGTAATTATGCGTCCGACAACAAAGGTTTGTCATGCAAGTGCAGCCATCGAACTTGATGAACCGGCAGTTCATGAATACGATGGATTTACAAAAGATCCGAGATGGGTCATCTTCCCGCCTCTTTCGTATAAGAGACATATAGAGATAGAGAAACAGCAGCCCGTTATTTCCGGAATATTTGATGAGATCAGATACAACAGCATTACCGGTACATCAAAAACAGGTATCGCAGCAGGCGGTGTTACGGCAGCGATCGCAATGGATGTAATCAGATCACTCGGGGTTGAGGACAAGGTTTCATTTCTTAAGGTAGGAGCAGTATTTCCGGCACCAAAGGGACTTTATAAAAAGTTTCTTTCAATGACTGACCGGATTCTCGTACTTGAAGAACTTGATCCTGTAATAGAAACAGGTCTTACATATGCAAAGGCTGAAAATGCCATTACTGACGTTGCAATAACAGGCAAACTTGATTTTCGTATAAATCCTGCAGGTGAACTCAAGTTTGATCTTGTCAGAAAGTACATATGTGAATACCTCTCGCTTGATTATACTGATAATTCATGCAAGCCGATGGAGCTTCCTGCAAGACCTCCTGTTCTCTGCGCCGGATGCCCTCACAGAGCAAGCTTTTATGCTGTAAAGAAAGCAATGAAGAACAGAAAATCAGTTTTCTGCGGAGATATCGGATGCTATACACTGGGAAATGCAAAGCCACTTGATATGGTTGATACATGTCTTTGCATGGGCGCAGGAATTACAGCAGCTCAGGGTATAAAAAGAACAAACCCCGACACAAATGCTTTTGCATTTATCGGAGACTCTACATTCTTTGCAAGCGGTATGACAGGTCTTGCAAATGCCGTATACAACAACACAAATATAAATGTCATCATTCTTGACAACAGTACAACGGCAATGACAGGACATCAGCCTCATCCGGGAACAGGCAGAACAATGATGGAAACCCAGTCAGCCAGGATCGATCCGGTAAAGGTAGCAAAGGCTCTCAATGCAGGCTTTGTTGAAGAAGCTGATCCTTACGATCTGGACAAGGCAATTGAAACAGTAAGAGCAGCTGCTGAGTATGACGGTGTAAGTGTTGTAGTATTCAGAGCACCATGTATAGCAGTATCAAAGCCTTCCGGCCTGTACATAACAGAAAACTGTACCGGATGTATGCACTGCATAAATGAAATAGGATGTCCTGCTATGTATATCGAGGACTCAAAAGTTAAGATAAATGATACGCTTTGCTTTGGATGCGGTCTGTGTGCACAGATCTGTCCGGGTAAAAAAATAATCAAGGCTTAAATGCAGAGGAGGGTATTTTAAATGGACATTTTAATTTCAGGAGTAGGCGGACAGGGAACGATCCTTGCCTCAAAAATATTAGCCTCCGGCGCAGCTCTGACATCAGGAGTATGTGCACGTACAGGTGAAACAATCGGAATGAGTCAGAGAGGCGGATGCGTTGTAAGCCATGTAAGAACCGAAGAAGTCTGCTCATCATACATTCCTCAGGGCTGTGCTGACCTTATTCTCAGCTTTGAACTTTGTGAAGGTGCACGCAATATTCCGTGGCTTAAAAAAGGCGGTCATGCTATCGTAAATACAGCACAGATAAATCCTATTACCGTAGCACTTGGTGCAAGTACATATGACACACAGGCTATTAAAGATTATATCAGTGAAAATTCGCACGCTTATTTTGTAGATGCAAACAGCATAGCACTTTCGTGCGGCAGTGTAAAAACAGTAAATGTCGTTCTTGTCGGAATTGCATTCGGACTATCTCTTCTTGACGTCTCAAAGGAATCAATCATCACTGCAATAAACAAAAACGTAAAACCCAGGTTTTTCGAAATGAATACTGACGCTTTTGAAGCAGGCATAAAAGCCAGTGCTTCTCTAAAATAACGGAGATGAATAAAATGGATAATTTTGAAGCAATCAGAAAATCAGTTGTAAACGCTGCTGCCAACAGCAGATTTTACAAAGAACTTTTCAAGGATATAGATGTTAATGCTATAAACAGTTTTGAAGATTTCAGAAAACTGCCTTTCTCAGATAAGCATGATCTGAGAAAAGCATATCCTCTCGGAATCCAGGCCGTGCCTGATGAAGAGGTCGTTCGTATACACTCATCATCCGGTACAACAGGCAAACCTATAATAATACCATATACAAGACAGGATGTAGACGACTGGGCTACAATGTTTGCACGCTGCTACGAAATGGCCGGACTCACAAACCTTGACCGTATTCAGATCACACCAGGCTATGGTTTATGGACAGCAGGCATAGGATTTCAGGCAGGCTGTGAAAAACTCGGTGCAATGGCTGTACCGGTCGGCCCCGGCAATACTGAAAAACAGCTTCAGCTTATGGTAGATCTTCAGAGCACAGTAATATGTGCAACATCCTCGTATGCTCTCCTTCTCTCAGAAGAAGTACAGAAGAGAGATCTGCGTGACAGGATTGCTCTTAAAAAAGGCATTATCGGCTCTGAAAGATGGGGCAGCATGATGCGTGACCGTATAGCAAAGGAACTGGAGATCGAACTTTTTGATATTTATGGTCTTACAGAGATCTACGGACCAGGCATAGGAATAGACTGTCCTGCACACGAAGGCATTCATTACTGGAATGACTTTGTATACTTTGAGATAATCGATCCTACAACCGGTGAAGTGCTCCCTGACGGCGAAGACGGCGAGCTTGTTATAACAACACTTAAAAAACAGGGTGCTCCGCTTATCCGTTACAGAACACATGATCTTACAAGGATTATTCCTCACAAGTGCAGCTGCGGCAGTGAATATCCGATGATCGGACGTATATTCGGTCGTACTGACGATATGATAAAAGTTAAGGGCGTAAATATTTATCCGGGACAGATCGAAAATACACTTTCAAATGTCAGCGGTGTTTCAAGTGAATACCAGGTTATTATTGAACACAAGAGCGGTAAGGATATAATGACTCTCAAGGTTGAGACCTCATCACTTGACGACAAGGATAAAACCGAAATTCAGGTCGTTGACACATTTAAAAAGCTTATCGGCATCAAGATAAAATGTGAATGCGTACCAATGGGCAGTCTTCCGAGATCAGAAAAGAAATCCAAAAGAGTATTTGATTACAGGGAACAGTAATATGAACGAATTCAATTTTGCTTCACTTCATGGCTGCATGACAGACCTTCATCTGCATCTTGACGGTTCACTGAGTGTAAAATGTGTAAGGAAACTGGCTCATGAACAGAATATCACCGTTGCTGATGAAGACAGCGAACTAAAAAAGCTTCTGTGTGCACCGGACAATTGTTCAAGTCTTAATGATTACCTGAGAGCTTTTGATTTTCCCCTGACTCTTCTGCAGCGTGATCATGCGCTTTCTGACGCTGTATTCACTCTGTGCAGTGAACTTGAAGCTCAGGGACTTGCATATGCGGAGATCAGGTTTGCCCCACAGCTTCACACTAAACTTGGTCTCACTCAGGATGAAGCCGTAAAAGCAGCAATTGACGGACTCAGGAGAAGCAGATTTGATGCAAATCTTATTCTGTGCTGTATGCGCGGCAGCAGTGATGAGGCAAATCTTCAGACTGTGCATGTCGCTCAAAATTACCTTGGCAGCGGTGTAGCAGCTATAGATCTTGCAGGTGCTGAAGCACTCTTCCCTACCCTTGATTATAAAAATGTCTTTGAACTTGCAGCAGGTCTTGATATTCCGTTTACTATACATGCAGGAGAAGCGGCAGGTCCTGACAGTGTATCGGATGCTGTAGCCTTCGGTGCATCAAGGATCGGACATGGAATCCATATTACTGATTCTCCTGAGCTTATGGCTCTTTTACGTGACAGAGGAATATGTCTTGAAATGTGTCCGACAAGCAATATTCAGACTCATGCGTGTGATTCATTTGATTCATATCCGATAAAGAGTTTTCTGGATGCCGGAATATGCGTGACTGTTAATACCGACAATATGTCAGTATCAGATACAACTGAGTCTGATGAACTTAAGTGTGTCTATGAAAAATGCGGACTTACTTATGATGATATAAAACAGGTGCTTATCAACAGTGCCCAAAGTTCATTTGCAGATGAAAAAATCAAGAAACGGATCATCGGGAACATATACAGAATATAAAAAATAAAAGGTTTGCAGTTTATTATAGTGATATGTACCCCCTTTACTGGACAACACCAGTAAAGGGGGTATTTTTATGCGT